>NTHE01000027.1 GCA_002551355.1 Streptomyces sp. man185 | reverse complement strand
GGTGTCCGAGGGGGGACTTGAACCCCCACGCCCGATAAAGGGCACTAGCACCTCAAGCTAGCGCGTCTGCCATTCCGCCACCCGGACAAGGTGTCTGTCGTTCGCGGTGTGTTCCCGCGGCGACATGGAAAACAATACCAGGGGTTCGGCGTGCCCTTCACCCGCATATCCGGTGGTCAGTGCGGTGCGGCGTGCCGGTGGGACCTCGGCCTCCCCGGTCTGCGGAGGTCGCGGGACTACCTTCGCGTCCATGAGTGATCGCGGCTACCGCCGGCCCCGTCCGCTGTCCCCGCTGCGCGAGCATCTGCGCGACACGTTCTGGTTCGCCCCGACCATGGGGTTCGTCTGCGTGTTCGCGCTGTGGCTGGCCGCCACCGAGCTGGACGACGCGATCGTCTCGCTGCTCCGGCGGGAGGAGGCGTACGACGAGCTCAGCCAGGTCATCGCGTTCTCCCAGGACACCAAGACGATCGTCACCACGATCAGCTCCGCGATGATGACCTTCATCGGTGTCGTGTTCAGCATCTCGCTGGTCGCGGTACAGATGGCCAGCGGTCAGCTGACGCCACGGGTGGTGCGGATCTTCGTCAGGAGCCGGATCAGCAAGCTCACGCTGACGGTGTTCCTGGCGACGTTCCTCTTCTCGCTGCTCGTGCTCTCCTCGTACGAGAGCGAGACGGACCCGCGCCTGGTCGTCTCGGTCCCGCTGGTGCAGAGTCTGCTCATCCTGGTGCTGCTCGGGCTGAGTCTGCTGCTGTTCGTGATCTACGTGAGCGCGACGTTGCGGCTGATGCAGGTGGGGCCGGTCGTCGACAAGATCGCGCGGGACTCGTTCCGGGTGCTGGGCCGGATGCCGAGAGGGCCCCGGGGAGAGGACGAGCCGGGGCCCGAGACCGCGCGGGTGATGCACGAGGGGCGGGCCGGGGTGCTGCGGGACGTCAATACGGCGCGTCTGGTCCGGGTCGCGCGGCGGGAGGACGTCGTTCTGCGGCTCATCCCCCGGATCGGCGACTTCGTGGTGCCGGGAACGCCGGTCCTCGCCGTCCACGGCGGGGCCGGGCCGCCCCGGCGCCGGCTGCGTTACACGGTCTCCGTCTCGGTGGAGCGCACCCTGCACCAGGATCTGGCGTTCGGGCTGCGTCAGCTCGTCGACATCGCGCTGCGCGCCCTGTCGACGTCCGTGAACGATCCGACGACCGCCGTGCAGTGCCTGGACCGGATCGTGCAGCTACTCGCGGCCGTGGCCGGTCTGCCGCTCGGCACCGTCCACCACCGGGACCGGGCCGGGCGGGTGCGGCTGGTGCAGGAGGTACCGGGGTGGGACGGCCTCGTCGACCTCGCCTTCGAGGAGATCCGCTGGTGTGTCGCCGGCAGCCCCCAGGTGACGCGCCGGCTCATGGCGGGGCTCGACGATCTGCTGCTGCTCGCCCCCGAGGAGCGGAAGGAGTCGCTGCTCAGACATCGTGAGCTGCTCGTGCAGACCGTGGAGCGGAACGTACCGGTGGCCGCCGATCGGGAGTTCGCCCTGCTTCCGGACCGGCAGGGCATCGGGTAGGGGACGCGGTGTGTCGAGCGGAGCGGCCCGGCCGCCGGAGTGCTTCCGGCGGCCGGGCCTGCGTCGGGCTGTCGGCCGGCTTACGCCCCTCGCGTCAGTCGCCGCAGCGTCCCTCGCGCAGCGAGTGCAGGTGCTCGCTGGACTTGCGGGCGAAGGCGAGCGACTCGACCGGGTTGTCGTGCTCGGCCTGCCAGTGGTGGTAGGTCCGGCCGTGGTGCGTGCGCTTGGTGACCTTGGACAGGAACGTCCTGTAGTCGATGTCCCCGTCGCCCACGTCCGACATGCGGTAGCCGTCGCGGGTCGTCTCGTCGCGGACTCCGTCCTTGACGTGGAAGAGCGGGTAGCGGTTCGGGTGCTTCAGGACGTACTTGAGCGGGTCGAGCGGGGCCGGGGTGCCGTCGACACGCTTGCTGAACCGGAACTGGGCGCAGTAGGCCCAGTAGATGTCCAGCTCCAGGTAGACCAGGTCCGGGTCGGTCTCGGCGAGCAGGACGTCGTAGAGGCGCACGTTCGGCTTGTCGGTCGCGAAGGAGAACTCCTCGGCGTGGTTGTGCTGGTAGAACTTCATGCCCCGCTTACGGGCGGCCGCGCCGTACTTGTTGAAGTCGTCGGCCGCCCGCTTCCAGCCGTCGACCGTGGAGCCGTAGCGGAACGGGCCGGAGGCCGTTCCGATGTGTTTGAGGCCGAGAGCCTGGGCGTCGTCGAGAACCTTCTCCAGGTTCTGGGCGAAGGTGTAGGCACCGGGGTTGTTGTCGTCGTAGTAGCCGACGTGGCTGCCGATCGGGTTGAGGCCGTGGTCCCGGGCCAGCCGCTTGAGCTGGGCCAGGGTGATGGGGCCGGCCGAACCCTGGGTGTAGCCCGCGAGTTCGATCTCGTCGTAGCCGTACTTCTCCAGTTCGGCGAAGACCGGCGCGAAGCCCAGCGTGGAGATCTGGTCGCGGAGGCTGTAGAGCTGGATGCCGAGGCGGCCGGGGGGCAGGACGGGCTTGCCCTTGCCGTGTCCGTGTCCGTGCCCATGTCCGTGGTCGTGACCGTGGCCGTTGTCGTGCCCGTGGCCCTGGCCCCGGTCGGCTGCCTGGGCGCTCGCCGTGCCGATGATCGTGGCCGCGGTGGCTCCGGCGGCGACGCCCAGGATGTTGCGGCGGCTCAGTCTGCGGGCGAGTTCGGTGTCCTTGGAGGTGCGGCTCATGTTCGCGTGACTCCCTTGGGTGACATGGGTGAGCGGTGCGGTGCCGGGTGCGTGACAGGGAATGTCAGTGCAGTCCGGCAAGCTTGAGGAGCAGGGACTTCACTTCGGTGGCCCTGACCCGGTCGGTGAACGCGTGGGGGGTGGAGCAGAGGATGAGCGGACCTTCGTCGTCGCTCTCGGGGAGGCGGCCGTGGCTGCCGCGAATGGGTGAGGGGTCCAGGGGGACGACCGCCATGCGGTAGCGCATGCCGAGCTTCTTGCGGGCGACCGCCGAGACGGCCTTGACCCGGACGTAGGGATCCTGGGGGTCCATGAAGAGCTCGACGGGGTCGTAGCCGGGCTTGCGGTGGATCTCGACGAGCTGGGCGAAGTCGGGGGCGCGTGCGTCGTCGAGCCAGTAGTAGTACGTGAACCAGGCGTCCTTCTCCGCGACGGCGACCAGTTCGCCGGAGCGAGGGTGGTCCAGGTGCTGGGCCTTCTTGCCCTCGTCGTCGAGGAGCTGGTCGATGCCGGGCAGGTCCGCGAGGGCGGCCCGGGTCGCCTCCAGGTCCTCGGGGCGGCGTACGTAGATGTGGGCGAGCTGGTGGTCGGCGACGGCGAAGGCCCGGGAGGCCATCGGGTCGAGGTATTCCATGCCGTCCTGGGTGTGGACCTCCAGCAGGCCCGCCCGGCGCAGTGCGCGGTTGATGTCGACGGGGCGGTCGACGCGGGTGATGCCGTATTCGGAGAGGGCGACGACCGTACGGCCCTCGGCCCGGGCGTCCGCCAGCAGTGGGGCGATCGCCCGGTCCAGGTCGGCGGCGGCCCGGTGGGAGCGGGGGTCGCCGGGCCCGAAGCGCTGGAGGTCGTAGTCGAGGTGGGGCAGGTAGCAGAGGGCGAGGTCGGGGGTGCGGGTGGCGATGATGTGCCGGGTGGCGTCGATGATCCACTGGGAGGAGACCAGGTCGGCACCAGGGCCCCAGAAGTGGAAAAGGGGGAACGTGCCGAGCCTGTCGGTCAGTTCGTCGTGCAGGGCGGGGGGCCGGGTGTAGCAGTCGGGTTCCTTGCGGCCGTCGGCGTAGTAGACGGGGCGCGGGGTGACCGTCCAGTCGGTGTCGGCACCCATCGCGTACCACCAGCAGATGTTGGCGACGGTGTAGCCGGGGTGGGCGCGGCGGGCCGCGTCCCACAGTTTGTCGCCCTCGACGAGCCCGTTGTGCTGCCGCCACAGCAGGACGTCGCCGAGCTCGCGGAAGTACCAGCCGTTGGCGACGATGCCGTGTTCGGCGGGCATCGTGCCGGTGAGGAAGGTCGACTGGGCGGCGCAGGTGACGGCCGGCAGCACGGTGGAGAGGGGGGCCTGCGCGCCCTGCTTCCCGAGCGCCGCGAGGTTGGGCATGTGGGCCAGGAGCTGAGGGGTGAGGCCGACGACGTCGAGGACGAGGAGGGGAGTGGGGCCGGGGCCGGCTTCGTCGGTCATGGCAGTTCCTTGAGGCCGAGGTCGACCAGGAGGTCGCGGGCGAGGGTGAGTTCGGCGGCGATGCCGTCGGCGAGCTGGGTTCGGGTGCGGGGCCGCAGTTCCGCGGGCAGCGCCTGCCAGGTGTACGTCTCCACCTCCAGGTGCCGGGTCAGGGGCGCGGGTCCGCCGACGAGCCGGGCGAGGGTGTCCCGGAGCACGGGCAGCGTCGAGGTCAGCGGGGGCGCCGGGGGTGCGTGCAGCGGTACGTGGAAGTGCGCGCGCCAGGGGGTGGAGTCCGGGAGCGCCCGGCCGCCGACCGCCTCGTCGAGGTCGTCGGTGCCGCGCAGTCCGGCGGCGGTGCTGGTGCGGGTCTGGTGCAGGAACCGGGGCTCGGCGAACGCGGCGAGCGCGGTGCGGACCTCGGGCAGGTGGGGGTGCTCGGCGTGCAGAGCGGCGCTGAGCTGGGACTTGACGACGCGGACGCCGGCGGCGGCCAGGGCGTCGAGTGCGGTGCCGGGGTCCTCGAAGGAGGTGGCGAGGTGGCAGGTGTCGACGCAGATGCCGATCCGGTCGTGGCCGACGTCGGTGAGGGGCGCTATCGCGTCGGTGGTCGTCTCGACCGTGCAGCCCGGTTCCGGTTCGAGGCCGATGCGGATGGACTTGCCGGTCATCTCGGCCAGGGCGTCGAGGCGCTGGGCGAGCGTGGTGAGGGCGGCGCGTGCGGTGCGGCTCGCCTCGGGGTCGCCGTCGTAGGGGGTGCGCCAGGCGAGCGGCAGGGTGGAGATGGTGCCCTCGGCCGCGTCGTCGGGGAGCAGGGCGGCCAGGAGGCGGGCGAGATCGGTGGTGTGGGCGAGGCGGTCGGGTTCGGTCCAGTCCGGCCGGTAGACCCGGTATTTGACCTCGTCGGCGCCGAACCCTTCGTAGGGGAAGCCGTTCAGGGTGACCACTTCGAGGCCGCGGCTGTCGAGTTCGGCGCGCAGGGAGCGGAGTTCGGCGGGGTCGTTGATCAGGGTGCGGGCCGCGTCCCGGGCGAGCCAGAGGCCGATGCCGAGCCGGTCCCGGCCGAGTCGGCGGCGGACGGGTTCGCAGTGGTCGCGGAGCTGGGCGCGGACGCCGTCGAGGGTTTCGGCGGGGTGGACGTTGGTGCAGTAGGCGAGGTGGACGGTGGAGCCGTCCGGGTGGCGGAAGCGCATGGCCTCACTCCCCGCCGCGCAGGATGGAGTTGCCCTCGTGGAGTGCGTCGGGGGCCGGGACGTCCAACTGGAGGCGGCCGCTCTGGCCGTAGAAGGCGACCGGGTTGCGCCACAGGACCTGGTCGACGTCGTCCTCGGTGAAGCCGGCCTTCAGCATCGCGTCGGCGACCTTGCGGGTCTTGAGGGGGTCGCTCTTTCCCCAGTCGGCGGCCGAGTTGACGAGGATCTTCTCGGTGCCGTGGTTCTTGAGGACGGCGACCATCCGGTCCTCGTCCATCTTGGTGTCCGGGTAGATGGAGAACCCGGCCCAGCAGCCGCTGTCGGTGGCGGCCTTTACGGTTGTCTCATTGAGGTGGTCGAGCAGGACGAACTCCGGGGGGAGGTTCGATTCGCGGATGACGTCGATGGTGCGGTGCAGGCCCGCGAGCTTGTCGCGGTGCGGGGTGTGGACGAGGGCGGGCAGCCCGTGGTCGGCGGCGAGCTGGAGCTGGGCGGCCAGGGCGTGGTCCTCGGCCGGGGTCATGGAGTCGTAGCCGATCTCGCCGACGGCGACGACGGAGTCCTTGACGAGATAGCGGGGCAGCGCGTCCAGGACGGGGGTGCAGCGGGGGTCGTTCGCCTCCTTGGGATTGAGGGCGAGCGTGCAGTGGTGGGCGATGCCGTATTGGGAGGCGCGGAAGGGCTCCCAGCCGAGCAGCGCGTCGAAGTAGTCGAAGAAGCTGGCGGGCGAGGTGCGGGGCTGGCCGAGCCAGAAGGAGGGTTCGACGAGCGCGCGGACACCCGCGTCGTACATCGCCTGGTAGTCGTCGGTGGTGCGGGAGGTCATGTGGATGTGGGGGTCGAAGATGCGCATCAGGACTCCTCCGTGGGGGCGGGGGCTGCGGGAGCTGCGGTCGGCGGAGTCTGGTGGCCGCCCTCGTCGGCCGGGGCGGTGAGGGCCAGGACCGTGCGCAGGTCTTCGGGGACGGTGCGGCCTGCCGCGGTGCGTTCGGCGGCGAAGTCACCGAGCATGCGGGCGAGTTCGGCGTCTCCCCGGGCCCGGTCGCCGAGCCGGGCGACGGCGGCGACCGGCACTTCGGTGAACAGGCACTTCAGTACGGCGTGCCGCCAGGCGTGCGGGTCCAGGTGGTCGGCGGCGTAGGGGCCGACGGCCGCGGACACCAGCCGGGTGTCGTTGGCGCGCAGGGCGTCCTCGACGAGCGGGAGGGCGGTGTCGCCGAGGTCGAGCCGGTGCAGGGTGAGCAGTACGGCGCGGCGTTCGGCGGCGGTGCCCTGTTCGTAGAGCCGGGTGACGGAGGGCAGTGAGGCGCGGGCCTCGACGAGCAGGAGGGAGCGTACGGAGTCGGCGTGCTCAAAGCCGCAGTGCCGGCCGGCGGCGGCGTAGCGCAGCTCCCACGGCGGGGGGGCGTAGGGGTTCCCCTCCGGGCGGGGGGTGCCGGGGGTGGCTGCCGCGCCGACCGCCTCGTGCGCGGCTTCGGCGAGGGCCTCGTCGAGCCAGGCTCGGGCCGCCCCGCCGAGTTCGGCGTCGAGTTCCTTGCGGGACTTCAGCGGGTTCGGGGACGTCAGCACGGGGCGGCTCCCTTCGTCGGCGCCGTGCGGGGGCCCGCTTCTCTCGTCATGGCCTCGCGCAGGAAGTCGATCGAGGTGCGGGCCAGTTCGGGGCCGGCGTGCGAGTGGCGGGGCAGTTCGACGACGGTGAGGCCGCGGTAGTCCGATGCGGCCAGCGCGGCGAGCACGGGCGGGAAGTCGATCTCCCCGTCGCCGAACGGGAGGTGCTCGTGGACCCCGCGCCGCATGTCCTCGATCTGGACGTGCCGCAGCCAGGGGGCGGAGTCCTTGATGCAGTCGACGGGCGAGGCGTCCTCCAGGCACTGGCAGTGGCCGATGTCGAGGGTGAGGCCGAGCGGTCCGGGGTCGCCGAGGAGACCGCGCAGCTGGTGGAAGTCGGCGAGGGTGGCGAGGAGGTGACCCGGTTCGGGCTCGATCGCGAGGGGGATTCCGGAGCGGTCGGCGGCTTCGAGGACGGGGGTGATCGCTTCGGTGAGCCGTTTCCACGCGGTGTCCGTCGAGGTGCCGGGCGGGGTGATGCCGCTGAAGCAGTGGACGGCGTGCGCGCCGAGTTCGGCGGCCACGTCGACGGCGCGGACCAGCAGCGCGGTGCGGGCGGCGCGGGCGTCGGGGTCCGGGTCGAGGAGGGAGGGGCCGTGCTTGCGGCGCGGGTCGAGGACGTAGCGGGCGCCGGTCTCCACGGTGACCCGCAGCCCGAGGGAGGTGAGCCTGCGGCGGACCTGGCGGGTGCGCTCGGTGAGGTCCGGGGCCAGGGGGTCCAGGTGCATGTGGTCGAGGGTCAGGCCGACGCCCTCGTAGCCGAGGTCGGCGAGCAGGCCGAGGGCGTCGTCGAGGCGGAGGTCGGTGAGCCCGTTGGTGCCGTATCCGAGGTGGAGGGTCATGTGAGGCTCACCTTCCGGGCGAGGCTGCGGGCGAGGGGGACGAGTCCCATGACGGCGAGTCCGGTGAGGGGTGACCCTGCGCGGGCGGCGAGCGCGGCCTGGAGCGGGATCATGGCCCGGATGCCCCCGCCGACCGCTCGCTGGGTCAGGGGCGGGGACGGGTTCAGCGCGGCGTGCAGGAGGGGTGGCCCGGCGGTACGGAGGTAGGCGCCGGTGAGCGCGAGGGCCAGCAGGCGGGTGGGGTCCGCGGCCCGTCCGGGGAGGCCTTCGAGGCGGGCTGCGAGTGCCGGGCTTGCGGCGGAGTCGGCGGAGCTGCCGGGAGGGCCGGAGGTATGCGGTCCCGAGCCGAGCACGACGGCCCGCCCGGGGCGGCCCGCGCCCTCGGACCTCGCGCCGGAGTCTGCCGTCGACGTACCGACGGAGAGGGCCGATCCGGCTCCGGCTCGGTCGGCGCTCCGGCCCCGCCACTCCCCCAGCACCGCCGCTGCGAGAGCCGTCGTCGTGGCGAGCACCGCTAGCGGGGTGCCGGTGGAGCCGCCCTGCGTCTCGTGGCGCGACACGGCGGTGACGCCGTAGGTGTGGGCCCCGAGCACGAGGGCGGCGGGCAGCGCGGGCAACGCCTCGGTCAGGCCGCCGCGCGCCGGGGGCAGCGGGGCTGCCGCCCCCGGTCGGGGGGTTCGTATCGCATCCGCGATCACCCTCGCTCCGGCAACGTTGTCGGGGCGGCCGCCCCGCCTCGGTCCGGCGCCCGCCGTAGCCGTGGCCGTCGCCCCCAGCAGCAGGTCCAGCGAGCGGGCCGCCGCCATAGCCGCCGGGCCCGCCTTCGTGTGCTTCAGGTGGAGGTCGTAGGCCCAGACCGTGGCGGCCAGGCCCGAGGCGACCGTCAGTGCGGGGCGGCCCGCCCGGGCCGCCAGGGCGAGCCCCGCCGCGGTCAGTACCCCGGCCGCGCCCAGGGCAGCCGCCGGGCTGATGCGGCCCGAGGGGATCGGGCGGTGCGGGCGGTCGATGGCGTCCTCGTCGCGGTCGGCCCAGTCGTTGAGGGCCATCCCGGCCTCGTACAGGCACAGCGATGCGCCGATCGCCAGGGCAGTGCCGCGGCCGGGCCGACGGCTCACCGCCGCGGCGCCCGCGAAGGCGTCCCCGGGTACGGAGAACAGGGCGGAGACGCGCAGCAGTTCCGCCCAGGCCCGCAGGCGCCGCCGGGGCGTGCCCCGGTCGGTGCCTGAGCCGGCGCCCGGCCCGTGACCCGAGCCAACGCCCCGTCGGGTACCGGAGACGGCATCCGGTCCGGTGCCCGAGCCGGTGCCCGCCCCGGCGGCCGAGTCCGGTCGGCCCGTGCCGGCGTCCTCGCCCCGTTCCCCGTTCCGGCCCGTGGGGGGCGGTTCGGGCCTGTCCGGTGCGGGCGCAGTCCCACCCGCGCCGGACAGGCTGTCATCGGTCACGGCGGTCGTCCGCACGCCGTGGGCCCTGCCGTTGTGCCGCCCGGTCCCGGACGGGAGTGCGGCCAGGGCCGCGGTGAGCGCGGCCGGGAGGATCCGCCCCCGCCGCCTCATGCCTGGTCCCGCAGCCGCTCGGCGAAGGCGAGGAGCGCGGCGTACTGCTCGGCGAGCGCCGCCGAGGTCCCGCCGTCCGGGTCCTTGAAGTAGAAGCCCAGCTCCGGCAGGGGGCCGCTGATCCCCTTCTCGTGGGCGCGGGCGAGCAGTCGCGCCAGGTCCAGGACCAGGGGGGCGGCGAGGGCCGAGTCGCAGCCCTGCCAGATGGTCTGGAGGATCATGCGGGAGCCGAGGAAGCCGTCGAAGGCGATGTGGTCCCAGGCGGTCTTCCAGTCCCCCATGGCGGGCACGTCGTCGATGTGCACCTCGCCCTCGGGGGCGGTGCCGAAGGTGTCGGCGAGGACGCGTTCCTTGCCCGCGTTCTTTGCGGCCGCGGCCGCCGGATCGGCCAGCGCCGCCCCGTCCCCGCCGCCCAGCAGGTTCGACCCGGACCACGCCCGTACGGCGAGGGCGCGCTGGAGGAACATCGGGGCGAGCACGGAACGGAGCAGCGTCTGGCCGGTCTTGCCGTCGCGTCCGGCGTGGGGAAGTCCGCTGGAGGCGACGGTGTCGGTGAGTGCGGGGGTGCGCAGTCCGGTGGAGGGGGTGAAGTTGGCGTAGGCGCAGCCGGCCCTGAGGGCGGCGGCCGCGTAGAGGGAGCTGGCGGGCAGCCGGGTGTAGTCGGGGCCGGGGGCGGGCTCGGTGGAGGCGACGTTGACGACGACGGTACGGGCCAGGTCGTGGCGGTGGGCGAAGTCGGTGAGGTCGGCGGCGAACGCGGCGATGAGTTCCTGGTCGCTGCGGGTGTCGCCGGGGAAGGGGCCACCCGGGCGGATCTCGGCGTCGGCGGCGTCGAGTTCGGCGCGTACGGCGGAGGGGAGGCCGTGCGGCAGCACGCCGCCGTCGGCCAGCGCCTCGGCCCGCTTGGCCAGCGGGCAGTCGAGGGTGTCGTGGCCGCCGAAGACCAGGCTGGTCAGGGCGGGCAGACCGCTGTCGGCGAAGGGGGGCGTCTCGGTGACCATGCCGGTCGGCGGGTGCAGTCCCGCGGCGATGGCGGCGCAGCCCGCGGTGGCGGTGGTCGCCACGGAGCCGCGCGCTCCGACGAACCAGACGCCGGTGCGTCCCGCGGTCCCCGCGAAGCCGGGGGCCTCAGAGGTGATCGGGGTGTCGGTTCGGCCTTCACGATCGGCGTGAGCGGTCACGGGCTGCCTCCCTGGGGCGGGTGGGTCGGGGTGGGTGACGGCGGGCGGGGGAAGGCGTGTGCTTCCCCCGCCCGTCATCGGCAGAGGCGGCTGCCCTACTTCGGGGGCAGCTCCTTCAGTTGGATGTTGCGGAAGGACACCTGGTCGTCGGCTCCGTGGTTCTGGAGGCCGATGTAGCCGTCCTTCAGGCTGCGGGCCGGGTCGGTGTTGGTGAAGTCGTTGATCTTCGCTCCGTTGAGGAAGATCTGCAGACGTTCGCCCTGGACCTTGATCTCGTAGCTGTTCCACTGTCCCGGCGGCCGCAGGACGCGGTCACGGGCCTTGATGTTGGCGGACTTGAAGGTGTAGACGGCGCCCGTGGTGCGGTCGGCGGCGTCGGTGGCGTCGATCTGGATCTCGTACCCGTTGTTGACCGCCGACCAGGGGTCGTCGGACTCCGGGAAGCCCACGAAGATGCCGGAGTTGTCGTCCCCGGCCATCTTCCAGTCGAGCTTCAGCGAGTAGGACTTCAGCTCCTTGGCCTGGTAGGTGAGCAGGCCCATGCCGCCCTCGGAGTGCAGGGCGCCGTCACTGACGGAGAACTTCCCCGGGCCCGCTTGCTTCCAGCCCTCCAGCGTCTTGCCGTTGAAGATGGGCCGGTAGTCCTTGTCCGGCTTGCAGTCGGCCTTGACCTGGCCGGTGGCGTAGCGCAGACCGCCCAGGACGTGGCTGCGGAAGGCCGGCTCGGCGTAGGACTCCTTGGTGTGGCCGAGGCCGGTGTAGAAGGAGCGGCCGCCCTCGTAGGTCTGACACCAGGAGATCGGGTGATCGCCCTTCATGTTCCCGCCGGTGTAGGTGGTCTCGTCCAGGGTGGCGAGGACCTTGGCCTTGTCCCGGGGGTTGGTGCCGTAGTTGTACCACTCGTCGGTGCGCTCCCACTCCTCGTCCAGGTGGGCGGTCGCGGGGTGGTCGTGGTCCTCGACGCGGACGGTCGCGGGCTGGATCTGCGGGTGCGAGTCGAAGTAGGCGCCGACGAGGCCGCCGTAGAACTCCCAGTCGTACTCGGTGTCCGCGGCCGCGTGGACGCCGACGTAACCGCCGCCGGTGGCCACGTAGTTCTCGAACGCTTTCTGCTGCTCGGCGTTGAGCACGTCGCCGGTCGTGGAGAGGAACGCGACGGCGTCGTAGCGGGCCAGGTTGCTGGTGGTGAACTGGGCGGCGGACTCGGTGGAGTCGACCGTGATGTTGGTGTCCTTGCCGATCTCCTTCAGAGCCTCGATGCCCGCGGGGATCGAGTCGTGGCGGAAGCCGGCGGTCTTGGAGAAGACCAGGACGCGCTTGGCGGTCTTGTCGACCGGGGTGTTGGACAGTTCGAAGTCGTCGACGTCGTAGAGCGCTCCGTCGCCGCCCTTGAAGACGAGGAAGAGCTCGGTCTGTTTCTTGGGGGCGCCGCGCAGCGGGATGTCGACGTCCTGGAAGGTGTCCCAGCTGCCGGTCACCGGGACGGGTCCGGAGCCGAGGATCTTGCCGGTGGGCGATCCCGCGCGGACTTCGAGGAACCCGCCGGAGCCGGCCGAGGAGACCCGGGCGGTCAGCTTGGTGGTGTTGCCGAGAACGTAGGTGTCGAAGGAGATCCAGTCGTCGTTGTGGATGTCGCCGACGGTCTTTCCGCCGTGCGCACCGGCCTTGCTCGGGGTGGTGACGCCGGAGGAGTCGTCGAAGTGCTCGGCCTGGCGGTGCTTGGGCTGGAGCCGGGAGGCGTCCTTGCCCGTCAGCTTGGCCTGGCCGCCACCGCCGTTGTCGGTGTACGAGGCCGAGATGCCGCCGTAGATGTTGGCGTTGGGGTCGTGACCGCCTTCCATGGCGGTCTTGATGGTGCCCTCGCAGCCGTGCTCGGTGGTGATGTCGTGGCCGTGGCTGTCGTGGCCCAGGGTGAACTTGACCTCGACCTTGGTGCAGTCGATGGTCCCGTCCTCCGGGTCGCTGACGTTCACCTTGAACGGTACGGAGTCACCGAACTCGAAGAGCTGCCCGTCCTCGGGGAGCACCAGTTCCACGGTCGGGGCGGTGTTGCCGACGGTGACGTGGACGCTGGCGGAGCCGGTGCGGCCGGTCGGGTCCTCGGCGGTGAGGGTGGCGGTGTAGGTGCCGTTCCTTTTGTACGTGTACGTCGGGTTGGCGGCGGTGGAGGTGCCACCGTCACCGAAGTCCCAGGAGTAGGTGAGCGGGTCGTCGTCGCCGTCCGCCGTGCCGGCCGAGGAGAACTTCACCTTCAGCGGCGCAGTGCCCGAGGTCTTGTTCGCCGAGGCCTCGGCGATGGGCGAGCGGCCTCCGGTGGCGTTCTCGATGCGGTAGAGCGCGGAGTTCTCGTCGCCGCCGAACCAGGCGAGGCCGTAGTCGAGGACGTACAGCGCTCCGTCCGGGCCGAAGGCCATGTCCATGACCTGGGTGCCGGACCAGGGGACGTCGTTGATCGACTGTACGGCGCCGTCGGCGTCCTGCTCGATGCGCTTGATCCACTGGCGGCCGAACTCACCGGCGAAGAAGTCGCCGTCGTAGGCCTCGGGGAACTTGACCGGGGAGTCGAGGTCCGCGTCGTAGCGGTAGACGGGTCCGCCCATCGGGGACTCGGAGCCGGTGCCGAACTCGGGCACGGAGCCGCCGTCGTACGGGATCCACGCGGCCTCGGCCGGCGGCAGGTCGACGAGTCCGGTGTTGTGCGGCGACTCGTTCTTCGGGGCGGCGCAGTCGAAGGCGGCGCCCGATGCCTTGGTGCCGAAGTCGTAGTCGATGTACGGCTCGTTGTCGCCGACGCAGAACGGCCAGCCGAAGTTGGCGGCCTTCGTCACGCGGGCGAACTCGACCTTCCCGGCCGGCCCGCGCTTGGGGTCGGCCGCGCCCGCGTCGGGGCCGTAGTCGCCGACGTACACGGTGCCGGTGGCCTGGTCGACGGAGAAGCGGAAGGGGTTGCGGAAGCCCATCGCGTAGATCTCGGGGCGCGTCTTGTCGGTGCCCGGCTCGAAGAGGTTCCCCTCGGGGACGGTGTAGGAGCCGTCGTCGGCGACCTTGATGCGCAGGATCTTGCCGCGCAGGTCGTTGGTGTTGCCCGAGGTGCGGCGGGCGTCGAACGCCGGGTTGCGGTCGGGGCGTTCGTCGATCGGGGTGAAGCCGTCGGAGGCGAAGGGGTTGGTGTCGTCGCCGGTGGAGAGGTAGAGGTTGCCCTCGGCGTCGAAGTCGATGTCACCGCCGACGTGGCAGCACGTGCCGCGCGAGGTGGCGACGTCCAGGACCTTCTTCTCGCTGGCGGTGTCGAGGGTGCCGTCCTCGTTGAGAACGAAGCGGGAGAGCCGGTTGACGCCCTCGAACTTCGCGAAGTCGGCGGGGGTGCCGGTCTCCGGGGCGTCGCCCGCCGGGGTGTCCATCGGGGGCGCGTAGAAGAGGTAGATCGCCCGGTTCTCGGCGAAGTTCGGGTCGACGCCGACGCCCTGGAGGCCTTCCTCGTCGTGCGTGTACACGGGGAGGGTGCCGGAGATCTTGGTGTTGCCGGCGCTGTCGGTGATCCGCAGCTCGCCGCTGCGCGAGGTGTGCAGCACGCTGCGGTCGGGGAGGACGGCGAGCGACATGGGCTCGCCGGTCTCCTCGGCGCCCTTGGCGAGGGTGACTTGCTGGAAGTCCTCCGCCACGGGCTCCTCGTGCCCGGGGTGGCCCGGGTGGGCGGTGGCGCCGGGCGCGGAGCCGAGGGTCAGGGTCGCGGCGGCGAGCAGGCCGCCGGTGAACAGCGCGAGCGTTTTACGGACGCGGGTCCGGGCCAGGAGCCGCTTTCGTGTTCTGTGCACGTAGGTCCTCCGGAGAGTGCCGGTTGTACGGGCGGGTGTAGCCGTGCCGTGCCGCGCGGGGACTGCCGCGCGTGCGTCACCGGGGACGGGAGCGACCCCGGTGACGCGAGTCATGTCGTGTACACGAAATGGACGGTAGACCTGTTCGTCCTCGACGGAAAGCCCTTGTGCAACAGGTAAGTCGAACTTCTGCTTCCGCCAGGACAAAGGAGTTTTCGGGCAGGGCGAGGCGGCCCCGGGGGCTGGGGATGGTGGTGCGGATCGTCCCCCGGGGCTTGATCCTCCGCTCTACTCGCCGCCGCCGAAAGCCGCGTCGAAGGAGGCGGACGGCGGGTCGAAGTCGAACCGCTTCAGGCTGGCAAGCGCTTCAGGGGCGCCGTGCAGCCGGTCCATGCCGGCGTCCTCCCACTCGACCGAGACCGGCCCCTCGTAGCCGATGGACCGGAGCATCCGGAAGACGTCCTCCCAGGGGACGTCGCCGTGGCCGGCGGAGACGAAGTCCCAGCCGCGCCGGGGGTCGCCCCACGGCAGATGCGAGCCGAGGCGGCCGTTGCGGCCGTCGAGGCGTTTGCGGGCCTCCTTGCAGTCCACGTGGTAGATCCGGTCGCGGAAGTCGTAGAGGAAGCCGACCGGGTCGAGGTCCTGCCAGACGAAGTGGCTCGGGTCGAAGTTCAGCCCGAACGCGGGCCGGTGGTCAACCGCTTCGAGCGCGCGCTTGGTGGTCCAGTAGTCGTACGCGATCTCGCTCGGGTGCACCTCGTGGGCGAAGCGCACCCCCTCGGCGTCGAAGACGTCCAGGATCGGGTTCCAGCGCTCGGCGAAGTCCTCGTAGCCCCGCTCGATCATGTGCGGCGGGACGGGCGGGAACATCGCGACGAGGTGCCAGATCGAGGAGCCGGTGAACCCGATGACGGTGTCCACCCCGAAGGCGGCGGCGGCCCGCGCGGTGTCGGCGATCTCGGCGGCGGCCCGCTGCCGTACGCCCTCGGGCTCGCCGTCGCCCCAGATGCGGGCGGGGACGATGCCCTGGTGGCGTTCGTCGATCGGGTTGTCGCAGACGGCCTGTCCGACCAGGTGGTTGGAGATCGCGAAGCACTTCAGGCCGTACTTGTCGAGCAGTTGGTGCCGGGTGTCCAGGTAGCCGGGGTCGGCCAACGCCTTGTCGACCTCGAAGTGGTCTCCCCAGCAGGCGAGTTCGAGTCCGTCATAGCCGAAGTCCCGGGCGTGGCGGCAGACCTCCTCCAGCGGGAGGTCGGCCCACTGGCCGGTGAAGAGGGTGAAGGGGCGGGGCATGGGCGGCAGCCTCCTAGGACGAGGACGGGACCGGGGTGTGGACGGAGTTCTTGGCGGCGCTCTCCTCGACGGCGGCGAGCACCCGCTGCACCTGGAGGCCGTCCGCGAACGACGGTACGGGCGCGGCCCCTTCGGCGATCGTGCGGACCACGTCGCGGGCCTGGTGGACGAAGGTGTGCTCGTAGCCGAGGCCGTGGCCCGGCGGCCACCAGGCCTCCAGGTAGGGGTGCTCGGGCTCGGTGACGAGGATGCGGCGGAAGCCCGCGGTGGCGGCGGGTTCGGTGTGGTCGTGGAAGGACAGCTCGTTGAGCCGCTCCAGGTCGAAGGCGAGCGAGCCCAGCTCCCCGTTGATCTCCAGGCGCAGGGCGTTCTTGCGCCCCGCCGCCATCCTGGTCGCCTCGAAGGAGGCCAGCGCGCCGGAGGCGAGGCGGCCGGTGAAGATCGCCGCGTCGTCGACGGTCACCTCGCCCCGCTCCACGGTGTCGGCGCCGCCCGAGAGCCCGGCCGACGCCCCGGCGAGCAGGGGCCTCTCGCGTACGAAGGTCTCGGCCACGGCGGAGACGCCGGTGAGCAGCTCGCCCGACAGGTACTGGGCTAGGTCGACGATGTGCGCCCCGAGGTCCCCGAGCGCGCCGGAGCCGGCATGCTCGCGCTTGAGCCGCCAGGTGAGCGGGGAGGCCGGGTCGACCAGCCAGTCCTGGAGGTAGGTGGCCCGCACATGGCGCAGGGGGCCGAGCCGGCCCTCCGCGATGAGCTGCCGGGCATAGGAGATCGCGGGCACCTTGCGGTAGTTGAAGCCCACCATCGCCACCTGGCCACGGGCCGTGGCCGCCTCGGCGGCGCGGACCATGGCCTCGGCCTCGGCGACGTTGTTGGCGAGCGGCTTCTCGCACAGGACGTGCTTGCCCGCCTCCAGCGCGGCGATGGCGATCTCGGCGTGGCTGTCGCCCGGGGTGCAGATGTCGACCAGCTGGACGTCGTCCCGGGCGATCAGGGCCCGCCAGTCGGTCTCCGCCGCCGCCCAGCCGTGCCGGGCGGCGGCGGCGTCGACCGCCGCACGGTCGCGTCCGCAGATCGCGGCGAGAGCGGGTCGCAGGGGCAGGTCGAAGACGTGTCCGGCGGTGCGCCACCCCTGGGAGTGGGCGGCGCCCATGAACGCGTATCCGACCATGCCGACCCCGAGCGTTCCCGGCGCCTGCTGGGGCGGCGGGGCCGGGGCTTGCGTTTCCGACTCTTGACTACGGGCCATGCGGACTTCCTCCTCATCGGTGTGCGGTAACGGGCCGGGGGACGCGCTCTCCGCATCCCCCGGAGTCCCGGTCAGTTGAAGCCCGTCGGCAGGTACTGGTCGATGTTGTCCTTCGTCACGACCGCGGAGTACAGGGTCAGGGAGGTCGGGATCTCCATCTCGGAGAGGCCGCTGACCCCCTTGGACTGGCCGAGTGCCCGCGCCAGGTCGATGGCGGACGCGGCCATCGTCGGCGGGTAGAGGACGGTCGCCTTGATCACCGAGTCGTCGGCCTTGATGGCGTCCATCGCGGACTTGGCGCCGGCGCCGCCGACCATGATGAACTCGTCGCGGCCCGCCTGCTCGATGGCGCGCAGCGCACCGACGCCCTGGTCGTCGTCGTGGTTCCACAGCGCGTCGAACTGCTTCTGCGCCTGAAGGAGTTGGGCCATCTTGGCCTGGCCTGACTCGACGGTGAAGTCGGCGGCCTGACGGGCCACCAGCTTGACGTTGGAGTAGTTCTTGAGGGCGTCGGCGAAGCCCTGGCTGCGCTGCTTGGTCAGCTCCAGGTTGTCGATCCCGGCGAGTTCGACGACCTTGGCGTTCGGCTTGTCCTTGAGCTGCTCGCCGATGTAGTGACCGGCGTTGAGGCCCATGCCGTAGTTGTCCCCGCCGACCCAGCAGCGGTAGGCCTGCGGGGAGGCGAAGATGCGGTCCAGGTTGACGACGGGGATGCCCGCCCTCATCGCTTCCAGACCGACCTGGGTGAGCGCCTTGCCGTCGGCGGGGAGGACGACGAGGACGTCGACCTTCTTGTTGATGAGGGTCTTGACCTGGCCGATCTGCGCGGCGGTGTCGTTGGAGCCCTCGGTGGTCTCCAGGGTGACGTCGGAATACGTCTCCGCCCGGGACTTGGCGTTCACGTTGATCGCGTTGAGCCAGCCGTGGTCGGCCTGCGGTCCGGCGAAGCCGATGGTGACGGCCTTGCCGGGCTTGTCGTCGGCGGGGGCGCTGTTGGCCGCCGACTCGGTCTTCTTGGGCTCGTTGCTGGTACAGGCGGTGAGGAGCGCGCCCGCGGAGACGGCGGCGGTTCCGAACAGCAGCCCTCTGCGGCTGGTTTCTGGCATGACGGTCTGACCCTTCATCCGGTGGGTGCGTACGAGGTGCGGGTGCGGGGGGTTCGTATCGGTGCCGGGGGTGTCCGGGGTGGTCGGGGCGCTCAGGTCTCCCGGCCGCGCATGGTGCGGCGCTGGACCAGGACGGCGGCGACGATGATCGCGCCCTTGGCGATCTGCTGGACGTCGCTCTGGAGGTTGTTGAGCGCGAAGAGGTTGGTGATCGTGGTGAAGATCAGGACGCCGAGGACGGAGCCGACGATGGTGCCCCGGCCGCCGCTGAGCAGGGTTCCGCCGATGATCGCGGCGGCGATGGCGTCGAGCTCGTACAGGTTGCCGTTGGTGTTCTGGCCGGAGCCGGCGAGCACGATGAGCATGAAGGCGGCGATGCCGCAGCACAGCCCGGACAGCAGGTAGAGGTACAGGCGCTGGCGGCGGACGTCGATCCCGGCGAGCCGGGCGGCCTCCGCGTTGCCGCCGACGGCGACCGTGCGACGGCCGAAGGTGGTCCGGTTGAGGATCAGCCAGCCGACGATCGTGACCACGGCGAACATGATGACCAGCGGCGGGATCCCGAGGATGTAGGAGTCGGGCAGGCCGAGGTCCAGGACCGAGTCCACGGTGACGATCTGGGTCTTGCCGTCGGTGATCTGGAGGGCGAGCCCGCGGGCGGACGCCAGCATCGCCAGGGTCGCGATGAACGGGACCATGCCGCCGTACGCGATGAGGACGCCGTTCACGAGTCCCGCGGCGAGGCCGACGATCACCGCGGTGAACGCGATGCCCGCGAAGCCGTACTCCTGGGTGGCCAGGGTCGTCGCCCACACCGAGGCGAGGGCGACCATCGCCCCGACGGAGAGGTCGATGCCGCCGCTGATGATGACGAAGGTCATACCGACGGTGACGACACCGATCACGGAGGCCTGGGTCAGGATCAGCTGGAGGTTCCCGGTGTCCAGGAAGGCGTCCGGCTCGGTGATGCCGCCGACCAGGACCAGCGCGGCGAGGACGCCGAGCAGGGACAGGATCCGGACGTCGAGCCGCAGACCGAGAGCCGGCATGCCACCGCCCGACTTCGAGGGCGGCGTGTCGGAGGGGGCGGCGATGGCCCCCTTGTCCGGCCCGTTGTGCTGCGCCGACGGGGCGGGCTGTGTCATGGCGTCGGGCTCCCTTCCATCACGAGGTCGAGTACGCGGTGCTCGTCGAGCTCCTGGGCGGGGGCCGTGTGGACCACTTCGCCCTCGCGGAGGACAAGCACCCGGTCGGCGAGGCCCAGGACTTCGGGCACTTCGCTGGAGACGAGCAGAACGGCGAGGCCTTCGTCGGCCAGCCGGCGGATCACGGCGTAGAGCTCGGCGCGCGCGCCGACGTCGACGCCACGGGTGGGTTCGTCCAGCAGCAGGACCCGGCAGCCGCGCAGCAGCCAGCGGGCGAGCACGGCCTTCTGCTGGTTGCCGCCGGAGAGGGTGCGGACGGCGGCGTCCGGGTTGTCGGGCCGCATCTGCAGTTCGCGCGTGGCGCTCTGCGCGGCCTTCCGCTCCCCGCCCCGGTCGATCCAGCCGATCCGGGCGAAACGGGAGAGGGAGGAGACGGAGACGTTACGGGTGACCGACTCGGTCATCAGCAGGGCCTGCGCCTTGCGTTCCTCGGGCGCGAGACCGATGCCCGCGGCGACGGCGGCGCGGACGCTGCCGGGGCGGAGCTGCTTGCCCGCGACGGTGACGGTTCCGGTGCTCGCCTTGCGGGCTCCGTAGATCGTCTCCAGGATCTCCGAGCGCCCCGAGCCGACGAGTCCGGCCAGACCGACGATCTCGCCGGGGCGCAGTTCGAGGTCCACGGGGGCGAACTCGCCCTTGCGGGACAGGCCTTGGACCCGGAGCACGGGTTCGGCGGTGGCGGCGGCCGACTCCTGCGGGCGCGGCGGGAAGACATAGGCGACGTCACGGCCGGTCATCATGGCAACGATGTCGCGGGTGGGGGTGTCGGCGGCGGGCAGCCCGACGGCCACGGTCCTGCCGTCCTTGATGACGGTGACCCGGTCGCCGATGCGGCGGATCTCCTCCAGGCGGTGCGAGATGTAGACGACGGCCACCCCGTCGGCGGTGAGGCCCTCGACGATACGGAAGAGGTTGTCGACCTCGTCGGGGTCGAGGGCGGCGGAGGGCTCGTCCATCACGATGAGCCGGACGTCGTGGGAGAGCGCCCGCGCCATGGAGACGATCTGCTGCTGGGCGGCGGAGAGGTCGCCGACGTGCCGGCCGGGGTCGATCTCCGGGTGTCCGAGGCGGGCCAGCAGCGCTTTCGCGGCGGCGCGTCCCTCCCCCGTACGGACGATGAAGCCGGCGCTGGTCGGCTCGTGGCCGAGGAAGACGTTCTCGGCGACCGAAAGCCCCTCGACCAGGTCGAGTTCCTGGTAGATGGTCGCGATGCCCAGGCGCATGGCGGCGATCGGCGACTTGAGCTGGACCTTCTCGCCGCGCCAGGTGATTTCGCCGTCGCCCGGCTGGTGGGCTCCGGCGAGCACCTTGATGAGGGTGGACTTGCCCGCACCGTTCTGGCCGAGGAGGCAGTGGACCTCGCCGGCCTGGACTTCCAGGTCCACGCCGTCCAGGGCGCGGACGCCCGGGAAGAGCTTGGTGATGCCGGACATGGTGAGCAGGGGTGGTTCTGGTGCCATGACGAAATCCCCTCGGCGAATGGGGTCTCCCCTGCTCGGGCGGTGCCGAGCGGCCGGGGAGGGCCGGTTGAGCGGACAGGGCGCAGGGCTGGAGGTGCCGTGGAGCCGGCGGCACCGCGAACGGCTGCTGACGGGGTGGTTCCGTGGTGCGTCGTACGGCCTGGGTTCAGGCCGGTGAGAAGAGGTGGTCGCTGATGAGCCGGGCCGCGCCGATCACTCCGGCGGTGGGCCCCAACTCGCCCAGCACGATGGGGAGATTGCCGGTGGCCAGGGGCAGTGACTGCTTGTAGACCTGGGTGCGGACACTGGCGAGGAGGTTGTGACCGAGGCCGGTGACCCCGCCGCCGATCACCACCAGACCGGGATTGAAGAAGCTGACCAGGCTCGCGATCACCTGGCCGAGTCGGTTGCCGCCTTCGCGGATGAGGTCGAGCGCGGCGGCGTCGCCGGCAGCGGCGGCGGCCGCCACGTCGGCCGCGGTGAGGCGGCCCGCCGCCTCCAGCCGGGCGGCCAGTTCGGGTGAGCGGCCCTCCCGGGCGGCGTCCTCCGCGTCGCGGGCGAGGGCCGCGCCGCTGAAGTGGGCTTCCAGGCAGCCCTTGTTGCCGCAGGCGCAGGGCCGGCCGTCCGGGTCGACCTGGATGTGCCCGATGTCTCCGGCGCTGCCGGTCGTGCCGCGGTAGACCTCGCCGCCGACGACGATGCCGCAGCCGATGCCCGTACCGATCTTGACGCAGAGGAAGTCGCCCACGGAACGGGCGACGCCCGCGTGCTGCTCCCCCATCGCCATGAGGTTCACGTCGTTGTCGACCATGACGGGGCAGCCCAGCTCCTGGCTGAGCGCCTCGCGGACCGGGAACCCGTCCCAGCCGGGCATGATCGGCGGCGCGACCGGCACGCCCTCGGGGAAGCGGACGGGGCCGGGGACCCCGATGCCCGCGCCGTCGAAGCCCTCGGCGAGCCCGGAGGCCCGCAGTTTGGCGGCCAGCGACAGGACCTGCTCGAAGACGGCTACGGGTCCCTCGCGCACGTCCATCGGGTGGTTGAGGTGTCCCAGTACCTCCAGCTCCGCGTTGGTGACGGCCACGTCTATCGAGGTCGCGCCGATGTCGACGCCGAGGAAGCGAAGTTCGGGGGCGAGCCGGATGTTGTGCGAGCGGCGCCCGCCGCGCGATGCGGCGAGTCCGTCGGCCACCACCAGGCCGGTCTCCAGCAGCCGGTCCACCTCGACGGCGAGCTTCGAGCGCGACAGCTCGACCTGATCACCCAGCTGCGCACGGGAGTTGGGGCCCCCGTCGCGCAGCAGCCGGAGCAGCCGCGCCTGATGCGCGTTCGCGGGTCGTGCCGTCATACGTCTCACGCGTCCCTCCCCGCCACATCGGCCAGTCCGTCGGGCTTTCGAGGGGAACGTAGCAGCGCTTTCCCGGAGTGGGAAGAAGTTGCGCAGGAATCCGCCCCAACTTTTTCCACACTCAGGACAAAGATGGTCGGGGAGGGATCACGGAGCTCCGCGGAGGGCGGTCAGGGGCAGCGGATGACCTGGCCCGCGTAGGAGAGGTTCCCGCCGAAGCCGAAGAGGAGGACGGGCGCGCCCGAGGCGATCTCGCCACGCTCGACCAGCTTGGACAGCGCCATCGGGATGGAGGCGGCGGAGGTGTTGCCGGAGTCCACCACGTCCCGGGCGATGACGGCGTTGACCGCGCCGATCTTGCGGGCGACCGGCTCGATGATCCGCAGATTGGCCTGGTGCAGGACGACCGCGCCCAGGTCCTCCGGGGCGATGCCCGCCTTCTCGCAGACCCGGCGGGCGATCGGGGGGAGCTGGGTGGTGGCCCAGCGGTAGACGGACTGCCCCTCCTGCGCGAAGCGCGGCGGCGTCCCCTCGATGCGGACCGCGTTGCCCATCTCCGGCACGGAACCCCACAGCACCGGTCCGATGCCGGGCCCGTCCGGGGTGTCGGGGGCGGACGGGTCGGCGGTCACGACCGCGGCGCCCGCGCCGTCGCCGAGCAGGACGCAGGTGGAGCGGTCGGTCCAGTCCGCGATGTCGGCCATCTTGTCGGCGCCGACGACCAGCGCCCGGGTCGCCGCACCGGCCCGGATCGCGTGGTCGGCGGTGGCCAGCGCGTGCGTGAAGCCGGAGCACACCACGTTGATGTCCATCACGGCGGGCGAGCCCATGCCGAGCCGGGCCGCGACACGCGCCGCCATGCTCGGGGACCGGTCGATCGCGGTGGAGGTGGCGACGAGGACCAGATCGATGTCCGAGGGCCCCAGCCCGGCCGTGGCCAGCGCCTTGGCTCCGGCGTGCGCGGCCATCTCGTCCACCGGCTCGTCGGGCCCACCCACGTGGCGGGTCTTGATGCCGACCCGGCTGGTGATCCACTCGTCGCTCGTGTCGACCATGGCCGCCAGATCGTCGTTGGTGAGCACCTTGGCGGGCTGGTAGTGGCCGAGCGCCACGACACGTGAGCCGGTCATACGGGTTCCCATCGTCGGGTAGGGCAGGAAACATCCAGTCTTGGTCGCTACCGCCGGGTAGGGGGGCACGTGATCCCACAGGAATCGGGCCCACACGTTGGAGCGTTGACAACAGCCTGGTCAGCGTGCTGTACCGGTGGCTGCGACACGCCGGTGCGCGTGCCGGACAATGACCCGGAGAATGAGGGGATCAGGTTTCGGCTTGTGCGCCGGGACGGAAACAGCCGCACGGACAGCCGCGCACGACAGAATCGGGTTCAGCTCTATGGGACGGGTCACCGAACGCCGCCGCACCCTCCGCATCCGGGACGGTGCCGTCTCCTCCCGCGCGGACACCCTGGTGGCGGAAGAACCCCTGGAGATCCGTCTCAACGGCCGGCCGCTGGCCATCACCATGCGGACGCCGGGCGACGATTTCGCGCTGGCCGCGGGCTTCCTGGTCAGCGAGGGGGTGATCGCCGAGGGGGACGAGGTGCAGTCGATCGTCTACTGCGCCGGTGCGACGGCGGACGGTGTGAACACCTACAACGTGGTGGACGTGAAGCTCGCGCCCGGGGTCCAGGTCCCCGACATCACGCTGGAGCGCAACGTATACACCACCTCCTCGTGCGGCCTGTGCGGCAAGGCCAGCCTGGACGCGGTACGCACCACGACCCGGCACCCGGTGGCCGACGCTCCCCCGGTGCGGGTCACTCCGGAGCTGCTGTCCGTCCTGCCGGACCGGTTGCGGGCCGCGCAGCGGGTGTTCGACCGGACGGGCGGCCTGCACGCCGCCGCCCTGTTCTCCGAGGAGGGCGAGCTGCTGGACGTACGGGAGGACGTGGGGCGGCACAACGCGGTCGACAAGCTGGTGGGGCGGGCGCTGACGGACCACCGGCTGCCGCTGTCCCGGGCCGTTCTGCTGGTGTCGGGGCGGGCCTCGTTCGAGCTGGCGCAGAAGGCCGTGATGGCGGGGATCCCGGTGCTCGCGGCGGTCTCGGCGCCGTCGTCGCTGGCCGTGGACCTGGCGGCGGAGAGCGGACTGACGCTGGTCGGCTTCCTGCGCGGACCGTCGATGAACGTGTACGCGGGTGAGCACCGGATCGCGCTGGAGGCGGCGGCCCCGCAGGGCTGAGACGAGGCGCCCGTACGGGACGGGGGGAGTCTGTACGGGGCCGTCGCTCACTCCCCCGCGAAGGCCAGGCCCTCCGTGGCCAGCGCCTCGCGGAGCACCTTGATCGCCTTCGGGCCGACCCCGTGGAGCGCCAGCACCTCGGCCGCGGTCACGCGAGTGAGCTGGGCGAGGCGGGTATAGCCCGCCGCGCGCAGGGCGCCGCGGGCCGGGTTGCCCGCTCCGTGCGGAAAGTCGTCGGCCGGCGTGCCGCTCCGGTCACTCATGGCCGGCGTGCCGCTCCGGTCACTCATGGCGTCTGCCCTCCCTCGCCGCGGACTACTGCTTCACCGTAACCGCCGGGTCCGACAGCGGCCCGGAAGCTGCCCCTGCCGGGTCGTCCCGGAACGGCGGCTCCCCGGGGTCGCGCGAGCGGCGTTTGGCGATGACCGCGCAGACCATCAGCTGCATCTGGTGGAAGAGCATCAGCGGCAGCACGGCGAGGCTCGCGTGCGCCCCGAAGATCACGCTCGCCATCGGCAGCCCGGCCGCCAGGCTCTTCTTCGACCCGGCGAACTGGATGGCGATCCGGTCCGCCCGGCCGAACCCGAGCCGCCCTGCCCCGTACCAGCTCAGGGTGAGCATCAGCGCCAGCAGGACCGCCTCGGCGGCGAGCAGCGCGCCGAGCCGGGCCGGGGTGACCTGGTGCCAGACCCCGGCGACCATCCCCTCGCTGAACGCGGTGTAGACGACGAGCAGGATCGACCCCCGGTCGGCCAGGCCGAGGACCTTCTTGTGCCGGGCGAGGAAGCCGCCGACCCAGCGGCGCAGCAGCTGTCCGGCGAGGAACGGGACGAGCAGCTGGAGCACGATCTTCAGCAGGGAGTCCGCCGAGAATCCGCCCCCGGTCGAGCCGAGGAGCAGTGCGGCGAGCAGCGGGGTCACGAGGATCCCGGCGAGGCTGGAGAAGGATCCGGCGCAGATCGCGGCGGGCACGTTGCCCCGGGCGATTGCGGTGAAGGCGATGGAGGACTGGATCGTGGAGGGGACCAGGCACAGGAAGAGGAAGCCCGCCCGGAGCTCGGGCGTCAGCACATACGGCACCAGTCCCCCGCTCGCCAGCCCCAGCAGCGGGAAGACGACGAAGGTGCAGGCCAGGACGGTGAGGTGGAGGCGCCAGTGCTTGACCCCGTCAAGCGCCTCGGCGGTGGAGAGCCGCGCCCCGTAGAGGAAGAACAGCAGGGCGACCGCACCGGTGGAGGCCCCGCCCGCCACGTCGGCGGCGGTCCCCCGGGCGGGCAGCAGCGCCGCGAGGGCCACGGTGGCGGCGAGCGCCAGGAGGTAGGCGTCGACCGGCAGCCAGGACGGCAGCCGCGGGATACGGCGGGACATGTGCGGGGTGCTCCGGAGGTAGGCGATCCGTTTCGGCGTCCATCCTGCTCCTGCACGACGCCATCGGGAATCGGGCATACCGCTCTGACTGTCATCACGAATCTCGATAACGTGCACTGTATGAACGCGCACCGGCCGGACGCCGCGTACGACCCCGCCCAGCTGCGTACCTTTCTCGCCGTCGCCCAGACGCTGAGCTTCACGCAGGCCGCACGCAGGCTCGGGATCCGTCAGTCCACGGTCAGCCAGCACGTCCGGCGGCTGGAGGAGGCGGTCGGGCGGCAGTTGTTCGCCCGGGACACCCATCGCGTCGATCTCACGGACGACGGCGAGGCGATGCTCGGCTTCGCGGGGACGATCCTGTCGGCCCACGAGCGGGCGGCGGCGTTCTTCGCGGGGACCCGGCTGCGCGGGCGGCTGCGGTTCGGGGCCTCCGAGGACTTCGTGCTGACCCGGCTCCCCGAGATCCTGGAGTCCTTCCGCCGCGACCATCCGGAGGTCGAGCTCCAGCTCACCGTGGAGCTGTCCGGGACCCTGCACCGGCAGCTCGCGGCGGGCCGGCTGGATCTGGTGCTGGCCAAGCGGCGGACCGGGGACACCCACGGCGAGCTGATGTGGCAGGACGCGCTCGACTGGATCGGGGCGCCACAGGTGCGCCTCGATCCGGAGCGCCCCGTACCGCTGGTCGTCTTTCCGCCACCGGCCATCACCCGGGCCCGCGCCCTGGAGGTGCTGGAGGAGCACGGGCGGGCCTGGCGGATCGCCTGCACGAGCACGAGCCTGAGCGGTCTGGTCGCGGCGGCGCGGGCGGGCCTGGGGGTGATGGCGCACTCCCGGGGGATGGTCCCGCCGGGGCTGGCGCCGGTTCCGGCCAGGGCAGGGCTGCCGGAGCTCGGCGGCGTCGACTTCGTCCTGCTGCACGGGGACCGGCGGGGCGCGGCCCAGGAGGCGGCCGACGCGCTGGCCTCGGCGATCCTGGCGGGCGGCGACCGGCTGCACCGCGGGACGGGTGGCGGGGAGGTGCCGTAGCCGCTGTCCGGGCCGGCTGTGGGCGCGGTGGCACGCCGGACGCTGTGGATCGGCGGACGGGGCGGTCCCGGTGGCGGGGGTGGCGCAGTGGTCGCGGCGGTCGGATTCGGTGGAGATTCCGGCGCGAGCCGCTTACCCCTCGGTCAGAACTGGACCGGCCGTACGCCCGAGCCTTGCCCATCTGGCCGGATTTCGACGGTTGACCTGTGTGGACGGCCACGCGTACGGAGGTTCCGGACCTCTCCCGCCGGGCCCCCGCTTGGGGTAGCGTCGCGGCGCTGTGCGGAGCGCCACGAGGAGCATGTCATTGCGCGATTTCACTGTCCCACCCATGGCGGCGGCGCCTCAAGTCGGCGGTCTGGCCGATGTGGTCTTCGACTACGCGGAGGACGACCCGCACCGCGTCGCGCTCGGCCGCAAGGACGCCCGGGGCCAGTGGCGTGATGTGACCGCCGGTGACTTCCGCGATTCTGTGCTGGCCCTCGCCAAAGGGCTGATCGCGCACGGAGTGCGGTTCGGCGACCGGGTCGCGCTGATGTCCCGTACGCGGTACGAGTGGACGCTCTTCGACTTCGCGCTCTGGACCGTCGGGGCCCAGTCGGTGCCGATCTACCCGACCTCCTCCGCCGAGCAGGTCCTGTGGATGCTGCACGACGCCGAGGTGGTGGCGGTGATGGTCGAGCACGAGGACCACGCGATGACCGTCGGGTCGGTGATCGACCGGCTGCCGCATCTGAAGCGGCTGTGGCAGCTGGACGCCGGAGCGGTGGACGAGCTGCTGGGGGCGGGCGCGGGGATCGACGACGAGGTGGTGCAGCGGCACCGGCGGGCGGTGACGCCCGACTCCGTGGCGACCGTCATCTACACCTCGGGGACGACGGGCCGACCCAAGGGGTGTGTGATCACCCACGCGAGCTTCATGTTCGAGAGCGACACGATGGTCTCGCGCTGGGAGCCGGTGTTCCATTCCAAGCCGGGCGACGAGGCGGCCACCCTCCTCTTCCTGCCGCTGGCCCACGTCTTCGGGCGGATGGTCGAGATCGCCGCGATCCGTGGCCGGGTCAAGCTCGGCCATCAGCCGGAGCTGTCCGCGAACGCGCTGATGCCGGACCTGGTGACGTTCCGGCCGACGTTCATCCTGGCGGTGCCGTACATCTTCGAGAAGGTGTTCAACGGGGCCCGGCGCAAGGCCGAGGCGGAGGGCCGGGCCGGGCCGTTCGACAAGGCCGTCGACATCGCGGTGAAGTACGCCGAGGCCCTGGAGCTGAAGGCGTTCGGCGACGGTCCCGGCCCCTCGGCCGCGCTGCGGATGCAGCACCAGTTCTTCGACAAGGTCGTCTACAGGAAGGTTCGCGACGCGATGGGCGGCCGGGTGCGGCACGCGATGTCGGGCGGCTCCGGCATGGACCGCAGGCTCGGGCTGTTCTTCGCCGGCGCCGGGGTGACGGTGTTCGAGGGGTACGGGCTCACCGAGTCGACCGCGGCGGCGACGGCGAATCCGCCCGAGCGCACCCGGTACGGGACGGTCGGGCAGCCGATTCCGGGGACGTCGGTGCACATCGCGGACGACGGCGAGGTGTGGGTGCACGGGCCGAACGTGTTCTCCGGCTATCTGGGCAACCCCGAGGCCACCCGGGCGGTGCTGCGGGACGGCTGGCTGGCGACCGGGGACCTCGGTGCGCTGGACGAGGACGGCTATCTGACGATCACCGGGCGGAAGAAGGAGATCCTGGTGACGTCCGGCGGCAAGAGCGTCTCCCCGGCCGGTCTGGAGGAACGCGTACGGGCGCACCCGCTGGTGGCGCAGTGCATCGTCGTCGGCAACGACCGCCCCTATATCGCGGCGCTCGTCACCGTCGACCAGGAGTCCGTGGACCACTGGCTGTCGATGCAGGGCCGCACTCCGCTCGGCCCGGCCGACCTGGTGCGGGACCCGGACCTGGAGATGGAGGTCCGCCGGGCGGTGGTGGCCGCCAACACGGCGGTGTCCCAGGCCGAGTCCATCCGTACGTTCCGGATCCTGGCCCATCCGTTCACCGAGGAACTGGGGCTGCTGACACCGTCGCTGAAACTGAAGCGGAAGGCGATCGAGACGACGTACGCGGTCGAGGTCGACGCCCTGTACCACTGACCCTGGGCAGCGGGAATGCCTGGACCCACCCGGTCGTTGTCGTGGGGAGTCATCAACCGACGACGTTAGGATCGACCGCTCGTGAGCCAGGTCCCCTCCATCACCCTCAACAACGGCCTCGACATGCCGCAGCTCGGTTTCGGTGTCTGGCAGGTGCCGGACGACGAGGCGGAGAAGACGGTCGCCACGGCCATCGAGACCGGGTACCGGAGCATCGACACCGCCGCGATCTACGAGAACGAGACGGGCACCGGCAAGGCCATCGCCGCGTCGGGCGTCGCCCGCGAGGAGCTGTTCGTCACCACGAAGCTGTGGAACAGCGAGCAGGGCCACGACAGCACGCTGCGCGCCTTCGACGCCTCGCTGGACAAGCTCGGCCTCGACTACGTCGACCTGTACCTGATCCACTGGCCTGTCCCGGCGAAGGACGCGTACACCGACACGTACAAGGCGTTCGAGAAGATCCTCGCCGACGGCCGCGCGAAGGCCATCGGCGTGTCGAACTTCCACCCCGAGCACCTGAAGCGGCTGCTCGCGGAGACCTCCGTGGTCCCGGCCGTCAACCAGATCGAGCTGCACCCGCAGCTCCAGCAGGCCGAGTCCCGCGCCTTCCACGCCGATCACGGCATCGCCACCGAGGCGTGGTCGCCGCTGGGCCAGGGCAAGGGCCTGCTGGAGGTGCCGACAGTCGTCGCCATCGCCCAGAAGCACGGCCGCACCCCGGCCCAGGCGGTGCTGCGCTGGCACCTGCAGACCGGCAACATCGTGATCCCGAAGTCCGTGACCCCGTCGCGGATCAAGGAGAACCTCGACGTGTTCGGCTTCGAGCTGGACGCCGACGACCTCGCCGCCTTCGCGGCCCTGGACGAGGGCAAGCGGCTCGGATCCGACCCGGCGGAGTTCAACGTCGGCGCCTGAGCGCGTCCGGCAGTCCGGCGCCCCTGCCGTGATCACGGCAGGGGCGCCGTCGTCGGCCTCGTGACGGCTCGGCGGCAGTGCACACGTCAACCGGGGAGACCAGGAACATGAGCGGCGAACTCGCGCCTGTCGTCGAGGCGGGCCCGTACCGCCTGCGCAACGTCGGCAGCGGGCTGGTGCTGGAGGTGTACGGCGCGGCCAAGGGCAGCGGGGCCCGGGTCCAGCAGGGGAAGGACGACCGGACGGCGGCGCAGGTGTGGCGGCTGTCGCCGGTGCACGAGGGCGCGGCCCTCTTCCATCTGGTCAACGAGCACAGCGGGAAGCGGCTGGACGTGGCCAATGCCGACACGGTGAACGGCACCCGGATCCAGCAGTGGAAGGCCAACAACTTCGGCGCCCAGGAGTGGCTGATCGAGCAGCATCCGGAGGCCCCCGGAACGGTGACGCTGGTGAGTTTCATCAGCGGGCTGGTCATGGAGGTCGCGGACCGCTCCACCGAGGCGGGGGGCACGGTTCAGCAGTGGGAGGACACCGACTCCCCCTTCCAGTGGTGGCAGTTGGAGCCGGCGGGGTAGCCGGGAGCGGTGATCCACGGCGTCGGCTACTGCTCGCGTCGTCCCAGGTGGACCGTGCGGGCTGTGAGCAGGTGGACGTCGGGGCGGTGGTGGAGGCCTTCGGGGTCCTCGGAGTCCAGCAGCCGGTCCAGTACGGCGCTGTCCTCGGCCGTCAGCAGCTCGCCGAGCACCGCGCGCTCGCGGGTGATGCTCGCGATGACGTGGTCGCGGACCGGTCGGGAGAGCGGGGCGGGCAGGTCGAGGAGGAAGCTGCGGGTGCCCTGCGGGGCGAGGCCCACCGCGGTGAAGAGCGCGTTCCAGTCCTCGGTCTCCCGCTTCGCACCGGGGAGTTCGGACCGCATGTGCTCGAAGCGCGTGGCGGCGGCCGCGCCCATGCGGGCCTCCAGACCGGGTTCTCCGATGCCGATGTCGCGGGGCAGCCGCCGGGTGGGCAGGCCGCCCTCGACGAGCGCGACCGTTCCGCCGGCCCGCAGAAGCCCGGCGAAGCCTGCCAGCGCGGCGCGCTGATCGCCCAGGTGGTGCAGGGAGTTGCCCGCCCAGATCAGATCGGCCTCGCCCAACCGGTCGAGGTCAGCGGGCAGTTCGGCCTCCAGGGCCTGGAAGCGGTCGATCACGCCGAGGCGTCGCGCACGGTTCTTCGCGCGTTCCAGGAGAGCGGGCGTGGCGTCCACAGCCACCACCTCGGCCTCCGGGAAGACCTCGGCCAACAGGCACGAGACGACGCCGGGGCCGCTGCCGATGTCCAGGACCCGGCGGACCTTCGGCGCGGTGGGCAGGGCGGCGATCCAACGCGCCGCCTCCTCGTACTGCGCGCCGTTGAGTTCCGCCTCCTGCTCCAGCAGGGGACCGAGAACGTCCCAGTCGATGTCCGTCGCCGGATCGCCCCCCGATCCATGCGCGGAGGAATGGGCATGCCCGTGGGCGTGTGCCTGTACGGGGGTGGTGGCGGCGTGCGCGTCGTGGTGGCCGTGACCGGCGTGGCTGCTCATGGGGCCAGCCTCCCCGGAAGGGATTCCGGCGGCAAGGTTCGTTGCTGATCCGGCAAATCGAGGTGGCTACCCGGCGTACTGCCTCGGTACTCCTGCGGGCTGACTCCCCTGACCCGCTTGAACGCGGCGCTGAAGGCGAAGGGGGCGCTGTAGCCGACTTTCCGGGCCACGGCCTCCACCGTGGCGTCGCTCTCGCGCAGCAGGTCGGCCGCGACGGCGAGCCGCCAGCCGGTGAGATACGCCATCGGCGGCTCCCCGACCAGCTCGGTGAACCGGCGGGCCAGGCCGGCCCGGGACACCCCGGCGCGGGCGGCGAGCGAGGCGACGGTCCAGGGGTGCGCCGGGTCGTTCTGGAGCAGCCGGAGCGCCGCGCCCACGACCGGGTCGCCCATCGCGCGGTACCAGGCGGGAGCACCGGCCCCGGGCCGGGCGAACCAGGCGCGGAGCACGGCGATGAGCAGCAGGTCCAGCAGTCGGTCCAGGACGACGCGCTGGCCCGGCTCGTCCTGGGCGATCTCCGCGTCGAGCAGGTCCAGCAGCGGCCGGGTCCGCGCGTCGGCGGGGACCGTGAGGAGCGGGGGCACCGCGTCCAGCAGCCGACGGCTGATCTCGCCGTCCAGCAGGTAGGTGCCGACGAGGACGGCCGCGGCGCCGTCGGCCGCGTTTCCCCAGGTCCGTACGTTCAGCACCATGTCCTGCGAGAGCGGGCGGCCGTGCAGCGTCGTGCAGACGCCCCCGGGGCCGACGAGCGCGTGGGGTGTCGTCCCGGGCGCGTCCGCGACGGTGTACGAATCGGGGCCGCGGACCACCGCGATGTCCCCGGGGCCGAGCGGGACCGGTTCGCCTCCGTCGGACGGGACGATGCAGGCCGTACCGCGCCGGACCGACATGAGGCAGATCGGCGCCCGGTCCTCGACCCGTACCGCCCAGGGCGGCTCCATCACCATGCGGAGCAGAAACGCGCCCCGGGCCCGTGGCCCGTCCAGGAGTCCGGCGAGAGCGTCCATGGCCGCCAGCGTAGACGCGTGGCCGCCCGGAGGCGTGGCCGTGGACTCACGCGTAGGTGCTTGAGCCTTTGGAGCATGTCCGGGCGGGCGCGGGCCCGGGAGCCTGGAGCCATGACGGAGAACACGTACACACGACGAGACGACGGCAACAGCAACAGCAACAGCAACAGCACCGGCACCGGCACCGGCACCGGCACCGGCACCGGCACCGGCACCACCGAACGCGAGGGGCGGGGCGAGGGACGCATGACGGGAACGGTCCTGGTGACGAGCGGAACGGGCAAGACCGGCCGTCGGGTGACCGAGCGGCTGGCCGCCCTCGGAGTTCCGGTCCGCTCGGGTTCGCGCACGGGCGACGTGCCGTTCGACTGGCAGGACGACACGGGCTGGGCGGCGGCCCTGTACGGCGCGCAGGCCGCCTATGTGGCGTACTACCCGGACCTGGCGGCGCCCGGGGCGGCGGAGGCTATGGCCGCCTTCGGGCGGACCGCGGCCGCGTGCGGGGTGCGCAGGGTGGTGCTGCTGTCGGGGCGCGGCGAACCGCAGGCGGCCGTCGCGGAGGAGGCGCTGCGCGCGGCCGCCGTGGCGGTGGAGGTCACGGTCGTCCGGTCGGCGTTCTTCGCGCAGAACTTCAGCGAGGGCGCGCTGCTGGGCGGCGTGCTGGGCGGCGAGCTGGTGTTCCCCGCGGGCCCGACGGCCGAACCGTTCCTGGACCTCGACGACCTGGCCGACGTGGTGGTGGCCGCGCTGACCGAGGACGGGCACGCGGGGGCGGTGTACGAGCTGACGGGACCGCGGTCCCTGACCTTCGAGGAGGCGGCCGAGGTGGTGGGCCGGGCGGCGGGCCGGCCGGTGCGGTACGTCCCGGTGACCGGGCCCGCGTACGCCTCGCTGCTGGAGGAGTTCGGGGTGTCCGAGGCAGAGGCCGAATTCCTGGCCGAGCTGTTCGCCACGCTGCTGGACGGCCACAACGCGGCGACGACGGACGAGGTGAAGCGGGTGCTGGGGCGGGAGCCGAAGGACCTCGCCGACTTCGCCCGCGAGGCCGCCGCGGACGGTGCCTGGCACGGCTGAACCGGAACGCCGTACCCCGCCGGCCGGCCCGGCGGAGTACGGCCCGTGTACACCGACCGAACGGTTAGGGGGAGCATGCATATTGCCGGGGTGCGTTCGGGCCCATAACTTGCCCTTATGGAGCTGGAGTTGCGCCATCTGCGAACGGTCCGTGCCATAGCCGACACGGGCAGCCTCACCAAGGCCGCCGCCACTTTGGGGCTTGCCCAGCCCGCTCTCAGCGCTCAGCTGCGGCGGATCGAGAAGGCCCTGGGCGGCGCTCTCTTCGACCGTGACCACACCGGAGCCCGTGCCACCCCGCTCGGCGAACTGGTGCTGGAGCGGGCCCGGGTGGTGCTGCCCGCGGTCAGTGAACTCCAGGCGGAGGCCGTGCGGTTCGCCAATGCCAGGGGGGCGCTGGACCGTTTCCGGCTCGGCGGCACCCACGGTCCGCTGCTCGGCGGTCTGGTGGACCGGATGGCCGCCGCGCACCCGGCGGCGACGGTGTCGACGTACACCTCGTGGTCGGTGGACGAGATCGCCTCGCTGGTGATCGACGGGCGGCTGGACTTCGCGCTGATCGGGACGTGCGGCGAGAGCCCGCCGCCGCTGGCGGACCGGCTGGTCTGGGAGGTCGTCGGGGTGGACCCGGTCTTCGTAATGCTGCCGGAGGACCACGCCCTGGCCGGCGAAGCGGAACTGGACCTGGCCGCGCTCGCGGACGAGTGCTGGGCGGACGTGCCGGGCGACGGCTGCTTCGCCGACTGCTTCACCGCCGCCTGCGCGCGGTCGGGCTTCACCCCGGTGTCGGTGTACGAGACGGACACCTCGTCCGTCGTCCATCTGGTGCAGGTGGGGCGGGCGATCGGGCTGTGCCGGGCGACGTTCCCTCCGACGCCCGGCCTGGTGACCAGACCGCTGGCCGGTGCGCCGCTCAGCTGGCGTCACCTGGTGGGCTGGCATCCGCACTCCCCGGCCGCCGACGCCGCGGCGGGGTTGGTGGCGGGCGCGACCCGCGCGGCGTACGCGGAGGCGGTGTCGCGCAGCCCGAGCTACGCGCAGTGGCTCGGCGCGCACCCGCGATTCGGCACGGTGGCCTGAGCCGGAAGGGCGGTGGGCCGTTCGGCTCCGCCGGAGCTATTCGGCCCCGTGGGCCGGCGCGGCGGCCGCCACCCGGGCGGCGAGCGCGAGGTCCTTCTCGGTGATCGCGCCGCCCGCGTCGTGCGTGTGGACGGTGAGGGCCACGGTGTTGTAGCCGAGCGTCAGGTCGGAGTGGTGGTTCAGCTCGTCCTGGATCCGCGCGATGTGGACCGTCAGCGCGGCGGCGGCGAAGTGCGAGGGCAACCGGAAGGTCCGGGTGATCCGGTCGCCTTCCAGCGCCCAGCCGGGCAGGCTCTCCAGCCGGCGGTCGATCTCGTTCGGCGACAGCGGTTCGGCGCTCATGGCACGGCTCCCGTGGGTCTCGGTGGAACGTGGATCGGCGTGTGCGTCACAGCGGGCGGGGGCGGCCCGTTCCGGCGCGGCCGCCGTCCGGCCCGCTCGTGACGTTACGGTCTTGGCATGACGACTGTCTTGCCCGACACGGGAGTGGGGCCGCTGCTGCGGGACTGGCGGGAACAGCGGCGCTTCAGCCAGTTGGAGCTGGCCCTGCGCGCGGACTCCTCGGCCCGCCACATCTCGTTCATCGAGACGGGCCGCTCCCGGCCCAGCGAGGAGATGGTCCTGCGGCTGGCCGAACAGCTGGACGTCCCGGTCCGTGAACGCAACGCCCTCCTCGTGATAGCCGGTTACGCGCCCCGCTACCCGCAGACCCCGCTCGACGACCCCGCGATGACCTCCCTGCGCGAGAGCCTCGACCGGCTGCTCGCGGCGTATGAGCCGTATCCGGCGCTCGTGGTGGACGGCACCTACGGGGTGGTGGCGGCCAACCGGGGCATCGCACTGATGCTGGAAGGGGTGCCGGAGAAGCTGCTGACCCCGCCGGTGAACGCCATGCGGCTGACCCTCCACCCGGAGGGGCTCGCCCCGCGCATCGTGAACCTCCGGGAGTGGCGGGCGGACCTGCTGGCGCAGATGGACCGTCAGATCGCCCTCGTACGCTCACCCGCGCTGCGCCAGCTGTACGACGAGGTGGCCGCGTATCCGGCCCCCGTACGGGAGGACGGCACGGACCGCGCCGGCGGGCACGGCGGCAGTGGCCGGGCGGCGGGGGCTACGGGCCGGGGGCGGGCCGACGCCGCGTTCGCGCTGCCGATGCTGCTCGAACACGACGGCCGGGTGCTGTCGTTCGTGTCGTCGATCGCGACGTTCAACACGCCGATGGACGTGACGGTGGCCGAGCTGGCCATCGAGACGTTCCTCCCCGCGGACCGGGAGACCGCCGCCTATCTGCACGCCCACGTATCCCCTGACGCCTGAATCCGGCGCCCGCGCCCGTCGCCCCGGCGGGAATGCCGGGGCGGCGGGATGCCCGGGGGCACGGGATCCCCTCAGACGCGCGCCCCGTTGTCGAGCGGGTCGCGCCGTGCCGCACGGGCCTTCCCCCGCGACGCGCCCTTGCCCTTCCCCGGTGCGGGCGGCGGGGCCTTCGTGGTCCGTTCCAGGGCGAGGGCTCCGGGTACGGCGGTGAACACCGAGGACCAGGTGCCGACGACGATGCCGATGAGCAGGGCGAGCGCGAAGTCGGCGAGCGAATCGCCGCCGACTACCGCGAGGGCGGCCAGGATGAACAGGGCGCCCATCCCGGTGTTCACCGTGCGCGGAACGGTCTGCAGGACGGCCCGGCGGGCGACTGTCTCCAGCGGTGTCCGCCGGTTCGCCCCCCACAGTTCCCGTACCCGGTCGAAGACCACCACCGAGTCGTTGACCGAGTAGCCGATGACCGTGAGCAGGGCGGCCAGGAAGATGCCGTCCACCGGTCGCCCCAGCCAGGCGAAGGCCCCCACCACCAGGATCACGTCGTGCACCATGGCACCGACGGACGCCACCGCGAACGTCCAGCGGAACCGGAGGGCCAGATAGGCCAGTTGTACGGCCACCGCGACGCCCAGGGCGATCAGCGCGTTGCGGCGCAGTTCGTCGCCGAGGCTCGGGCCGATCAGTTCGTCCCGTACCTTCGTCGTCTCGCCGCCCTCCTCGGCGAGGGCGGCGCGCAGGGCGTGTTCGCCGTCGTTGTCGAGCTTCCCGGTCCGTACGGACAGGTCGCCGTCGCCCGCCGTCGTGACCTCGGCGTCGCCGAACCCGGCGGCGGCAAGCGTGTCCCTGGCCGTCTCGACGTCGACCGGGCGGCTGGTGGAGTACTCGACCAGCCGGCCCCCGGTGAACTCCACGCCCAGATCGACGCCGCGCACCACGATCCCGGCCACCGCGACGGCGACCAGGGCCGCGGAGACGACGAGCCAGCGGACCGGTTTCCGGAAGAGCTGCGGGTCCTTGCGGACCAGCCAGGCCCGCACCGCGCCGGGGCGTGCGATGCCGTTGACGCTCCGGTAGTCGCTGACGAAGCGGGAGTTCGCGGCGATCTCGGTGAGCGCGCGGGCGATGACCAGCGCGGAGAACATCGAGGCGACGACCCCGATGGCGAGGGTGACGCCGAAGCCCTTGACCGGGCCCGAGCCCAGGAAGAAGAGCAGTCCGGCCGCGATCAGCGTCGTCGCGTTGGAGTCGGCGACCGCGCTCCACGCCTTCTGGAACCCGGTGCTCAGCGCGGAGCGCAGGGAGCGTTTCGGCCGCTCCGCGCACTCCTCCCTGGCCCGTTCGAAGACCAGGACGTTCGCGTCGACAGCCATCCCGATCGCGAGGACGAATCCGGCGAGCCCGGGAAGAGTCAGCGTGACGCCGAGGGCGACGAGGGCGGCGTACGAGATCACTCCGTACGCACCCAGCGCCACGGCGGCCAGCGCCCCGAAAAGGCGATAGACGACGGTGATGAAGAGCGCGGTGGCGGCCGCTCCGATGAGGGCCGCCCGCGCGCTCGCGTCGATGGCCGCCGCGCCGAGCGTCGGGCCGACCGTCCGCTGCTCGACGATCTCGACGGGCACGGGCAGGGCTCCGCCCTTGATGAGCAGCGCCAGGTCGCGCGCCTCGTCCGCGCTGAACGACCCGGTGATCTGGGTGGCGCCCGACGGCAGCCCGGCCCGGCAGCCGACCGACGGGTCGACCTGGGGCGAGGAGATGACCTTCTCGTCGAGGACGATGGCGACCCTCCGCCGGTCGTCCCCGGCGGGATGACACGCGGCCTCGCCGGTCAGCTTCTTCCAGTCCTGCCCGGCGTCCTTGCGGAACTCCAGCGACACGCTCCAGCCCGCTCCGCCCTGCGCGTCGAACGCGGCGGTCGCCTCCTCGACTCCCGCGCCGGAGAGCCGGGGTTCGCCGAGGGCGAGGAGACGGTCCTGCTCGTCGGGGAGGGTCAACCGGTCGGGGGCGGGGTCGGAGGTGGCGTCACCGGAGGCGTCGCCGGTGGAGTCGCGGGGCGGGGTCTCCTCCTCCGGTTGCCCGTCCCCCGGGCCCTCGACCGCGTGGAAGGTGAGCTGCGCCGTCCGGCCGATCACCTCGGCGGCCTGGCGCGGGTCCTGGACGTCGGGCAGTTCGACGATGATCCGGTCCTCGCCGGAACGGGTCAGGGTCGGTTCGGAGACGCCGAGCGAGTCGATGCGCTGCCGCAGCACCTCCAGGGTGCGGTCGGTGGTCTCCCGGTCCGCCTCGACGGTGGCGGTGTCCCGGGCCTGGAGCACGATACGGGTGCCGCCCTGGAGGTCGAGGCCGAGTCTGGGCGACATGGTCAGGGTGATGAAGACGGAGACGAGCAGGACGGCGACAGCCAGAACCGCTCGCACCGTGGTGGCGCGAGTCATGGAAATCCTCCGGTGGGGCGTCGAGCGCCCTCACCTCAGTGAGGACGCGACGCCGGATCGGCAGAACAGGACGGATGACCGGTCGTGGGACCGGTGGCCGTCCTGCCCGGAGGCCCCCGTACGCCGGGCAGCGCGCCCCTGCGGCTGCCGGGTGCGTCGAAGGATTCCGCGGCGATGTGCCGTACGCCGCCGTGCGGCTCGGCCGGCCCCGGCGGAGCCGGGGGCAGCGCGTCGTGCGGTGGCGGCGGTGCGTGCAGGAGCAGGTACGGCCGGCCGGTGCCCGCGCGCGGAGCCTGCGCCGGATCGGCCGCCGCCCTGGGCTGCTCGAGCCCGGCCTGCGCCACCATGCCCGTGCCCGGCCCGGCCACGACGCCGTTCCCATGGCCCGGACCCCCTCGGTCGGACCCGGCGACGTGCCCGGTCCGATGCCGGATGTCAGGCCTGGCGACGGTGCCGTGGCGGTGGGTCATCGGTGCGGCCGACGCCGAGGCCACGGTGACGGCGGGCGCGAGGCTCCGGGGCGTCAGGGCGGGTGCCGCGCCGGTCGCCGTGGCAGCACCGCAGACCAGGGTGAGGACGGTCAGAAGGAGCGTGGCCAGCACCGAGCGCACCCGGGATGCGTTCGCCCGGGGCCGCCCCGGGTACGGCGTCACCTCGGCCGGCCGGAATGCTCGGGCGGCGCCGTCCGGTGGCGGAGCACGGAGCTGAGGACCTGTCCGGCGCCCCGGACGACCGTGGTCGACGGGTCGTCGGCGAGGCGCACGCGGGTGCCGAGGCAGCGGGCGATGCGATCGGTGACGTCGGCCCGCAGCGCGCCGCCGCCCGCGAGCACGGGGCTCTTGCGCAGGGCTCCGCGGATCGCGCCGTGCCGGTCGTGCCGCCACATGGAGGTGATCATGTCGAGCACCGTGCGGACAAGGACGGCGGGCAGCGCCGCCGGATCGAGGCCGTCGAGGTCGTCGAGTCCGCTCTCGGCCTGCCGGGCGTCGGCGACCAGGCCGCCCACGAGGAGCGTGACCTCGGTCAGCTCGGCCCCCATGTCGACGACGAGAAGGGGGCCCGTCTCCCTGGGTCCGGTGTACGCGGCGGCCGCCCGAGCGCTGCCGAGGACCAGGACGCGCGTCGCCCCGAGCCCGGCCAGCAAAGCCCGCGCGGCGGTGCGGTGTTCGGCCCCGGCGAGCACCGGGTGGCTGAGGACGATCACGCTGTCGCCGCGGTCCGGGCCCAGGGCCGCGTCGGCGATCCGGCCGAGCTGCCGGCCGCAGGACTCGGGGTCGACGATGCGGCCGCGCCGGACCGGCCGCTCGGCGCCGCCGTGGGGGCCGGAGCCGGGGAGCGGGTCGAGAACCAGCCCCCGGCCGGGCACCCAGGCCCGGGTACGGGAGCTGCCGAGATCCAGCGCCAGCCCTCGGGCGGCCGGCGTGCCGCCCGGCGCACCCAGGGTGCCCGGTGCGCCCTGGTGCCGGTGGGATGCCCGGAGGCCCCCGTGGGAACGCCCCGCCCCGGACGCCCCGGCACCGCTCCCGTCACGAAGCGGTCCGGGGCCCTTCCCCCATGGGCCCGCCCCCGGACGAAGCGGCCCTCGCCACTCGCCGGGCGCGGAAGCGGTCGGAACACGAACAGCCGGTACCGAAGTGGTCGAAGGAGCAGCGATCGGCGCGGGTCCGGGCGACGGGGGGACGGGGCGACCCGGTCGCTGTCCGTCGTGCACAGAACGCATCGTCCCTCACCCCCGGCCGGCGATCGCCGCCGCCCACGCACCCGTCCCGCCCACTGATAGCGAGGCGCGACCGAGCCCTCACTATGCAATACGGGGTGATGGAACGCCACTTCCTCGCTGATTCACAGGTGCGCCGTCGCCGCGTGCGCGGCAGTCACCGGCTCAGCCGTCCTCCCCCGCCGTCAGGAACGCGCCGACCAGCTCCGCGAACTCCTCCGGCACCGCGATCCGGACCCCCAGGTCCTCCGCCTTGGCGCGCTTGGAGCCGGCCTTGTCCCCGGCGACCAGCAGACTCGTGCGCTTGGAGACGCTGGAGGACGACCTGCCGCCCGCCCGTTCGATCAGCTCGTTCATCTGGTTGCGCGACAGCTTCTCCAACGCTCCGGACATCGCGCCCGTGACCACCACCGTCATCCCCGCCAGGGGCAGCACGGAGCCGGTTCCGGTGTCAGCACCGGCCTCCCCATCGGCCTCCGTGTCCGTGCCGGGCTCCGGGGGCGGGGTGGCGCCCGGCTCCGTCATGTTCACCCCGGCTGCGACGAGCTTGTCGATCAGCGGGGCCAGCTCCACCAGCTCGGCGACCACCGCGGCGGCCTTCTCCTTGCCGATGCCGTCGACCCGTTGGAGCGTCTCGACGTCGGCGGCGACGATCCGGTCCATCGTGGCGAAATACCGCGCGACACGGCGTGACATGGAGCGCCCCGTGCCCCGTACGCCCAAGGCGCAGAAGACCCGGGAGAGCGGCCGGGTGCGGGCGGCCGCGATGGCCGCCAGGAGATTGTCCGTGGAGGTCTCGCCCATGCGGTCGAGGGCGAGCAGCTGCTCGCGCTCCAGGGTGAACAGATCAGCGAAATCCGTGACGAGCCCCGCGTCGACGAGCTGGACGACCCGCGTGGAGCCGAGGCCCTCGATGTCGAGCTGATCGCGGCCCGCCGCGTACGAGACGGAGGCGACCAGACGGCAGTCACGGCCCCGGGTGCAGCGCCAGCGCTGCTCGCTCGCGTCGATGTCGGAGCCGCACTGCGGGCAGTTCTCGGGGAAGTCGATGGGCGTCTCGTCACCGGTGCGCAGGTGCACGACGGGAGCCTCGATGCGCGGGATGATGTCGCCGGCCTTGTAGACCATGACCTGGTCGCCCAGCCGCAGGTCGCGTCGGGTGATGTCGGCCGGGTTGTGCAAGGTGGCGTAGCCGACGGTGGAGCCGTCGATCTCCACGGGCTCCAGGACCGCGCGCGGCGCGATGATGCCCGTGCGCCCGACGTTCCACTCGACGGCCAGCAGGCGGGTGATCTTCTCCACGGCGGGCAGTTTGTAGGCGATGGCCCAGCGGGGCGCGCGGGTGCCGGAGCCCGCCTCGCGCTGGTCGGCCGCCAGGTCGGCCTTGATCACGATCCCGTCGATGCCGAACGGCAGCGCGGCGCGCAGGGAACCTATCGCGTCCACCCGCGCCTGGACCGCCTCGACCGCGGTGGCCAGGACCGGGGCCACGTCGGTGCCCGCGGCCGTGTGCACGCCGAGGCCGGCGACGTACGCCAGGACCTCGCCGTGGGGCAGTTCGGCGAGGGTCTCGCCGAGCTCCCCGGAATCGGGCAGCGGCAGCGCGCCGTAGGCGAAGAAGGTCGTCTCCACCCGGTAGGCGCGGTCCTTGGCGCGCAGCGTGCCCGCCGCGCCGTTGCGCGGGTTGGCGAAGGGGGCGCCGCCGTGTTCCGTACGGATCGCGTTGGCCTGGTCGAACTGGTCGTTCGTCATGAGGATCTCGCCGCGCACCTCGATGGTGACCGGTTCGGCCAGCTGCTCCGGCAGCCCGACGACGGCGCCCGCCGCGTGCGAGACGTCCTCGCCCGCCGTGCCGTCGCCCCGGGTGATGAGGCGCTCGAACCGACCGTCCCGGTAGCGCGCGGCGACCGCCAGGCCGTCGAGCTTCGGCTCGACGCTCCACGCGGTCACCGGTCTGCCGATGCGCCGCTCCAGCGAGGCGGTCCAGGTCGCGAACTGCTCGGCCGAGAACACGTTGTCCAGCGAGAGCATGGGCACCGTGTGCGGCACGTCGCCGACGGCGGCCCCGCCCGCGACCTTGCCGGTGGGCGAGTCGGCGAGCACCTCCTCCGGGTGATCCGCCTCGTACGCGGCTATCCCGCGCGCCAGCCGGTCGTAGGCGTCGTCGTCCAGCGCGCTCTCGCCCGAGGCGTAATACGCGGCGGCGGCGATGGAAGCCTCTTCCACCGCGGCGGCATAGGCGGCGGCATCGGCGAGCACAGCAGCTGAGTTCGTCATGGTCACCATTCTTCCGCCCACCACTGACAACGTCCCCGATCCCCTTCGCGACCCCTCCGAGGGAGAGCGCTCTCCCTCGCGGCCGGATTTAACTCGCCACCCATACAGCCGATTTACCGGGCCTGCGCGATCCCTTGACATGAACAGGAGGCGATTCTACGTTCCCATGAGAGAGCGCTCTCTATCGTGATCAAGGAATCCCCCCAATCCCCCCACGTCCCGAACAGGAGTGCCGTGCTCTTCCGTCATCGACGCAAACCCGACCACCGCCGCCAACGATCCCTGCCGCCCTGGCGGTACAGAATCGCCGGGCTCGCCGCGGCCGCCCTCGCCCTCTCCTTCCTCCAGGCCAATGTGGGCAACGCGGCGGCCGAGCGCGCCGCCGCCGAGGCCGCGCCGAAGGCCGCCGCCGATGTGGTGCGGGTGGCCGAGTTCCTCGCGGAATGCCCGTACACCCACCGGGCCCCCGACGATCCGATCGTCTTCCCCGGGCTGCCGGGCGCCTCCCACATGCACAGCTTCTTCGGCAACGACACCACGCACGCCGGCTCCGACCTGGCCTCTCTGGAGAAGGGCCGTACGTCGTGCTCCCCCGACACCGACCTGTCGTCGTACTGGGTGCCCACCCTCTATGACGGCGACAAGGAGGTGGAACCCACCGGGACCACCTTCTACTACTTGGGCGAAGGCGTGAGCGACGACGTCATCCGTCAGATCAAGCCCTTCCCCCGGGGCCTGCGCATCGTGGCGGGCAACGCGAAGGCGACCGGCCCGCAGGACAACACGATCGCCCGTTGGTCGTGTCTGCACGCCGGTGAGGTGAACCCCTCGCAGAACTTCGTGGACTGTCCGCCCGGCACGATGATGGAGTCCTACCTGGACTTCCCGCAGTGCTGGAACGGTACGGATCTCGACTCGCCCGACCACAAGAGCCACATGGCCTACCCGGTGGCCGGGGGCTGCCCGTCCACCCACCCGGTGCCGGTGCCCAAGCTCCGGCAGGTACTGCGCTATCCGGTGAACGGCGACCCGGCCCGCTTCCGGCTGGCGTCCGGGCCCGGCTACACCATGCACGGCGACTTCTTCAACGTATGGCCGGAGGAGGAGATGGCGCAGCGCGTCCGCGACTGCATCAACGCGATCGTCAAGTGCGATTTCGACGGGAAGCCCTGACAGATCGTCACTGTCGCGCACCCCACGTCACCCCCCACGCTCCTCCGCGTCCGCTCCGAGCCCCGGCTCCGGGGCGGACGCCCTCCCTGCCCCGTACGAGGACACCCCATGAACCCCGTGAACCTCCCGCCGCTCCGCCGCCGGGCCGTCGTCCTCGTCCTGCTGGGCGCCCTCGGTCCGACCGGCGCGGTCGGCTGCTCGTCGGAGGATTCCGCGCCCCGTACCGCAGAGGTACGGGAGTCCGCGCCGGGCGCCCCGCCGGCCTCGTCCGTCACCGGATCCGCCACCCCCGCCGCTACCGCTACCACCACGGACGTCGGCTGGGTCCAGCTGATGACCCCCATGAATCAGCAGGCGGTGAAGCTCCTGACGCTCGCCGCCGAGCGCGCGGCCGAACCACGGGTGCGCGCCTTCGCGGTTCGGCTGCGCACCGGGCAGGAATCCGAACTCGGCCGCCTGCGAACCCTGCTGACCCGCATGGGCCTGCCGCTGACCGATGTGCACGCGGGGCACGACATGCCCGGCATGGTCACGGCACGGGACCTGGAGCGGGCCCGTGCCGCCGAGGGTCCCGCGTTCGACCGGCTCGTCCTCGTACGGATCCGGGACCATCTGCGCCAGTCCGCACAGGTGTCGCGTTCCGAGATCACCGCGGGCGGCCGGGCCGACGCCCGTGAGCTGGCCGCCGCCCTGGTGACGGCGCGCGAGGCCTCCCTCGCCGAGCTGGAACGGCTGCCGGGCGCGGTGCGGGCCCTCGGCTGAACGGGGCGGCCGGCCTGCGGGTATAAAGGGCTGCATGACAGCCGAAGTGCCGCAGCCCGTACGCCCCGCGACCTTGGAGGACGTGGCGGCCGTGGCCGGTGTGTCACGGGCGACGGTGTCCCGGGTGATCAACGGAGCGACCACGGTCGACCCCGCCCTGCGCACCGTGGTCGAGGAGGCGGTGGCGACCACCGGCTACGTGCCCAACCGGGCCGCCCGCTCGCTGGTGACCCGGCGGACCGACTCGGTGGCCCTGGTGGTCTCCGAGCGGGAACGGCGGCCGATGTCCGAACCGTTCGTCGGCCGGATGTTCTCCGACCCGTACTTCGGCCGGGTCGTCAGCGGGCTGCTGGAGGTGCTGCGCCCGGCGGGGATCCAGATGGTCGTGATGCTGGCCGACGACGAGGCGTCCCGGACCCAACTGCTCTCCTATCTGCGCCACGGCCATGTCGACGGGGTCGTGCTGATCACCACACACGCCGACGACCCGCTGCCCGGGCTGCTCCAGGAGACCCGGATGCCCGCCGTCCTCGCGGGCCGTCCGCACAAGCCGTCCCCGCTGGCCTATGTGGAGGTGGACCAGCACGCCGGGGCGCGGCTGGCGGCCGATCACCTGGCCGCGCTGGGGCGGCGGCGCATCGGCACGGTCTCCGGCCCCCAGGACATGCCCGCCGGGCAGGTCCGGCTGACCGGTTTCCTGGAGGCCTGCGCCGCCCACGGCATCGAGGACGTGGCCTGCGCCGAGGGGGACTTCACGCATCTGGGCGGTGCCGCGGCCATGCGTCGGCTGCTGGCGGACCGCCCGGATCTGGACGGCGTGTTCATCGCCTCGGACCTGATGGCCCTGGGGGCGCTCCCGGTGCTGCTCCGGGCCGGTCGGGACGTACCGTCCGATGTGGCGGTGGTCGGCTTCGACGACAGCAGCGCGGCGGCAGCCTGCGACCCGCCCCTGACCACGGTCCGGCAGCCGGTGGAGGAGATGGCGGCGGAGATGGCACGGCTGCTGCTGAAGCAGATCGGCGAGCCGGGCGGCCCCTCGCCCTCCGTGCTCTTCCCCCCGGCGCTCGTACGGCGGCAGTCGGCCTGAGCAGACGGGCCGTGTCCCACCAGGGCGACGCGGGACCTCACGCGGGCGCGCCCCTGAGCATGCTCGACCCGCCGTTCAGGCCGTCGTTCCCGGCGCGTCCGGCACCGGCGCCTGACCCGGGAACGGCTCGTCCGCCGGGCCGGCCCCGGCGAACCCCTCGGCGCGCACCGGCACCTGGGGGCCGGAGGACTCCTGGAGCCAGCGGGTGAGCACCCGGTGGACCGCCTCGGCGCCCACCAGACCGCCGCCCGGCGGCACGGGAGCGCCCTCCGCGGTCTCGGCGGCCACGATGTCGAGCGGGTCCGTCAGTCCGCGCGGCCAGAGCAGGAACGGCCGGGACTGCCGGCCGCCGAGTCCGCCGTGCGAACCGATCTGCTCCTCGAAGGCGTGCACGGTCCCGGTGGCCGGGTCGTACATGGAGTTGACCATGACGTCGGCGACGTGCGGGAAGGTGTCGGTGCGCCGTACGGCGGCGGCCGCCCCGACGTCGAAGTCCGCGAGCGGGCCCTCGCCGTCGGTCAGTTCGGCGACAGGAACCTCGGCGCCGCCGGGCCCGAGCACCACGGAACCGTGCTCCCCGCCGACGAGGAGGAAGCCGATCCCCGGGTGGTTGGCGAGCGTCGAGAGCAGCGCCGGGTGGCGGCGCTCGATCTGTTCGCGGGAAGCGCGGCCCTCGATGTCGGGGAAGGAGATCAGACCGAGGTTGCCGGAGGCCAGCACGATCGGGTCGGAGAGCTTGGCCGGGTGCTCGGCCTCCTGGTCCCCGACCGGCCGGTGCAGCGCGATGCGCACCGCGTCGCGGGCCTCGGAGGCGCTGCGGGTGCGCTGGGCCCGGCGGGGCACGGGCAGCCCGCAGCCCGCCCGGACGAGATCCTTGAGCGTGAGCCCGTACTTCCCGGCGAACGTCTCCCCCGGGCTCTGGCCGTGGTCGGACAGCAGCACGATCCGATAGGCGCGCGGGGTGTGGTCGGCGATCTTGGCGATCAGGGCGAGGGAGCGGTCGAGGCGTACGAGGACCCTCTCCGCGTCACGGCTGTGGGGTCCCGAGTGGTGGGCGACCTCGTCGTAGGCGACGAGGTCGGCGTAGACGGCGGTGCGTCCGGCGAACATGTCGCCGAGGACGGCGGTGGCGACCACATCGCGCTCCACCACGGTGGCGAAGGCGCGGATGAAGGGGTAGAGCCCGCCCCGCTTGATCCGCGGGGTGACCTTCCGGACGCGGGCCCGGGTCGACTGGCCGATCTCGCGGAGGACCTCGGCGCCGAAGGAGAGGGCGGTACGGGTGGCGTTGGCCGGGTCGGAGAAGTAGGCGAAGTATCCGGCGCGGGAGCGGCGGCCCTTGCCGCGCCGGGCGGCCATGGAGAGCACCAGGGCCAGTTGTCCGGCGCCGCCGCTGAAGAGGTTGCCGCGGCTCGCGCCGTCGACGGTGAGCAGTCCGCCGTCGCGGGTGCGCTCGATGGCCCGGCGCTGCATTTCGAGGGCGCTCGCGGGACGGCTGGAGACCATGACGGTGCGGGTCTCCTTCTCGTACCAGCGGAACGCGGGCACATCGTGGTTGCTGCCGTGCAGGATGGCGAGCTGGCTGGCGCCGGTCTGGCTGGACCAGTCGGTGCGCCAGGGGGTGAGGCGGTGTCCGGAGGAGTCGGCGAGCCAGCCGGCGACGGTCGGCATGAGCCCGTCGGCCGCCGCGTTCACCAGGACGTCGTGGCCGACGCCGTCGAGCTGGAGGAAGACGGTGCCGGGCGGTCCGTCGCGGCCGGGTACGGCCGGGGCCGGCGATCTGCCGCGTCTGCGGCGCCGGTCGGCGAGCCGGGACAGCCGGCGACGGTAGGCCTCGTCGTCGCGGACGGCGAGGGCGGTGGAGGTGGCGGAGGCGACGGCCGACATCACGGCGGCGACGACGACCGCGGTCTCCGGCGCGGCGTCGCCGCGCCCGTCCGGGATCAGGCGCAGCGCTATCAGCAGCAGCGAGCCGTTGAGGAAGAAGACCAGCGCGCCGAGGACGAGCGCGGGCACGATGAGCAGGGACCGCACGAGGACGGGCCACACCAGTGCGGAGAGCAGGCCGAAGGCACCCGCGCCCCAGGCCGCGGTGAACGCCGTCCTGGTGATGGTGTCGCCGTCGTCGGACTGGAGCTGGAAGTCGGGAAGGGCTCCGGCCAGCGCGAGCATGGTGAGGGTGGACACCGCCCAGACCGCGGTCACCCGCACCAGGGCCGTGCCCGCCCTACGCCACTTCCCGTCACCCACGCCGCTCCACCTCAGGCCCTCGCCGCCCCGGGCCCGGCCGTCCGGGTCCCGCCCTTCAGCTTTTCACAGCGTCGGTCCCGGTCAGCGGCTTCGGCGGGAGACCCCGAGGCCCGACGCGAAGGTACGGGGGGCGCATAGGCTCGTACCGGCAGCGCGCCCGGTCACGGGCCGCGCGGGCCGTACGCACCGGGACGCGGGATCACGGGTCACGGTGCGCCGAGGAGCGAGCGAGGAGGCGCGGTGCCGGTGGAGGTCACCTGGTGGGGTCATGCCACCTGCACGATCGAGGACTCGGGGGTGCGGGTGCTGACCGACCCCCTGTTCGTCCGGCGCTTCGCGCATCTGCGCCGCCGCCGGGGCGAGGTGCCGCCGCCGCAGGCCGCGGTCGCCGAGGTGGTGCTGGTCTCCCATCTGCACTCCGACCATCTGCATCTGCCGTCGCTGGCCCGGCTGGCTCCCGGAAGCCGGCTGATCGTGCCGAGCGGCGCGGTGGCGGCCGTGCCGGGGCTGCGGATGCTGCGGCGGGTGCGGCAGCTGCACATCACCGAGGTCAGGGCGGGCGACACGGTGCGGGTCGGCGAGGTGCGGGTGCGGGTGGTTCCCGCGCTGCACGACGGGCGGCGGCTGCCGGTCGGGCCGCACCGGTCGCCCGCGCTCGGCTATGTGGTCGAGGGCGAGGCCCGGACGTACTTCGCCGGGGACACCGGGCTCTTCGACGCGATGGCCGACGCCGTGGGGCCGGTGGACGTGGCGCTGCTGCCGGTCGGCGGCTGGGGGCCCTACCTGGGGCACAGCCATCTGGACCCGGCCCGCGCCGCCGAGGCGCTGACCCGGCTCGCGCCCCGGTCGGCGGTGCCGGTGCACTACGGCACGTACTGGCCGGTCGGCCTGGACGCGGTGCGCCCGCACGAGTTCCACGCGCCGGGCGACGAATTCGTACGGCACGCGGCGAAGCGCGCGCCCGAGGTGACGGTGCATCTGCTGGCGCACGGCGAACGGGTCAGACCGGAGGCCGGCCGGTGATCCAGGAGATCCAGCAGGTGGTGCGGGAACTGCCCACCGAGTCGACCCAGCAGGCGGTCGGCTACCCGACGCTGTTCGCCCTGGTGGCGCTGGGGTCGTTGGTGCCCGTGGTGCCGACGGGGGCGCTGGTGAGTTCGGCGGCGGTGGTGGCGTTCCACCAGACGTCGCCGCTCGCCCTGCTCTTCGTGTTCCTGGCGGCGTCGGCCGCCGCGTTCCTCGGCGACATCTGTCTGTACTGGCTGGGGCAGCGCGGGGTGCGGTCGAACCACGGCTCGAAGTGGCTGGGGGCGATCACCCGCCGGGCCGCGCCGGAGCGGCTGGCCCAGGCACAGCAGAAGCTGGCGGAGCACGGCGGGACGGTGCTGGTGCTGTCCCGGCTGGTGCCGGCCGGGCGGATACCGGTGATGCTGGCGTGTCTGCTGGGCAAGATGCCGCTGCGGCAGTTCGCCCGGGGCGACGTTCCGGCCTGCCTGGCCTGGGCGGCGACGTACCAGCTGATCGGGATCCTGGGCGGTTCGCTGTTTCCCGAGCCGTGGCAGGGGGTGGTCGCGGCGGTCGCCCTGACGCTGCTGATCAGTGGGGCTCCGGCGGTGTGGCGCAGGCTGCGGGCGCGGTTCGGCCACGGCACGGGCGACGCGACGGGGTGACCGTCCTGCCTGTCACGGGGCGGCGGTCCGGACGCCGGGCGAGCGTGAACGTCCGTCCTCGGCGGGCGTGACCGTTCTCAGCGCAGCGCGCGGAAGACCGCCGCGAAATCGTCCAGTGCCCGCGCCACATGCGCGAGCTCCAGCGGCTTCGCGGCGGCGAGGGACTCCGTCTGCTGGTGCGGCGTGGCCCCCAGCAGCGGTCCGGTGCCCAGGCGTACGCGCAGGGCGCCCAGCTCGTCCCCGAAGCGGTGGCCGCCCGGGGCCGGGGCGCCGAGCCGGTCGGTGAGGTACTCCTCCAGCTCCATGGAGTCCGTGACGCCCACGTCCGCGAGCCGGGAGCGCAGCGGGCCTAGGTCGGCGTACAGGTGGCGGCCCGCCTGCGGGGGACGGGCCAGCGCGCCGGAGCCGAGGACCGCGCGGTGGGCGGCGGCGGCCACCTCGGCCTGGAGCGCCGCGGCCCGGCGGACCCGGTCGCGTACGGAATCCGGCTCGCCCAGGGCGTGGGCGGCCGCGTGGGCGACCGGACCGGCGACGAGGGCGCCGAGGGCCGTGAGGATGTCCAGGGTGCGGGCGTGCCGGACGGCGGCGCGGGCGGTGTCCGGGAAGCGGGCCACGGCGACCGGCCAGGCGGCCGGCACGAGCGCCCCGGACAGGTCGTCGATCACCGTGACGTCGTCCGGGCTCATCTCGGCGGGGCTGAGCAGGACGGTGTCGCGGGGCCGGTGGACGGTGTCGCGCCAGGTCTCGTCGCTGATGATGTGCAGCCCTTCCCCGACGGCCGCCTCGCAGGCCTCCCGGACCAGCTCGGGCGGGGCGACGGTGGCGGTGGGGTCGTCCACGACCGACAGGAGCAGCAGTTTCGGCCGGCCGCCCTCCGCACGGACCCGGCGGACGGTCTCCAGCAGGGCGTACGGGTCGGGGATGCCGCCGCATTCGGCCGGGGTGGGCACATGGTAGGCCGGGCGGCCCAGCAGCCGGGCCTGCGGCATCCAGGCGGCGGGGCAGGGGCGCGGCATGAGGACATCGCCGCCGTGTGCGCCGATGAGGGCCAGGAGGAGCGGCTGGGCTCCGGGGGCGGCGGCGATGCCGCCCGCCGCGCCGTGCAGACCCCGCCGGTCCCAGTAGCCGCGGGCGGCCTCGCGCAGGACCGGCCCGCCGCCGGGAGGTTCGGGGCGGGTCCGGGCGGAGGCGGCGGCGAGGACGGCGGCCAGCTCGGGGAGGACCGGCAGGCCGGGGTCCGGGGCGGGCGGCCCGTAGCGGACGGGGCCGTGATCCTCGTGCGAGCGGGCCCGGTGCTCGTCGGCGTGGGCCCGGTGCTCGTCCGCGCGATCCCGGTCGGGGTCCCCGTGCGGGCCGGTGTCCTCGGTCCCGTGCATCCGGCCCTCCTCCGCCGCTCGTCGCTCCGCGTGTTCGACCCCGGGGCCGGGCCCGCTCGCCCGGCTCCGGGCCCGGGCCTCGCATCGGCTCCGAGCCCCCGGGTCCGGTTCCGGTCATCGGCTCCGGGTCGACGCCTCTGGCTTCCTGATGACGCTTCCGTATGACGCCTCTGGCTTCTTTATACGGAGGTTCCGGGCGGCCCGCCCGCCCAAGCGTGCGCCCGCGCCGGGAGCCGTCGCCGCGTGGGCCGTTCCGCCGGTCGGCGGTGGCGCGTGGCCAGGCTCTCAGCGCGCCTGCTGGTTCAGCGTGGCCCGGCCGGGTATTCGCTGACCCATGGCAACACCGCGAACTTCATCCACCTCCTCCACTGCCCCCGCCGTCGACCGGATGCGCGGCTGGCTGCACGGGCGGGACCTGGCCGTCTTCCGGAGCGTCGCGGACCGGCACTGGCCCGGCGCCGATCCACTGCTGCCGCGGCTGAGCCGGAGCGCCAACCACGGGCTGCTCTGGTTCGGGGCGGCGGCCGGGATCGCGGCCCTCGGCAGCAGTGCCCGTTCGCGGCGGGCCGCGCTGCGCGGGGTGGCGTCCCTCGCCGTGGCCTCGGCGGCCATCAATACCGTCGGCAAGGGTGCGGTGCGCCGTGACCGGCCGATACTGGACGCGGTGCCGATGGTCCGGCAGCTCAAGCGGCAGCCCGTCACCACCTCCTTCCCCTCGGGCCACGCGGCGTCGGCCGCCGCGTTCGCCACCGGGGTGGCCCTGGAGTCCAAGGGCTGGGGCGCGGTCGTGGCTCCGGTCGCGGCGGCCGTGGCGGCCTCCCGCGTCTACACCGGGGTCCACTATCCGAGCGATGTGCTCGCGGGTGCGGCGCTCGGCGTAGGAGCCGCGTTCGCCCTGCGCGGGGTCGTGCCGACCCGGGGCCAGCTGCCCGCTCCCGGCCGGCCGCCCGGCGAGGCCCCGGCGCTGCCCGCCGGCAAGGACCTCGTCGTGGTGGTGAACCGGGAGTCCGGTACGGCCACCGCGACCGCGTCGCTGGTGCGCGAGGCGCTGCCGATGTCGACCGTCATGGAGGTCGCGCCCGCCGATCTGCCGGCCGCCTTCGACGAGGCGGCCGCCCAGGGCCGGGCCCTGGGTGTCTGCGGGGGCGACGGCACGGTGAACCTCGCGGCGTCCGTGGCGGCGACGCACGGGATGCCGCTGGCGGTCTTCCCCGGCGGCACGCTCAACCACTTCGCCTACGACCTGGGCATCGAGACCGTCCACGACACCGCCGCCGCCCTCACCGCGGGCGACGCCATCCGGGTGGACCTCGGCCGCTTCCGGCCGGGACCCAGGGGCGCGGACGGGGCGGACGGCTATTTCCTCAACGCCTTCTCGCTGGGCGTCTACCCGGATCTGGTGCGCACCCGGGAACACTGGTCGCCGCGGATCGGCGGCTGGCCGGCGGGCGTGCTCGCGGCGTTCCACGTGCTGCGCGGCCAGCGACCGCTGGAAGCCGAATTCCAGGGTCGCAGGCGTCCGTTGTGGCTGGTCTTCGTCGGCAACGGGCTCTTCCAGCGGCTGGGCCCCGCCCCGGGCCGCCGCCACAACCTGGCGGACGGGCTGCTGGACGTCCGGGTGGTCCACGGCGGGCGGGGCCCCGCGCTGCGCCTGCTGGCGGCGGCGGTGGCGGGACCGCTGACCCGCTCCCCCGCCCATGCCGCGGTGCGGCGGCGCCGGGTGCGGATCGGCGGTCTGGCTCCGGGGACTCCGTACGCGTACGACGGTGAAGTGGCGCACTCCGGAAAGGAGCTGATGATCGACAAGCTGCCGGAGGCGCTGACGGTCTACTGCCCGATGCCGGTCTGACGCGTCGGGGCAGCACGCCCCACGACGGACACGTCCGCATCGCAAGACGCCCATCTCATCATTCGACATCGCGGCGTACGGTGACTCCTGTCGCCGTGCCCATCGGCGACAGGCTGGGGAGAGGACGCAACGCCATGCCGAAGGAGAGCGCCGTGTACACGCACGGCCACCACGAGTCGGTCCTGCGCTCGCACCGCTGGCGGACCGCCGCCAACTCGGCGGCCTACCTCCTGGACGAACTCCGCCCCGGTCTGGCCGTGCTGGACGTCGGCTGCGGCCCGGGAACCATCACCGCCGACCTGGCCGCGCTGGTCGCGCCGGGCCGGGTCACCGCGGTGGACACCACCGGCGACATTCTCGGCCAGGCCGCCGCGGTGGCGGACGAGCGGGGCCTGGAGAACGTCGAGTTCGCGGTGGCCGACGTGCACGCCCTGGATTTCCCCGACGACTCCTTCGACGTGGTCCACGCCCACCAGGTGCTCCAGCACGTGGGCGACCCGGTCCAGGCGCTGCGCGAGATGCGGCGGGTCTGCCGCCCCGGCGGCGTGGTCGCGGCCCGGGACAGCGACTACGCGGCGATGACCTGGTATCCGGAGGCCCCCGGTCTCGGCGCATGGCAGGACGTGTACGGCCGGGTGGCCCGCGGCAACGGCGGCGAGCCCGACGCCGGCCGCAGGCTGCTGTCCTGGGCGCGGCAGGCAGGGTTCACCGACATCACCCCGACCGCGGCCGCCTGGTGTTTCGCCACCCCGGAGAGCCGCGCCTGGTGGAGCGGCCTGTGGGCGGACCGCACGACGGATTCGGTCTATGCCGAGCTGGCCGTACGGGGCGGCCACGCGAGCCCCGAGCAGCTCACGGCCATCGCCGGGGCCTGGCGCTCCTGGGGTGAGGAGGGCGACGGCTGGTTCATGGTCCCCCACGGTGAGGTGCTGTGCCGGGTGTGAGGTGACGGGAGATTCCGGCCCGCCCGGAACCGATCACATCGCTGGCGGCGGCCAACTACCCTCGTACGCATGGAAATCCTCGGAACCACGCTGCGTATCTGCGTCGACGACCTGGAGGCCTCGGTGGCCTTCTACGAGGGGCTGACGGGCACGTCGGCCCTGCGCTTCGAGCGCGGTGGGGTGTCGGTGGCCGCGATCGGCTGTTTTCTGTTGATGAGCGGACCGGAGTCGGAGCTGGAGGTGCTGCGCAAGGTGGGTGCGACCATCGCCGTCAAGGACGTCGACGAGGCGAGCGCGGCGCTGACCCGGGCGGGCGCGCGGGTCATCGCGGGACCGGTGCCGACCCCGGCCGGCCGCAACCTCATCGCGCTGCACCCTGACGGCTCGGTCTTCGAGTACGTGGACCGCAACGTCACCGTCTGACCGGCCGCCCGGGTGCGTCGATCACTCCTGGGGCGGGCTCATCCGGAAGTCGTAGGCGTCCGGCAGCGGTTCGTCGCTGACGGACGCCCACAGCTCGCCGAGGATTCCGGCCCCTTCGCGCAGGTCGGCGACCTCGAATCCGGCGTCGAAGATCGCGCGGGCCGCCCCGGTGTCGCCCTCGGCGACCAGCGTCCGGGCGAGGAGCAGCCGGAAGCGTCCGCGCTCACGGATCGCCTCCGGCAGTCCGGCCAGCAGCGCCCGGGCCGCCTCCGGCCGGCCGGCGGACAGCTGTGCCTCGACGGTCTCGCGGGCCAGGGCGACGAGCAGGGCGACGCCCTCCGCCGACGCGGTGAGGTCCGTCGTACCCGAAGTGGTGAGGTCGGCGAAGGCCTCGGCGTGCAGCTCGGCAGCGTGGTCCCGCCTGCCGTTCTCCTCGGCGGCGACGGCGAGGCAGCGCAGCAGCGGCCAGCGCGGTGCGGGGCCGCACTCCAGTCCGCGTTCCCAGCTGCGGACGGCCTGGGCCCGGTCGTCGGCGTGCCACTGCGCGATGCCGAGGTGGTATTCGGTGTGCGGGTCGGCGTCGGCGGTCTCCAGCATGTCGCGCCAGGGTCGTGACACCGGTGTCGGGCCGGGCGGTTCCTCCGGGGAGGGCTTCGGCAGGGTGCCGTGTTCCAGCAGTTCCACCCAGGGAGCCTGCTGTTCGCCGAGCGTGGCGAGGAAGAACGGCGTGCCGGGCAGCCGGTGGCCGCCCCGCAGCACCTCCAGCGCGCCCCAGCCGGAGCCGGTGGCGAGCACCTCGCCCGGTTCGGTGTCGGCGTGCGGCAGCCACGCCGCGTACGCCTCCGCCACCGCCGCGCGCGGGAGCGCCTCCTCCAGCCGCGCCGCGGCCTCCTCGGTGGCGGCGGCCCAGTCCCCGCCGTGCACGGCGGCCGGGTCGGCGGACAGGGGACCGTAGGACTCCAGCCAGCTGAACGCGGCGCCGGGTTCGAGGGGGACGTGCTCCAGCTGGGTGCGGGCAAGCCCGGCCTGGATCTCGGCGTACCCGCCGTCGGAGGTTCCGCTCAGCCACTCCTGCCAGCGGCGGCCTCCCCTGCCGTGCCCCCAGCGGAACAGCTTCCGCCCCCGCAGCAGGCCGGTGGACGTCTGGGCGAGGCCGTGGCCGTCCGCGTCGAGCGCGGCGATCCAGCGCCGGGCGTCCTCGGGCAGCTCGTAGAAGTGGTCGGCCGGGTATTCCGAGCGCAGCGGGTAGGTGTGGTCGAGGCCGCCCGCCTCCGGGACGCCGACCCGGGTGAGGGTGTGGTCGTACCCGAAGTGCCAGGCCTCGTCGGCCGGGACCAGGACGCGGGTGTCCGGGGTCTCCGGAACGGCGATGTTGGACCACCAGTAGACCGGCGCGGGCTGTTCGTGCGGGTTGCGTATCCGTACGCCGACGTGCAGGAAGTCGGAGTCGTCGGGGAGCCAGAGGTCGACCTGGAAAGGCAGGTCGCGCAGCCGCTCCCACTCCCAGAGCCGGACCATCGTGCCCCCGTCCGGGGCGGGCACGAGCGCGGCGTGCAGGGGCGCGCAGGACAGGGTGGTGTGGCCGGTGGCGCCGATGTTCCACTCGATGCCGCCGGAGAACCAGGCCCCGTTGAGGGCGAATGCGGCGGGCTGGAGGACCGGGTTGCGGTGGAGCAGTTCGCGGCCGGTGGGCTTGTGGTGCAGGGAGTGGATCCGGCCGCCGAGTCCGGGGAGAACGGTGACGCGCAGCCGGTCGTTCTCGATGACGACGGCGTCGAGGTCGGTGGGGGTGCGCTCGCGCCCGTAGCCGTCGCGCAGCCGGGTGGGCAGGATGGTGCGCAGCGGGCGGTGGCCCAGTTGCCGGGCCATGTCGCGGGGCAGGCCCGCCCGTTCGCGGGGGTCCAGGACAGGCGGCGGTGGGGCGGGCGTCCGCAGCGGCGGGAGCGGGTTCTCCGGCCCGAGCGGCGCTGCGGGCAGGTTCAGTACGGCACGTCGTACGGTCGTGGCCAAGACACCCTCGTTCCCTCGCGACGGGCCGCCGCAGGTCCGGGCGCCCCCGGTGACCATGGAACACGCAGGTGGCCGCACGGGGCCAGAGTGCCGTCGGCCGCATTTCCCGGATGTCCGTGGTTCGCGGGCCGCTCCCGTGCCGGCCGTCGGGCCGCTCTCCCGGTCGGTCGTCCGGCCGTGGTCCCCGCCGGGATCACCTCGTCACGCGCCCGCGAGCGCCTCGACGACCAGGTCGGCGAGCAGTGTGCCCGCGGTGCCGTCCGGGTCGAGGTCGGGGTCGTAGATGGTGACGTTGAGCCCGACGCAGCGCGGGGAGGAGACGAGCGTGCGCAGCAGGGGTGCGAGTTCGTCCGGCAGGAGGCCCCCGTCGTCGGGGCTGTCGACGGCGGGCATGACGCTCGGGTCGAGGACGTCGGCGTCCAGATGGACCCAGTAGCCGTCGAGGGCGGGTGTCTCCAGGCTCTCCACGGTGGACCGCGCCAGCTCGGCCGCGCCCCACTGCCGGATCCGGCCGACGGTCGCGTGGGGGATCTTCAGCGCGGCCAATTCGGCCTGGTCCTCGTCCTCGTCGCGCATGCCGAAGAGGCGTACGTCCTCGTCCCTGAGGTAGGGGCCGAGCCCTTCGAGATCGCTGAGGCCGGCCTGGCCCCGGCCGGTGGCGATGGCCAGCTCCTCGCCGCCCGCCGCACCGATCCGTTCGCTGTTGCCGGTGTGCCGGAAGTCGGCGGATCCGTCGACGGCGGCGAGCCCGTACCGGCCGAGGCGGCGCAGGGCGAGGGCGGCGCCGAGCTGGATGGAGCAGTCCCCGCCGAGGACCAGGGCGAACTCACCGGCCCGTACGTGTCCTTCGATGCGGTCGGCGAGGGTGCGGGTGTAGCGGGCGATGGCGGCGGCGTTGAACACCCCGTCGCCCTCCTGCCAGTCGCCCAGGTCGTAGCGGGGCGGGACGACGACCCCGCCCTCCAGGGCGCCGATGCGCTGCACGATCCGCCGGTCGCGCAGGGCGCCGGCCAGCTTGTAGCAGCCGGGGACGGCGCCGGGGGCCGGGGGCCGCAGCCCGAGGTTGGAAGGGGCGTCGAGGACCACGATCGTACGCATGCGGCCCATCCTCGCCGCGCCGGCCCGGGGCACTCAAGCGGATTCACGGGAGCCGGGGGCGGGCCCGTCACTTGCCCCTTCGGCGGAACAGATAGCCGCCGCAGCCGAGTCCGATGAGGAACACGGCCAGCAGCGCGAACCAGAGGGGCATCGTCACCTCGGGGATCAGCACCCGGATGGTGACCTTGTTCGTGTTCACGCAGATGAACACGATGACGAGTACGACGAGCACACCGACCACGATGCGCCCCGGAGTGAGCCACCCCCTGGCGCTTCCGCTGCCGCTCGATACGTCCTTGGGGCTCATGGGCCGACCCTTCTGCTCGTTCTCGCCCGTCCGGCCCGCCGTCGTGCGCGCAACCGCCCCCCGGGGTCCCAGCATGGGCGGATGCCGGGGCCGGGGGGCGGTGCTGTACGGCCGTTCGGGTGAACGGGGACGCCGGGGCGTCAGCCGGCCGGGACGACCGGGAGCTCCAGCACGCCGGTGTCCTCGGGGGCGCTCACGACGGTGACGGGCTTGATGCCCCGGTTGCCGAAGTACGCCGTGTCGCTGGCGGCGATCACGAACTCCAGTCGGTGCCCCTTCTCGTACCGGTGGACGATGCCGGGCAGCTCGACCGTGAAGGGCCGGGTGACGTCGGGGACCCGGATCGGGGAAACGAGCCGGTTCACCAGCTTCCTGCCGCCGTCGGGCGCGACGTCGTAGACCTTGGCGAACAGGACGAGCTTGTCGGAGGCGTCGCCGCTGTTCTGGACCCGTTCCGTCTTCGGCGAAACGACCTTGAGGGTGGCCTTCGGCGCGCCGACGACGTCGAGGGGGGCGGTGAGGGGCTCGCTGCGCCAGCCGAGGTAGGTGCCCTTCGTGTCGTACGGCTTGGGGTCGGGCAGTCCGATCAGCGGGGCGATGGAGCTCTCGGAGTGGCTGGTGGGCACGAGCCAGTTGGTGTATTGGCGGCTGCCGCGGGCCACCTTGGAGCGGTTGTCGACGAGCTTGCCGTCGCCGGAGAGGTACAGGGACCGCGAGAGGGCGGGGACGTCGTCGGCGGTGCCGTAGCCGCTCCGCCAGTCGCGGTAGTAGGAGAAGGCGGGTCCGGTGTCGGCGCCCGTGTTCTCGTGGAGGTAGCGGTCGAACCAGGCGAGGACCCGCTGTCCGACGTGGCTGGTCTCCAGATTGCCCTGACTCAGGTCGAGTTCGCCGGGGACCTGGCCGCCGCTGTGCCCCCAGGACTGCCAGATCATCTTGGTCTCGGTGCCCTGCGCCTTGAGCGTCCGGTAGGTGGCGGTGGCCTCGTTGAGGTTGAACAGGCTGTCGGCCTGGCCCTGGACGATGAGGGTGGGGGCCTTGACCCGGTCGAGGTAGGAGACGGGCGAGACGCTGCGCGCGTACGTGAGCATCTCCTCGGCCTTGTCCGCGGGGTAGCGGCCGGAATTGAGCAGCCGGATGGTCTCGCAGGCGCGGGTGGCGAAGTGCAGGCAGTCCAGCCGGTTGATCCGGGAGGGGTCCAGACTCGGGTTGAGGAGCGGCTGGCCTTCGCCGATCAGGTAGAAGCCGTTGGTCCACTGCCACTTGAAGACGCCGGGGGTGTCGGAGGTGACGCCGGTGCGCGCCCCGGTGTTGTTGGGGGCGAGCGCGTAGGCGAGGTCGTTCCAGGTGATCAGAGGGACGAGGGCGTCGACGCGCGGGTCGACGGCGGCGGTCGCCATTTGGATCGCTCCGCCGTAGGAGCCGCCGATCATCCCGACGCGCGGGTCGCCGTCGGCGTCCCGGATGACGTAGTCGGCCTTGGTCCCGTCGTCGGCCGCGCGAACTCCTCCGAGAAAGTCCAGCAGTTCGCTCGCCGCCCCTCCGTCGATGCCGGGGTCGTCGAGGGTGATCAGGCAGCCGGACCCGCCGAAGCCGAGGCCCGAGTAGACGAGCCCGACATAGCCGCGTTCGGCGAAGGCCTTGCCGATGGTGTCGGTGGAGCCGTCGGACTTGCTGCCGCCGAAGCCGTTGGTGGCGAGGACGGCGGGGGCCGGGTTGTCGGCGTCGGCCCCGGCGGGCCGGTAGAGATCGGCGTCCACCGTGCAGGTGCGGTCGCCCGCGTCGACGGTGAACGTCAGCGGGGTGACGGTGTACGGGTCGGCCTCGGCATGGGCCGGGCCGGCGAGGACGAGCGGGGCGACGAGGGCCGCCCCGGCGACCGCGACGAGCGGGCCGCGCACTCTGGAAACAGCACCTGACACGAAGACCTCCACACCGAGGACATCTTACCGACCGGTAAGTATTGGGCCGCGCTCATGCTGTGACACGGGTCATAGCCGTGTCAACGTATGTGTCAGCGGTTATTGACGGATGTTCACGTTCCGCGGGCGAACGCACACATATCCTCGCGCCCGCGCGGACGACGGCGCGGGCGCGAACGAGGGCGGGAGGGCCGAGGAGGCTCAGAGCAGGGCGGGGACCTCGACGGTGAGCGTGCAACGCCCACCGTCCGCAGGTGCGTCGAGCACGCCGGGGACGCCCAGGGGGATCGTCAGCGCGGTGGGACCGTGCCCGAACCCCAGTTCCTCGACCACGGGTATGCCCAGCGGGCCGAGCCGGTCGGCGAGCACGGCGCGGATCTTCTCGTACGGCCCGCACTCCTGCCAGGAGCCGCAGGCCACCCCGACGACCCCGTCGAGGGCCCCGGACCGCAGCAGCCGGGTGAGGATGCCGTCGAGCCGGTAGGGCTCCTCCCCGGTGTCCTCGATCACCAGCAGGCCGCCGCGGGCGCCGTCCCGGCCGCCCGGGGTGCCGATGTCGGCGGCGAGCAGGCTGACGCATCCGCCGTACAGGATGCCCCGGGCCCGGCCGGGGACCAGGGTCCCGGCCGACTCCAGGCCGAGGGTGCGCACGGTCTCGGGCTCGAAGAGCGTGGCGCGCAGGTGCTCACGGGTCGGATCGTCCTTGAGGAACGTCTCGGTGGCGACCATCGGCCCGTGCAGGGTCGCGAACCCGGCCCGCAGGGCGAACGCCTCGTGCAGCACGGTGATGTCGCTGTAGCCGACGAACGCCTTCGGCCCGGCGGCCCGGATCGCCGCCCAGTCGACCAGATCGACCATCCGGTGCGCGCCGTATCCTCCCCGGGCACAGAGCACGGCCTCCACGGACGGGTCGCTCCACGCGGCCTGGAGATCCGCCGCGCGGTCCTGGTCCGCCCCGGCGAGGTAGTCCAACTCGGGCTGCGAGGTGCGGACATGGGGGCCGACGACAGGTTCGAGGTCCCAGTCGCGCAGGACGGCGAGGCCTTCCTCCAGCCGGTCGGCGGGCACCGGGCCGCTGGGGGCGACGACGGCGACCCGGGACCCGGGGCGCAGCCGGGGCGGCCGGGCGAGGGGTGCGGCCGGTCCGGGGTCCTGGGGTGTCACGTGGTCAGCTCCAGGGGCGGCACGTCGGTCCGGTCGATGCCGAATGTCCGGGTGTAGAGGGAGAGTTCGGCCTCCAGGGCGCGCACCAGCGTCTCCGCGCGGCGGAATCCGTGCCCCTCCCCCTCGAAGGTGAGGTAGGCGTGGGGGACGCCCCTGCCGGCCACGGCGGCGAGGAACCGCTCGCTCTGGGCGGGCGGACAGATCACGTCGTCCAGGCCCTGGAGCAGCAGGAACGGGGTGTTCAGCCGGTCGGCGCGGTGGAGCGGGGAGCGTTCCCGGTAGCGCTCGGGCACCTCCGCGAACGGGCCGACCAGGGACTCCAGATACTGCGACTCGAAGTCGTGGGTCCCGTCGGTGGCCCATCCCTCGAGGTCCAGGACCGGGTAGAGGATCGTCCCGCAGGCGTACAGGCCGGTGCTGGTCAGCGAGGCGGCGACGGTCCAGCCGCCCGCGCTGCCGCCCCGGATCGCGAGCCTGTCCGGGTCGGCCGCGCCCTCCTCGACCAGGGCCGAGGCGACGGCCGCGCAGTCCGCCACGTCGACCACGCCCCACTCGCCGCGCAGCCGTTCGCGGTAGCGGCGTCCGTAGCCGGTGGAGCCGCCGTAGTTGACCTCGGCGACGCCGATGCCGCGCGAGGTGAAGAAGGCGATCTCCAGGTCGAGGACGAGCGGGGCGTGGCCGGTGGGGCCGCCGTGCGCCCAGACGACGTACGGGGGCTTCTCGCCCTCGGGGCCCACGCGTTCGGGGCTGCGCGGCGGGTGGATGTGGGCGTGGATCTCGCGGCCGTCGGGGTCGGTGAAGACGCGGTACTCGGGCGCCGGGTAGTACGCCGGGTCGACCGCGTCGCGGTGGGGTGTGCCGAGGGTGCGGGTGTGTCCGGTCGCGGTGTCCAGCTCGACGATCTCGGGGCCGGTGCGGGGGCCGGCCGCGACGCCGACGACCCGGCTGCCGTGCACGGCGAGCGTGTCGGACCAGGCGGTCCAGGGGCCCGGGGTGTCCGCGAGTTCGCCGGTCTCCGGGTCGAGGATGCCGAGGCGGAGGTCGCCCTTGCCGTGCAGGACGGCGATGAGACCGTTGTCCAGCGGGTGGAACCAGCGCGTCCCGATCTTCCAGAGCGGCCCGCCGAACTCCTCGCCCCGGGGCGGCAGCAGGCGGCTGCTGGGGACCACGCCGCCCGCGACGGCGTCGGGGCGGATGCGCTGGAGCTCCCACCAGTCGGCGAGGTCGGAGACGAACAGGAGGCTGCCGTCGCGGTCCCACTCCACCTGGCAGACCGATTCGTCGAGGTCCCCGACGAGGGGCCGTACACCGGTGAACTCACCCGTGCCGGTGATGTCGGCCAGCATGACCACCGTGCCGTCCCACGGCATCCGCGGGTGGTCCCAGGCGATCCAGGCTGCCCGTCGCCCGTCGTGGGACACCTTGGGGCCGGTGACGAACCGGTGCCGGTCGTCGGAGAGTTCACGGATCGCGGCCCGGTCGTCGGCCGCCGACCCGTCGAGCGGTACGGCGGCGACGACACGCCGGACGTCGGTGGGGGCGGACCCGGTGAACTCCTCCAGCACGCACCACACTTCGCCCTCGGCCCCCTGCTCCGGGCGCACCTGCGGATCCACCCAGCGCAGACCGCCGCCGACGCCGGAGACGGGGGTGAGGGGCCAGGGATCGTCCGGCCCGTCGGGGGCGTAGGCGTACAGCCGCTGGTCGGCGAAGTGGACGAACACCACGAGGAGTTCGCCGTCCTCGCCCACCGTGCCGGCCCAGGGCTGCCCGCCGTACTCGATGACCCGGCTGCGGGCGTTCCAGGGGGCGGGCAGCGCGGGGGCGGTGGTGCCGTCGGCGCGGCGGCGCATCAGGGCGCGGCGGCCGCCCTCGGCGGGGCGCGGCTCGGTCCACCACACCTCGTCCCCGACGGCGCCGAGGTGGTCGGGGCGGCCGTCGTGCGAGGCGGCGAGGACCGCGTCGATCGGCGACGGCCAGGTGCCGTACGGGGCTGCAGCGGGCACGGTGTTCACGTAGGTCGGTCCCCCCGGGGCGCGGATCGGTCGGCAGGCGGTCAGGTCAGGCGGTGCGCAGGTAGTGGTCCAGGACGCGGACGCCGAAGTGGAGGGCGTCGACGGGGACGCGCTCGTCGACGCCGTGGAAGAGCCGCTGGTAGTCGAAGCCGACGGGCAGCTTCAGCGGAGTGAAGCCGTAGCCGGTGATGCCGAGGCGGGAGAACTGCTTGGCGTCGGTGCCGCCCGACATGCAGTACGGGACGGTGTGCGCGCCCGGGTCGAACCGCTCGACGGCGGCGCGCAGCTTGGCGTACGTCGGGGAGTCGACCGGGGCGGTCAGGGCCCTTTCGCGGTGGTAGAACTCCCAGGAGACCGAGGGTCCGGTGAGCCGGTCCAGGGTCGCGTGGAACTCCTCGTCACCGCCGGGGACCGTACGTCCGTCGACGAAGGCGGCGGCGTGGCCCGGAATGACATTGACCTTGTAACCGGCGTCCAGCATCGTCGGGTTGCTGCTGTTGCGGATGGTGTTCTCGACCAGGGAGGCGGCCGGTCCGAGCTTGCCGAGGAGCTGGGCGACGTCGAAGGCGGGGTCGTCGAGGTCGGCGGTGATGCCGTGCAGGGCGGCGATCTCGGTGATCGCGGCGCGGACGGTCGGGGTGAGACGGATGGGCCACTCGTGCTCGCCGATCCGGGCGACGGCGGCGGCCAGCGTGCTCACCGCGTTCTCCCGGTTGACCTTGGAGCCGTGTCCGGCCCGGCCCTCGGCGGTCAGCTTCAGCCAGCCGGTGCCGCGCTCGCCCGCCGCGATCGGGTACAGCGAGAGGCCGTCGCCCGCGTGGAAGGTGAAGGCCCCGGACTCGCTGATGCCCTCCGTACAGCCCTCGAAGAGGCCGGCGTGCTCCTCGGTGAGGAAGCCGGAGCCGTCGGCGGCGCTGTCCTCCTCGTCGGCGGTGTAGGCGATGACGATGTCGCGAGCGGGGCGGAACCCCACGCGGGCCCAGCCGCGTACGACGGAGAGGACCATCGCGTCCATGTTCTTCATGTCGACGGCGCCCCGCCCCCACACGACCCCGTCGCGGACCTCGCCGGAGAAGGGGTGCACGCTCCAGTCGGCGGGCTCGGCGGGCACCACGTCGAGGTGGCCGTGGACGAGCAGCGCGTCGGCCGACGGGTCGGTGCCCGGGATCCGGGCGACCACGTTGGTCCGGCCGGGGGTCCGCTCCAGCAGTGTCGGCTCGATTCCGGCGTCCGCGAGCCGCTGGGCGACGTACTCGGCGGCCGGGCGCTCCCGGCAGTCGCCGCCGCCCCGGTTGGTGGTGTCGATGCGGATGAGTTCGGAGGTGAACGTCACCACTTCGTCGAGGGCCTGCCGGTCGACGGGTCCGAGCAGGTCGGGGGCCTCAGCCATACTGTTCCTCCACAGCGGCCGACACGATCGTCGTCACCGCCTTGAACGTGCGAATTCCTTCGTACATCGTCGCGCTGGTGTACGCGACGCGCCTCTCACCGCTCGCCGCCACGCCGGGGACCACGGTCGCGGCGGCCGCCAGATGTTCGGCGTCGAACTCCAGCTCGATGGTGAACGTCTTCCCTGCGACGGGGTCCCGACGCCCCGCGAGCGCGGTGGCCGCCTTCGCCGCCGTCCTGATGTCGGCGGCCGTACGGGCGGGGGTGCGGCACACCGCCGCGTAACGGGAGACGTAGTCCTTCACGGCGACCCTCCGCGCTTCGGGGGCGTATCCCTCGGCGTCCACGCAGGTCAGGTCGTCGCCGGTGACGAGGACGACGGGCACGCCGTACTCGGCGGCGACGTGCGCGTTGAGGAGCCCCTCGCTCGCGCGGACGCCGTTCAGCCAGACGCCGGTGATGGAGTTGGCGAGGTAGGTGTGGGCGAGGACGCCCTCCGTGCCGGCTCCGGTGTGGTAGCCGACGAAGGCCACCGCGTCCACGTCGCCGTGCTGGATGCCCTCCACCATGGACAGCGACTTGTGCTTGCCGGTGAGCATCTGGACCCGTTCGTCCATCTGCTCCAGCAGCAGATTGCGCATCGACCAGTGGGCCTCGTTGACCAGGACCTCGTCGGCGCCGCCGTCCAGGAAACCGAGCGCCGCCGCGTTCACGTCCGAGGTGAACATCGACCGGCAGCGCTCCCACTGCGGAGTCCCCGGCAGCACGTCGGCCGGCCAGGTCACTCCGGTGGCGCCTTCCATGTCCGCGCTGATGAGGATCTTCATGCCGCCACACCGTACGCCCCGTGAGCGGCACGGGCCAGGGCGGCGCGGATCCGCCCACCGGGGCGAACACTATGAACGCAATGCGCGCGGGGCTTCTCCCCCGGGTGCGGCGCTTCCTAGCATCCCGGCATCCCGGCGCACCCCCGTGCCGGGGCAGCCAGCACCGACCGTGCCGGACAGCGCCCGTGGCGCTGCCGCCGGCGCAGAACGCCAGGAGCCGCCCCCGTGAACTCCCCCCACCTGCCCGTCCGCGCCCTGCCGCTGTACCGCCGCAACCGGTTCCGCTCGGCCGCGCTGGCCGCCACGGTCGCGGCCCTGCTCCTGGGGACGGCGGGGCGGGTCCCGGCGGCGCCCGCCCCGACCGGAAGCCCCGCCGGGGCCCCGGTGGCCGCCGCCTGCCCGGAGGCGCTGGCAGACAAGGCGCGGTGTTACACGGGCCGGGACGGGAACGGGGCGCACTACGCGCTCGCCGTCCCCACCCGCTGGAACGGCTCCCTGGTGGTGCACGCGCACGGAGGGCCCGATCTGGGTGACGCCTCGGATCCGGCCCGCTCGACCGAGGACCTGGAGCGCTGGGCCGTCATGGTCGAGGAGGGGTACGCCTGGGCGGGCTCCTCCTACCGGCGCGGCGGCTACGGGACCCGGATGGCGGCGGCCGACACCGAGAGCGTGCGCCGGGTCTTCGTCGACCGGTTCGGGAAGCCGGAGCGGACCTTCGTGCACGGCCAGTCGTGGGGCGGGAACGTGGCCGCCAAGGTCGCGGAGACGTACGGCCAAGAGCCGGGGGCGTACGACGGGGTGCTGCTGACCAACGGCGTCCTGGGCGGCGGCTCGCGCGGCTACGACTACCGGGTCGACCTGCGCGTGGTCTACCAGTACTACTGCGGCAACCACCCGCGTCCCACCGAGCCGCGGTACCCGCTGTGGCAGGGGCTGCGCCCGGACTCCGCGATGACGTCCGCCGGGCTGAGCACCCGGCTGCGGGAGTGCACGGGGTTCGACGCCGAACCGGCCGCGCGGACCGCGCTCCAGCAGCGCAACCTCGACGACATCCTGGCCGTCACCGGCATCCCCGAGCAGTCCCTGGAGTCGCATCTGCGGTTCGCCACGTTCACCTTCCGCGACATCGTCTCGACCCGGCTGGGGGGACACAACCCCTTCTCCAACCGGGGTGTGCGGTATACCGGTTCGCACGACGACCGGGCGCTCAACGCGGGCGTGGAGCGGTTCTCGGCGGACCCGGCCGCGCGCCGGGACCTCTCGTGGGACAGCGACCTCACCGGGCGGGTGTCCCTGCCCGTCCTCACCCTGCACGCGATCGACGACCCCACGGCGTTCGTCGAGCACGAGGCCGCCTACCGGGCCACGCTGCGGGGCGCGGGCCGGGAGCACCGCCTCGTGCAGACCTTCACCCGGGAGAGCGAGCACAGCGGTCTGAGCGACGCGGAGTACGCCAACTCCATCGCAGGACTGGACCGTTGGGCCCGCACCGGCCGCAAGCCCACTCCGCGATCGCTGGCCGACTCGTGCGCCGCCTTCGACCGGAGTCGCGGCACGGGCTGCTTCTACGATCCGGCGTTCCGGCCCTCCCCGTACGCCTCCCGGGTGCTGCCCCGGCCGGGCGGACTCGCCTGGCCCGCCATGACGGCCGGGCAGGAGCGGGCCTGGGGCCGGATCGACGGAGTGGGCATCGCGCCCTGACGCCGGGGCCGCATCGCCCCGGCCGGGCGCCGGCGGACCGTGAGTCCGCCGAAACGCCCCCTTCACACCGGCCGTACGCGCGGGTAACGGCGACTGCCTAGCGTCGCCCGCCATGGATACCCGCACTCAGCTCGCCGACCCGGCCCCATCGGATCCCGCACCGCCCGCCGCCCCGGACGACCGCCAGGCGGTGCGGGAGACGCTGGAGGACTACACCCTCCGCTTCGCGCCGCGCAGTTACCGCCGCTGGACCCCGATGGTCGTGGCGACCACGGCGCTCGGCGGTATCGCGTACATGGCCGACTTCTCCATCGGCGCCGGGATCGCCATGGCCCACGGCACCGGCAACGCGCTGGTCGCGATCACCGTGGCCGCGGCCCTCATCTTCATCACCGGTTTCCCGCTCGCGTACTACGCGGCCCGCTACAACATCGACCTGGACCTGATCACCCGGGGCTCCGGCTTCGGCTACTACGGCTCGGTCCTCACCGGCGTCATCTTCGCCAGCTTCACCGTGATCTTCTTCGCCCTCGAAGGCGCGATCATGGCCCAGGGCCTCAAGCTCGGTTTCGGGCTGCCGCTGTGGCTCGGCTACGCCGTCTCCACCCTCATGGTCATCCCGCTCGTCATCTACGGGATGAAGGCGCTGAGCAAGCTCCAGGTGTGGACCACCCCGATCTGGCTGCTCCTGATGGTCGGCCCGCTGGTCTACCTGGTCGCCACCGATCCGGGCACGGTCGACGGCTTCCTCGCCTACGCGGGCACCGACGGCGAGGGCAGCATCGACACCGCGTCCGTGCTGCTCGGCGCGGGCGTCTGCCTCTCCCTCATCGCGCAGATCGGTGAGCAGATCGACTACCTGCGCTTCATGCCGCCGAAGACCGAGGCCAACAAGCGCGGTTGGTGGGCCGCGATGGTCATGGCGGGTCCCGGCTGGGTGGTGCTCGGCGCGATCAAGCAGGCCATCGGCGTCTTCCTCGCCGTCTACATCCTCGCCGAGGTGGGACCGGCCGCCGCGACCGAGCCGATCCAGCAGTTCCGCGGCGCGTTCGACGCGATGATGCCGTCCTGGCTGGTGGTACCGCTGGCCGTGATCCTGGTCGTCATCAGCCAGATCAAGATCAATGTGACGAACGCCTACTCCGGCTCGCTGGCCTGGACGAACTCCTTCACCCGCGTCACCAAGCACTACCCGGGCCGCATGATCTTCGTCCTGGTCAACCTGGCCTTCGCGCTGATCCTGATGGAGGCCGACATGTTCAGCTTCCTCAACAGCATCCTGGGCTTCTACTCCAACTGCGCCATCGCCTGGGTGGTCACCGTCGCCACCGACATCGGGGTCAACAAGTACCTGCTGAAGCTGTCCCCGCACGCGCCGGAGTTCCGCCGGGGCATGCTCTACGCGGTCAACCCGGTCGGCGTGACCGCGTTCACCGCCGCCTCCGGGCTCTCCATCGCGATGTACTTCCACGCCTTCGGCGACACGCTCCAGCCGTACTCCCCCGTCGCCGCCGTGGTGATCGCATTCGTTCTCACCCCGGTCATGGCGATCGCCACCCGGGGCAAGTACTACCTGCGCCGGAGCGACGACGGCATCCCGGTGCCGCTGCTGGACGCCGAGGGCAACCCGAGCGCGGACACCTACGACTGCCACGTCTGCCGGCAGACCTTCGAGCGCCCGGATCTGGCCGCCTGCCCGGCCCACGACGCGATGGTCTGCTCCCTGTGCCTGAGCACGGACAAGGCGGGCGACCATGTCCTTCCGGCCGCACCGCCCGTACCGCTCTCCGGCGCCTGACCTTCTGTACGTACGTGACCGGCGTCAGCCCGTCTTCGCTTCCCGCAGCAGCTCCTCGATCCGGGACAGCTCGTCCTCGGTGAAGTCCAGGTTCCGGGCGGCCTCGACACTGTTCTCCAACTGGTTCACGCTGCTCGCCCCGACGACGGCGGAGGTGAGCCGGCCGCCGCGCAGCACCCACGCCAGGGCCAGCTGCGCGAGCGACTGGCCACGCTCCTTCGCCAGCGCGTCCAGCGCGCGCAGCCGCTCCACCAGCTGCGGGGTGACGGCGTCGGCGCTCAGGAAGGGGCTGGCGCCCGCCGCCCGGGAACCGACCGGAATGCCGTTCAGGTAGCGGTCCGTCAGGATGCCCTGCTCCAGCGGTGAGTACGCGATGGACCCGGCACCCAGCTCGTCGAGGACGTCCGGCAGCCCGTCGTCCTCGATGCGGCGGTCGAGCATCGAGTAGCGGGGCTGGTGGATGAGGAGCGGGGTGCCGAGGTCCTTGAGGATGGCGGCGGCCTCACGGGTCTGCGCGGCGGAGTAGTTGGACAGACCCACGTACAGCGCCTTGCCCTGCCGTACGGCGGTGTCGAGCGCGCCCATCGTCTCTTCGAGCGGGGTCTCGGGGTCGGGCCGGTGGGAGTAGAAGATGTCGACGTACTCGACGCCGAGGCGCTTCAGACTCTGGTCGAGCGAGGAGCGCAGGTACTTCCGCGAGCCCCACTCCCCGTACGGCCCCTCCCACATGTGGTAGCCGGCCTTGGTGGAGATGACGATCTCGTCGCGCAGGTGGGCGAAGTCGGTCGCCAGGGCGCGGCCCAGGGTGAGTTCGGCGGAGCCGGGCGGCGGGCCGTAGTTGTTGGCCAGGTCGAAGTGGGTGATGCCGAGGTCGAAGGCGCGGCGCAGGATGGCGCCCTGCGTCTCGGGCGTCCGGTCTCCCCCGAAGTTGTGCCAGAGGCCGAGGGAGAGCGCGGGCAACAGGAGACCGCTGCGGCCGGTGCGCCGGTAGGGCATGGCGGAGTAGCGGTCGGCGGACGGCAGGTACATACGAGGCTCCGCGGAGGGGTACGAGGGTGGCGCGCCGGGACCGGCACGCGTACGGGCTCCAGGCTTCCGCAGATGGATCCAGCAGTCCAACAGGAGATTCCGCTCGGATTCATCGCCTACATTGCTCAATCATGGAATTGCGTCAGCTGGAGCACTTCGTCGCCGTGGCGGAGGAGCAGCACTTCACCCGCGCCGCCGAGCGCCTCGCCGTCTCGCAGTCCGGGCTCTCCGCCTCCGTACGGGCGCTGGAGCAGGAGCTGCGGACCCCGTTGTTCAGCCGCACCACGCGCACGGTCCGGCTCACCGAGGCGGGGCGGGCGCTGCTGGTGGAGGCGGAGCGCACGCTGGCGGGGGCGCGGGCGGCGCGGGACGCGGTCGATGCCGTACGGGGGCTGCTGCGCGGGACGCTGACGGTGGGGGTCGAGCAGTGCGTGGCGGGGGTGAGCCCGGCTCGGCTGCTGGCGGCGTTCCACCGGGAGCATCCGCAGATGGAGCTGCGGCTGCGGCAGGAGGGCACCAGCAGTCTGCTGGACGGGGTGTCGGGCGGACGCCTCGACCTGGCGTTCGCGGCGACGGTCGGCCCGGCGGAGTGGCGCGGGGAGCTGGTGCCGCTGGCCCGGGAGCCGATGGTGCTGCTGTGTGCGGCGGGGCATCCGTTCGCCGGGCGGGCCGAGGTGGGGTGGGAGGAGCTGCCGGGGGCGTCGTTCATCGACTTCCATCCGGACTGGGGGCCGCGCCGGGCCGCCGACGAGGCCTTCGCGGCGGCGGGGGTGCGCCGGACGGTGGGGCTTGAGGTCAACGATGTGCACAGTCTGCTGGAGCTGGTGCAGGAGGGGCTGGGGATCGCGGTGGTGCCGCACCACTTCTCCCGTAAGCCGGAGGCGGCGCGGCTGGTCGCGGTGGAGCTGGCGGGGGTTCACCGGCCGGTGTACGAGAGCGTGGTGGTGCTGCCGGGGGCGCGGAGCCTGAGCCCGGGGGCGCGGGCGCTGATGCGGCTGGTGCGGGAGGACCCGGTACGGGAGCCGGCCCGGGAGGACGCGGGGCGGGCGTGGCTCCGGGGCTGAGTCCTGGCGCCCCACCGGCCCTTGGAGCCTCGTCGGCCCCGGGGCCCGGCCCGGTCCCGTACGCCTCAGTCCTCGTGGCCCAGCTGGAGGTCGCGCTCGGTGCGGCCGCCGCCCGCGACCTGGAGGACGGTGGCGACCGGCGGGTATCCGGCGGCGATCACGGTGTACTCGCCGGACGACAGGTCGACGAATCGGAACGAGCCGTCGGGCCCGGTGGTGAGCGTGTCCACCACGTTGCCCGCCGCATCGAGCAGGGTGACCCGGGCGTCCTCGACGGGCCGTCCGCCGGTGGCCCGGACGACGCCGCGCAGGACGGCCCCGCCCGCCAGCTCGATGTCCTGCCGGGTCTCGCGGGCGGCCTGCACGCTGACCGGGAGGGCGGCGGGGCGGAAGGCGGGGGCGCTGGCGGCGAGGGTGTACTCGCCCGCGATGAGCTCGCCGATGACGTAGCCGCCCTCGCGGCCCGTATGGGTCGAGGCGACGACCTCGCCCCGTACGTCGGTGAGGGTGACGGCCGCGTCGCGGACGGGGGCGCCGTCGGGGGTGAGGACGGATCCGGCGAGGCGTCCGGCGCCGCCGAGCACCACGTCCAGCTCGACCGGGCGTTCGCCCACGGTGACGCTGACGGCCTGCGGCTGGTGGCCTCCGGCGGCGGCGATCAGGACGTAGGAGCCGGCGCCGGGGACGCTGAGCGCGTACCGCCCGTCCTCGCCGCTGGCCCCGCGCCCGATCTGCTGTCCCTGGACGTCGATGAGAGTGAGGGCGGCCCGGGGAACGGTGGTGCCGTCGGGGTGCTGGACGCTGCCGTGGACCGGGACCCCGGCGAGGTGACCGAGGGCGGCGGGCCGGCCGGAGTCGGCGCGGGCGGCGGGGATCTGCGTGGTCTCGGCGGCGGCTTCGGGGCTGTGGTGGGACACCAGCGGTTTCTCCTTGAGGAAGAAGGCGAGGATCAGGCCGAGCACGAGCACCGGCACGAGGTAGAGGAAGATGCGCGGCATCGCGTCGACGTACGCCTGGATGTAGGCGTCGCGCAGCGCGGGTTCCATCGCGTGGACGATCTGCGGGGTGATCGACTCGGGGGCGGGCAACTCCGCACCGGTGGGCAGGCGCACGCCGAGGGCGTCGGAGAGCCGCCCGGCGAACAGCGTGCCGAAGATGGCCGCGCCGACGCTGCCGCCGATCTGCCGGAAGTAGTTGTTCGCGCTGGTGGCGGTGCCGAGGTCCGAGGGACGTACGGAGTTCTGCACGGCGAGCACGAGGACGGACATGACCAGCCCGATGCCGAGGCCGAGGACGGCCTGGTAGAAGCTGTACGCCAGGGGGGAGGTGTCCGCCTCCAGCAGGGACAGCAGCCCCATGCCGGCCACCGAGACGGCGCAGCCGACGATCGGGTAGATCCGGTAGCGGCCGGTGCGGGTGATGAGCTGGCCGGAGGCGATGGAGCCGCCGACGATGCCCATCATCATCGGGAGCATCAGCAGCCCGGACTCGGTGGCGCTGACCCCGTCGACCATCTGGAGATAGGTGGGGAGGTAGCTGGCGGCCCCGAAGAGCGCGATGCCGACGACCGCGCCGACCAGACCGGTGACGTTGAAGACGGAGTCGCGGAACAGCCGCAGCGGGATGATCGGTTCTGCGGCCCGGTGCTCGGCGGCGACGAAGAGCGCCGTGGTGACGACCGCGCCCGCCGCCAGTCCCAGGATGGTGCGCGAGCCCCAGGCGTACTCGGTACCGCCCCAACTGGTCACCAGCACCAGGCAGGTGGAGGCGACGGCGAGGAGCACTGCGCCCAGGACGTCGAGCCGGGGGCGTACGGCGGGCCGGGGCAGCTTGAGGACGACCGCGATGACGGCCAGGGTGACCAGGCCGAACGGGACGTTGATGTAGAAGCACCAGCGCCAGGAGGCGTGGTCGGTGAAGAACCCGCCGAGCAGGGGGCCGGCGACCGAGGCGAGGCCGAAGACCGCGCCGATGAGGCCCATGTAGCGGCCGCGCTCCCGGGCCGGGACGATGTCCGCGATGATCGCCTGGACGCCGATCATGAGACCGCCGCCGCCGACGCCCTGGATGGCGCGGAAGGCGATCAGCTCGTCCATGGTGCGCGACCAGCCCGCGAGGGCGGAGCCGATGATGAACACGACGATGGCGAACTGGAAGACGCCCTTGCGGCCGAAGAGGTCGCCGAGTTTGCCGTACAGCGGCAGGACGATGGTCGAGGCGAGGAGATAGGCGGTGACCGCCCAGGACATCTTCTCCAGGCCGTGCAGCTCACCGACGATGCGGGGCAGGGCGGTGGCGACGATCATCTGGTCGAGCGCCGCGAGCAGCAGGGTGAGCATCAGCCCGAGGAAGACCATGCGGACCTTGCGGGGGCTGATGTCCGCCGGCGCCTGGCCGGTTCCGGCCGGTGGGGGTGGCGGGGGCGGTGCGGCGAGGGCTCCGGCCGTCGCCGCCGGGCCGTCCGGTCCCGGGCCGTCCGGCTCGTCCTTCACCAGCGTGATACCGCCCACCACGTAACGCTCCCCTCGTCGCACCTGCGCCGCCCATTTCTCGCATCGCGCGGTAAGGCGGGGCAAACGTGACGAGGGGCGTACGCGGCGCGCACGGAGGGCTTATGCCCCGGTGGGAGCCACTACGGCGCACAACCGGCCGCCCCGGAAAACCACCCGTTCCGGTGAGGCCGGTCGTCCTGCGAAGGCCGGGCGGACCGGCCTCCGATGCGGCGGAGGGCGGCTACTTCTCGACCTCGGTGGCGAGGTTCTGGAGCAGTTCGTCGTAGATGCGGGCGAGGCCCTTGGGGGCGAAGGTCCGCTCGAAGAACCCGCCGATGCCGCCCGCGCCGTCCCAGACGGTGACCACGACGGCCTTGGACTTTCCCTCACCGGCCGGGGTGACGGTCCAGGTGGTGACCATGGAGGAGTTGCGGTCCTTCTCGACGAGCTGCCCGTCGGTCGGCTCACTGACCTCCAGCAGGCAGTCGCGGACGCGCTTGCTGGTCGCCTGGAGCTTCCAGTGCACGAGGGTGCCCTCGCCGTCGCCGCCCTCCCGGACCTCGTACTCGCTGAAGTGCCCGGGCAGCACCTTGCCGCGGACGTCCTTGTAGTCGGCCAGCGCGTCGAACACCGCCTCTGCGTCCGCCGCGATGATGCGTTCCGTGGTGGCCTCGACCTGCGCCATGGCTGTTCCTCCAGCAATCCGTGGTTCGGGGGGTGAGGTGAGCCAACCACCTCGGGCACGGCCGCTCAAAATCGGGGCCGGGAGGGCATCAGGGGCAGCGGGTCGCGAGGACGCAGAACTCGTTGTCCTCCGGGTCGGTGAGGACGACCCAGCTCGCGCCGCCCTGGCCGACATCCGCGTGCCTGGCCCCCAGATCGAGCAGTCGGCGCACCTCCTCGTCCTGCTCCCGGTCGGTGGGGTTGACGTCGATGTGCAGCCGGTTCTTGACCGCCTTGCCCTCGGGCACCCGCGCGAAGGTCAGCACCGGCGGCACGGGGCCGAGCCGGTCCCTGCCTTCGGGCACCTCGGGCGAGCCGATGGTGACGACGCCGTCGCCCCGGTCCTCGCGCGCCACCTCGTAGTCGAGCACCGCGCACCAGAAGCGGGCGAGGCCGCTGGGGTCGGCGCAGTCGATCGCGAGCTCGGTGAACTTGCTGGCCATGGTCGGGACCTCCCGGTCGGGTAGCGGCTCTTCCGGGCCCACACGGTAGTGCCGGCGCCCCGCGGCCACCGGTGCCGGGGACACACGGCAGACCGGCACCGGGCCTGCCTCGCACGATCAAGGGAACACGTGTTCTATTCTGCGAGAAGTGCTACCGAGGAGGCGTCCATGCGCTGGGACAATCTGGTCGAGAAGAACTCGACGACCGGGAACAGCGCGCTCTTCGCCGCGGACGCGGTGACCACGCGCACGTTCGACACCCCGGAATTCCGGGGCATCACCTTCCACGAGATCCGGGCCCGCTCGATCCTGAACCGGGTGCCCGGCGCCTCGCGGATGCCGTTCGAATGGACGGTGAACCCCTACCGGGGCTGCACGCACGCCTGTGTGTACTGCTTCGCCCGCAAGACCCACAGCTATCTGGACCTGGACACCGGCACCGGCTTCGACTCCCAGATCGTCGTCAAGATCAACGCCGCCGAGCTGCTCCAACGGGAACTGGCCTCCCGGCACTGGCGCGGGGAGCACATCGCGATGGGCACGAACGTCGACTGCTACCAGCGGGCCGAGGGCCGCTACCGGCTCATGCCGGGCATCATCGCGGCGCTGCGCGACCGGGCCAACCCGTTCTCCATCCTGACCAAGGGCACGCTGATCCTGCGCGACCTGGAGCTGCTGCGGCAGGCCGCGGAGGTCACCGAGATCGGCGTCTCGGTCTCCGTGGGCTTCACCGACCGGGAGCTGTGGCGGACGGTCGAGCCGGGCACCCCCTCCCCCGAACGCCGGCTGGACGTGGTGCGCGCCCTCACCGACGCCGGGATCGGCTGCTCGGTCCTGATGGCCCCCGTCATCCCGTTCCTGGGCGACCGCCCGGAGCAGCTGCGCGCCACGGTCGCGGCCATCGCGGACGCGGGAGCCACCTCGGTGACCCCGCTGGTGCTCCACCTGCGCCCCGGCGCGCGCGAGTGGTACATGGACTGGCTGAAGCAGCACCATCCGCATCTGGTGGAGCGCTACGAGCGGATGTACGCGGACGGGGCGTACGCCCCCACCTGGTACCAGCGCCGGATCACGCGTCAGGTGCACGAGCTGGCGGACGAGTTCGGGATCGGCCCCGCCCACCGGGGCGAGACCCGCCGGATCACCCCGGCGCCGGCCGCTCCGGCCGCCGCACCGGAGCCCGGCCCGACCCAGCTGACCCTGCTCTGAGGCGTACATGTAGGCCCCGTGGGGCCGATGGCGTGACCGTACGGGTCGACTCCGCGCGGAACGGGCCCTTCCGCAGGGGAATTCGGGGAGCATGCGGCGGGGACCGGTGATCCGGCGCCGCGTCCCGCCACTCCGGGAGGCCCCATGACGAAACGTGCAGGAATTCTGGTCGCCGTCGGCGCGACCGTCGCCGGTCTGCTGACCGCCGCGCCCGGCCCGGCCGCCGCCACCGCGGCGAGCGTGCCGCCCGCCCCGAAGCCGAAGTGGACCGACTGTCCGACCGAGAGCTACCCGACGCTCCAGTGCGCGAAGGTCCGCGCCCCGCTGGACCACCGCCGCCCGTCGGGCCGTCAGGTCACGCTCGCCCTGTCCCGCGTCCCGCACACCGCGAAGAAGTTCCAGGGCCCGCTGCTGGTCAACCCGGGCGGTCCGGGCGGCAGCGGCCTGTCGATGGCCGGGTTCGTGGCGTCCTCGCTGCCCAAGAAGGTCGCCGCGCAGTACGACGTGATCGGCTTCGACCCGCGCGGCGTCGGCAAGAGCACCCCCGCCCTGAACTGCCTGCCCGGACACTTCGATCCGGTGCGCCCCGACTCGGTGCCGGCCTCCTACCGCGCGGAGCGGATCAACCGCGACCGGGCGGAGTCCTTCGCCCGGGCCTGCGGCGAGAAGCACGGTGACGTGCTGCCGTACATGGACACGGTCAGCGCGGCCAAGGACCTCGACGTGATCCGCCGGGCGCTGGGCTCCCGGCAGATCAACTACTTCGGCTACTCCTACGGCACCTACCTCGGCGCGGTCTACGCCAAGCTGTACCCGGAGCGCGTGCGCCGCCTGGTCCTGGACTCGGTCGTCGACCCGGACGACGTCTGGTACGAGGGCAACCTCGGCCAGGACTACGCGTTCGACGACCGCCACAAGGCCTTCGCCGCCTGGGTCGCGAAGAACGACGCCGCCTACGGCCTGGGCACCGACCCGGCCCGCGTCGAGGCCGCCTGGTACCGGATGCGGGCGGACGTGGCGCGGGAGCCCGCGGGCGGCACGGTCGGCGCGAGCGAGCTGGAGGACACCTTCCTGCCCGGCGGGTACTACAACGGCTACTGGCCCTACCTCGCCGAGGCGTTCGCCGCGTACGTGAAGGACCGGGACGCCGAGGCGCTGGTCGAGGTGTACGAGAACTTCGGCGCGGTCGACGCGAGCGGCGACAACGGCTACTCGGTCTACACGGCCGTCCAGTGCCGCGACGCCGGCTGGCCCGAGCACTGGAGCACCTGGCGCAACGACAGCCGGCGCATTCACAAGAAGGCGCCGTTCATGACCTGGAACAACACCTGGTACAACGCGCCGTGCGCGGACTGGCCGGTGGCGCCGCTGCACCCGGTCCCGGTGAACAACCGGCAGTTGCCCCCGGCGCTCATCCTGCAGGCCACCGACGACGCGGCGACCCCGTACGGCGGCGCGGTCAGCATGCACCGCAAGCTCAAGGGCTCCAGCCTCGTCGTGGAGGAGGGCGGCGGCAACCACGGCATCACACTGAGCGGCAACGCGTGCCTGGACGAGCATCTGACGGCCTATCTGACCGACGGCAAGGTCCCGCGTGGCCGGGGCGAGGCGGACGCGGTCTGCGCCGCCCTGCCGGAGCCGAAGCCGCTGCCCGCCGAGAAGGCGGCGGCCCAGTCGGTGGACAACAGCAAGGGCAGCCGCCTGCACGGTCTGCTCGGCTTCCGGCGCTGAGCCCCGATCGCCGGCCCGGCGCCCGGACGGCGGCGGAAAACACGGGCGGGGCGCGAGGGGGTGGGCGAGGATGGCCCGGCATGAGGCACTCCACCACTCCCCCGCCCGGCACCACCGTCCGTGACATGCGGATCGAGGACTGCGAGGCGGTCGCCACGATCCGGGTGCGCGGCTGGCAGCACGCCTATCGGGGCATGCTGCCGCAGCCGTATCTGGACAGGATGGACATCGCCGAGGAGACCGGGCTGCGGCGCAGGTACTTCGAGGAGCGCGGCGAGGCCGTCAACGTGGTGGCCGAGCGGCCGGACGGCACGGTGACCGGCTGGGCCTGCTCCGGCCCGCACCGCGCCGAGGACCACGGGCTCCCCGGCTGCGAGCTGTACGCGATCTACGTCCTGCCCGAGCACATCGGGACCGGAACCGGCCGCGCCCTGCTGACCGAGCTGACGGCCCGGGCCACCGCCGCGGGCCACCCGGACGTGGCGCTCTGGGTGCTCCGGGAGAACGCGTCGGCGCGCCGGTTCTACGAGCGGGCCGGGTTCCGGCCGGACGGGGGCGAGGACACGTTCCTGGCGGGCGGCGTCCCGGTGACCCAGGTGCGCCATGTCCGCCCGCTCACTCCTCCGGCAGCCGGCTGAGCGCCGCCGCGGCGGCCGCCCCGAGCCGGGGGTGCGGAAGGGCCGCTGTGAGGACCGGGCGGGCCTGTTCGTCGGCCAGCCGGCCGAGGCCCTCGACGCAGGCCAGGGCGACGCGCCAGTGGGGTTCGCCGGGGGCCAGCAGGCGTTGGAGGGTGGCGACCAGGGCGGGGACCGACTCGGGGGCCCGCAGGTCGGTCAGCAGGCGCACCGGGTGCAGCGCGTAGGCGGTGCGCAGGGAGTTGGTGGCGAGAGCGGCGGCGGCCCGGGGCGTGCGGGGGTCGTCCAGGCGGGCCAGGGCGTGGGAGGCGGAGACGCAGCGTTCGGGGTCGCGGTGGTTGAGCAGGAGCACCAGCGCCTCGAAGGCCCGCCGGTCGCCCGCGCAGCCGAGCCGGAAGGCCGCCAGCTCGCGGGCCCACAGCGGCTGGTGCGGCTCCACGAGGACGCGGGCCAGCTCCTCGGGGTCCTCGGCGGCTGCGAGCCGGGCGTACTGCGGTGATCCGGCCGCCTCGGGTTCCAGACGGTCCATGAGTGAACGGAACTCCTCATCCATGACGCTCAGCGTATCGACGGACACGCTCCGTGCGGGGCCGGTCGACGGAGTCCGTGTGGCCCAGGGCACACGAATCCAGGGGTGGCGCGCTCGTTACTCGCCGGTTAGTCTCATCTGAGCGGGGCACACTCCCCGCAGGCTCCGGTGGCCTGGTGACGCAGCCATCCGGAGTGCTTGTCGGTTCGGCTTTCCGTGCGACGCGACTTCGGGACAGAGTCCGTCACCCCTCACGGCCGGGCGCGCGCTCTTCGCGCCTCGGCCCCGTGCTCCACGACACGCAGCTTCCGCACGCCACGCGCCGCTCCCTCATCGCCGCGCGCGCCGTGCTCCCACAGTCGTCACTCACCCTGGAGTCCCGTGATGGACACCCCTCTCTCCACCATCGCCGTCGTCGGCCTCGGCACCATGGGCACCGGCATCGCCGAGGTCCTGGCCCTGGCGGGCCGCGAGGTCATCGGCATCGACGTCAGCGAGGCGGCCGCCCTCGGCGCCGTCGCCTCCCTCGAAGCGTCCACCGCACGGGCCGTGGGCCGCGGGCGGATCACCGAGCAGGACCGGGCCGCCGCGCTCGCCCGGTTCCGTACCGGGGACAGCCTCCGGGCCGCCGCCGATGCCGAGCTGGTCATCGAGGTGGTGCCCGAGTCGTACGAGATCAAGCAGCAGGTGTTCCGGGACCTCGACGCGGTCGTCTCCCCCACCGCGATCCTGGCCACCGGCACCAACGCCCTGTCGGTGACCCGGCTGGCCGCCGAGTCCCAGCACCCCGAGCGCGTGCTCGGCCTGCACTTCTTCAACCCGGCGCCCGCGATGAAGCTCGTCGAGGTGGTCTCCTCGGTGCTGACCGCGCCGCCCGCCGTCGAGGCCGTCACCAAGCTGGCCCGCGAGCTGGGCAAGGAGCCCGTCGCCGTCGGCGACCGGCCCGGGTTCGTCGCGGACGGGCTGCTGTTCGGCTACCTCAACCAGGCCGCCGCGATGTACGAGGCGAACTACGCCTCCCGCGAGGACATCGACGCCGCGATGAAGCTGGGCTGCGGGCTGCCGATGGGCCCGCTCGCCCTGCTCGACCTGATCGGCATCGACACCGCCCGTACGGTCCTGGAGGCGATGTACTCCGCTTCCCACGACCGGCTGCACGCCCCGGCCCCCGTCCTCGGGCAGCTCAGCAGCGCGGGCCTGACCGGGCGCAAGGCCGGGCGCGGTTTCTACACGTACGACGCCCCGGGCGGCCAGGCCGTGGTGCCCGACGCGCTGACCCCGGCGGCGGAGAGCACGGCCGGGGCCGGGCGCGAGGTGGCGTCCGTCGGGGTCGCGGGCTCCGGGACGATGGCGTCCGGGATCGCGGAGGTCTTCGCGAAGGCCGGCTACGGCGTGGTCCTGGCGGCCAGGACCCAGGAGAAGGCGGACGTCGCCAAGGGCCGGATCGCGAAGTCGCTGGAGCGTTCGGTGTCCAAGGGGCGGCTGACCGCCGAGGCCCGGGACGAGACGCTGGCGCGGATCACGGCGGCCGGTTCGCTGGAGGCGTTCGCGGAGGTCGACCTCGCCGTCGAGGCGGTCGCCGAGGACCTGGAGATCAAGCAGCAGCTGTTCGCCGCCCTGGACAAGGTCTGCCGGCCGGGCGCGGTGCTCGCCACCACCACGTCCTCGCTGCCGGTCGTCGCCATCGCCCGAGCGACCGGGCGCCCCGAGGACGTCATCGGGATGCACTTCTTCAACCCGGCTCCCGCGATGAAGCTGGTCGAGGTGGTCCGCACCGTTCTGACCGCCGACGACGTGCACGCCACGGTCCGTGCGGTGTGCGCGAAGATCCGCAAGCACCCGGTCGACTGCGGGGACCGGGCCGGGTTCATCGTGAACGCGCTGCTGTTCCCGTACCTCAACAACGCGATCAAGATGGTCGAGGAGCACTACGCCTCGCTGGACGACATCGACGCGGCGATGAAGCTGGGCGGCGGCTACCCGATGGGCCCGTTCGAACTGCTCGACGTGGTGGGCCTGGACGTCTCGCTGGCCATCGAGAAGGTGCTGCACCAGGAGTTCCGCGACCCGGGCCTGGCGCCCGCGCCGCTGCTGGAGCACCTGGTCGCCGCGGGCTGCCTCGGCCGCAAGACGGGGCGCGGCTTCCGCGAATATGCCCGTCGCTGACCCGGGAGCCGGGTGGGGCGGGCTGCTGGGACCCTCCGGCGGCCCGCCCCCGCAGGCGCGCTCTCCTGCACCGATGCGTTACGTTCATGCCATGTCCCAGCCCGCCAAGTCACCCCGTGCCACCGCCGCGACCGACGCCCCGGAGGCCACCACCGCGGGAACCCGCGCCGCCGCCCAACGGCTCAAGATGCGCCGTGAGCTGGCCGCCGCCGCGATGGAGCTCTTCGCCACGAAGGGCTACGAGGCGACCACCGTCGACGAGATCGCGGGCGCCGCGGGCGTCGCCCGGCGGACGTTCTTCCGCCACTTCCGCTCCAAGGAAGAGGCCATCTTCCCGGACCACGACGACACCCTCGTCAGGGCCGAGGCCGTCCTGAACGCCGCCCCAGCGCACGAGCACCCGCTCGACACCGTCTGCCGCGGCATCAAGGAAGTCATGAAGATGTACGCGGCCAAGCCCGCCGTCTCCGTGGCCCGTTACAAACTGACCCGCGAGGTGCCGACCCTCCGGGAGGCCGAGATCGCGTCGGTGGCCCGCTACGAGCGGCTGTTCACCCGCTATCTCCTGGGCCACTTCGACGAGCGCGACCACCACGTGGGCAACGACGACCCGCTGCTCGCGGAGGTCGCCGCGTCCGCCGTCGTCACCGCGCACAACCATGTGCTGCGCCGCTGGCTGCGGGCGGGCGGCCAGGGCGATGTCGAGGCCCAGCTCGACCGGGCCTTCGCCATCGTGCGCGACACCTTCGGCACGGGCATCGGGGCCGGCCGGACGGCGGGGGCCGAGCCCGAGCGGGCCCCGGCCGCGTCGGTGGCCGCGGACGGCGAGGTGCTCGTCGCGGTGGCGCGTACGGACGCCCCGCTGGACGAGGTCATGCGGACGATCCAGCAGGCCCTCAAGGAGCGCTGAGGCCGGACGCGGGCCCCGCACGGGCGGGGCCGTAATCCGTTCGCGACGGCCGCGGCCCCGTGGTGGGGTTCCGGCCATGAGAACCGACGAAGTACACGCCCTGTACGACCGAACGATGCGCGAGGGGGCCCGCCCCGACGGCCCGGACGTGCGGGTCGAGCGCGCCGGACCCGTCGTACGCCGGGTCGGCGGGCCCGACGACTGGAACGGGGTCGTCTGGTCGTCCCCGGAGCTGGACGCGGAGGGGGCCGACGCGGCGATCGCGGCGCAGATCGAGCACTTCGGCGCGCTCGGCCACCAGGAATTCGAGTGGAAGCTCTACTCCCGCGACCGGCCGGCCGATCTGGGCGACCGGCTGCGGGCAGCCGGATTCGTGCCGGAGCCGTCGGAGACCCTGCTGGTGGCCCCCGCAGGGCTGCTGACCGGGCCGGTCGCGCTGCCGGAGGGCGTCACACTGCGCCCCGTGACGGACGCGGCGGGGGCGGAGCTGATGGCGCTGGCCCATGAGCGGGCGTTCGGCGCGGACGGGACCCGCCTCCTGCACCAGGTCGTGAAGCGGCTGGCGGAGGCCCCCGACGACTTCGTGGCGCTCGTCGTCATGGCGGGCGGGGAGCCGGTCAGCTCGGCCCGTATGGAGCTGTATCCGGGGACCGGCTTCGCCGGGCTCTGGGGCGGTGGGACGGTCGCCGGGTGGCGGGGCAGGGGCCTCTACCGGGCCCTGGTCGCCCACCGGGCCCGGATCGCCACCGCGCGCGGCTACCGCTACCTCCAGGTCGACGCGAGCGGGATGTCGGCCCCGATCCTGGCCCGGCTCGGCTTCACGGCGCTCGGCACGACGACGCCGTATGTGTACCGAGGGGTCCGCTGACCGCCTGCCAGCAGGACAGAACGTCTCCTAACGCCCATCGTGTTGCTCATGCGTGCCCACGAGATGACAAGTGAGAGAAATTGTTGGCACTGGGTGCCTTGTCAGGTGTCACGGAGTGCCATACGTTGAAGGTGTCCGGGCGGCCGGCGTGCTGAGACCTCACACGTACGCCGGCTGTCCCCGCAACCACCGTGCTGCGCGCCCGGACGCCTGCGTCACAGGCACCCTTCTGCTCCACCGAGCAAAGCCGAGCTCCACCTGCCGAACCGACGGCAACACCTCCACACCGCACCGCTCTCCCTGCCAGCAGGGCCCCTCAAGCGTTCCCTCGACGCCGCATCACCGGAGGCAACACCGTGAAGGAAATCCTGGACGCGATTCAGTCGCAGGACAGCACCGCCGCGGACTTCGCGGCCCTGTCCCTCCCCGAGTCCTACCGCGCGATCACCGTGCACAAGGACGAGGCGGAGATGTTCGCGGGGCTCGAATCCCGTGACAAGGACCCCCGCAAGTCGATCCACCTGGACGACGTCCCGGTCCCCGAACTCGGCCCCGGCGAGGCCCTCGTCGCCGTGATGGCCAGTTCGGTGAACTACAACTCCGTCTGGACCTCGATCTTCGAGCCGGTGTCGACGTTCAGCTTCCTGGAGCGGTACGGGAAGCTCAGCGAGCTGACCAAGCGGCACGACCTGCCGTACCACGTCATCGGCTCCGACCTCGCGGGCGTCGTCCTGCGCACCGGCCCCGGCGTGAACGCCTGGAACCCGGGCGACGAGGTCGTCGCGCACTGCCTGTCGGTCGAGCTGGAGTCCTCCGACGGCCACAACGACACGATGCTCGACCCCGAGCAGCGCATCTGGGGCTTCGAGACGAACTTCGGCGGCCTGGCGGAGATCGCCCTCGTCAAGTCCAACCAGCTGATGCCGAAGCCGAAGCACCTCAGCTGGGAGGAGGCCGCGGCTCCGGGCCTGGTCAACTCGACCGCGTACCGCCAGCTCGTCTCGCGCAACGGCGCGGGCATGAAGCAGGGCGACAACGTGCTGATCTGGGGCGCCAGCGGCGGACTCGGCTCCTACGCGACCCAGTTCGCGCTGGCCGGCGGCGCCAACCCGATCTGCGTCGTCTCCAGCCCGGAGAAGGCCGACATCTGCCGGAAGATGGGTGCGGAGGCGGTCATCGACCGCAATGCCGAGGGTTACAAGTTCTGGAAGGACGAGCGCACCCAGGACCCCAGGGAGTGGAAGCGCTTCGGCAAGCGCATCCGCGAGTTCACCGGCGGCGAGGACATCGACATCGTCTTCGAGCACCCCGGCCGCGAGACCTTCGGCGCCTCGGTCTACGTCACCCGCAAGGGCGGCACGATCACCACCTGCGCCTCCACCTCGGGCTACATGCACGAGTACGACAACCGCTACCTGTGGATGTCCCTCAAGCGCATCATCGGCTCCCACTTCGCCAACTACCGCGAGGCGTGGGAGGCCAACCGCCTGATCGCCAAGGGCAAGATCCACCCGACGCTCTCCAAGACGTACTCCCTGGAGGACACCGGCCAGGCCGCGTACGACGTCCACCGCAACCTGCACCAGGGCAAGGTCGGCGTCCTCGCGCTGGCCCCCCGCGAAGGGCTCGGCGTCCGCGACCAGGAACTGCGCGAGCAGCACATCGACGCCATCAACCGCTTCCGCAACGTCTGAGGTTCTCCGATGAACGAACGTCAGAAGGACCGGCCCTGGCTCATGCGGACGTACGCCGGTCACTCGACCGCCGAGGCGTCCAACGAGCTGTACCGCCGCAACCTCGCCAAGGGCCAGACGGGTCTCTCGGTCGCCTTCGATCTGCCGACGCAGACCGGATACGACCCGGACCACATCCTCGCCCGCGGCGAGGTGGGCCGTGTCGGTGTTCCCGTCTCGCACCTCGGTGACATGCGGCGGCTGTTCCAGGACATCCCCCTGGAGCAGATGAACACCTCGATGACGATCAACGCGACCGCCATGTGGCTGCTGGCGCTCTACCAGGTGGTCGCGGAGGAGCAGGGGGCCGACCCCACCAAGCTCCAGGGGACCACGCAGAACGACATCGTGAAGGAGTACCTCTCGCGCGGGACGCACGTCTTCCCGCCGGTGCCCTCGCTGCGGCTGACCACGGACATGATCACGTACACGGTCAACCGCATCCCCAAGTGGAACCCGATCAACATCTGCAGCTACCACCTCCAGGAGGCGGGGGCCACCCCGGTCCAGGAGATCGCGTACGCCATGTCGACCGCCATCGCGGTGCTCGACGCGGTCCGCGACTCGGGCCAGGTGCCCGAGGAGAAGTTCGGTGACGTGGTCGCCCGCATCTCGTTCTTCGTGAACGCGGGCGTCCGCTTCATCGAGGAGATGTGCAAGATGCGCGCCTTCGGCCGCATCTGGGACCGCGTCACCCGGGAGCGGTACGGCATCACCAACCCCAAGCAGCGCCGCTTCCGCTACGGCGTGCAGGTCAACTCCCTCGGCCTGACCGAGGCGCAGCCGGAGAACAACGTCCAGCGCATCGTCCTGGAGATGCTGGCCGTCACCCTCTCCAAGGACGCCCGCGCCCGCGCGGTGCAGCTGCCCGCCTGGAACGAGGCGCTGGGGCTGCCCCGGCCCTGGGACCAGCAGTGGTCGCTGCGGATCCAGCAGGTGCTTGCCCACGAGAGCGATCTGCTGGAGTACGAGGACATCTTCGCCGGTTCGCACGTCGTCGAGGCCAAGGTGGACGCCCTGGTCGAGGAGTCACTCGCGGAGATCGACCGGATCCAGCAGATGGGCGGCGCGATGGCGGCCGTCGAGTCCGGCTATCTCAAGTCCGAGCTGGTCTCCTCGCACGCGGCCCGGCGGGCCCGGATCGAGGGCGGCGAGGAGAAGATCGTCGGCGTCAACATCTACGAGTCCACCGAGCCCAACCCGCTCACCTCCGACCTCGACGGCGCGATCATGACGGTCGACCCCGAGAACGAGGCCCGGGTCGTCGCAGCCCTGCACGAGTGGCGGGACAACCGCGACGAGGCGCGCGCCTCCGAGGCGCTGGCCGCGCTGAAGAAAGCCGCGGCGGGCACCGAGAACATGATGGAAGCCACCGTCGAGTGCGCCCGCGCGGGCGTCACCACCGGCGAGTGGTCCTGGGCGCTGCGGGACGTCTTCGGCGAGTTCCGCGCGCCCACCGGGGTCTCCTCGGCCCCGGTCGCGGTCACCGCCGAGCCGGGCAGCACGCTCGCCCTGGTCCGCGAGAAGGTCACCCGCACCGCCGCCGACCTGGGGGTGGGACGGCTGCGCCTGCTGGTCGGCAAACCGGGCCTGGACGGGCACTCCAACGGGGCCGAGCAGATCGCCGTACGGGCCAGGGACGCCGGGTTCGAGGTGGTCTACCAGGGGATCCGGCTGACGCCCGAGCAGATCACCGACGCCGCGCTCGCCGAGGACGTGCACTGCGTGGGCCTCTCCATCCTCTCCGGCTCGCACGCGGAGCTGGTGCCCGACGTACTGCACCGGCTGCGCGAGGCCGGGGCGCCGGACATTCCGGTGATCGCGGGCGGCATCATCCCGCCGGCCGACGCCGCCGCGCTCATCGAAGCCGGAGTGGCCGCCGTCTTCACCCCGAAGGACTTCGGCATCACCGAGATCATCGGCCGTATCGTCGACGAGATCCGGAAAGCGAACAAGCTCGACCCTCTGGAGGTCCCCGCATGACCACGCCCACCACCCCCGTGAACCGGCTGCGCCCCCGGCGTTCGTGCCTGGCCGTGCCGGGCTCCAACCCGCGCTTCCTGGAGAAGGCCCAGGGCCTCCCGGCCGACCAGGTCTTCCTGGACCTGGAGGACGCCTGTGCACCCCTCGCCAAGGAGGGCGCCCGCCACCACATCGTGGACGCGCTGAACAACGGTGACTGGAGCGGCAAGACCCGGGTCGTGCGGGTCAACGACTGGACGACGCACTGGACCTACCGGGACGTCATCACGGTCGTCGAGGGGGCGGGTCCGAACCTGGACTGCATCATGCTGCCGAAGGTCCAGGACGCCCAGCAGGTCGTGGCGCTGGACCTGCTGCTGACCCAGATCGAGAAGACGATGGGCTTCGAGATCGGGAAGATCGGCGTCGAGGCGCAGATCGAGAACGCCAAGGGCCTGGTGAACATCGACGAGATCGCCGCCGCCTCGCCGCGTCTGGAGACCCTGATCTTCGGACCGGCCGACTTCATGGCCTCGATCAACATGAAGACCCTGGTCGTCGGCCAGCAGCCGCCCGGCTACCCGGCGGACGCCTACCACTACATCCTGATGCGCATCCTGATGGCGGCCCGCACCCACGACCTCCAGGCGATCGACGGCCCGTTCCTCCAGATCCGTGACGTGGACGCCTACCGCGAGGTGGCCGGCCGCGCCGCGGCCCTCGGCTTCGACGGCAAGTGGGTACTGCACCCGGGCCAGGTCGACGCGGCGAACGAGGTGTTCTCGCCCTCGCAGGAGGACTACGACCACGCCGAGCTGATCCTCGACGCCTATGACTGGTGCACCTCGGAGGAGGGCGGCAAGAAGGGCTCCGCGATGCTCGGCGACGAGATGATCGACGAGGCCAGCCGCAAGATGGCCCTGGTCATCGCGGGCAAGGGCCGGGCCGCCGGAATGCAGCGCACGTCCAAGTTCGAAGCTCCGGAGGCCTGATCATGCAGTTCGGACGCACATTTGAGGAGTTCGAGGTCGGTGCCGTCTACAAGCACTGGCCCGGAAAGACGGTCACGGAGTACGACGACCACCTCTTCTGTCTGCTGACCATGAATCACCACCCGCTGCACATGGACAGCAACTACGCCGAGAAGACGACCGACTTCGGGAAGAACGTGGTCGTCGGCAACTACATCTATTCACTGCTGCTCGGCATGTCGGTGCCGGACGTCTCCGGAAAGGCCATCGCCAACCTGGAGGTCGAGTCGCTCAAGCACATCGCGCCGACCTTCCACGGCGACACGATCTACGGCGAGACGACCGTGCTGGACAAGACCCCCTCGAAGTCCAAGAACGACCGCGGGATCGTGTACGTGGAGACCAAGGGCTACAAGCAGGACGGCACGGTCGTCTGCGTGTTCCGGCGCAAGGTGATGGTCCCCACCGAGACGTACATCAAGGAACGGGGCGGCGAGCAGCCCGGCCGCCCGACGCCCGCCAAGTAACTGTGTGAAGCCTTAAGGCCATCCGCGTGAAGCCACAGGAGAAGCAGCCATGACGCGACTCGCCCAGACCGCCGGTCTGAACGACATCCAGCGGGAAATCCTCTCCACGGTCCGGGATTTCGTCGACAAGGAGATCATTCCGGTCGCGACCCAACTGGAGCACCGCGACGAGTACCCCACGGAAATCGTCGAGGGGCTCAAGGAACTCGGCCTCTTCGGGCTGATGATCCCCGAGGAGTACGGGGGCCTGGGGGAGTCGCTGCTCACCTATGCGCTGTGCGTGGAGGAGATCGCGCGCGGCTGGATGAGCGTGTCGGGCATCATCAACACGCATTTCATCGTGGCCTACATGCTCAAGCAGCACGGCACACAGGAGCAGAAGGACACGTTCCTGCCGCGGATGGCGCTCGGCGAGGTGCGCGGGGCCTTCTCGATGTCCGAGCCGGCGCTCGGCTCGGACGTCTCGGCGATCTCGTCGAAGGGCGTCCGGGACGGCGAGGAGTACGTTCTCAACGGCCAGAAGATGTGGCTGACGAACGGCGGAACGTCCACTCTGGTGGCCGTTCTCTGCCGAAGTGACGAAGGCCACCCCGAGGGGACCGCGCCGCACAAGTCGATGACGACCTTCCTCGTCGAGAAGGAGCCCGGCTTCGGAGAGGTCAGGCCCGGCCTGACCATCCCCGGGAAGATCGACAAGATGGGCTACAAGGGCGTCGACACGACCGAGCTCATCATGGACGACCTGCGCATTCCGGCCAATCGTGTGCTCGGGGGCACGACAGGCCGAGGGTTTTACCAAATGATGGACGGCGTCGAAGTCGGACGGGTGAATGTGGCCGCACGTGGTTGCGGGGTCGCACAGCGTGCATTCGAACTGGGCGTTTCGTACGCGCAGCAGCGCCACACCTTCGGCAAACCGATCGCCCAGCACCAGGCGATCCAGTTCAAACTGGCCGAAATGGCCACCAAGGTCGAGGCCGCTCATGCGATGATGGTCAATGCAGCACGGAAAAAGGACTCCGGGGAACGAAACGACCTGGAGGCAGGGATGGCGAAGTACCTCGCCTCCGAGTACTGCAAGGAAGTCGTCGAGGACGCCTTCCGTATCCACGGCGGCTACGGCTTCTCCAAGGAGTACGAGATCGAGCGCCTCTACCGCGAGGCGCCGATGCTGCTGATCGGTGAAGGTACCGCCGAGATCCAGAAAATGATCATTGGCCGGCGCCTCTTGGAGGAGTACCGATTCCAGGGCTGATTGTCCGTTTCAGGGTGATTTGGTGGCGAAGAACATCACACCGGGTCACCCTCGACGGGCGGCGTTCGACAGTCCGACTCGGCTGCTGGCTTGCCCAGTTGCGCCCGGCAACCGATAGCATCTTCGGAAAGCCGCCGTCCCCCGTTGCCAGCGCGGCATCATCCGCTACGAAGGTCATCCATGCCCGACAGCACTTCCTCCGCATCCCGCGGCGGGGTCCGCATCGCCCGCGGAGCATCGCCGTGGCTCCTGCCGACCGTCGCCACCGCAGCCCTCAGCCTGGCCCGCGCCCGCAAGTCGGGGCGCTGGGCAGCAGCGGCCGTGCCCACCACCGCGCTCGCGGCGGGCATGCTGTGGTTCTTCCGTGACCCCGAGCGCGAGATCACCGACGGCCGGGTCATCTCCCCGGCCGACGGCGTGGTGCAGAGCATCATGCCGTGGAAGGACGGGCGCACCCGCGTCGCGATCTTCATGAGCCCGCTCAACGTCCACGTCAACCGCGCGCCACTGGCGGGCACCGTGACGTCGGTCGAGCACATCCCGGGCGGGTTCGTTCCGGCGTTCAACAAGGAGAGCGAGAACAACGAGCGCGTTGTCTGGCACTTCGACACCGAGCTCGGAGACATCGAGATGGTGCAGATCGCAGGAGCGGTCGCCCGTCGAATCGTGCCGTACCTCCCCGAGGGCACGAAGGTGGAGCAGGGCGAGCGCATCGGCCTGATCCGCTTCGGCTCCCGCGTGGACATCTACCTCCCGGAAGGTATCGATGTCGCGGTCGAGGTCGGTCAGGCCACCACCGCGGGGGTGACTCGAATTGACCGTGATTGATCCTGATACCAAGGACGGCTGGGTGCCGGAGGCCGAAGACGAGAACGACGTCGACGGCACGGAGGACATGCCGCTGTCCATGCGGCTGTCGATAGCGGACACGCTCACGCTCGGTAACGCGACGTGCGGTTTCATGGCGGTGTACTTCACCACCACGGGCATTCTGATCCCGCACCTCACGGGCAGCGACGAGACGGGCATGGCCCGGCACTCGGCCGCCACCGCCGTGATCCTCATGCTGATGGCCGCGATCTTCGACCTGTTCGACGGACTCGTGGCGCGCAAGCTGCGCTCCTCGCCGATGGGCGCCGAGCTGGACAACCTCTCGGACCTGATCAGCTTCGGGCTCGCGCCGGCCTACTTCGTGCTCGTGTACGGCATGGTCGCCGACGACGCCCATCAGCGGGTGTCGGCGCTGGCGGCGATCGTGGTGCTGCTGGCGGTGGTCCTCAGGCTGGCCAGATTCTCCTGCGTGACACTGAAGGACGGCATGTTCCAGGGCATGCCGAGCCCCTTCGGAGCGCTGACGGTCGTCTCGATCGTGCTCCTGGAGCTGCCCTTCGTGCCGACGCTGCTCGCGATCGTCGGCGTGGCATGGCTGATGGTGAGCCGGGTGGAGTACCCCAAGCCGCGGGGCATCCTCGCCGTGGCGATGCTCGGCTGGATCGTGGCCGCGATGGGGCTGCTCGCCGCGTGGGCGTTCGACGCGCCCGGCGGTCAGCTGCTGCTCCAGACGGGCTGCGCGCTCCAGGTGGTGCTCGGCGCGGTGATCCCGCTGTTCGCCACGGCACGGCGCGTTAACACGTTCCGTGACAACCGGCGCGAGGCGCGGGCGGCGCAGCTGCCGTAGCGGTACCTGTGCGAACCAGGGCGAGAGCCCGGATGCTCCCCGGCATCCGGGCTCTCGTGCGTTCCCGGCACGCCCGGAGGGCCGACTCGATGCCGCCTACCACCGGACGTGTCCCGCCGCCAGAGGCGAAGCCCTCTCGGTGGCTGAGAATTTTGGGCAGCCGGGTGAGTACCGGGTTTCCGTCCCTCCGCCGTACCCGGCTTCTAGAATCGCCTCGCAACCGACACCCGGGCCATTTCGGCCAGGGCGCGGAGTGGGGACCAGGGGGGTCCGGGATGAAGCTGATGCTGGTGGGGACACGCGTGATGGCGGTCGCGGCGACGGGGGTGCTGCTGGCCGGATGTGGCGGGTCGGCGTCGAAGGACGAGAAGGCCGGGCCCGACCCGAAACCGAGCGGATCGGCGAAGCAGGGCGGCCCGGCGACCGGCGGGGAGAAGACGGGGGCCTCCGGGAAGCCAGACGTGAAGGAGTCCACGCTGCCGGGAGCGCTGCCCAGCGCCTACGACTTCACGCCGGACCCGGCCCGGGTCCCGAAGACCGCGGCCCAGGCGCGGAAGCTGACCCGTAACGCCGCGCTCGGGGAGTCCGACTGGATGGCGGGCATGGTCCGGCACACCCCGTACGAGAGCGGCGGCAGCTGGCCCGTGCTCCCGGAATCCTGCGTCTGGACCCGTTCCCCGCTGCCCTCCGGCGTGCTGGACAGCTTCACGCGGCGGCTCGACATCCCGGCGAAGGGCGGCAAGGGCCGGGTCCAGGGGGCGGTGACCGTGACCGTGCACCGGAGCGAGGCGGGGGCCGACGAGGAGATCAAGGACACCGTCCAGGAGAGCTTCCGCTGTCCGCAGCAGGAGCTGGGCGGCGGGCAGCGTCTCAGTGGTCTGATGTCCCTCCAGTTCGACCAGAAGGACGTGCGCAACGCGGACGCCTCGCTGTTCGAGGCGGGGAAGTACACGGGTCCGGAGTCGGGCGGAGTCCAGGACTACGTATGGTCCAAGTCGCGGATCGGCCCGGTGACGACGGCCGTGTCGGTCAAGGGCGCAAAGGGCTACACGAACACCGACCTGCTGCGGATCGCCGCCGAGGGCGGCGCGAAGGTGCTCTACCGCGTCGAGCTGGAACTGAAGTGACCGCGGGCCCGGACGAAAGGCACTGACCCCTGATGGAACCGCTCCGTTCCACCGACCCGGCCCGGATAGCCGGGTACCGCGTCCTCGGCCGGCTCGGCGCCGGGGGCATGGGCGTGGTGCTGCTGGGCCGGTCACCCGGCGGCTCGCTGGTGGCGATCAAGCTGATCCGCGCCGAGTACGCCGACGACACCGGCTTCCGGGCCCGCTTCCGGCGGGAGGTGGCCATCGCCCGGCAGGTCCGCAACCGGTGGGCGGTGCCGGTGGTCGACGCCGACACCGAGGCGCCGGCCCCGTGGCTGGCCACCGAGTTCGTGCCGGGGCCCGCCCTGAGCGAGGCGGTCGGCGGCGGGGGGCCGCTGCCGGAACGCGGGGTGCGGGCGCTGGGCTCGATGCTCGCGGAGGCGCTGGAGGCCGTCCACGCGGCGGGGCTTGTGCACCGGGACGTGAAGCCCGGCAACGTGCTGCTGGGCCTCGACGGCCCCCGGCTGATCGACTTCGGGATCGCCCGGGCCCTGGACGACACCGTCCTCACGGCGACGGACGTGATCGTCGGCTCCCCCGGCTTCCTCTCGCCCGAGCAGGCCCAGGGGCGGCGGATCGGCCCGGCGAGCGACGTCTTCTCGCTGGGCTGCGTCCTGGTGTACGCGGCCACCGGCGGTCGGCCGTTCGGCACCGGTCCGGTGGAGGCGATGCTGTTCCGCACCGTGCACGACACGGCGGACCTGAGCGCGCTGCCGCCCGGGCTGCTCCCGGTCGTCGAGGCGTGCCTCGCCAAGGAGCCCGAGGACCGTCCGACGGCTGCGGACATCCGGCAGGCGTTCGCCGAGGACCTGTCGGGCGGCAGCTGGCTGCCCGGACCGGTCACCCATCTGATCGCCGAGCGCTCGGCCCGGATGCTCGCCCTGCCCGACATCGACGCGACCAGCCTGGACGCCCGCGCGGACGGAGGCCCGGACACGGGCACCGGGACCGGGGGCGGTGGCCGGGACACGACCGCCGTTCCCGCCGTCCCCGGCCGTCGCCGCTTCCTCGCGTACGTCACCGGGGCCGCCTCCCTCGCCGCGGCGGGCTCCACCACCGCCTGGCTGGTCTCCTCCGGCGACGACAAGGACCCGGGCGGCGGCGAGAAGGACGGGAAGGCGGCCCGCCCGGAGCTGCACATCGGGCTCCAGGCCGACCTCAGCGGCCCCTCGGCGGCTCTCGGCAAGGGCCAGGACCGGGCGGCGCGGCTCGCGGTGGCGGAGCACAACGCGCGGGGCGACGCGCCGTTCACGCTGCGGCTGACGACGGTCGACGACGGGGGCGAGGAGGAACGGGCGAAGGCGGCGGTGCGCCGGTTCGCCGAGGACCCGCTCCTGGTGGCCGCGCTCGGCGCGACCGGCACGGACGCGGCCCGGGAGGCGCTGGTCGCGTACGACGAGGCGGCGCTGCCGCTGCTCAGCGTGGTCGACGGGGACATCCGGCATCTGAACCGGATCTTCCTGTGCGCCCGGCCGCGCAACGACATGCAGATGCTGCCGGTGGCGCAGTTCCTCGGGGCCTACGAGATCGACAAGGTCGCGCTGGTCGACGACGGCACCGAGTACGGCAGGCAGACCACCCGCTTCCTCGACACGGGGCTGCGCGGCAACGGCCGCACGGTGCTCGCGGAGACCGTGCGCGAAGGCACCCGGGACCTGGACGCCGAGGCCGAGCGGATCGCCGCGAAGCAGCCGGGGGCGGTGGTGTACGGGGGTGGCTGGCGGGACGCCGGACGGTTCGCGAAGTCGCTGACCCGGGCCGGGTTCCTGGGGCCGAAGATCGGCACCCAGGCCGTGCACGACCCGCGGTTCCTGGCGGAGGCGGGCGAGGACGCGGCGGGCTGGCTGGTCGTCTCGACGGCCGCCGACCCCGCCTCCGTGCCCTCGGTGCACCCGTTCGCGGCCGCCTACCGCAGGCGCTTCGACCACGCTCCGCCGCTGTTCGCCGCCGAGGCGTACGACGCGGTCGGGCTGATCGCCGCCTGCGCCGAGGGGCTGGACCGGGAGACGGTGACCCGCCAGGACCTGCTGCCCGCGCTGCGGACGACCTCGTACAAGGGCGTGTCCAAGAGCTACGCCTTCGAGTCCGCCAACGGGATGTACACCGGAACCGGGGTCTTCATCTACCGCGTGGAGCGGGGCCGCTTCCGGTACATCGGGATGGACGGCCGCGAGGTCTGACCGGGCGGCCCCGGTCAGACCTCGCGGCAGGGCTCAGGAACCGGTGGTGAAGGACTCGGCCGCCGGGGCGACCTCGGCCGGCCGGACCACCTTCAGCCCGCCGGCGGCGCCGGCGTCCGGCTTCATGATCACGCTCTCCCGGGTGGACGGCGCCTTCGGGTCCGAGAAGTCGTGCGACACCCCGAACTCGCTCCCGTACTCCTTGATCGTGAGCAGTGCCTTGTCGATGCCCTCACGGGTGAGGTCCTTGTCGTCGCAGGCCTTGGACAGGGCCTCGCCGAACACGGAGGCCGCCGTGTAGCCGGCGACGACGCCGTTGTCGAGGACGTCCTTCGGATACTGGGCGGCGTACTCCTTGGCGAGCTTCGCGGGACCGTCGCCCGGGTCCCCGATGGGCAGCGTGGAGGAGGCGACGTAGTAGTCCTTGAGCAGGGCCGGGCCCGCCTGGGTCTTCAACAGCTGGGGTGCGAAGGCCGAGTTGTTGCCGACTACCGGGACGTTGAAGCCGGTGGCCGCCGCGACGCCGACGAGCGAGGCCGCCTGGCGCGGTCCGGCGCTGACGATCACGGCCTTGACCCCGGCCTGCTTGAGGGCGGCGACCTGGGCCGTCATGTCGTTGTCGGTCGGCTTGATCTTCTGCTCGACGACGGTGAGCCCGGCCTCCTTCGCCGCGTGCTTCGAGCCGACGAGCGCGTTCTCGCCGTAGTCGCCCTCGAAGTACACGTGACCGATCTTGTCGCCCTTCGCGATGCGCTTCTCGGCGAGGAGATAGTCGATGAGGTTGATCGTCTCGACGTCGTAGGTCGCGCCGATGACCCGGATGTACGGGGAGCCCAGCAGATTCGCCGACCAGGCCTGCGGCAGGACGAGGCCCTTGTCCTGGCCGTCGATGCGCTGCTCGACGGCGGCGACGAACGGGGAGCCGATGAACTGGGCGAAGCCCACCACCTCCGGCGCCAGCTCGGTGTATGCGGCGATCGCCTTCTGCGGGTCGTATCCGTGGTCGCGGACCGTCAGTTCGATCTTCCGGTCGCAGATGCCGCCCGCGTCGTTGGTCTTCTTCACCCACAGCTGCTGAGCCTGGGTGACGCTCTTGCCCAGCGAGGCGTAGACCCCGGTCATGTCGGTCAGCACCCCGAGGGAGATCGTCGAGGAGGAGACCCCGGGGCCCGTCTTGATCCCGCCCTTGCCCTCTTCGTCCGCCTTTCCCTCGGTCGCCTTGCCGCTGCACCCGACGAGGGTGACGGCGAGGGTCGCGACCACGGCCGTGAGCACTCTCAGTTTCATGACTTCTCCCCTGGATTTTTCGGAGCCGCAGGATCTTTCGGAGCCGCAGGATTCTTCGGAGCCGCCGGCTTCTTCGTGCGTGCGAGGCCCAGGCGGGCGAGGCCGCCGGGCAGGAACAGGACCACCGCGACCACCGCGGCGCCGTACAGATAGCGGGACGCCTCACCGGGTGCCAGTCCGCCCGTTCCGGGGGCGGAGACCAACGGCAGGGAGTCGCTGTAGTGCGTGAACACCTGCGGGAGCAGGGAGACGAAGGCTGCGCCGATCACGGCTCCGGCGACGCTGCCGAGCCCGCCGATGACGATCATGGCGAGGTATTCGAGGGACAGGATCATGCCGAAGTACTCGGGCACGGTCCGCTGGAAGACCAGGGCGAGCAGGACGCCCGCGAGGCCCGCGTACATCGAGGACAGGACGAAGACGCCGGCCCGGTAGCGGGCGACGGGCACGCCCATCACCCCGGCCGCGATCCGGTGGTCTCGGATGGCGTTCATGGCGCGTCCGGGCCGGCCGCGCAGCACGCCCCGGGCGAACAGCGCGCTCAGCAGGAGCGCGAGCAGACCCGCGTACCAGAGCTTCTCCGAGGAGCCGAACGGCACGGCGGCCACGACGAGTTCGGAGTCATCGAAGGTGAACCCGAAGACGGACAGCGGCGGTACGGCCCGGCCGTTGTAACCGCCGGTCAGCGAGCCCGCGTTGAACAGGACGTGCTGCCCGATGAAGATCAGCGCGAGGGTCGCGATGCCGAGGTACGCGCCGCGCAGCCGTCCGGCGATGGGGCTGAAGATCCCGCCCGCCGCCCCGGCGAGCAGCACCGCGAGGATCGCGGCCAGCCAGGTGGGCAGCCCGAGTCCGGTCAGCGTGTGACCGTTCTCGGTGCTGCTCTCCCCCGCCAGGACGCAGTAGCCGTACGCGCCGACGGCGAGGAAGAACGCGTGGCCCATGGAGAGTTGGCCGGTGGCGCCGGTGAGCATGTTGAGCCCGATGGCGCCGATCGCCGCCGCCATCGCGAACAGCCCGGCCTGGAGCCAGAAGCGGTCCAGGTAGAACGGGAGGACGAGGAGCAGGAGGGAGCCGATGAGGACGGCGTACGTACGGGGGCTGCGCAGCCGGTCGGTGAGGCTCTCCGGTCCGCCGCCGCGTACGGAAGCGGCCACGGCGGGGACGGTGGGGGCTTCGGCGGTGGTGTCAGACACGTGCCAGCTCCTTCGTGCCGAAGAGCCCGGCGGGCCGGATGAGCAGGACCGCCACCATCACCAGGTAGGGCGCCAGATCGCCGATGCCCCGGCCGAGGAAGGAGAGATCGCTCTGGTAGCCGGTGGCGAGCGACTCGGTGACGCCGACGATGAGTCCGCCGGCCAGCGCCCCGGTGGTGGAGTCGAGTCCGCCGAGGATCGCGGCGGGGAACGCCTTGAGTGCGGCGAGTGAGGTGGCGCGCTCCAGGCCCGGGGTCGGGAACACGGTGAGGAAGAGCGCGGCGACGGCGGCCAGCGCCCCGGCGACCGCCCAGGCGGCGAGCGAGACCCGCCCCAGCTTGATGCCCATGAGCGCCGCCGTCTGCGGGTTCTCGGCGGCGGCCCGCATCGACACGCCCCACGAGGTGTAGCGGAAGGCGAGCAGGAACACCGTGATCAGCAGCCCGGCGGCGAGGAACGCGGCGATCCGGGTCTGGGCGAGGGTGATCCCGCCGACGGAGACGACCTCGTTGCCCCAGGGGTCGCCGAGGGCGAGCACGTTCGTGCCCATCCGGCGGGTGAGTTCGGTGATCAGGAGGATGTCGACGCCGATGGTGACGATGGCCAGGACGCTGTGGTCGCTGCCCCGGTAGCGGCGCATCACGAAGAACTCGATGGCCGCCCCGACGGTCGCCGCACCGGCGATCCCGACGAGCAGAGCGGGCCAGAACCCGATGTCGTCGTGGAGCACGGCGGTGACGTAGCCGCCCGCCAACAGCAGGGAGGCGTGGGCGAAGTTGACGACCTCGGTGGCCTTGAAGATGACGACGAACCCGAGCGCGATGAGTGCGTAGACCGAGCCGATCGACAGGCCGCCGAGGAGGAGTTCGACGAACGTGGTCATTCAGGTGCTCCCAAGTAGGCCCGGACGACGGCCGGGTCGTTCTGGACCTCGGCGGGGGTGCCCCCGGCGATCCGTCGTCCGAAGTCGAGTACGGTCACCGCGTCCGCGAGCCGCATCACCACCCCCATGTCGTGCTCGACCAGCACGATGGAGATGCCGAGGCTGTCACGTACGTCGGCCACGACGGCGGCGGTGCGGCGGCGCTCGTCCGCGGTCATCCCGGCGATCGGCTCGTCCAGCAGCAGGACCTTCGGCTCCATGCACAGGGCGCGGCCGAGCTCGACGAGCTTCTGCTGCCCGTACGGGAGTGAGCCCGCCGGGCGCTCCAACTCCTTTTCCAGACCGATGAATTGGGCGATCTCCCAAACCCGGTCGCGGTGGCGTCGTTCCTCGCGGACGGCGGAGGGCAGCCGCAGTCCGGTCGCGAGAAACCCTGAGCGGGTCAGCCGGTGGCGGCCGAGCAGGAGGCTGTCGGCGACGGTGGCGTGCGGGGGCAGCGCCAGGTTCTGGAAGGTGCGCGCGACCCCGAGGTCCGCGACGGCGTGCGGCGGGAGTCCGGTGAGCTCGGTGTCGCCGAGGCGGACGTGTCCGGAGGCGGCGCGGTAGACGCCGGACAGGACGTTGAAGCAGGTGGACTTGCCCGCGCCGTTGGGCCCGATGACGGCGTGCACGCTGCCGGGTTCGACGGTGAAGGAGACGCCGTCCAGGGCGGTGAGCCCCGCGAAACGGACGGTGACATCCTGCACGGCGAGGGAGGCGGTGGTGCTGTACGCGGAGGTCGTGTCGGTGGTGGTCACGCGGACCACCTGCTCAGGGTGCGCCGGGTCCGGGCGGCCGGGTCGGCGTCCGCCGCCGCCTCCTCGTCGACGACGCCGAGGTAGCGGCGGCGCACCTCGTCGGAGGCGGCGAGTTCGTCGGCGGGCCCGGACAGGGCGACCTCGCCGACGTCGAGGACGTACGCCGTGGAGGCGAGCCGCAGGGCGAGCGCCGCGTTCTGCTCGACGAGCATGACGGAGGTGCCGGCCGCGTTGATCTCCTGCACGGTCTCGGCAATCCTGGCCGCCATCAGCGGGGCGAGGCCGAGCGAGGGCTCGTCCAGCAGGAGCAGCCGGGGCCCCGCCATCAGGGCGCGGCCCATGGCCAGCATCTGCTGCTCGCCGCCGGACAGCAGCCCGGCCCGCTGGTGCGCGCGGTCGGCGAGCACCGGGAACAGCTCGTGCACCCGGGTGAGGGCGGCACTGGTCTCCTTGCGTCCGCCGCGTGCTCCGAGGGCGCCCGCCCGCAGGTTGTCGGCCACCGTCATCCGGGCGAAGACCTGCCGGCCCTCCGGTACCTGGACCACTCCGGCGGCCACCACCTGGGCGGGCCGCAGCCCCTCCAGGGGGCGGCCGTCGAACCGGATCGTTCCGGTGCCCGTCCCGCGGTGGAAGCCGAGGGTCCGCGACACGGCCCGCAGCAGTGTGGTCTTGCCCGCGCCGTTGCCGCCGAGCACGGCGGTGATCCCGCCGTCCGGCACATCGACGGAGATGTCGCGCAGCGCCCGGACCGGGCCGTAGCCGACGGACAGCGAGCGGATCTCTAGCGTTGCCATGCGTCCTCCTCCTTCCGCCATGTCGTGTCGTGCGTCGTGTCCGGCTCTTCTGTGTCTGTCGTGCTCTTCCGTTGGGGGTGGTGCCACAGACCAGCACCGGGCGGGACGTGCGTCCACGGCGCGGGACCGACTCGATGCGGGCGACCAGCGAACGAAGGGCCTCGTTGTGCACGCGCACAGACGCGGTGACGGGCGGGCGCCCGCGTGCGGGGCCGGTGGCATCCTCATCGGTCATCAGGAGCGCCCGGACCCGGGGACGGAGCGGCGGATGCGGCGTGGGACGCGGTACGGGGCGCTGCTCGGCCCGCTGCTGGCGGGCGGGGCCCCGCCGGACCTGGTGGCGCGTGCGGCGCGCGGCCTCGGGCTGCCGGAGCGGGGGCGTTACGCGGTGGTGGTGCTGGGCGCGCCCGTGCCGGAGGCGGCGGTGGTGCAGGGCCCGGACGCGGACGGGGCGCGCTGGTGGTGGGGCGCGGCGGCGAGTTCCCCGGGCCGGGAGGGGGGCCGGGAGGGGGGCCGGGAGGTCGCGGTGGTCCTGCTGGGCCCGGCGGGCCCGGCCCGGGCGGTGGCGTGGCTCAGGGAGCTGGGCGCCGGGCCGGGGGGTGTGAGCCCGGTGGTGGGCTCACCGACCAAGCTGGGCGCCGCGCACCGGCTGGCGGGTACGGCGCTGCTGACGTGCGAACCGGGCAGCCGGGAGATCGTCCGGCTGGACGAGCGGCTGCCGGCGGCCCTGCTGGTGAGCCGCCCGGAGCTGTCCACCCGGCTCTTGGCGGAGGTGTTCGGCCCGCTGCTGACCCTCGTACCGGCCGAGCGGTCCCTGCTGGTGGGGACGTTGGAGGCGTGGCTGGAGTGCGGGGGTTCGGTGGGGCGGGCGGCGGCCCGGCTGGGGTGTCACCGCAACACGGTGTTCAACCGGCTGCGGCGGCTGGAGCGGCTCACCGCGCGCTCGCTGTCCCGGCCGCGCGAGCTGGTCGACCTGGTGCTGGCGCTGGAGGTGCTGCGGCTGTCGTCCGCCCAACCGTGAGGGGGAGGGCGGCGGCTGTACGGGGGCGGGGCCCGGTCGTCGCACCGGGCCCAGCCCCCTTCGGGGATGTACCGACGTCAGCTCTGCAGGAAGTCCCGGGCAATCGCCTCCGCCGCCCGCTCCAGCAGCGGACCGGCCTGGGCCATCGAGACCGCCGGGTCCGGTTCCAGCTCGGCCAGGGCGTAGGCGCGGCGGATGCCCGCCTTCTCCAGGGCCTCCGGGGGCAGGGCGAGGCGGCCGCAGACCGCGACGACCTCGATCCCGGCCGCGCGAGCGGCGGCGGCGACCCCGGCCGGGGCCTTGCCGTGCAGGGTCTGCTCGTCGAGCGAGCCCTCGCCCGTGATCACCAGTGTGGCGCGGGCGAGCGCGGGGGCGAAGCCGAGGACGTCGAGCATGACCTCGATGCCGGGGCGGAAGCGGGCGCCGAGGGCGACGAGCGCCCCGTAGCCGATGCCTCCGGCCGCGCCCGCGCCGGGCAGGGCCGCGGTGTCGGGGCCCAGGATCGAGGCGTAGTGCGTCAGGGCCGCGTCGAGGACCGCGATGTCCTCCTCGCTCGCGCCCTTCTGCCGGCCGTACACCTCGGGCGCACCCTTGGGCCCGGTCAGCGGGTTGTCGACGTCGCTGGCCAGGACCAGGTCGATGTCCGCCAGGCGGGGGTCGAGCCCCGAGAGGTCGGCCTCGGCCAGCCCCGCGAGGGGGCCGCCGCCCGGCCCCACGTGCTTGCCGTCCGCGTCCAGGAAGCGGGCTCCGAGGGCGGCGAGCATGCCCGCGCCGCCGTCGGTGGTGGCGCTGCCGCCGACCCCGAACACGATCGTCGTCGCCCCCGCCTCCAGGGCGGCCTTCAGCAGCTCACCCGAGCCGTACGTGGTGGCCGTGAGCGGGGCGAACACCCCGTCGGGCAGGTGCTGGAGGCCCGAGGCCTCGGCCATCTCCACCACGGCGGTGTCCCCGCGCAGTGCGTATGCCGCCGTCACCGGGTCCCCGAGGGGGCCGGTCACCCGCGCCTCGCGGCGCTCGAATCCGGCGGCAACCGCCGCCGCGACCGTGCCGTCGCCGCCGTCCGCGACCGGCAGGGTCTCCACCGCCAGGCCCGGGACGACGCGCCGCAGCCCGGCCGTCACCCGCTCCGCGACCTGTACGGCCGTGAGCGAGCCCTTGAACTTGTCCGCCGCCACGAGCACGCGGGCGGTCTCCACATCTGCTCCGTCCGTCACCTTGCATCCCTTGCTTTCGAACAGGCAGTCGCGCCGCCCCGACCCTATCCGCACGACCCCTGATCTGCCCATGGCCGTCCGGAACCGCCCCCGCCGCCCCGCTCCCCCACTACGCTGTCGGCCGTGACGACTCCCGACGCCGACTACGCCACGTACATCGCCGGGCTCCCCCGGGTCCTCGCCGGCGCCGCCTCGCTCTTCCGCGACGCGGAGGGCCGGGTCCTGCTCGTCGAGCCGAACTACCGCAAGGGCTGGGCGCTGCCCGGTGGGACCGTCGAGTCGGAGGCGGGCGAGGGGCCCCGGCAGGCGGCCCGGCGCGAGACCCTGGAGGAGATCGGCCTCGACGTCGCCCCGGGACGGCTGCTCGCCGTGGACTGGGTGCGGGGCCCCGGCCGCCCGCCGATCGTGGCGTACCTGTACGACGGCGGGGTGCTCACCGCGGAGCAGCTGGCGGCGGTCCGGGTCCAGGAGGAGGAGCTGCTGTCCTGGCGGCTGGTGGCCCCCGCCGAGCTGGACGGCTATCTGCTGGGCACGCTCGGCGGCCGGGTAAGGGCTGCGCTGGCGGCCCTGACGTTCGGCGGCGGGCCGGCCGAGCTGGAGGACGGCGAGCCGGTCGTCTAGGAGGCCCTCCCGCTGTGCTGGGCGGTCCGGCCGTGGGTGATCAAACCGTTGCCTTATGACGTACAACCGCGCACCGCACTGCCCGGTCTCCTGATCAGCCGTGAGGACACGCCTCAGGCCGCCGCACCCACGTGCCCGGCCCCGGCTGCAAGGGAGAGGGACGGGCTCGACGGTGGAGAAGACGGTCTGGAGAGCGGTGGTGGCCGGTGGGGCCGCGGCCGTGTTCACCGGGGTGGCGGTGGACGTACTACGGCAACTCCACCTCCGGCGCGAAGTCGTCGGCCGGGGACTACGTCGCCGTACGGTAGGCACCGGACGCGAGGCCGCTCCCGCGCCGGTCGGTGCGGGAACGGCCTCACCCGACAGCGGAGCGGACGGCGGTCAGCCCTGCGGCGCCTCGGGCTTGGTCTCCACGTCGCGCGCCGTCCCCTCGCGCTCCGCGACCAGCGCCTCGGTGCGGTGGCCACGCGCGATGTAGTCGCGTACCACGAGTTCGACGGCGTCCTGGGGGCTGCCCACCCCCGCGAGCACCATGACTTCGACGACGAGTTCGGCATCCAGACTGACGCTCACCTTGGCCATGCGCGGACCCTACCCGGCGCGTTCGCTCACGGGTCGGGTTCCCGCGAAGAGCACCGCGGCCGACGCGCCCCGGACCGCCGTCACCACCGTCCGGCAGGCACGGGAACCCGTGACCGGCGAGGGCGGCCCGCGCCGCGACTGCCCTGAGCGCACACCCGGACGACCGACGGAGCCGTCCCGTAGCAGTGGTACGCACGCCCGGCAACAGGTCGTGGCTCCCGGCTCCCGGCCCGGCTGTGGAGGGCGTCGCCATTACCCGGCCGCCCTTCCGCTTCCTACGGTGACCGCACACTCCGGTCGCACCGCCGTCCTGCCGGGCGGTGGCGCGACCGGGTCGCGGGATCACGGGCGATCCCGTGCGCCGTCCCACGGGAGGTCACCATGCCGTACGTCATGCCGTCGCATCCCGCAGAGCCCGGGCCCCCGCCCCCCGGGCCGAGGCACAGCGGACGCCGGAGCCGCGGCGTCCGTCGGTTCGCCGCCGTCGTCGCCCTGGCCACCGCGGCGGCGCTGGCG
>NTHE01000026.1 GCA_002551355.1 Streptomyces sp. man185 | reverse complement strand
GCCAAGGGGCGCGGACGTCGGCGCCCGGCGCCGGTCGCGGAGCCGGCCGCCCCGATGTCCCGGGTGGAGGCCCGGCGCGCGGCGCGGGCGGCGAAGGACAGCCCGGCGGTCGTCGCCAGCCGGGCTGTCGGCGAGGTGTTCATCTCGCTGGGCGTCCTGATGCTGCTGTTCGTCACCTACCAGCTCTGGTGGACCAACATCCGGGCCGACCAGATCGCCGGCAAGGAGACGAACCGGATCCAGGACGCATGGGCCAGCGGCGACCGGAAGCCCGGGGTGTTCGCGCCCGGCGAGGGCTTCGCGATCATGCACATCCCCAAGCTGGACGTCGTCGCCCCCATCGCCGAGGGCATCGACAAGGAGAAGGTCCTCGACCGGGGGATGATCGGCCACTACGGCGAGGGCAAGCTCAAGACGGCGATGCCCTCCGACAAGCAGGGCAACTTCGCGGTGGCCGGTCACCGCAACACCCACGGCGAACCGTTCCGCTACATCAACAAGCTCGACCCCGGCGACCCGATCGTGGTCGAGACGCGGGACGCGTATTACACGTACGAGATGGCGAGCATCCTCCCGCAGACCTCGCCGTCCAACATCTCGGTGATCGAGCCGATCCCGGCCGGTTCCGGGTTCGAGAAGCCGGGCAGATACCTCACGCTGACGACCTGTACGCCGGAATTCACGAGTACCTACCGGCTGATCGTCTGGGGCAAGATGGTCGACGAACGGCCACGCAGCGAGGGAAAGCCCGACGCGCTCGTCGGCTGAACATCCTCACGACAGGGACGGTGCGGTGGCAGCGAGGACCGAGCACGACGAGCGGACCGACACGTCCGCGTCCCCGCCCCCGCCGCGCCCGCGCGGCCGCCACCTGGTGGCGGCCGTCAGCGTCTTCGGCGAACTGCTCATCACGGCGGGCCTGGTGCTCGCGCTGTTCGTCGCGTACTCCCTGTGGTGGACCAACGTGCTCGCCGACCGCGAGGCCGACAGGCAGGGCGACACGGTCCGCAGCAAGTGGGCGGACGGGCCGGGCGCCCTGGACACCAAGGACGGCATCGGCTTCCTGCACGTGCCCGCCATGGGCAACGGCGAGGTGCTGGTCAAGAAGGGCACCGACCCCAAGACCCTCAACAACGGCATCGCGGGCTACTACACGGACCCCGTCGAGTCGGGTCTCCCCTGGGACGACGACGGCAACTTCTCGCTGGCCGCGCACCGCGACGGGCACGGCGCGAAGTTCCACGACATCCACAAGCTGAAGAACGGCGATCCGGTCGTCTTCGAGACCAAGGACACCTGGTACGTCTACAAGGTCTACAAGACGCTCCCCGAGACCTCGAAGTTCAACGTCGACGTGATCCAGCCGGTGCCGGAGGAGTCGGGCGTCAAGAAGCCCGGCCGCTACATCACGCTGACGACCTGCACCCCGGTCTACACCTCGAAGTACCGGTACATCGTGTGGGGCGAGCTGGAGCGTACGGAGAAGGTCGACAAGGACCGCACGCAGCCGGCCGAGCTGCGCTGAGCTGCGCGTACTCGTCCGCGTACACGGGAAGGGCCCCGGTCACCATCGTGGTGACCGGGGCCCTTCGCCGTACCGGCCGGTGCGGGCGGTGGTTCAGTCGTCGCCCATGCCTCCGAAGAGGCCGCCTCCGCCGCCGCCCTCGATGGTCACCAGGTTGACGGTGCTGCCCTTCTCCGCCTGGGTGTTCGGCGCCGGGTTGCTGGTGATCACCTTGGCGTTGGGCTTGTCGACCGAACCCGGGGTGAGCGCGACCACGAAGCCGAGCCCTTCGAGTTGGGCCTTCGCGTCCTGGTACGACTTGCCGCCGAGGTCACCGGGGATCTGGACCTGCTCCGGCTCCGCCGGCCCCTTGGAGACCTTCAGGACGATCTGCACGTCCTTGGCCTGCTTGCTCGGGCCCGCGGGGGTCTGCTCGACCACCTCGCCGGCCGGCTTGTCCGAGTCCACGTCGGCCCGTGAGACGTTGGTGAACCCGAGCTGGTTGAGCTGGGCGACGGCGGCGTCGTACTGACGGGTGCGCACGTCGGGCATCGGGTCGGTCGTCTGCATGGCCACGGTGATGGTGATCTCGGCCCCGTCCTCGGCCTGCGCGCCGCCCTTGGGGTCCTGCTTGATCACGCTGCCCTCGGTCTTCTCGGACTCCGCCGTGGTGACGTTGACCGTGAAGCCCTTCTTCTCCAGCTCCTCGCGGGCGCCGTCCTCGGACTTCTCCAGGACGTTCGGGACCTCGATCTTCGGCGCTCCGGTGGAGACGACGACGGTGACGGTGCCGTCCTTGTCCATCGTCGCGTCGGGCGCCGGGTTCTGCGAGCAGATCTCGCCCTTCTCCTGCTCCTCGCACGGCTCCTCCGCGCCGACGTTCACGGTCACGCCGGATCTGTCCGCCAGCGTCTCCGCTTCCTTGAGCGTGGAGCCCACCAGGTACGGGGCCTTGATCTGGTTGTCGCTCTCGCTCGGGGAGAAGACCACCCGGCCGATCAGGATCGCGCCGATGAGCACCAGGATGCCCGCGACGACCAGCAGGATCGTCGAGGTGTTGCTCTTCTTCTGCTGGCGGCGGCGGCCCTGGCGGTCGTCGTAGCCGTAGCCGCCGTCGTCCGGATTGACCGGGGGCAGCATCGAGGTCTGCGCGTTGTTCGGGTCGGTCGGGCGCAGGGCGGTGGTGGGCTGGTCGGCGTTGTAACCGTCGTAGCCCCCGTACCCCGCGGCGCCCATCGCCGCCGTCGCCGCGACCGGCTGGCCGTCGAGGCAGGCCTCGATGTCGGCCCGCATCTCGTCGGCGGACTGGTAGCGGTAGTCCGGGTCCTTGGTGAGCGCCTTCAACACGATCGCGTCCATCTCGGGCGTGATCTCGGGGTCGAAGTTGCTCGGCGGCTGCGGCTCCTCCCGGACGTGCTGGTAGGCCACCGCGACGGGCGAGTCCCCGACGAACGGGGGGCGCACGGCGAGCAGCTCGTAGAGCAGACAGCCGGTGGAGTAGAGGTCGGAGCGGGCGTCGACCTGCTCGCCCTTGGCCTGCTCCGGGGAGAGGTACTGGGCGGTGCCGATGACCGCGGCGGTCTGCGTCATCGTCATCCCGGAGTCGCCCATGGCGCGGGCGATGCCGAAGTCCATGACCTTGACCTGACCGGTGCGCGTCAGCATGACGTTCGCCGGTTTGATGTCGCGGTGGACGATCTGGGCGCGGTGCGAGTACTCCAGGGCCTGGAGAATGCCGACCGTCATCTCCAGCGTGCGCTCGGGGAGCAGTCTGCGACCGGAGTGCAGCAGTTCCCTCAGCGTCGACCCGTCGACGTACTCCATCACGATGTACGGGATGGAGACCCCGTCGACGTAGTCCTCGCCGGTGTCGTACACGGCGACGATCGCGGGGTGGTTGAGCGAGGCGGCCGACTGGGCCTCACGGCGGAACCGGGCCTGGAAGGACGGGTCGCGGGCCAGATCGGCCCGGAGCGTCTTCACAGCTACGGTGCGGCCGAGCCGGGTGTCGTGCGCGAGGTAGACCTCGGCCATGCCACCACGGCCGAGCACCGAGCCCAGCTCGTACCGGCCGCCGAGGCGACGCGGCTCTTCCATAACTGTTCCAGCCCTCTCCGTCAGTCCCGACCGCACCCGTGTGTGGTCCGCGGCGGTGCGCTGTTCGCGCATACGCTACCGGGCACGGGTGACGTGATCAGCCCGCACCCGTCAGCCGATATCCGACCGGTATGCGATGTCCGGTATGACGGCCGGCCGCCGTGACAGGTCTCACTTCTTGCTGTCGATGACCGCCTTCATCACGTCGCGCGCGATGGGGGCGGCCAGGCCGCCACCGGAGATGTCGTCCCGGTTGGCGTTGCCGTCCTCGACCACGACGGCGACGGCGACCGGGGAGCCGCTGTCGGTCTTCGCGTACGAGATGAACCAGGCGTACGGCTTCTCGCTGTTGTTCAGACCGTGCTGGGCGGTACCGGTCTTGCCGCCCACTGTGACGCCGGGGATCTGCGCGTTGGTTCCCGTGCCGTCCTTGACGACGGTCTCCATCATCTGCTGGACCTTCTGGGCGTTCTCACCGGAGAGAGCGCGGCTGAGCTCCTTGGGATCGTGCGTGTAGACCGGGTCCAGGTTGGGAGCCTGGCGCTCGGCCACCATGTACGGCTCCATCAGCTTGCCGTCGTTGGCGATCGCGGAGGCGACCATGGCCATCTGGAGCGGGGTGGTCCGGTTGGACGCCTGACCGATGCCGGCCATCGCGTTCTGCGGCCTGTTGTCCTCGGGGTAGATGCTCGCGTCGGCGCGGACGGGCGTGAAGACTTCCTTGTTGAAGCCGAACTTGTCCGTCTGCTCGATCATCTTCTTGTTGCCGAGGTCGTCGCTCATCTTCCCGAAGACGGTGTTGCACGACCAGCGCAGGGCCTCCCGCAGCGTGGCGTCCTTGCAGGGGATGTTGCCCTCGTTGCTGAGCGGCGTGGTGGACTGCGGCAGCGTCCAGGGCAGCGGCGAGTCCGTCTTGGCGTCGATGTCGTCGTAGAGCCCGTTCTCCAGGGCGGCGGCGGCGGTGACGACCTTGAAGGTGGAGCCCGGGGGGTAGGTCTCGCGCAATGCCCGGTTGAGCATCGGCTTGTCCTTGTCCTTCAGGAGCTTCTGCCGGTTGTCCGAGTCCTTCATGGAGTTCCCGGCGAAGACCGAGGGGTCGTAGGACGGGGTGCTGGCGAGGGCCAGGACGGCGCCGCTCTTCGGGTCGAGGGCGACCACCGCGCCCTTCTTGTCGCCGAGCCCCTTGAAAGCGGCCTTCTGGGCGTCGCCGTTCAGCGTGGTGACGATGTTGCCGCCGCGCTTCTTGTCGCCGGTGAACATCGACAGCGTCCGGTCGAAGAAGAGCTGGTCGTCGTTGCCGGTGAGGATGCCGTCTTCCAGGTTCTCCAGCTGCGAGGAGTCGAAGGCCTGCGAGGAGTAGCCGGTCACGGGGGCCCACAGGGGCCCGTTCTTCCAGACCCGCTTGTACCGGAAGTCGCTGTCCTCGGTCTCGGCGGAACCGGTGATCGCCTTGCCGTCGACGATGATGTCGCCGCGCTCGTGGGCGTACCGCTCGATCTCGACGCGGCGGTTGTACTTGTGGCTGTTCAGCTCGTCGGCCCGGACGTACTGGAGCCAGTTGTCCCGGATGAGGAGCGCGAGGACGAGGATTCCGCAGAAGATCGCGATCCGACGCAGGGGCTTGTTCACGGTCGGACCACCTGGGTCATCTCGGCGTCCGTCGACGGGGAGGGGGCCGGAGCCGGGCGGCGGGCGGTATCGCTGATTCTGATCAGGATGGCGATCAGCGCCCAGTTGGCGAGCACGGAGGAACCACCTGCCGCCAGGAACGGCATCGTCATACCGGTGAGCGGGATGAGGCCCATCACACCGCCGGCGACCACGAACACCTGGATGGCGAACGAGCCCGAGAGACCGATCGCGAGCAGCTTGCCGAACGGGTCACGGGCCGCCAGCGCGGTGCGCACGCCGCGCTCGACGATCAGGCCGTAGACGAGGAGCACGCCCATCATCCCGGCGAGCCCGAGCTCCTCGCCGACCGTGGCGAGGATGAAGTCGGAGTTGGCGGCGAAGCCGATCAGGTCGGAGTTGCCCTGCCCGAGTCCGGTCCCGAGGGTTCCCCCGGAGCCGAACGCCATCAGGGACTTCGCCATCTGCTCGCTGGCGTTCAGCTTGCCCCAGCCCGCGAACGGGTCGAGCCAGGCGGTGATGCGCTCCTGCACGTGCGGTTCGAACGTGGCGACGCCGACCGCGCCGACCGCGGACATCAGCAGACCGAAGACGATCCAGCTGGTGCGCTCGGTGGCGACGTACAGCATGACGACGAACATGCCGAAGAAGAGCAGCGAGGAGCCGAGGTCGGTCTCGAAGACCAGGATGAGGATCGAGAACGCCCAGACCATCAGGATCGGGCCCAGGTCACGGCCGCGGGGGAGGTACAGGCCCATGAAGCGGCGGCTGGCCAGGGCCAGCGCGTCCCGCTTGACCATCAGGTAGCCCGCGAAGAACACGGTGATGATGATCTTGGCGAACTCGCCGGGCTGGAGCGTTCCCACGCCGGGGATCTTGATCCAGATCTTGGCGCCGTTCACGGCGGGGAAGAACATCGGCAGGATCAGCAGGAACAGCGCCACGACCATGGAGATGTACGTGTAGCGCTGGAGGATGCGGTGATCCTTCAGGATGGCCAGGACCGCGACCAGCATGCCCACGCCGATGGCGGAGAACAGCAGCTGCTTCGAGGCGGCGGGGACGAAGGTGTCCAGGGCCTGGAAGCGCTCCGACTGGTCCAGCCGCCAGATCAGCGCCAGGCCCAGCCCGTTGAGCAGGGTCGCCAGCGGCAGCAACAGCGGATCGGCGTACTTGGCGAACCTGCGCACCGCGAGGTGGCCGACGCCGCCGAGCAGCGCGAGCCCCGCCCCGTAGCCGAGCATGCCCGCGGGCAGTTCGCCGTTGAGGGCGAGGCCCACGTTGGCGTAGGCGAACACCGAGATGGCGACGGCGAAGACGACGAGTGCCAGCTCGGTGTTACGGCGGCTCGGTGCGTCGATCGCGCCGATGGTGGTCGTGTTGGTGACAACGCTCATGGTGCTGAAGGCCCCCTACGGCTTACTGCTTACCGCACTGCGGGACCAGCTTCTTCTCTTCCTCCGAGAGGCTGGGGCCGGGAGTGGGAGCGGTGGTCGGCTTGGTCCCCTTGGCAAAGGACGTGGCGGAAGTCCTGGTGGCGGGGGCGCCGGCGGTGCCGCCGGCCTCGCCCTCGCCCGTACGGGCGCGGTTCTCGGCGTCGGCCGCGCGGCGCTGCGCGTCCTTCTTGCAGGCGGAGGCCTGGGCGGCGAGCTCGGCGACCTTCTTGCGGGCGTCGGTGATGCTGCCCTCGGCGATGGTCGACTCGACCTGCTTGCGCTGGTACGGCGGCAGGTACTTGAGCTCGATCTCGGGGTGGTTCTTCTCGACCTTCGAGAGCGAGACCCAGGCGAGGTCCTGGCTGATGCCCTGGAACAGCGCGACGTTCTCGTCCTGCGCGCCGACGTAGTACTGCGTCTGCGTCCAGCGGTAGCCGCCGTACAGACCGCCGCCGATCACGGCCAGCGCGAGCACGATGTAGACGGAACGCTTCAGCCACTTACGGCCGCCACGCGGTTTGACGAAGTCGTCGTCCGTGTAGGCGTCGTAGGAGCCGTCCGGCATGCCCCCGTAGCCGGGGTCGCCGCTGCCGGGCGGGCCGAAGCCGCCGGAGGGCGGGGGCACGGGGCGGCCGAGACCGGCCGCACGGCCGGCGGGCGTCTGCATGGCCCCGCCGTCGCCCAGCTGGGCCTGGTTCTCCGCGACCGCGCCGACGACGACCGGGGTGTCGTTGAGCTGCCCGGCCAGGGTGTCGTTGTTGTCGACGTCCAGGACGTCGGCGACGATGCAGGTGATGTTGTCCGGGCCGCCGCCGCGCAGAGCGAGCTGGATCAGCTCCTGGATGGTCTCCTGCGGGCCCTGGTAGCTGGCGAGGGTCTCTTCCATCGTCTGGTGCGAGACCACGCCGGAGAGGCCGTCCGAGCAGATCAGATAGCGGTCGCCGGCGCGGACCTCGCGGATGGAGAGGTCCGGCTCGACATGGTCGCCGCTGCCCAGCGCCCGCATCAGCAGGGAGCGCTGCGGGTGGGTGGTGGCCTCTTCCTCGGTGATCCGGCCCTCGTCGACGAGACGCTGCACCCAGGTGTGGTCCTGGGTGATCTGCGTCAGGACGCCGTCGCGCAGCAGGTACGCGCGGGAGTCGCCGACGTGCACCAGGCCGAGGCGCTGACCGGTCCAGAGCAGGGCGGTGAGCGTGGTGCCCATGCCCTCCAGCTGGGGGTCCTCCTCGACCATGACGCGCAGCTGGTCGTTGGCCTGCTGCACGGCCGTGCCGAGCGAGGTCAGGAGGTCGGATCCCGGGACGTCGTCGTCGAGCGGGACGAGCGTGGAGATCACCTCGGAGCTGGCGACCTCACCGGCCGCCTGACCGCCCATGCCGTCGGCGATGGCGAGGAGCCGGGGACCGGCGTAGCCGGAGTCCTCGTTCCCCTCCCGGATCATGCCCTTGTGCGATCCGGCGGCGAAGCGCAGCGACAGACTCATGCGCACCTCGCCCGTCGGCTCGGGGTACAGCCTGTCTCGAGCCACACTGCCCACCCTCCGGTCGGGAACCGGGCAGCGTCCGTCGTCCAGGCCGCCGCGGCTCGCTCGCTCCGCTCGCTCATTGTCGTACTACTTCCGCAGCTCGATGACGGTCTTGCCGATACGGATCGGCGCGCCCAGCGGAACTGGTGTCGGGGTGGTGAGCCGGGTCCGTTCCAGATACGTGCCGTTGGTGGACCCGAGATCCTCGACGATCCACTGGCCGTCACGGTCCGGGTAGATCCTGGCATGCCTGCTGGACGCGTAGTCGTCGTCCAGCACGATCGTTGAATCGTGGGCCCGGCCCAGGGTGATGGTCTGGCCCTGGAGCGCGACCGTGGTGCCCGTGAGCGTGCCTTCGGACACGACCAGCTTGGTGGGCGCCCCGCGGCGCTGCCGCCCGGGCTGCTGGCGCTGCTGGGGCGGCGCCGCTTGTTGTTGTTGGCGGCCCTGCTGGGGGCGCGCGTCGGCGGCAGTGCGGCGTGAGCCGCGCTGCGTGACGCGCGTTCCGAACAGGTCGCTGCGAATGACCTGTACGGCCACGATGACGAACAGCCACAGAACAGCCAGGAAACCTAGCCGCATGACCGTCAGGGTCAGCTCTGACATTGCCCCCGCTTCACCCTTCGGCTTGCCGGTAAACGATGGTGGTGCTGCCCACGACGATCCGCGAGCCGTCGCGGAGCGTAGCGCGGGTGGTGTGCTGCCCGTCTACCACGATGCCGTTGGTAGATCCGAGATCCTGGATCGTCGAGGGCGTTCCGGTCCGGATCTCACAGTGCCGGCGCGATACGCCGGGGTCGTCGATCCGCACGTCGGCGTCGGTGGATCGTCCCATCACCAACGTCGGGCGGGAAATCTGATGGCGGGTGCCGTTGATCTCGATCCAGCGTCGCGTCCGGGCGTCCGGCAGGGGGCCGGGCGCGGCCGGCGGGCGCCGGTCGTTCGTGGGAGCCGAGGGCCGTCCGGCGCCGGGCGGCGGGGCCGCGGGCATCGGAGGAGCGGCGCTCGGGGGGTAGCCGTAGCCGCCGGGAGCCTGCGGGGCGGCGGGCCGCCCGCCCGCGGACTGGGGCGGTGCCGACTGGTCCTGCTGTGACGAACTCGACGCCAACGTGCGGCTGCGGACCCGGTAGAGCCCGGTGTCGAGGTCGTCGGCCTTCTCCAGGTGGACCTTGATCGGTCCCATGAAGGTGTAGCGCTGCTGCTTGGCGTAGTCGCGCACCAGGCCGGAGAGTTCGTCGCCCAGCTGACCGGAGTACGGGCTGAGCCGCTCGTAGTCGGGGGTGCTGAGCTCGACGATGAAGTCGTTGGGGACGACGGTCCGCTCGCGGTTCCAGATCGTCGCGTTGTTGTCGCACTCGCGCTGGAGGGCGCCGGCGATCTCGACGGGCTGCACCTCGGACTTGAAGACCTTGGCGAAGGTGCCGTTGACCAGCCCCTCGAGGCGCTGCTCGAAACGCTTCATGACCCCCATGGGGCACCTCCTCCGTTGTCATCGTCCCTGTACTGCTTACTGATCGTATCCACGCGTCGGGAAATCGGCTGGTTCCCCTTGTCTGGCCTGTGGATGAGTGTCACCCCTCACACGGATCGTAGAGGTGGCCTCCTCACAGTGTCCCGCACCCGGGAAGCACTCTGGAGGAGTGGGGGCGATGGTTCGGGGTTCCCGCTTCCCCTCCCGGAGCCGGCGAAACAACGGATGTGAATCCACCCTGTCCAGCGTGCTAATCTTCCGTTTGTCGCCAGGCGCTCACCCCCCAAGGTGAGAGTCTGAAAACACCACTCATGCGCGAGTGGCGGAACGGCAGACGCGCTGGCTTCAGGTGCCAGTGTCCTTAGGGACGTGGGGGTTCAAATCCCCCCTCGCGCACAACGGCGGTTGCTCGCAACTGCTGAAGTTGATTCGGGAGAACCCCCGCTTCGGAGAGATCCGGAGCGGGGGTTCTTCGTTGTTGCGCCTCCGTCCCGTGTCTGTTCCGTGTTTTTGACGGACGGGCGGGGTACGGACAGCCGGACAGGACCGGATGGGAGAGGACGGCAGCGGTCGTCCGCAGGCGGTGATTCACCGGGTGCGGGCACGGTTTCCGGACAGACCGATGGCCGGTGCAACGGCGTACTTGCATACGCTGGCCGCAGAGGTTGGATCGACGGCGTCTCGGCGGCGAAGGGCTGAGCGCACAGAACGTCCCGGAGGCAGGAAATGGCGAAGCAGGCTCGCGCGGTCCAGACGTGGCGGTCGATCGTGGATGCCGCGGCGAGTGTCTTCGACGACTACGGCTACGAGCGTGCCGCCATCTCGGAGATTCTCCGCCGCGCCAAGGTCACCAAGGGGGCCTTGTACTTCCATTTCGCCTCCAAGGAGGCCATCGCGCAGGCGATCATGGACGAGCAGACCTCCACGGTCGAGTTCGAGCAGGAGGGATCGCCTCTCCAGTCCCTGGTGGACGGCGGCCAGCAGTTCGCTTTCGCCCTGCGCCACAACGCGATGGCCCGGGCGGGTACCAGGCTCTCCATCGAGGGCGTCTTCCTCGGGGGGCCGCATCCGTGGGGCGACTGGATCGACGCGACCGCCCGGATGCTGGAGCTGGGGCAGGAGCGCGGCGAGGTGTTCCCGCAGATCGACCCCATGGTGTCGGCCAAAATCATCGTCGCCTCGTTCACCGGTATTCAGCTGGTCTCGGAGGCCGATTCAGGGCGGGCCGATCTGCGCGAGCAGGTGGCGGAGATGTGGCGCCACATCCTGCCGTCGATCGCTCACCCCGGTGTCATCGCCCACATCAAGCCCGAGGGGCGGGTGGATCTGGCGGCCCAGGCGCGCGAGAAGGCGGAGCGGGAGGAGCAGGAGGCCCGGATCGCCGCGGAGGCCAAGGAGGCGGGCTCCGATCCCGCGTCGGACGCGGGCTCCCGGGCGGGCGGGGCGGGCCTGCGGGGTGGTGGATCCGGTCGCGGAACGCGGGCCGGCGACGAGGGCGACGAGGAGCCCGCAGGTGCGGGGGTGGCGGCCGGAGGGGCTGCTTGATCCGCTCAGGGCGTGCTGTGCCCACGGGGGTGTGGCGTGCTGTGTTTCACGTGAAACGTCCTATTCGCGGGCGCCATCAGATCATCATGCGGCAGGGCCGCGGAGCTCGTCACAAGCTCCGCGGCCCTGTCGGCGTTTCCGGGGGTGTTCCCTCTCAGGCGGCGAGGCGGGAGGCGAGGGCCTTCGCCTTCTCCCGGGCGTCGTCGAGCGCCTGGGTGCGGGATGCCTCGGCGAGCGGGATCAGTTCGGCCATCGAGGGCTGCGAGTGGGCGAGGGTCAGCTCCGGAACGATGAAGTCGACCTCGGCGGAGAACATGCCCGCGAACACCTTCGCCAAGTAATTCTGGACAAATTCGAAGCTCTCGCGCGGGGTGCCCGGAGCGTACGAACCGCCGCGGCTGGCGACGACGGTCACCGGGGTCCCGGCGATGGGGGAGTCCGGTCCCGCGTTGTGCCCGACGATGATCACCTGGTCCAGCCAGGCCTTGAGGGTGGACGGGATCGTGAAGTTGTACATCGGTGCGCCGATCAGGACGGCGTCCGCCGCGGCCAGCTCGTCGGCCAGCTCCCGGCGCAGCGGATCGCCGGCGCCCGCGGCGGTGGCGTCGGCGTCCAGGTGGGGCAGCGGATCGGCGGCCAGGTCGCGATGGACGACGGTGCCGTCCGGGTGCTGCTCGCGCCAGGCCTCGACGAACGCCGCGGTGACGTCGCGGGAAGCGGAGCCCTGGGGAAAGACGGCGGAGTCGAGGTGCAGAAGCGTGGCCATGAAGATCTCCACAGAGAGAGGAAGGGAGGGGGAGGGGGCGAGTGATGACGAGTGACGGGGACGAGGGCTGGTCGGTGGGACCTCGCGGACGTCCGGGCGGCATCCATTCCGTACGTAACTACTAATAGCATAGCTACTGAGAATTAGTAAGCTGCCCACGGTGGCGCAGTACGCTAGGGGTATGGCGGATCACGGCGAACAGGCCTGTCGGCGGGTCGATGTGGGGATCAGTCGCGTCTTCGAGTTGTTCGGCAAGCGCTGGACCGGCCCGATCGTCTCGGTGCTGCTGCAGCGGCCGGTGCACTTCGCCGAGCTGCGCCGGGCGATTCCCGGGATCAGCGAGCGGATGCTCTCGGACCGGCTGACCGAACTCGGCGCGGCCGGCCTGGTCATCCGCGAGGTCGACGAGGGGCCGCCGCTGCGCGTCGCGTACCGGCTCACCGAAGCCGGCGCCGCCATGGAGCCCGCGCTCAAGGAGCTGGGGCAGTGGGCGGACACCTATCTGGCGCCGGAGGCCGGGACCGGCTGCTGATCTGAGGCCGGAGCCGGGACCGGGCTGCTGACCGGCGTCACGCCGGACCGGGGGCGCTCCCCCGTCGTCCGCAGAGCCCGGCAGACGCTCGTCCACAGTCCCCGCCAGGACGGGGCATCCAGCGGTACCGTCGTGCTCGGTCGTTGGTGGACAGGGCCGCTGGCCGGTCGGACAGCCGGGCAGCCGGGCGGTACGAGGGTGGGGGAGGCGACGCTCCATGGGCGGAACCGAGGCGACGATGCCTGAGCGGCGGGCGGTGGGAACGACGGCAGCTGAAGGGTCTTCGGGACCTGAGGGATCTCCGGGGGGCGCGGGATCTACGGGGGCCGCGGGATCTGCGGCGTCTGTGGGGCCTGCTGGGGCTGCTGGAGGGGATCCGCGCATTCCTGTCGTGCCCGGGTTCGCCCGCCGTGGGGTCGGGAGTTCACCGAAGGCGGCGGGCAAGGCGCTCCGCGACCGGGTGCCGCGGTCCTCGCACGCCTCGCTCGTCCTGCCGCCGGGACGGCCGGACGCGGTGCGGGCCGTCGAGGAGTCGAACCGGGGCCGCGTGCCGGGTCTGACGCCGATACGGGTGGGCCGCATGGCGGCCACCCCGTTCGCCTTCCTGCGGGGTGCGGCCGGGCTGATGGCCCACGATCTGATGGGCAGCCCGGTCACCGGGGTGGGCGCCCAGCTCTGCGGTGACGCGCACGCGGCCAACTTCGGCCTCTACGGCGATGCCCGGGGCAGCCTGGTCATCGACCTGAACGACTTCGACGAGACCGCCTTCGGGCCGTGGGAGTGGGACCTCAAGCGGCTCGCCACCTCCCTGGTGCTCGCGGGCCGGGCCGCCGGGGCCGACGAGGACACCTGCCGCCGGGGCGCGCACGACGCCGTCGGCGCCTACCGGCGCACGATGCGGCTGCTGGCCCGGCTGCCCGCCCTCGACGCCTGGAACGCGATCGCGGACGAGGAGCTCGTCTCGCACACGGACGCGCGTGACCTGGTCGGCACGCTGGAGCGGGTCTCGGAGAAGGCCCGCAACAACACCAGCGCCCGTTTTGCCGCCCGGTCCACCGAGGAATGCGCCGACGGCGGGCGGCGCTTCGTCGACGCCCGGCCCGTGCTGCGCCGGGTGCCGGACGCCGAGGCCGCGGTCGTGGCCGCCGGTCTTGGCGGCTATCTCTCCACCGTCTCCGAGGACCGGGTGCCGCTGCTGGCCCGCTACACGATCCACGACGTGGCGTTCCGGGTGGTCGGCACCGGCAGTGTGGGGACCCGGTCCTATGTGGTGCTGCTGCTCGATCACCGCGGGGAGCCGCTGGTCCTCCAGGTGAAGGAGGCGCGCCCTTCGGTGCTCGCCCCCTATCTGCCCGCGGTCGGTTTCGACGTGCCGGAGGTGGCGCACGAGGGCCGCCGGGTGGTGCTCGGGCAGAAGCGGATGCAGGTCGTCAGCGACATTCTGCTCGGCTGGGCGGACGTCGACGGCAGGCAGTTCCAGGTCCGGCAGTTCCGGAACCGCAAGGGCAGCGTGGATCCCGCCGCGCTCGCCGCCGACCAGGTCGACGACTACGGGCGGATGACCGGCGCGCTGCTCGCGCGGGCGCACGCCCACAGCGCCGACCCCCGCCTGCTGGCGGGCTACTGCGGCAAGAACGACGAGCTCGACGAGGCGATGGCCGCCTTCGCGGTCACGTACGCCGACCGTACGGAAGCGGATCACGCCGACCTGCTGCGGGCGATCAAAGCGGGCAGGCTGGCCGCCGAGTTCGGGATATGACGGGTCCGTGAGGCGGTGGGGCCCGGTTCCGGAGGCGTCGGGCCCCGGGCCGGTCGCCACCGTGTGTCCCGTGCCGCCGGGCCGTGGCCATACGCTGGACGAGTGACCCACGAAGCCGCCGGGGTGCCGACCACCCGGAACGATGAAGACCGGCAGGACAACGACCGGCAGGAGAACGACCGGCACGACGCGTCCCGGCCCGCCCCCGAAGCGCGAGAAGCCCCCGAAGCGGAAGCCGCCGCAGAGGCGCAGGAAGCTACGGCGGCGCAGGACGCCCACGGAGCGCCGGACGCCGCCGGTGCCGCGGACGCCGCTGCCGGGGAGCCCGCCGGTCCCGAGGGCGCCGAGCCGCGGCCCGAGGCGCGGCTGGCCCGGGCGGTGCAGGTCGCCGAGCAGGCGTTGATCGAGTTCGAGATCGCGGTGGAGACCTTCCGGGTGGAGGTCGAGAACTTCTCCCGGCTGCACCACCAGAAGCTCGGCCCGATGTATGCGCGCCTCGACGAGCTGGACGCGCTGATCGCGGAGGCGCGGGCGGCCAGGACCGGGGACCCGGAGGACGAGCGCAAGGCGCGCGAGGCGCGGGCGGTCGTCATGCCGATGCCCGGGGTCGACGAGCTGTTCCACGACTGGATGGACACCGACGGGCTGTCCCCCGAGGCCGCGGCCATGCTCACCGGGCAGCCGGTCCGGCCGCCGAAGCGGGTCAGGCCGAGCGAGGAGGCCCGCAGGCTCTACCGGGAGCTGGCCCGCAAGGCGCACCCGGACCTCGCCCAGGACGAGGCGGAGCGGCAGCGCCGGGACGAGTTCATCGCCCGGGTGAACGCCGCCTACGGGCGCGGCGACGTCGAGCTGCTCAAGGAGCTCGTGGCGGAGTGGGCGGCCGGTCCGGTGCAACAGCCGGCCCCGCTCAGCGAGAGCGAGGAGCTCTACGCCCGGCTGGAGTGGCTCAGCCGGCGCAAGGAGCTGCTGACGGTGCTCGCCACGGAGCTGGAGGAGGGCGCGATCGGCTCGATGCTGCGGATGGCCCCCGATGACCCGGACCAGCTGCTGGAGGACATCGCGGAGCAGTTGCTGGGCGAGGTGTCCCGGCGCGAGGCCGAGCTCGCGGAAATGGTGCAGTAGCGTTCCGGATGACTCTTCCGCGTATGGATGACTTTCCGCGTATGTACGAGAGAAGGCATGACCCATGAATTTCGCCCCGCTGCCCTCGGTGGACGCTGCGGCGGTGCCGTCGGACGGTTTCATCCTGGACGTCCGTGAGAACGACGAGTGGGCGGCCGGTCACGTCGAGGGTGCGCTGCACATTCCGATGAGCGACTTCGTGGGCCGGTTCGGCGAGCTGACCGAGTCCGCCGAGGACGGGCGGCGCGTGCATGTGATGTGCCGGGTCGGCGGCCGTTCGGCCCAGGTCACCCAGTACCTGGTCCAGCAGGGCATCGACGCGGTGAACATCGACGGCGGCATGCAGGCCTGGGACGGCGCCGGCCGTCCGATAGTCACGGACAACGGGACGCCTGCCTTCGTCCTCTGAGCCGACCCGGCCCGACCCGGACTGCCCCGACCCGACCGGCACCGGTCGGGTCGGGGGCCGGTCCGGGCCTTCCGGGGCCCGGTCGTCAGCCGAGCGGGTGGGCGGCCAGCAGGTCTCCCAGGGCCTCCTCATGGGCCGCCGCCGGGCCGAGGGAGAGCTCGATCTGCTTCGCCCAGGCGTGGAAGCGGTGCAGCGGATAGTCGGTGTCCGCGCCGAAGCCGCCGTGCAGATGCTGTGCGGTCTGCACGACGCGGCGGACGCCGTCGGAGGCCCAGATCTTCGCGACGGCGACATCGCCCGCGGCCGGGAGCGGACCGCCGGCGTCGGTGGAGATCCGCCAGGCGGCCTGCCAGAGGGTGGCCTCCATCGCCCGGAGATCGATGTACCGGTCGGCGGCCTGCACCGCAACCGCCTGGAACGTCGCGACCGGGAACCCGAACTGCTCGCGCTTGCCGGTGTATTCGGCGGTCATCTCGAGCACCCGCTCGCCCAGCCCGAGCGCCAGTGCGCACGTCCCCGTGGTGAGCAGGGACCGCAGCCAGTCCCAGCAGCCCGCCGCGTCGATCAGCTCGCTCGCTTCCACGCGCACGGCGTCGAGCCGGACCTCGGCCAGGCGTTCACCGCTGGTGGAGACCTGGTCGGCCAGGGTGACGCCGTCGCGGGTACGAGGCACGAGGGCGAGGACCGGCCGCCCCCCGGCGGTGTGTGCGGGAACGGCGATCCAGTCGGCCACCTGGGCCCAGGGGACGGCGGACTGCACGCCGTCCAGCACCCAGCCGTTTTCTCCGTCCGCGCCGCCCGCGCCCGTCACTCCGCTCTCGCCGTTCGCGATGTACGGCCGTGCGGTGACGGCGAGTTCGGCCGGATCGTGGCCGCTGCGCCCGTTGGCGCCGACGGTCAGGATCAGTTCGCCCCTGCCGGCCCGGGGCAGCAGCTCCGCGGCGAGGGTGCTCCCGCCGTACCGCTGGACCGCCAGCGCGACCGCGCAGGTCTCCAGCAAGGGGACCCGCGCCAGCACTTTGGCCGACTCCCGCAGGACGAGGCAGAGCGCGATCGGGTCGAGCCCCGAGCCGCCGTGGTCCTGCGACAGCGTGAGCGCGAGCAGATCCGCACGCGCCAGCTCGTCCCACAGCTGTCGGTCGATGTCCTCCGCCACAGCGCCGGGGGTCAGAGCTGGACTGGGGGCGCGGTCGGGTGCGACACCCGAGAAGACGGCCCTGGCCGCCTCGACGGCCGCCTGCTGTTCCTCGGTGAAGGTGAAGTCCACTGTCCCGGCCTCCCGTTAACCGTTCACGACCTGACGGGTCGTCAAGATAGAACAGCTTCTACGGGAAGGGAACAGCGCGGCGGCGTGTGTGTGCCTCAGCGGTCGAAGTCCAGCTCCACCTCCGGGGTGAGCGGATGCGACTGACAGGCCAGCACGAAGCCCGCCCCGGTCTCCTCCGGCTCCAGCGCGAAGTTGCGCTCCATCCGGACCTCGCCCGAGACGAGGAACGCCCGGCAGGTCCCGCAGACCCCGCCCTTGCAGGCGTACGGGGCGTCCGAGCGGCTCCGCAGCACCGTCTCCAGCAGGGATTCCGCGTTCTCCACCGGCCAGCTGCCCGAACGGCCGTGGAGGGTGGCCGTCAGCACGGAGTCGGACGGGGCGGCGACCTTGACCACCGCCACATCGGCGGGGCCCTCGTCGACGTGGAAGATCTCTTGGTGGACCCGGGACCGGTCGACGCCGAGCGCTTTGAGGGCCTGCTCCGTGCCCCGTACGAGACCGAGCGGCCCACACAGGAACCAGCCGTCCACCTCCGCGACCGGAAGCACGGCGGGCAGCAGGCCGGTGAGCCGTTCGGTGTCCAGCCGCCCGGAGGGCAGCCCGGCCGACTGCTCCTCCCGGGAGAGCGCGGTGACCAGCTGGAAGCGGTCGGGGAACCGGTCCTTGAGGTCGGCCACCTCGTCGAGGAACATCGTCGAGGCCGCCGTGCGGTCACTGCGGATCAGACAGAACCGGGCCGTCGGTTCCCGGTCGAGCAGGGTGGCCGCCATCGACAGCACCGGGGTGATGCCGCTGCCGCCGACCACCGCCGCGAACAGACCCGGGCGCGGCTTCAGGACGAAGCGGCCCATCGGAGGCATCGCCTCCACCCTGTCCCCGACGGCCAGCTCCTTGAGGGCGTACGTGGAGAACGCCCCGCCCTCGACCATGCGGATGCCCACCCGCAGCACCGGTTCGCCGGGCTGCTCGGTGGCCGGTGCGCAGATCGAGTACGAGCGGCGGATCTCCTGGCCGTCCACGGTGTAGCGCACGTTCAGATGCTGGCCGGGGGTGTGGCGGAAGGTCTCGCGCAGCTCGGCCGGCACGGCGAGGGTCACGGCCACCGCGTCGTCCGTGATCCGTTCGATCGCGCTGACCCGGAGCGGATGGAACATCTACAACTCCTTGAAGTGGTCGAACGGTTCACGGCAGGCGACGCAGCGGCGCAGGGCCTTGCACGCCGTGGAGGAGAACCGGCTGAGCAGCTCCGTGTCCGTGGAGCCGCAGTGCGGGCAGCGCACCGAGAGCGTCAGCGGCACGGGGCCGCCGTCCGCGCTGTGGGCGCGCGGCGGCGCTATGCCGAACTCGGCGAGCTTGCGGCGTCCTTCGGCGCTGATGTCGTCCGTCGACCAGGCCGGGGCCAGGACCGTGACCACGGAGACCTCCGGGACGCCGTGGTCGTGCAGCACCCGCTCGATGTCGGCGGACATCGCCTCGATCGCCGGACAGCCCGTGTAGGTCGGGGTGAGCCGTACGGTCACCCGGCCCGGGCCGTCCACCGTGACGTCCCGCACGACGCCCAGCTCGGCCAGGGTCAGCACCGGGAGCTCGGGGTCGGGCACGGATCCGGCCAGGCCGCGCAGCTCCGCCTCCAGCCGGGTGTCGGTCACCATGACGCCCCCGGATGACTGCGGTGCAGGTGCTGCATCTCGGCGATCATGCGGCCGAACGGCTCGGTGTGCAGGCCCTGTCGGCCCGCGCCCGCCGCCCAGCCCCCGGACTGCGGGCCCGCCGGGAGAGTCAGGGTGGCGCGCTCGACGACATCGGTGACTGCGGCGAGCCAACGGCCGCGCAGCTCCTCCCAGTCGAGACCGGAATCCGGGGAATCGAGCCCTTCGACCGGCTGGAACATCTCGCCGGTGAATCGCCACAGCGCGTCCAGGCCGCTCTGCATCCGGCCGTGGCTCTCCTCGGTGCCGTCGCCGAGCCTCAGGACCCACTGCTCGGCGTGGTCACGGTGGTAGGCCACCTCCTTCACGGCCTTGCCCGCCAGCCCGGTGAACTCGCCTTCCCCGGTCGCCAGTCGCTCGTACAGCAGGTGCTGATACACCGAGAAATAGAGCTGCCGGGCGATGGTGTGGGCGAAGTCCCCGTTCGGCTGCTCGACCAGTTGGAGGTTGCGGAAGGCGCGCTCCTCCCGGAGGTAGGCCAGCTCGTCCTCGTCGCCGACGAGCGAGAGCAGCACCCGCGCCTGCCCCAGCAGGTCCAGAGCGATGTTGGCGAGAGCCACCTCCTCCTCCAGGACGGGGGCGTGACCGGCCCACTCCCCCAGCCGGTGCGAGAGCACCAGCGCGTCGTCGCCGAGGGCGAGTGCGGCGCTCACAGGTGCTTCACCCCGTCCGGGATCTCGTAGAACGTCGGGTGGCGGTAGGGCTTGTCGGCGGCCGGCTCGAAGAACGAGTCCTTCTCGTCGGGGGAGGAGGCGGTGATCGCGGTGGACGGGACCACCCAGATCGAGACGCCCTCCGAGCGGCGGGTGTAGAGGTCGCGGGCGTTGCGCAGGGCCATCTCGGCGTCCGGCGCGTGCAGGCTGCCCGCATGGGTGTGGGACAGTCCGCGCCGCGAGCGCACGAACACCTCCCACAGCGGCCAGTCGGTCGAGCTGCTCATGCCGTCTCCTCCACATGCTGCGCGGGTGCGCTGTTCTGTGCCGATGCCGATGCCGATGCCGATGCCGATGCCGATGCCGATGTCAGTGACTGGGGCGATGTCCGTGCCGGGGCGTGCTTGGCGGCGTACGCGGCTGCCGCGTCCCGGACCCAGGCGCCCTCCTCGTGGGCCTTGCGCCGCTGGCTGATCCGCTGTTCATTGCAGGGGCCGTTGCCCTTGAGGACCGCTTGGAACTCGGACCAGTCGATCGCGCCGAAGTCGTGCCGCCCCAGCTCCTCGTTCCACCGGATGTCGGGGTCCGGGAGCTCCAGGCCCAGCGCTTCGGCCTGGGGCACGCAGATGTCGACGAAGCGCCGGCGCAGCTCGTCGTTGGAGTGCCGCTTGATCTTCCAGGCCATGGACTGCTCGGAGTGCGACGAGGCGTCGTCGGGCGGGCCGAACATCATCAGGGAGGGCCACCACCAGCGGTTCACCGCGTCCTGGGCCATGGCGTGCTGGGCCTCGGTGCCGCGGCTGAGGGCGAGCAGCAGCTCGTACCCCTGGCGCTGGTGGAAGGACTCCTCCTTGCAGATGCGGACCATCGCGCGGGCGTAGGGACCGTAGGAGCACCGGCAGAGCGGCACTTGGTTGGTGATCGCCGCGCCGTCCACCAGCCAGCCGATCGCGCCGACGTCGGCCCAGGTCAGCGTGGGGTAGTTGAAGATCGACGAATAACGCTGGCGGCCCGCGTGGAGCTTGTCGAGCAGCTCTTCGCGGCTGGTGCCCAGGGTCTCGGCGGCGCTGTAGAGATACAGGCCGTGGCCCGCCTCGTCCTGCACCTTCGCCATGAGGATCGCCTTGCGGCGCAGCGAGGGCGCCCGGGTGATCCAGTTGGCCTCGGGCTGCATGCCGATGATCTCCGAGTGGGCGTGCTGGGCCATCTGGCGGACCAGCGTCGCCCGGTAGGCGTCGGGCATCCAGTCGCGCGGCTCGATCCGCTCGTCCGCCGCCACGGTCGCGTCGAAGGCCGCGAGGCGGTCCGCGCCCGCCGCCTCCGCCCCGTCCACCTTGCCGAGCGTCTTCTGCGTCGTCTGGTCCGCAGTCACTGCCGCCATCCCGGGCTCCCTACCGACCGATCGTTCGGTTCCTTGACTTCAATGGTGAGTCGGAGGCCCGTAGGGTGTCAACCCTGTGGATAACTGAGTGGTGATCGACGGTGAGCGGGGCGGGATGGATTCGGACCACGACAGGAGCTCTGCGGGCGGGGGGAAGGACGCCTGGCCGGAGGCGTTGAACCGGCCGGCGGAGGCGCAGGACACCCCCGAAGCCATACCGCCGACGCCCCCCGCACCGGTGGCGGATGCCCCGGTCGCCGGCCTGGGCATAGCCGGGCTCTCCTTCCCCTATCAGGTGGTCGCGGCCCTGGCGCTGTCCCTGATCGGACTGCTCGCCTGTACGCAGGTGGCCATGGTGTTCCTGCACGTCGCCCCGTCCAACACGCTGACCAAACAGCACGGGAAGACGATCGACCGCTGGATCTACCCGGAGTTCGAGCAGAACTGGAAGCTCTTCGCGCCGAACCCGCTCCAGCAGAACATCGCCGTCCATGTGCGGGCCGATGTGGTGGGGGCGGATGGCCGGCGCACCACGCGGTGGATGAACCTCACCCACGAGGACAGCGAAGGCATACGCGGCAACCTCTTCCCCAGCCATGTGGACCAGAACGAGCTCCGCCGGGGCTGGGACTTCTACATCAACTCCCACGACAGCGAGAACCGCCCCAACGGCCTGCGCGGGGATCTCTCCGAGCGCTACGTGCGGCGCATCGCGATGCTGCGGCTGAGCGAGCGCGACTACGGCGGCACGATCGAACGCATCCAGCTCCGCTCCGCCACCAGCTCCATCGCCCCGCCCCCGTGGAGCAACGAGAAGATCAGCACCCGGCCCGTCTACCGCGTGCTCCCCTGGTGGACCGTGAACCCCGACGATCTTCCCGCGCGTGACGCGGATCAGAACCTGGACGAGGCGCACGGGGCGGACGGACCCGACCGGGACGCGGCGCGCGTGGAGGCGAACCGGTGACCATCCCCTCGCCCGCGACCCCACGGAACGCGGCCCCGCAGCCGGCCGGCCCGCGCCCGGCCGGTACCCGCTCCGGCGGCCCCGGAGGCCCCGGCGGCGGCCTGGCCCGAGGCCTCCAGCGCGTCACCGCCTCGGCTCTCGGCCCGTACCAGAGCGCCGTCGTCCGGATCGGTTTCGCCGCCACCTACCTCTTCTTCCTGCTGCGCGAGCTGCCGCACCGCCATGAGCTGTACGGCCCGGACAGCCCGTGGCACTGGGAACTGGCCCGCAGGCTCACGGACGGCAACGAGGCCTTCTCCGTCCTGATGTGGACCGACAGCACGGTCTGGTTCGAGGCGGTGTACGTCCTCACGCTGCTGTCCGCGGCGGCGCTGATGCTCGGCTGGCGGACCCGGACCATGTCCGTCCTCTTCATGGTCGGCGTGCTCTCCGTGCAGAACCGCAGCATCTTCATGGGCGACGGCGGCGACAACGTCGTCCACCTCATGGCGATCTACCTGGTGCTCACGCGCTGTGCCCAGGTCTGGTCGCTGGACGCCCGGCGTGCGGCGCGCGACGCGCGGCGGGCCGCGGCGGGCCTGCCGCCGCTGCGGGACATCGTGGGCCCGGTGCTCTGGGTGCTTCTCGGCCCCGTCCTCGCGGTGGCCACGCCGATGGGCGGGCTCGGCGGCACCTGGTGGCTCCCCGCTCTGCTGTGGACGATCTGGCTCTCCGCCGCGGCCTGGTGGGCCGTGAACCGTCACGCGCCGCACGGCCAGCCCCGCACCCTGCTCGACGTACTGGCCAACCTCGCGCACAACGCCACGCTCGCCGTGATCATGGCCGAGGTCTGCCTGATCTACGCGACCGCCGGCTGGTACAAGATCCAGGGCTCGCGCTGGCAGGACGGCACCGCGCTGTACTACCCGCTCAACCTCGACTACTTCACCCCGTGGCCCGCCCTGTCGGACATCCTGGGCGCCAGCGGCCTGATGGTGCTGGTGCTGACCTACGGCACGGTCATCGTCCAGGTCGCCTTTCCGTTCACGCTGTTCAACCGGCGGGTCAAGAACGTCCTGCTGGTCGCGATGATCTGCGAGCACGCGGGGATCGCCCTGCTGCTCGGGCTGCCCTTCTTCTCCATGGCGATGATCGCGGCCGACGCGGTCTTCCTGCCGACGGCCTTCCTCGTCTGGCTGGGGGCCCGGGTCACGACCGGCAGGCGGCGACTGTTCTCCCGGCTGCCCGTCCGGTCCCGTGCGCCGGGGAAGCCCGGGACGCCCGCCTCCGAGGACGGCCCGCCGGACAGCCCGGAGGACGGTCCGGTGACGGACGGCCACGGCGGTACGGAGGATCCCCGGCGCCAGGGCGGCGGCGGGGGCCATACGCTCGTCGGGTGAGCAGTGAGACCGGCAGACCCCAGCAGCCCCCGACGGAGCCTCTCCCGACGGAACCCCTCCAGTACGACGACGGCTACGGCCAGCCGATCGGTGTCGGGCCGCACCCGCTGCCCTGGCCCGAGGGCGAGCGGTACGACCCCGAGCTGCTGGCCCAGGGCGACCGGCGCAACGTCGGTGACGCGTACCGCTACTGGACGCGGGAGGCGATCGTCGCCGATCTCGACCTGCGGCGGCACGACTTCCACGTGGCCGTGGAGAACTGGGGCCACGACTTCAACATCGGCTCGGTGGTGCGGACCGCCAACGCCTTCCTGGCGAAGGAGATCCACATCGTGGGCCGGCGGCGCTGGAACCGGCGCGGCGCGATGGTCACCGACCGCTACCAGCATGTGCGCCACCACCCCGACACGGCGGACCTGACCGCTTGGGCGGCGGCCGAGGGGCTGCCGATCATCGGTATCGACAACCTCCCCGGCGCCGTACCGCTGGAGCGCACCGAGCTGCCGCGCCGCTGCGTCCTGCTGTTCGGGCAGGAGGGCCCGGGCCTGACCGGGGAAGCGCGCGAGCACGCCACGATGGTGTGCTCGATCGCGCAGTTCGGCTCGACCCGGTCCATCAACGCCGGCGCGGCCGCGGCCATCGCGATGCACGCGTGGGTGCAGCGCCACGCCGACGTCCCGGACCCGCGAGACGCTCGCTGACTACGCCTGGCGGCGCACCTCCACCACGCGGAAGCGGTTGGCGACGAAGGCCGCGTCGCACAGGGCCGCGTTGGCCGCCGGGTTGCCGCCCGAGCCGTGGAAGTCGGAGAACGCGGCCGTCTGGTTGACGTAGACCCCGCCGGTCAGGTTCAGCGAGAGCTGGGCCGACTCGTCCAGGCAGACGTCCTCGATCGCGCGCTCCACCTCGGGGGACGTGGTGTAGGCGCCGACCGTCATCGCCCCCTTGTCGCGGATCGTGCGGCGCAGGAGGTCCAGGGCGGCGGGCGTCGACTCGACGGCGACGGCGAAGGACACCGGCCCGAAGCACTCCGAGAGGTAGGCGGCGCCGTCGTCGGGCTTGGTGCCGTCGAGCTTCACGACGACCGGCGTACGGACGACCGCGTCGGGGAATTCGGCGTTGGCGACCGCACGCGAGGGCAGGGCCACCTCGCCCAGCTCACCGGCCGCCTCCACCCGGGCCCTGACGTCCGGGTTGACCAGCGCGCCGAGCAGGGCGGCCGCGCGGGCGTCGTCACCGAGCAGTCCGGTGACGGCGGCCGCGATGTCGGTGACCACGTCGTCGTAGGACTTGGCGCCGTCGTTCGTGGCGATGCCGTCCCGGGGAATCAGCAGGTTCTGCGGGGTGGTGCACATCTGGCCGCTGTACAGCGAGAGCGAGAACGCCAGGTTGGCCAGCATGCCCCGATAGTCGTCGGTGGAGTCGACGACGATCGTGTTGACGCCGGCCTTCTCCGTGTAGACCTGGGCCTGGCGGGCGTTCTCCTCCAGCCAGTCGCCGAAGGCGGTCGAGCCGGTGTAGTCGATGATCCGGATCTCGGGGCGGACCGCCAGGGTCTTGGCGATGCCCTCGCCGGGCCGCTCGGCGGCCAGTGCGACCAGATTCGGGTCGAAGCCCGCCTCGCTCAGCACCTCGCGGGCGATGGACACCGTGAGCGCCAACGGGAGCACCGCGCGCGGGTGCGGCTTCACCAGCACCGGATTGCCCGTGGCGAGGGAGGCGAAGAGGCCGGGGTAGCCGTTCCAGGTGGGGAAGGTGTTGCAGCCGATGACCAGGGCGACGCCGCGGCCGGACGCGATGAACGACTTGTGCAGCTTCAGCGGATCGCGCTTGCCCTGGGGCTTCGACCAGTCGGCGGTGTCCGGGGTGCGGACCTGCTCCTGATAGGCGTACGCCACGGCCTCCAGGCCGCGGTCCTGCGCGTGCGGGCCGCCCGCCTGGAACGCCATCATGAAGGCCTGGCCGCTCGTGTGCATCACCGCGTGGGCCAGCTCATGGGTGCGGGCGCTGATCCGCGACAGGACCTCCAGACAGACCAGGGCCCGGATCTCCGGCCCCGCGGCCCGCCAGGCGCCCGTGCCGGCCTTCATCGCCGGCAGCAGGACGTCCGGGTCGGCGTGCGGATACTCGACGCCGAGCTCCGGCCCGTACGGCGAGACCTCGCCGCCGGTCCAGCCGTCGGTGCCCGGCTGCCCCAGGTCGAGGCGGGTGCCCAGCAGCGCCTCGAAGGCGGCCTTGCCCTCGGCCGCCCCGAGGCTGCCCGGGGCGCCGCCCTCGCCGTACGCCTTCGGGTGCTCGGGGTGCGGTGACCAGTACGCGCGGGTACGGATCACGTCGAGGGCCTGGTCGAGCGTGGTCCTGTGGGTCTCGGACAGCTGCTGGGGGGTGAGCGCGGAGGCCATGGCGGACCAACTCCTCATCGAGCCGGGCGGGGACGTACGGACGGAGTTAGAGTAACCGAACGATCGGTCGGGACAAGGGGCCCCAGGGAACCTGTGGACAACTCATGGGGGAGGATCGCGGACATGACCACGGCCAAGCGGGACACGTACACACCGGAGACCCTGCTCACCGTCGCCGTCCGTGTCTTCAACGAGCGCGGCTACGACGGCACGTCCATGGAGCATCTCTCCCGGGCGGCGGGCATCTCGAAATCCTCCATCTACCACCATGTGGCGGGCAAGGAGGAGCTGCTGCGCCGGGCCGTGAGCCGGGCGCTCGACGGGCTCTTCGCCATCCTCGACGAGCCGGGGGCGCAGCGCGGGCGCGCAGTCGAGCGGGTCGAGTACGTCACGCGCCGGACCGTCGACGTGCTGATGGCGGAGGTTCCCTACGTCACCCTGCTGCTGCGCGTGCGCGGCAACACGAAGACGGAGCGGTGGGCGCTGGAGCGGCGCCGCGAGTTCGACCAGCGGGTGTCGGAGCTGCTCCAGGCCGCAGTCGCCGAGGGCGATCTGCGGGCGGACGTGGACATACGGCTGGCGACCCGGCTGCTGTTCGGCATGGTGAACTCGCTGGTCGAGTGGTACCGGCCGCAGCCGGGCGGTTTTCCGGGGGAGGAGCAGCTCGCGGACACGGTCGTCCAGCTGGCCTTCGAGGGAATGCGGGCGAGCGGCACCCGCTGAGCCCGCCAAGCCCGCGGAGCCTGCTCGGCGCGGTCAGGCGAGTTCGGCCGGCGGGTCCGGGCGTGGTCCGAGGTCCGTCTCCTCGAACACCAGCAGCGTGCGCGTCGAGAGCACCTCGGGGATGGACTGGATCCGGGTGAGGACCAGCTCGCGCAGCGCCCGGTTGTCCGGCGTGTGCACCAGGAGCAGTACGTCGAAGTCGCCGCTCACGAGGGCGATGTGCGTGGCCCCGGGCAGCGCCTGGAGCTGCTCGCGCACGGTGCGCCAGGAGTTCTGCACGATCTTGAGCGTGATGTACGCGGACGCTCCCTGGCCTGCCCGCTCGTGGTCGACCCGGGCGCCGAAGCCACGGATCACGCCGTCCTCGACGAGCCGGTTGATCCGGGCGTAGGCGTTGGCGCGCGAGACATGGACCCGTTCGGCCACGGACCGTATCGAGGCGCGGCCGTCCGTCTGGAGGATGCGCAGGATGTCGCGGTCGATGGCGTCCAGCGGCCGCGCGGGCGGCACCGGGGGCGGCTCCGGCGGCGGGCCCGCGGGGGCGGCCGACGGTACGACCGGGGGCGCGGTCGGCGGCGTGACCGTGGGCGGGGCCTGGCCCGGCTCCTCGCCCTCGTCGGCCATTTGTTCAGCTGCCATCGGCCCGCGCCTCCCTGTCGTGGACGACCTGTCCCTATCCCAGGCTGTGGAGAACCGTTTGTCCACAGGCTGGCGGCGCCTGTAGCCAAAATGCCCTTGCGACCGAACAATCGGTAGGTGAGGCACACCACACCCGTGCCCCGCCCACTCCTCGATGTCTCGCTCCCGATCGACACCATCGACACCGCCGATCGACACCCCTCGATCTCCCTCGATGCCAGGAGGTGCTTCTCATGACGGTCCAAGAGCTGCCCGGCGCGGCCGCCTACCGGCCCACGCCGCCCCCGGCCTGGAAGCCGATCACCGACCCCGCCCCGCTGCTCCCGGACCCGGAGCCCTACCGGGTGCTCGGTACGGACGCGGTCGCCGACGTCGACCCCGAGCTGTTGCTCCGGCTCCACGCGGAGCTGGTCCGCGGGCGTCGCTACAACGCCCAGGCCACCGCGCTGACGAAGCAGGGCCGGCTGGCGGTCTACCCGTCGAGCACCGGCCAGGAGGCGTGCGAGATCGCCGCCGCCCTGGTCCTGGAGGAGCGCGACTGGCTCTTTCCCAGCTACCGCGACACGCTGGCGGCCGTCGCACGCGGCCTGGACCCGGTCGAGGCGCTGACCCTGCTGCGCGGGGACCGGCACACCGGCTACGACCCGCGCGAGCACCGCATCGCCCCGCTCTGCACCCCGCTCGCAACCCAGCTCCCGCACGCCGTGGGACTGGCGCACGCCGCCCGGCTCAAGGGCGACGACGTGGTGGCGCTCGCCATGGTCGGCGACGGCGGCACCAGCGAGGGCGACTTCCACGAGGCGCTGAACTTCGCGGCCGTCTGGAAGGCCCCGGTCGTCTTCTTCGTGCAGAACAACGGCTTCGCGATCTCCGTGCCGCTGGCCAAGCAGACCGCCGCCCCCTCCCTCGCCCACAAGGCAGTGGGATACGGGATGCCGGGCCGCCTGGTCGACGGCAACGACGCCGCGGCGGTGCACCAGGTGCTCAGCGAGGCCGTGGCGCGAGCCCGGCGCGGCGAGGGCCCGACCCTGGTCGAGGCGGTCACCTATCGCATGGAGGCCCACACCAACGCCGACGACGCCACCCGCTACCGGGTCGACAGCGAGGTCGAGGCATGGAAGGCCCACGACCCGGTGCGGCTTCTGGAGCGGGAGCTGACGGAGCGCGGGCTGCTGGACGACGCGGGCATCGAGCAGGCGAAGGAGGCCGCGGAACGGATGGCCGCCGCCCTGCGCGACCGGATGAACGCGGATCCGGAGCTGGCCCCGATGGACCTCTTCACCCATGTGTACGCCGAGCAGACGAGCCAGCTCCGGGAGCAGGCCGCCGCCCTGCGCGCCGAACTGGACGCCGAGCAGGACCACGACGAGCACGGCCCGGAGGCAGGACGATGACCACCGCGGCAGTGACGGCCGACGGTCGCCCCGTGAAGGCGAAACCGGCCACGATGGCGCAGGCACTCGGGCGCGCGCTGCGCGACTCGATGGCCGAGGACCCCACCGTCCATGTGCTCGGTGAGGACGTGGGCACGCTGGGCGGGGTCTTCCGGATCACCGACGGGCTGGCGAAGGAGTTCGGCGACGAGCGCTGCACCGACACCCCGCTGGCCGAGGCGGGCATCCTCGGCGCGGCCGTCGGCATGGCGATGTACGGGCTGCGGCCCGTGGTGGAGATGCAGTTCGACGCCTTCGCCTATCCGGCGTTCGAGCAGCTGATGAGCCATGTCGCCAAGATGCGCAACCGCACCGGCGGGGCCATGCCGCTGCCGATCACCGTGCGGGTGCCGTACGGCGGCGGGATCGGCGGCGTCGAGCACCACAGCGACTCCTCCGAGGCGTACTACATGGCCACCCCCGGCCTGCACGTCGTCACCCCGGCCACGGTCGACGACGCGTACGGGCTGCTGCGGGAGTCGATCGCCTCGGACGACCCGGTGATCTTCCTGGAGCCGAAGCGGCTCTACTGGTCCAAGGCCGACTGGTCGCCCGAGGCCCCCGCCGCGGTCGAGCCGATCGGCAGGGCCGTGGTGCGCCGGCCCGGGCGCAGCGCCACCCTGATCACGTACGGGCCCTCCCTGCCGGTCTGCATGGAGGCCGCCGAAGCGGCCGTCGCCGAGGGCTGGGACCTCGAAGTGGTGGACCTGCGCTCGCTGGTGCCGTTCGACGACGAGACGGTGGCCGCGTCGGTGCGGCGCACCGGACGGGCGGTCGTCGTCCACGAGTCCCCCGGATTCGGCGGGCCCGGCGGTGAGATCGCGGCCCGGATCACCGAGCGGTGCTTCCACCATCTGGAGGCCCCGGTGCTGCGGGTGGCCGGGTTCGACATCCCCTATCCGCCGCCCATGCTGGAGCGGCACCATCTGCCGGGAGTGGACCGGGTGCTCGACGCGGTGGCGCGGTTGCAGTGGGAGGCGGACAGCTGATGGCCCAGGTGCTCGAATTCAAGCTGCCGGACCTCGGTGAGGGACTGACCGAGGCGGAGATCGTCCGCTGGCTGGTGGAGGTCGGCGATGTCGTCGCCATCGACCAGCCCGTCGTCGAGGTCGAGACGGCCAAGGCCATGGTGGAGGTGCCCTGCCCCTACGGGGGCGTGGTGACCGCACGGTTCGGCGAGGAGGGCACGGAACTCCCCGTCGGCGCACCGCTGCTGACGGTCGCCGTCGGAGCGCCGGATGGGCCGTCCTCCTCCGGCTCCGACAAGGAGTCCTCGGGAGGCTCGGGGAACGTGCTCGTGGGGTACGGGACCGGCGCACCGGCCGCACGCCGTCGGCGCATCCGTCCGGACCGTCTCGACCGGGCGCCGGGCGACGTCGTCGTGACCGCCCCGGCGACTGCATCCGCCCCGGTTCCCGTGGCCGCGATCGTGACCGCGACCGTTTCCCCGGAGCCCGACGCGGTGACGGCATCCGCCCCGGCTCCCGCCCCGGCGACGGTTCTCGCGCCGGACCGGCAGGGCCCCGTGCCGGTGGTCTCTCCGCTGGTACGCCGACTGGCCCGGCAGCACGACATCGATCTGCGACGGCTGGCCGGTTCCGGCCCCGACGGGCTGATCCTGCGCGCCGACGTCGACCGGGCGATCCGGACGGAGGAGGAGACCGCGGCGACGACGGCACGTCCGGCCGAGGCACAGGACCAGGCACCGGCGACAGCGGTATCCGTGGCCACGACCGGCGTACCCGCCGCTCCGGCCGCCGAACGGATTCCGCTGCGCGGGGTGCGCGGAGCGGTCGCCGACAAGCTGTCGCGCAGCCGCACCGAGATCCCCGACGCCACCTGCTGGGTCGACGCCGACGCCACCGAGCTGATGGCGGTCAGGGCCGCGATGAACGCCGCCACGGGCCCGTCCGCCGGGCCGAAGGTGTCGGTCCTGGCCCTCCTGGCGAGGATCTGCACGGCGGCGCTGGCCCGGTTCCCCGAGCTCAACTCCACCGTGGACACGGAGGCCCGGGAGATCGTCCGGCTGCCCGGCGTGCACCTCGGGTTCGCGGCCCAGACCGAGCGGGGCCTCGTCGTTCCGGTCGTCCGGGACGCGCACACCCGCAACGCCGAGTCGATCGGGGCCGAGATCGCCCGGCTGACCGAGCTGGCCCGCACCGGGAAGCTCAGCCCGGCCCAGCTGACCGGGGGCACGTTCACGCTGAACAACTACGGGGTGTTCGGGGTCGACGGCTCGACGCCGATCATCAACCACCCGGAAGCGGCGATGCTCGGGGTCGGCCGGATCATGCCCAAACCCTGGGTCCACCAGGGCGAACTGGCCGTACGTCAGGTCGTGCAGCTGTCCCTCTCCTTCGACCACCGGGTGTGCGACGGCGGAACGGCGGGCGGCTTCCTCCGGTACGTGGCGGACTGCGTGGAGCAGCCGGCGGTGCTGCTGCGCACCCTGTAGCCGTGCAGGTGCGCAGGTGTGCGATCGGCGGCTCCCGCTGAGGCGCCCCGCCGGGTCGGCCGGATCTTCCGGCCACCCCGGCGGGGGCGTCGTTCCGGGGCGCCGCCCATACTCGACGTATGACCGCCTATGACGTGATCGTCCTTGCCGGCGGGGCCGCGAAGCGGCTCGGCGGCGCCGACAAGCCGGGAGTCCGGGTGGGCGGCCGGGCGCTGCTCGACCGCGTCCTCGCGGCGAGCGCCGGCGCGGCTCTGACCGTCGTGGTGGGCGGGCGTCGGGCCACCGCCAGACCGGTCGTCTGGACCCGCGAAGTGCCTCAGGGGGGCGGCCCGTTGGCGGCGCTGGGCGCCGGGCTGCGGCTGACGACGGCGGAGCGCGTCCTCGTCCTCTCCGCCGACCTCCCGTTCCTCGGCCCGGGGACGGTCGACGCGCTGCTCGCCGCCGCCGGACAGCCCGGCCGGGAAGGGGCCCTGTGCATCGACCCCGACGGGCGCGACCAGCCGCTCGTGGCCGCCTACCGCGCCGAGCCGCTCCGCCGGGAGCTGGCCCTGATCGCCACCGAGTACGGGGGCCTCGCCGGGCTGCCGCTCCGGCTTCTGACGGCGGATCTGGACCTCGCACGGGTCGACGCGGGTCCTGACGCCGCGTTCGACTGCGACACTTGGGACGACATCGCCGCCGCCCGAGCCCGGATCAGGGAGCATGGGGCCGTGCTGGACGAATGGATCACCTCGGTCAAGAACGAACTGGGAATCGAACTCGACGTCGACACCGGTGTCCTGCTCGACCTCGCCCGTGACGCCGCGCACGGAGTCGCCCGGCCCGCTGCGCCGCTCACGACCTTCCTGGTCGGGTACGCGGCGGCCAGGGCGAGCGCCGGCGCGGGGCCCGACGAGGCCGCCGCAGCGGTCGCGGAGGCCTCCCGCAAGGCCACCGCCCTCGCTCTGCGCTGGGAGGCGGAGGCGGCAGCGGCGGCGAGTGGGGAGAGCGACGCCGCGGGCGGGCAGGCGGGCGGGGCGAAGCCCGACGCGGGCCGCGAGGGGACCGGGACACCATGACCGGCTCCGACGGGCCGCTGCGTGAGCCCGGCAGCGACCGCCGCCCTGCCGGGTCCGGGCGCGACCTCGCACGCGAGGAGGAGGAGCGGGCCGTCGAGCAGGCGCTCGCCCTCGTCGGCGGGGCTAGCCGGCGCCCGGGCCACAGCCGGGACGCCCGGGACGGCGGCCCGGGCGACGGCCGGAGCAGCGGCACGAACGAGGACCGGGGCGACCGCCAGAACAGCGGCCAGGACGAGGACCTCGGCGACCGCCGGAACCGTGCCCAGAACGAGGACCTGGGCGACGGCCGGAACAGCCGCCTCAACGACCGTCACCCCGCCCCCGCCCAGGCGTCCGACAGCGATCAGCGGTCGCTGCCCGATCGGGCCTCCCCAGGCGGCCTCACGGAAGCCTTGCCGGGAGCACCCTCGCCCCGCGCCACCCGGACTTCCGCCCCACCCCCGTCCTGGGACCGGGCGCGGGCGGTCGCGGCCAGGGCCGGGCGGACCGGTCCGCCCGCGACGATCCGGTTGCCGCTCGACCGTGCGCTCGGGCACGTGCTGGCCGAGACGCTCGGCGCGCTCACCGATCTGCCGTCCTTCGACACCTCGGCCATGGACGGCTGGGCGGTCGCCGGTCCCGGGCCCTGGGCGTACGAGGCGGGGGCCGGGATTCTCGCCGGACGCGGCCCGGCCGCCGCGCTGCCCGACGGCACCGCCGTACGGATCGCCACCGGCGCCCGCGTCCCGCCCGACACCACGGCGGTCATCCGCAGCGAGCACGCGCACGTCGACGAGGCCAAGGGGCTGCTGCACGCCCGGCGGCCCGTGGCCACCGGGCAGGACATCAGGCCCCGGGGCCAGGAGTGCCGCTCGGGCGAGCAGCTCGTCCCGGCCGGGACGGTCGTGACCCCGGCGGTGCTCGGCCTCGCCGCGGCCGCCGGGTACGACGCGCTGCCCGCCGTGCCCCGCCCACGCGTCGACATCCTTGTCCTCGGCGACGAACTGCTCGCCGCCGGTCTGCCGCACGACGGACTGATCCGGGACGCCCTCGGGCCCATGCTCGGCCCGTGGCTGCGGGCCCTGGGAGCCGAGGTCTCCGGACCCCGCCGTCTCGGGGACGACGCCGGGGCGCTGCGCGACGCCCTCACCGCGTCCGACGCCGACGTGATCGTCACCACCGGCGGCACCGCCGCCGGCCCGGTCGACCATGTGCACCCGGTCCTCGACGCTCTCGGGGCCGAACTGCTGGTGGACGGGGTCGCGGTCCGCCCCGGCCACCCCATGCTGCTGGCGAGGCTGTCGCCGGACGGGCCGTGTCTCGTCGGGCTGCCCGGCAATCCGCTGGCGGCCGTATCGGGCCTGCTGACCCTCGTGGAGCCGCTGCTCGCGGGCATCGCGGGCCGCCCTGCCCAGGACGCGTACCGGGCCCTCGTCCACGCCGACGTGCCCGGCCATCCGCACGACACACGCCTCGTCCCCGTGGTCCACCGCGCGGGCCGGGCGGGCGCCCGGGACCATGTCGCGCCGCTGCGCTACAACGGGCCGGCGATGCTGCGGGGGATCGCCGCGGCGGACGGGCTGGCAGTCGTGCCGCCGGGCGGGGTACGGTCCGGCACCGAGGTGGAGATTCTGGATCTCCCATGGGCCCCGGCGACGCCGTGGACGGAAGGGTGTTTCACGTGAAACTTCCCGGCCACGATGCGATGGCCAGGCGAGCGGACGAACTGGTCGTGCCGACGCGGGTGATGCTCCCCCGCCGGGTGGCCCTCGGTCCGGCCCGTCAGGTCGGCAAGCGCCTGCTGATGGCGCTGCTCGTGCTGGCCGCGACCGTGCTGATCGTCTGGCTCGACCGCGGCGGCTACAACGACAACGCGGACGGCAGGGTCGATCTGCTCGACGCGGTCTACTACGCGACGGTCACGCTCTCCACCACCGGGTACGGGGACATCACCCCGTACAGCGACGGAGCCAGGCTGATCAATGTGGTGCTCGTGACACCGCTGCGCGTGCTCTTCCTGATCATCCTGGTCGGTACCACTCTCGAAGTCCTCACGGAACGGACCCGGGAGGACTTCCGGCTGAAGCGTTGGAGATCCAACTTGCGAGACCACACCGTCGTCGTCGGCTTCGGCACGAAGGGCCGCTCGGCGATCCTGACCCTCTGCGCCACCGGCCTGCGGAAGGACCAGATCGTCATCGTCGATCCGGCCTCCAAGGTGATCGAGGCCGCCAATGCCGAGGGCTTCACCGGCGTGCTCGGCGACGCCACCCGCAGCGATGTCCTGCTGCGCGCCGAGCTCCAGAAAGCGCGTCAGATCATCATCGCCACCCAGCGCGACGACACCGCCGTCCTGGTGGCCCTGACCGCGCGGCAGTTGAACCGCGGGGCGAAGATCGTCGCGGCGGTGCGCGAGGAGGAGAACGCGCCCCTGCTGCGGCAGTCCGGCGCCGACGCCGTGATCACCAGCGCCAGTGCCGCCGGACGGCTGCTCGGCCTCTCCGTCCTCAGCCCCAGCGCGGGCACCGTGATGGAGGACCTGATCCAGCAGGGCAGCGGCCTCGACCTGGTCGAACGACCGGTCATAAAGGCCGAGGTGGGCAAGAACGTACGGGAGACCGACGACCTCGTCGTCAGCGTGCTGCGCGGTCACCGGCTGCTCGGCTACGACGACCCGGCGGCGAGCCCGTTGCAGTTGACGGACCGGGTCATCACCATCGTGCGGAAGAGTCCCAGCTCCGTCTCGGTGCCGCACACCTCGATGCCGCCGCGCCCCTGACCGCAACGCCCGCCGCGCCTCCTCGGCCGGAACGCCGGGCCCTCTGACCACACGCCGCGCGTCCACGGCCGGAACGCCGGGGCCCCGGACCGCACGCCGTGCCCCGGACCGTACGCCGAGCCGGAGTAGCCTCGCGGCCATGCATGCGATCACGATTCCCGAACCCGGTGGCCCCGAGGCGCTCGTGTGGGCCGAGGTGCCCGATCCCGTACCCGGCGACGGCGAGGTCCTCGTCGAGGTCGTCGCCGGCGCCGTGAACCGCGCCGACGTGCTCCAGCGGCAGGGCTTCTACGACCCGCCGCCCGGCGCGTTCCCCTATCCCGGCCTGGAGTGCGCGGGCCGCGTCCTCGCGCTCGGCCCCGGGGTGACCGGATGGGCGGTCGGCGACGCCGTGTGCGCGCTGCTGGCGGGCGGCGGTTACGCGGAGAAGGTCGCCGTTCCGGCCGGCCAGCTCCTGCCCGTTCCGGAGGGCGTCGACCTGGTGGAGGCCGCGGCGCTGCCCGAGGTCACTGCCACGGTGTGGTCGAACGTCTTCATGGTGTCCCACCTCCGCCCCGGCGAGACCTTCCTGGTCCACGGCGGTTCCAGCGGCATCGGCACCATGGCGATCCAGCTGGCGAAGGCGGTCGGCGCCCGGGTCGCGGTCACGGCGGGCAGCCCGGAGAAGCTGGCCCGGTGCGCCGAGCTGGGGGCGGACATCCTCATCAACTACCGCGAGCAGGACTTCGTCGAGGAGCTGCGCGAGAACACCGCCGGAGCGGGCGCCGACGTCATCCTGGACCTCATCGGCGCCAAGTACCTGGAGCGGAACGTCCAGGCGCTCGCCGTCAACGGCCGCCTCGCGATCATCGGTCTCCAGGGCGGCGCCAAGGGCGAGCTGAACCTCGGCGCCCTGCTGACCAAGCGGGCCGCCGTCACCGCGACCTCCCTGCGGGGCCGGCCGCTTCACGAGAAGGCCGCCATCGTCGCCGCCGTACGCGACCACGTGTGGCCGTTGATCAGCGGCGGGGTGGTCAAGCCGGTGGTGGACCGGGCGCTGCCGATGGCGGACGCCGCCGAAGCGCACCGGGTGCTGGAGTCCAGCGCGCACATCGGCAAGGTCCTGCTGGTCACACCGTCGGCCGGTGCCTGACCTGCGTAGACGGCCACACGTACGACGAGGGGCCCGGCGGCACACCACACGGTGTGCCGCCGGGCCCCTCGCGGTCGGTCCTCGGTCTCCGGGGGCGGATGAGGGTTACAGATACGGGCCCGAACGGATCGGACCGTGCGGGTCCGCGCCGCCTTCCTCGTCCTCGTGGACCGTGCCGGGCGGCAGGGCCCGGCGCATCTGCTCCAGCTGGGCGCGGGCCGCCATCTGCTGCGCGAACAGCGCCGTCTGGATGCCGTGGAAGAGTCCTTCCAGCCAGCCCACGAGCTGCGCCTGGGCGATCCGCAGCTCGGCCTCGGAGGGCACCGACTCCTCGGTGAACGGCAGGGAGAGCCGCTCCAGCTCCTCGACCAGCTCGGGCGCCAGGCCGTCCTCCAGCTCCTTCACGGAGCTGGCGTGGATCTCCCTGAGCCTGACCCGGCTCGCCTCGTCGAGAGGAGCCGCCCTGACCTCCTCCAGAAGCTGCTTGATCATGCTGCCGATGCGCATGACCTTCGCGGGCTGTTCCACCATTTCCGTCACCGGGACCTCGCGCGACTCGTCGTCACTGGCACCGCCGCCGATAGCCATTCCGTCCTGGCCCACGACAAGGACCTGCGGGTGCTCCTGCGACCGGTCATTCCTCGGCATTTCCATGCCGCCATTGTCTCGCACACGTGCCGTACACCACGTTGGTGCCCCCGAAAACGGAAGATCCACCGTCTTCGGGGGTACCGGAAGCCTTCCGGGGGTACCGGAAGCGCCGTTCACCCCGCGCGTCGGGCCAGGGTCAGCCGGGAGCTGGTGAGGCCGGCGGCCAGCAGTCCGGCGAGCACCGGGACGACCACGGCCAGCAGCCCGACGGTCTCCCACGGCATCACGATCGGCGTGTAGGCCGACTCCATCGGGTTGTCCCGCATGTCCGCCAGCGCCTCGCGCAGGTCGGTCAGCCGCAGCGCGACCGCGGGCACGAGGCCCGCCGCCGTTCCCAGGAGTACGCCGGTCAGAGCGACGACCAGACACTGGAAGCCGGACAGCGAACGCCGTACGCCCGGGGGTGCGCCCACCGCGCTGAGCGTGGTGAGGTCTGCCTCCGCGTCGGCCTTGGACAGCCCGGTGGTGATGGCCGCCGCGCCCAGGGTGACCACTCCGGCGAAGAGGGCGAGGATCAGCAGGATCGTGTCGTCGTCCGTCTGCGGCATCTCGTTCTCGGTCATCAGGTACGCGCGGTTACCGGCCTGTTCCAGCGCCGCGTGGGCCGCCTGGTTCTCGGCGTCCGTGGGAGCGCGGTGGAGCGTGTAGAAGCTGCCGTAGTCCTCGACGTGCAGGCCGAGCCGCTCCGCGGTGCTCCTCGGCATGACCATCCGGATGCCGGGCGTCGCCGCGTAGCGGTCCGGTGCGACGTACACCTTCAGCCGTTCCGTGGTGGTCCGGGCCTTTCCGGGGTGCAGGGCCCGCATCTTCTTGTCGCGGTCGTTGTAGATGTGCGCGGCCTTGAGGGTGACCTCGCCGTTCTTCGCGTACGCCGGGTTCAGCAGGACGGGAGTGCCCTCCGCCAGGGCCTTGGCCGCCGCCGGGTCGTCCAGCTTCACGTACGAGGCGAGCATGTCCGCGCCCCCGACGACGATCTTGTCGCTGCCGGTGCCGAACGCGGTCATGGTGTAGTTCTCGTCCATGCAGGCCGGGGAGTTCATCAGCCGCTTGTGTTCGTCCGCCGAGATCCGCAGGGCGAGTTCCTTGGCGCCCTTGCCCTTCAGCGGGCAGGAGTGGCCCTCGCCGGTGGGCTTGACGAATTCGAGGGTGCCGCAGCCGTTCTCCTCCTCGTAGTAGACCGAGCAGTCGCTGCCGGCCCATACCCGTCCGATGTCGGCGCGGGCGCCGCTGACCGGGAAGTTCTGCTCGACGGCGGACCGCGAGCGGGGCAGTTCGGCGTCGTCGCCGACGTCGGCGGCCATCAGCGCGGCCGTGCCCGGCGTCATGTTGGGCACATGGTCGTACGCCTGCTCGGCGGCGTTGCTGCTGGTGTACGTGGCGATGGCGACGCTGCCCGCGACGGCCGCCATCACGGCGGCGACGGCGGGTGCGGTACGGCCCCGGTTGCGGGCCGCGTCACGCAGGGCGATACGGGGCGTCAGCGGGAGCCTCCGGCCGAGCCGGCCGAGGAAGCCGACGATCACCGGGATGCAGCCGAGGACACCCAGTTCGGCGAGGACGGATCCGCCGGCGACGAGGTTGGTGCTGCCGTTGACACCGCCGTACACCGCCACGGCGATTCCGGCCGCGAGCGCGACGACGCCGATGACGGGCAGCACACGGGAGCCGCGGCGGGTGCCGCGCCGGCCGGTGAGCGACTCCAGGACGGACTGGCGGCCCGCGACGATCGCCGGGGCGAGCGCGGCGAGGACGCCGGTGACCAGGCCGAGCACGGCGATGCCGAGGATCTCCCAGGGCTGCACGGTCAGCTCGCCGAAGCGGCGGCCCGTGAAGTCCTCGATCATCGGCCGGAACAGGGCGGTCAGCCCGAACCCGGCGCCGACGCCGGCCACCGCGCCGGCCCCGCCGAGCACCGCGCCGCCCGCGAGCACCACGGCCCGGACCTGTCCCCGGCTGCCGCCGCACGAGCCGACCAGGCCCAGCTGGCGCCGCGAACGGCGGGCGCCCACGGCGAACGCCGGACCGGCCAGCAGCACGATCTCCAGGACGGCCATGGCGGCCACCGTGAGGGCCGCCGCGGTCAGCTCCGCGTCCCCGTCGTACGTGTTGCCCATCATGCCCGCCATCGGGACCTCGGAGTCCGGCGGCGGGTTCAGGGCGACCTGGCGGGACGTGACCACCACGCCCTTCTCGTTGGCGGCGAGAACGTCCTGCCAGGTCACCCCCGCGGGCGGGCCCTCGACCAGCCACTCCGGGTCGGTCGCCTGGGGCGGCAGGATCTCCTTGTCGCGGTCGGCGGTCTTCTGCCAGGGGGCGATGACCGCCCCGGGGAGCGCGTACAGGGAGTCGGCCCGCAGGTCGGCGGGCAGTTCGACCGCGCCGGTGAGGGTGTAGGACTGGTCGGGGCCACGCACGATGACGCGGTCGCCGATGGACAGCCCGGACGACTCGATGAACTCCTCGGTCGCCGCGATCTCGTCCTCGGCCCGGGGATAGGCGCCGTCGGTCAGCTCGATCCGGCCGCGCAGCATCGGGTCCGCGATGCGCAGTTCGGTGATCTGGGTGTCGGCGATGCCGTGGCGGGTGGTCACCGACGCGGGCACGCTCCGCTCGGTGAGATACCGCGAGCCCTCGGGGAGGGCCGCGGTCACGTCGACCGGCTTCGCCTGCTGCTCGGGGGTCGGGTCCGGGGCGCCTTCGGGGGTGCCCCAGTTGACGCCGTCGGGCATCTGCTGCAGCTTCATCGGGCCCAGGCCCGTCGCCGAGAACCGTGCGTCGGCGGCTCCCAGCTCTCCCGTCAGTTCCTCGGCCTTGGTGGGCAGGGCACTGCGGTAGGTGAGGTCGGCGGCGGTCACACCGAGGACCGGCAGGGCGATCATCGCGACGACCAGGGCGCTGCGGCCCTTGGCCCGTACGGCGTCGCGCCGGGCTATGCGGAAGGCTGCGCGCCAGCCGGGGAGAGGGCTCACGCGGTGGCCTCGGCGGTTCCGGCGGAGAGCAGGGAGTCGGCCCCCGCGGTCACCGTCTGGTCGACGATCGAGCCGTCCCGGAGGAACACGACCCGGTCGGCCCAGGCCGCGTACCGGGGCTCGTGGGTCACCATGACGCCGGCCGCGCCCTGGTCGCAGCGGGTGCGCAGCAGGGCGAGGACGGCCTCGCCGGTCTCGGAGTCGAGCGCTCCGGTCGGCTCGTCGGCGAGGACGAGACGCCGGTCGCCGACGAGGGCGCGGGCGATGGCGACGCGCTGCTGCTGGCCGCCGGACATCTCGTCGGGGAAGCGGTCGGCGATCTCCTCCAGCTTCATCTCGGCCAGCGCGGCGACGGCTTCCTTGCGGGCCCTGCGCACGGAGACGCCGTCGAGTTCGCGGGGCAGCGCGATGTTCTCGGCGGCGGTCAGGGCGGGGATGAGGTTGTAGTCCTGGAAGACGTAGCCGACGCTGCGGCGGCGCAGGGCGGCCATTCCCTTGGGGCCGAGGGCGGCGATGTCCTGGCCCTCGATGACGACCTGGCCGCTCGTGGCGGTGTCGAGCCCGCCGGCCAGGGTCAGCAGGGTGGACTTGCCGGAGCCGGAGGGGCCCATCACGGCGACCAGTTCGCCCGGGTACACGGAGAGGTGGATCCCGCGCAGGGCGTGCACCTCGGCGATGCCGGAGCCATGGGTGCGGGTCAGCTCCCGCAGTTCGAGTACGGGGCTGCCGCCGGGCGTCCCGGAGGACGGCGGGGGCGGCGGTGTGGCGGACGAGGGCATGGCGGGTGGTTCCCCCCTAGGAACGACAGCGTGGGTCGGGCAGAAGCGGCGCCGGGACAGCGCCGTCCGAGTGGTGCGCGGCGGCGTCAGCGCTTGGAGCGTGTCCGGCCGGCCGGCGAGCGGGCCGGACCGCGCGTGGCCGCGGGGCCGGGCTCGGCGGACGGCTCGGTGGCGGTGGCCTCGGCGAGGCGGACGAGCCGGGACTCGCAGTGGTCGAGCCAGCGGGCCTCGGCCTCCGCCTGGAAGATCAGCTGTTCCACGACGAGGAGCCAGGCGACCTCGTCCCGGTTGGCCGGGACGTCGGCCAGGGCCTGGGCCTTGAGCCGGGTGTAGTCCTGCATCGCCTTGAGCGTGTGATGGCGCTGGGACTGGATGACCTCCCGGATGTCGACCCCCGGGGCTCCCACGGCCATGGCGAGCTTGATGGCCAGTTCGTCGCGGGGCGGGCTGGTGCGGTCCACCGGCGTCCCGAACCAGGCGCGCAGCTCGGTGCGGCCGCCGTCGGTGATCGCGTAGAGGTCGTGCCCGGCGTCGTCCGAACCGTCCTGGACGATCAGACCGTCGCGTTCCAGGCGGCTGAGCGTCGTGTAGACCTGCCCGACGTTCAGGGGCCAGGTGGATCCGGTGCGCGACTCGAACTCGGTGCGGAGCTGGGACCCGTAACGAGGGCCCCGTTCCAGCAGGGCCAGCAGGCCGTGGCGAATGGACATACTGAGTATGTATACCGAGTATGTTCGTCCTGGCAAGTCTCGTCGCCCGTCTCGACGGTGGGGGCCCGAGGGCAGAGCGATGGGTGTCGACGTTCAGTTCGTACGGCGCATACGGAACGCGAGAAAGCCGAGTCCCAGCCCGACCAGCGCGATACCCGTACCGAGCGAGACCTGCTGCACCCGCTGGACGGCTGCGGCGTCCAGCGCCTGCCCGGACCGCTGCCCCGGATCGCTGAACGCGTCGGGCGGTGGGGTGGAAACAGGCAGGTCGACGGGGTCCGCCAGGCCCTCGTCGGTCTCCTCGGGCGGGACCTCCTCGACGGGGTCCTCGGCCCGCGCCAGCTCCAGCGGCGACAGCGAACGCCCGGGACGCGCCTTGCCGGCCCCGGCCTCACGCCCGGCCAGGGGGGCGGTCGACCCGGAGACCTCGGGGGAAGCGGAAGGGGAGGAGGACTCCGGCGCGTCGTCCTCCGCCTCGGGCCCGGCGGGAGCCTGCGCGCCGTGCCCGGTCGCCGCCGGGGAGGACGGGGAGGACGGGGCGCCTCCGGAGCCCGACGCTCCGGAGGCCGGGACGCCGGACGACGGGGGCACGGGCAGGGCGGAAGGGAGAGCCGAAGGGGACGCGGAGCCCGACGGGGCAGGCGGCGGGGTGGCCGGGGCGGCGGAGGCGGGGCTCACCGCCCCGGGGGCCGAGGCGGTGAGGGACGGACCGTCGGGCGCCGATGAGCCGTGGGCGGAGCCGCCCAGTGGCCCCAGCGCCGCTCCGGCCGCCGCCATCAGACAGACCGCACACCTCGACGGCCATGCGGCCGGAAGTCCTGGAGCCATGAGATCAGCGTCACACGGGCCCCCTCATCCGGCATCCCGGACGCGGTATCCGGAAATCCGGGCCCGGTCAGCGGTCCACGACGGAGATCGAGGAGAGATCCGTGGACCTGGAACGATCAGCTTCGGACACGTTCCGGCAGGGCGAGGTGGTGCTGGGAGAGCCGACGTTCCAGGAGGGGCCGGCGCTTCAGGAAGGCCTGCCCGTGGAGACCTTCAGCTCGAAGTGGGCGCCCTGTTCGTCGACCGCCGCACCGGGGGACGGGAACTGGCCGACGATCTGGTCCTCGGCGTAGGTGTTGCCCGGCTCCTCGATGACCTTGATCGTCCAGCCCGCGGCGGCAGCGCACGACTTCGCCGACTGGATGTCCTTATAGACGAAGTTCGGCGCGCGGACCTTCTTCGGGTCGTTGGAGTCCTCGGAGGCGTTCGAGCACTGCGTCTCCTCCATCGTCCGGTTGCGCTCCGGCGGACGGTAGCCCTCCACCTGCTCGGTGCCCGGGTCGTCGCCCTTGCCCGCCTCGTCGTCCTTGCCGCCCTGGAGGGCGATCGCGGTGATCAGGCCGCCGACCGCCAGCAGGGCCACGACGATCGAGCCGACGACGACCGGCATGTTCCGCTTCGAGCCGCTGCGGCCGGTGGCGCCGACCGCCGTCGAGTGCTGCGGGGAGATCGAGTACGGCGGCGGGGTCTGGTGGGACAGCTGGCCCGGGTGCTGGTACCCCTGGCCCTGGGCCGCCTGCGGGTAGCCGTAGCTCGGCGTGGGCGCCGGGGTCGGCCGGCTGTACGGGCCGGGCTGGTGGTGCTGCTGGTGCTGCGGATGCGGCTGGTACGGCGTCTGCACGCCGTGCGGCGCCGGAGTGCTCTGGTCGACCGGCGGGAACACCGCCGAACCGACACCGGAACCGCTGTTGGCGGGCCCGCCGCCGGCCACGATGCTCGGGGCGCCGGTCTGGCCGCCGGAGGCGTTCAGCACCCGGGCGATCTCGTCGCGCATCGCGGCGGCGCTGGGGAAGCGCTCGTTCGGGTTCTTCTTGAGCGCGCGGGCGACGAGGGCGTCCATCGCCGGGGTGACCGACCGGTTGATGCTGGAGGGCGCGACCGGCTCCTCCTGGACATGCGCGTACGCGATGGCCAGCGGCGAGTCCGCGTCGAACGGGATCCGGCCGGTGAGCAGCTGGAAGAGCATGATGCCGACCGAGTACAGGTCGGACCGGGCGTCGACGCCGCGGCCGAGGGCCTGCTCGGGGGAGAGGTACTGCGGGGTGCCGACGACCATGCCGGTCTGGGTCATCGAGGTGACGCCGGACTGCATGGCACGGGCGATGCCGAAGTCCATGACCTTGACGACGCCGCGCTTGGTCATCATCACGTTGCCGGGCTTGATGTCCCGGTGGACCAGGCCCATCTCGTGGCTGGTCTCCAGGGCGGCGAGCACGTCCGCCGTCACCTTGAGGGCCTTGTCGGCGGGCATCGCGCCGTGCTGCCGGATGTCGGCGGCCAGCACGGAGCCGAGCGGCTGCCCCTCGACGTACTCCATGACGATGTAGGGCATCAGCGCACCGCCGAGCTCGTCCTCGCCGGTGTCGAAGACGGAGACGATGTTGGTGTGCTGGAGCTTGGCGACGGCCTGCGCCTCACGCCGGAAGCGCTCGCGGAAGGACTGCTCGCGGCCCAGCTCGGTGTGCAGGGTCTTGATCGCGACCTGACGGTCCAGAGCGGAGTCGTAGGCCAGGTAGACGGAGGCCATCCCACCCTCGCCGAGCAGGTCGCGCAGTTGGTAGCGGCCGCCCGCGACCGCCCCGCCCGCGTAGCGGCCCTGTGCGCCGTCCTGGCTCATGACTTGCATCCCCCTCGGCGGCGCGCGGTCGCACGCGGTGCTTCTGTGTGTTTCTGTCTGACGTGTTTGCGTGGCCCGCGGTTCCGTACAACGCGATTACGCGCCAAGTCTGCCGTAGGGGTCCGACACGTCAAGCCGGGTGCCCGTTCCGTGACCCTACGCACAAGAAGCGTCTCGGAAGCGTTACAGGAAACGCATGAAAATCCGGTGGAGGACGCGCCGGGCGGTCCGTTGATCCTGCCGGAGCGGAACCGTGGTGTCCGGCGGAGGCTGTAGCGTGACGTGGCAATGCAGCAAGGCACCGTGAGAACCCGCGGACGCGCGGACAGATACGACGGCGAGGACTGATGGCACCCGATTCCGAAGCAAACGGCGGCGGAGTTTCGGATGGCACCGACTCCTGGGGCGTCGGCGGCGTCGTCGGTGACGGACGTTACCGGATGACCCACCGGCTCGGCCGGGGCGGCATGGCAGAGGTCTACGCGGCGGAGGACGTCCGGCTCGGACGGACGGTCGCGGTGAAGCTGCTCCGCTCCGACCTGGCCGAGGACCCGGTCTCCAAGGCCCGCTTCACCCGCGAGGCACAGTCCGTCGCGGGCCTCAACCACCACGCGATCGTCGCCGTGTACGACTCCGGTGAGGACGTCGTGGGCGGCCGGACCGTCCCGTACATCGTGATGGAGCTGGTCGAGGGCCGCACCATCCGCGATCTCCTTCTGACCGCCGAGGCCCCGCCGCCCGAGCAGGCGCTGATCATCGTCTCGGGCGTGCTGGAAGCCCTCGCGTACTCGCACCAGCACGGCATCGTGCACCGCGACATCAAGCCCGCCAACGTGATCATCACGGATTCCGGCGCGGTCAAGGTGATGGACTTCGGCATCGCCCGCGCGCTGCACGGCGCGCAGTCGACGATGACCCAGACCGGCATGGTCATGGGCACGCCGCAGTACCTCTCCCCCGAGCAGGCCCTCGGCAAGGCCGTCGACCACCGCTCCGACCTGTACGCCACCGGCTGCCTGCTCTACGAATTGCTGGCGCTGCGGCCCCCGTTCACCGGTGAGACCCCGCTCTCGGTGGTCTACCAGCACGTCCAGGACATTCCGGTGCCGCCGTCCGACGTCTCGGACGTGGTGCCGCCGGAGCTGGACGGGATGGTGATGCGCTCGCTGGCGAAGGACCCGGACGACCGGTTCCAGAGCGCCGAGGAGATGCGCGGGCTCGTCCAGTACAGCCTGCAGATGCTCCAGGTGCAGGGCGGTCACACGGGCACCTGGAACACCGGCCCGGTCGCGCTGCACGAGGGCGGCCAGACCCCGCCCCACGGGATGACCGGCTCCACCCGCGCGATGGGCGCCGGCCACCCGATGCACGGGGACACCTCGCAGGGCCCGATCCTGCCGCCGTACAACCCGGACGACGGGGGTTACGACGGCGGCGGGCAGCGGCGGTCCGGCGGGCGCGGCAAGATGTGGCTCTTCGTCCTGCTGGCCCTGATCGCGATCGGCGCGGGCGTCGCCTTCGCCCTCAACGCGGCGCAGGGCGACGGCGACAAGAAGAAGCCGGTCACCCCGTCCACGTCGGTCAGCCAGTCCGAGGAGGAGCCCTCGGAGGAGCCGTCCGAGGAGGAGAGCGAGGAGCCGGAGGAGCCGGACACCACCGGCGGTGGCCAGACCGAGCCGAACCCGCCGCCGTGGACCCCGGACCCGACCCCGAGCGAGCCCACGTTCAGCCCGTCGCCGACCCCGACCGACACGGACCCGGGTACGTCGGACGGCAGCACCAACGAGGGCGGCAGCGGGGAGCCCTCGGGCGATCCCACCGAGCCGTCCACCGACCCGGGCACTCCGGGCGGAGCCGGCGACGACGGCGGGGCCGGCGACGACGGCGGTGTGGGCACGACGCCCGGCGACACGTCGCTCGGCGCCACGACGGGGTAGCGCGCCCACCGCACCACCCCATGAGCCCGGCGCGCGCCACGAAGGCGCGCGCCGGGCTCATGCATGTCGCACCACCCCGCTGTCCGGGAAGGCCGGCCGTCCCCGTTCCGGAAGGCCGACCATCCGTTGGTGAAGGCCGCGCGCATCACTCCGTGAAGGCCGCGCACACCGCCTCGTACTCCCGCGTCCACCACACCGCCAGGGCCGACACCGCGGGGAACTGCGGGTCGGCCCTGCGGTCGTCCAGGCGGTAGCGCCAGCGGAGTATCCAGAAGTCGTTGAGCCGCTCCCACCACACCCGGTGCGCCGCGGCCGCCAGTTCCGCGGCCCCCGCCCCGGCGGCCCGCCGGTACGCGCGGGCGTACGCCCGCACCTTCGCCAAGTCCAGCTCCCCGTCCGGCCGGACGAAGAAGATCGCCGCCGCCCGGACCGCCTCCTCGGCGCGTGGCTGTACGTCCAGCCGGTCCCAGTCCACGATCGCGACCGGGTCGGCGCCCCGGTAGAGCAGGTTCAGCGGGTGGAAGTCCCCGTGCACCCAGCCGGTGGCGGGCCCGTCCGGAGTGGGCGGGCGGCGGTGGGCGTGCTGTTCGAGCAGGGCGCGGCGCTCCACGAGCCGGTGCACGGCGAGTTCGTCGAAGGCGTCGCGGGGGGTGTTCCGGTCGCCCTGTCCGCGGGCGGCGGCCAGCAGGTCGTCGATCAGCGCGAAGGTGTCGGCGGCGTCCGGGCTGCGGTGCCCCGGCCGGGCGGGAGGACTCGCGGGATGCGGGCCGTCGCGCGGTGCCATCACCTGCTCCAGGCCGGTGTGCACGGTGCCGAGAAGCGTTCCGAGCCGGCGCGACTGGGACAGGGTCAGCTGGGCGCCGACCCGGTGGAGACCGTCGACCCAGGGGTGCAGGGCGTAGCAGCGTTCGCCGATCACGGTGACGGTGTCGCCCCGGGTGTCCGTCAGGGGCGGGACGACGGGGACGCCGAGCGACTGCAGGCGCTGGGTGGCGCGGTGCTGGCGCACGATCGCGGCGCGTTCGCCGCTGGTGTCGTCCAGGTGCTTCTTGTCGAGATGGTGCTTGAGGAAGTACGAGCCGCTGGTGGTGGACACGCGGTACCCGTGGTTCAGCAGGCCCTTGGTGATCGGCTCGCAGGCGAGCGGCTCGCCCACGCCCGGGTAACGGCGCAGCACCTCGCCGACCGGGGGAACAGGTGGGCGAGTGACATATGAGCGCGGCACTTACCAGATGTTAGATCACTCTGTGTGGCCACTTCGCGGACTTGCGGTCACGACCACCGGTGCGCTAGGGCCTAGGCGAAGTCGAGGACGTGTTCCGTGACGAAGTGCGGATCGACCCGGAGATAGGCCGGCGCGTAGGGCTCCCCGTTGACGCTGACCGGGGCCGCGCCGAACAGTTCCTCCTGCTCGGGGCAGAGGCGCACGATCTCGGCGGGCCCGGTGAACTGCACCGACCACAGGTTGCCGCCGTCGCCGGAGGCCGCGTCGTTGTAGTTGTCCGCCCCGTACGCGACGACGCTCCCGTCGCACGCCTCGTGGTGGCCGAAACCCCGGTGCATCCGCAGCAGGATGCGCCCGTCGCTCACGATGTGCCGGGCCACCGCCAGGAAGGGCAGGGCCCGCATGCTGGTCGCGAGACGGCCGTACGGGACCCGGCCGAGCAGCTCGATCGGGTCGGCCCGCTCGATCGTGCCGACCGCGCGGCGTGCGTGGGGGGAGCCGTGGGAGTCGAAGGACATGGCCTCCACTGTCCCCCGGGCGTAGGGGCCGCGTAAGAGTCGCCTGCCCCGGGTGGCTCGGGACCAAAGTCCCCCGCGACGGGTCAGGGCTCAGCGACGCTCGGCCTGGAGCCGCGCGACGTACGCGGCGGCCTGCGAGCGGCGCTCCATGCCCAGCTTGGACAACAGGCTGGAGACGTAGTTCTTGATGGTCTTCTCGGCGAGGTGCAGGCGCTCCCCGATGACCCGGTTGGTCAGGCCCTCGCCGATCAGGTCCAGGATCTTGCGCTCCTGCTCGGTGAGGCCGGCCAGCTTGTCGTCGCCCTTGCCGCTGCCGCCGTCGCGCAGCCGCTCCAGCACCCGGGCGGTCGCCACCGGGTCCAGCAGGGATTTTCCGGCGGCCACGTCCCGTACGGCATTCAGCAGTTCATTGCCGCGGATCGCCTTCAGCACATATCCCGACGCGCCCGCCATGATCGCGTCGAAAAGCGCCTCGTCGTCGGCGTACGAGGTGAGCATCAGGCATTTGATGTTCTCGTCCTGGGAACGGACTTCCCGGCACACCTCCACCCCGCTGCCGTCCGGCAGCCGTACGTCGAGCACCGCCACGTCGGGCCGCGTCGCCGGGATCCGCACCAGGGCGTCCGCGGCCGTACCGGCCTCGCCGACCACCTCGATGTCCGGCTCGACGGAGAGCAGCTCATGGACGCCACGCCGGACGACCTCATGATCGTCGAGCAGAAATACCGTGATTTTTCCATCTTCGCGCACGCTCGCAGTCTCACATACTCGCCTCCCCTCCGCTCTTCCCTGGCGCTGATCCGCGGGATAACGTGCCGTTGTTCCGGCGGCCTGCAAGGCTGTTTCCAGTGCCCTGACCAGCAGAGCTTCGCGATTTTTTCGATTTACTTGGAAATCCAAGCAAAATCGCAGGTCAGATAGGGTTTCGCAGTTATGCGATGCACTGGGTAACGTGCCTATGACAGGGCGCTCGCCGGGGCACCTGTCACGCCTGATCCCGGCTGACCGGCACCCACCCCGTGCACGGCTGTCGGATTCAGGCGAGCCGCACTGGTTCCCGGCAGACCCCGGGGGCCGGACCGACGGAGGAGCACGCACGTGACCGTGGAGAGCACTGCCGCCGCGCGTAAACCGCGACGCGCCAGTAAGCGGACCAGCGCCGCGAAGAAGCCGCAGAGTTCCGAGCCCCAGCTCGTACAGCTGCTGACGCCCGAGGGTGAGCGCGTCGAGCACCCGGACTACAGCATCGACCTGAGCGCCGACGAGCTGCGCGGCCTGTACCGGGACATGGTCCTCACGCGCCGCTTCGACGCCGAGGCGACCGCCCTCCAGCGTCAGGGCGAGCTGGGCCTGTGGGCCTCGCTGCTCGGCCAGGAGGCCGCCCAGATCGGCAGTGGCCGGGCCCTGCGCGACGACGACTACGTCTTCCCGACCTACCGGGAGCACGGGGTCGCCTGGTGCCGCGGCGTCGACCCGACCAATCTGCTCGGCATGTTCCGCGGCGTGAACCACGGCGGCTGGGACCCGAACAGCAACAACTTCCACCTCTACACGATCGTCATCGGCTCGCAGACGCTGCACGCCACCGGCTACGCCATGGGCGTCGCCAAGGACGGCGCGGACTCCGCCGTGATCGCGTACTTCGGTGACGGGGCCTCCAGCCAGGGCGACGTCGCCGAGTCGTTCACCTTCTCCGCGGTCTACAACGCCCCGGTCGTGTTCTTCTGCCAGAACAACCAGTGGGCCATCTCCGAGCCCACCGAGCGCCAGACCCGCGTGCCGCTCTACCAGCGCGCCCAGGGCTACGGCTTCCCCGGCGTCCGGGTCGACGGCAACGACGTCCTCGCCTGCCTCGCCGTCACCCGCTCCGCGCTGGAGCGGGCCCGCCGCGGCGAGGGCCCGACCCTCGTCGAGGCGTTCACCTACCGCATGGGCGCCCACACCACCTCCGACGACCCGACGAAGTACCGGGCCGACGAGGAGCGGGCCGCCTGGGAGGCCAAGGACCCGATCCTGCGGCTGCGCGCGTACCTGGAGAAGGAGAAGCTCGCGGACGAGGCCTTCTTCACCGCGCTGGACGAGGAGAGCGAGACCCTCGGCAAGCGGGTACGGGAAGCGGTACGCGCGATGCCCGACCCGGACCCGATGGCCCTGTTCGAGCACGGCTACGCCGACGGCAGCTCCCTCGTGGACGAGGAGCGGGCCCAGTTCGCCGCCTACCAGGCATCGTTCGCCGATTCTGCCGAGGAGGGCAAGTAGCCATGGCCGTGGAAAAGATGTCCATCGCGAAAGCGCTCAACGAGTCGCTCCGCCTCGCCCTCGACACCGACCCCAAGGTCCTCATCATGGGTGAGGACGTCGGCAAGCTCGGCGGCGTCTTCCGCATCACCGACGGACTCCAGAAGGACTTCGGCGAGGACCGGGTGATCGACACCCCGCTCGCCGAGTCCGGCATCGTCGGCACGGCGATCGGCCTGGCCCTGCGCGGCTACCGCCCCATCGTCGAGATCCAGTTCGACGGCTTCGTCTTCCCCGCGTACGACCAGATCGTCACCCAGCTCGCCAAGATGCACGCCCGCGCGCTCGGCAAGATCAAGCTGCCGGTCGTCGTGCGTATTCCGTACGGCGGCGGCATCGGCGCGGTCGAGCACCACAGCGAGTCCCCCGAGGCGCTCTTCGCGCACGTCGCGGGTCTGAAGGTGGTCTCGCCGTCCAACGCGAGCGACGCCTACTGGATGATGCAGCAGGCCGTCCAGAGCGACGACCCGATCATCTTCTTCGAGCCCAAGCGGCGTTACTGGGACAAGGGCGAGGTCGACACCGAGTCCATCCCCGGCCCGCTGCACAAGGCCGTGACCGCCCGCGAGGGCAGCGACCTCACGCTCGTCGCGTACGGACCGATGGTCAAGGTCTGCCTCGAAGCGGCCGCGGCCGCTCAGGAGGAGGGCAAGTCGATCGAGGTCCTGGACCTGCGCTCGATGGCCCCGATCGACTTCGACGCCGTCCAGACGTCGGCGGAGAAGACCGGCCGGGTCGTGGTCGTCCACGAGGCGCCCGTCTTCTACGGCTCCGGCGCCGAGATCGCCGCCCGGATCACCGAGCGCTGCTTCTACCACCTCGAAGCCCCCGTGCTGCGGGTCGGCGGCTACCACGTCCCCTACCCGCCGGCCCGGCTGGAGGACGAGTACCTGCCCGGCCTGGACCGGGTGCTCGACGCCGTCGACCGCTCGCTGGCGTTCTGAGGAGAGGGTTCGTGACGACGATGACCGAAACGTCTGCTCGCTTCCGTGAGTTCAAGATGCCCGACGTGGGCGAAGGACTGACCGAGGCCGAGATCCTCAAGTGGTTCGTCCAGCCCGGCGACACCGTCACCGACGGCCAGGTCGTGTGCGAGGTCGAGACCGCGAAGGCGGCCGTCGAGCTGCCGATCCCGTTCGACGGGGTGGTGCACGAGCTGCGCTTCCCCGAGGGCACGACCGTCGACGTCGGCCAGGTGATCATCGCGATCGACGTGGCCCCGGGCAGCGGCGACGCGCCTGCTCCGGCGCCGGCCGCCGCTCCGGTGCAGGAGCCGGTGGAGACGCCGGAGGCCGAGGCCGAGCCGAAGGGCCGCACACCGGTCCTGGTGGGCTACGGAGTCGCCGAGTCCTCCACCAAGCGCCGCCCGCGCAAGGGGGCGGCCGCCGCTCCGGAGGCCGCCGCCGTCGCGGCGGCGGTCCAGGCCGAACTGAACGGCCATGCGGCGCCTGCTCCCGCCGCGGCTCCCGCTGTACCGGCACAGGCCGGCGTGCCGGGCGGCCGTCCGCTCGCCAAGCCGCCGGTCCGCAAGCTGGCCAAGGACCTGGGCATCGACCTGGCGACGGTCACCCCGACCGGCAAGGACGGGATCATCACCCGCGAGGACGTCCACGCGGCGGCGGCTCCGATCGCTGCCGAGGCCCCTGCGGCGGTCCCGGTCGCCGAGCCGGTGGTGGCGGCTGCCGCCGAGCCGCACGCCGCCGTGAGCTCCGCCCGCGAGACCCGTATCCCGGTCAAGGGCGTCCGCAAGGCCATCGCGCAGGCGATGGTCGGCAGCGCGTTCACCGCGCCGCACGTCACCGAGTTCGTCACGGTCGACGTGACGCGCACGATGAAGCTCGTGGCCGAGCTCAAGGAGGACAAGGACATGGCGGGGGTGCGGGTCAACCCGCTCCTGATCATCGCCAAGGCCCTCCTCGTCGCGATCAAGCGGAACCCCGAGGTCAACGCCGCCTGGGACGAGGCCAACCAGGAGATCGTGCAGAAGCACTACGTGAACCTGGGCATCGCGGCGGCCACCCCGCGCGGTCTGATCGTGCCGAACATCAAGGACGCGCACGACCAGACGCTGCCACAGCTCGCGGCGTCCCTGGGCGAACTCGTCACCACGGCCCGGGACGGCAAGACCTCCCCGGCCGCGATGGCGGGCGGCACGGTGACGATCACCAACGTCGGCGTCTTCGGCGTCGACACCGGTACGCCGATCCTCAACCCGGGCGAGTCCGCGATCCTGGCGGTCGGCGCGATCAAGCTCCAGCCGTGGGTCCACAAGGGCAAGGTGAAGCCGCGTCAGGTCACCACCCTGGCCCTGTCCTTCGACCACCGCCTGGTCGACGGCGAGCTGGGCTCCAAGGTGCTGGCCGATGTGGCGGCGATCCTGGAGCAGCCGAAGCGCCTGATCACCTGGGCGTGACGGCTTCATCCGCAGCGCGTACGCGAAGGGGCCCTGCTCGCACACACCGTGCGAGCAGGGCCCTTCGCGTATCGCTTTCCGCGCTACTTCTTGAAGCCGTAGTCCATCAGCTTCTTCGCGTCGGCGGTGCGGTTGGCCTCGGAGGACGAGGTGAGCACCGTGCCGATGACCGTCTTGCCCTTGCGGGTCGCGGCGAAGACCAGGCAGTACTTGGCGGTCGGGCCGGAGCCGGTCTTGACACCGATCGCGCCGCTGTAGCTGCCGAGCAGCTTGTTCGTGTTGGTCCACGACATGTAGCGGTAGCCACCGCTCTTCGTGGTCACCTTCTGCTTCGTCGACTTGGCCTTGACGACGGTGCGGAACGCGGAGTTCTTCATGGCCTTGCTGGCGATCTTCGTCAGGTCACGGGGGGTGGAGTAGTTGTTGCCGTTCCCGATGCCGTCGAAGGAGTCGAAGCGGGTGTTCTTCAGCTTGAGGCTCTTCGCCGTGGAGTTCATCTTGCCGATGAACGACTTCACGCGGGCCGCACGGGTCTTGCCGGAGCCGAACTTGTCGGCCAGGGCGTATGCGGCGTCACAGCCGGAGGGGAGCATCAGGCCGTAGAGGAGCTGGCCCACGGTGACCTTGTCGCCGACGATCAGCCGGGCGGACGAGGCGTTCTTGGAGACGATGTAGTCGCTGTACGCCTTCTGGATCGTGACCTTGGACTTCAGGTTCACGTTCTTCTGCGACAGGACGACCAGCGCCGTCATGATTTTCGTGGTCGAGCCGGTGGCCCGGCGGGTGTCGGCGGACTTGGTGAAGAGGGTCTTCCCGGTGCCGTCGTTCATCACGAAGCCGCCCTTGGCGACGATCTTCGGAGCAGGCGGCGCGGCGGCGTGTGCCGTGGAGGCGAAGGCACTGCCCGCGAGCACCGCACCGGCGGTGAGCGTCACGGTGGCCGTGACGGTGACGCGATTTATACGCTTGATGCCGATTTTCAACTGAACGCTCCAAATGCCCCTGATGTGCGGCCACATATGGGTGCCGCTCGGTGGTGAGACTCCTGGGCCGGGGCAATGGATGCGTTACCGAACGGGTGAATTTGCGCAGCCTTGACCCTGGCCGGCCGGTGCGCAGCAGCCCTTGCCCCGCCAGGCGTCGCGACCCTCCCTGACCGCGATGACGGCGATGGCGAGGGCGGCGGCCGGGTCGGCCCAGGACCAGCCGAGCGTGGCGTTGCAGGGGGTGACGGTACAGAGATTGCTGAATTCAGAAAAGCGTGAACCATGAGAGACCTTCGGTCGTTCCAGAGGTCCAGAATCCGGACGCCGCTCCTTATGCGTGCATGTTGTATCTATGCTGTGCGCATGCCTGCCGCCTCCTCCGCCCCCGTACGGTCCACTCCCTCTTCCCTCAAGCGACCGCCCGCCGCCGAGCGGGTCTACGCGCACATCAAGGAAGCCGTTCTGGACCGGCGCTACGAGGGTGGGACGCTGCTCACCGAAGGGGATCTGGCGGACGCGGTCGGGGTCTCGCGGACGCCCGTGCGCGAGGCGCTGCTCCGGCTGGAGGTCGAGGGGCTGATCAAGCTCTACCCGAAGAAGGGCGCGCTCGTCCTCGCCGTCTCCGCGCAGGAGATCAAGGACGTGGTCGAGACCCGGCTGCTGGTGGAGGAGTTCGCGGCGCGCAAGGCGGTGCCCGCGTCGCCGCAGTTGATCGAGCGCCTCGAACAGCTCCTGGAGGAGCAGCGGCAGTTGGCGGAGGCCGGCGACCTGGCGGCGGTGGCCGTCAAGGACCGCTGCTTCCACGCCGAGATCGTGAAGAACGCCGGCAATGAGATTCTCTCGCGCCTCTACGACCAGCTGCGCGACCGTCAGCTGCGGATGGGCGTCGCGGTGATGGAGGCTCACCCGGGCAGGATCGAGGCCAACATCACCGAGCACGGTGAGCTGCTGGAGGCGATCCGGGCCGGGGACGCCGAGGGGGCGGCCCTGGTCGTGCGCCGTCATGTCGGCCGGGTGCGGGTGCTGGTGCGGGGTGACGACCGGTGAGTTCGGCCGCCCCCACGCTCTCCCTGCCCGGTGACCCGCCCGGCGGCCGACGTGCCGCCTGGGTCTGGGGCATCGGCGTCGCCGTCTACTTCGTCGCGATCATCTTCCGTACGAGCCTGGGCGTCGCCGGACTCGACGCCGCCGACCGGTTCGACGTCAACGCCTCGGCGCTCTCCACGTTCTCCATCCTTCAGCTGCTGGTCTACGCGGGCATGCAGATACCCGTAGGGCTGATGGTCGACCGGCTCGGCACCAAGAAGGTCCTCACCATCGGGGTCGTCCTGTTCACCGTCGGGCAGCTGGGCTTCGCGCTCTCCCCCTCGTACGGGATGGCACTGGCGGCACGCGCCCTGCTCGGCTGCGGCGACGCGATGACGTTCATCAGCGTGCTGCGGCTCGGCAGCCGCTGGTTCCCGGCCCGGCGCGGTCCGCTGATCGGGCAGGTCGCGGCGCTGTTCGGGATGGCGGGCAACCTCGTCTCGACGCTGTTCATCGCGCGGGCGCTGCACAGCTACGGCTGGACCACGACGTTCGTCGGGAGTTCGCTGGCGGGCGTGGTGGTGCTGGTGCTGCTCCTGCTGTTCCTCAGGGACCACCCCGAGGGCCACGAGCCGCCGCCCGCCGAGCACGCCGGGGCCGCGTACGTCCGGCGGCAGATCGCCGCCGCCTGGCGGGAGCCCGGGACCCGGCTCGGGATGTGGGTGCACTTCACCACGCAGTTCCCGGCGATGGTGTTCCTGCTGCTGTGGGGCATGCCGTTCCTGGTCGAGGCGCAGGGGCTGAGCCGGGGCACGGCGGGCACGCTGCTCACCCTGGTGGTGCTGTCCAACATGGTGGTCGGGCTCGTCTACGGGCAGATCATCGCCCGCCACCATGAGGCACGCGTCCCGATCGCGCTGGGCACGGTGGCGACGACGGCCCTGCTCTGGGCGTCCGCGATCTTCTACCCGGCCGACCACACGCCGATGTGGCTGCTGGTCCTCCTGTGCCTGGTGCTCGGCGCCTGTGGACCGGCCTCGATGGTCGGCTTCGACTTCGCCCGGCCGGCCAACCCGCCCGAGCGTCAGGGCACCGCCTCGGGAATCGTCAACATGGGCGGGTTCGTCGCCTCGATGACCACCCTGTTCGCCGTCGGGGTCCTGCTGGACGCCACGGGCGACAACTACCGCGTCGCGTTCGCCTCGGTCTTCGTCCTGGAGGCGCTCGGCGTCACCCAGATCCTGCGGCTGCGCCGCCGGGCGGCGCTCAGGGAACGCGACCACCACGTGGTCAGCCGCGTCGAGGCCGTGCACGTGCCCGCGTAGCCCTCCCGCGCACGTGCCCGCGTAACCCCCCGAGGCGCGGGCACGTGCCCGGTGACGCGGCCACGGGGTAACGGGGTAACGGGGTCACGGGGTCACGGCGAAGTTGTCCAGGATGGCGGTGGCCAGCTCCTGGTCGCCCTCGACCTTGATCCGGTCGGCGACGGCCGCGTGACGGACCCGGCCACAGGCGAGCCGGACGTACGTCTCCCAGTCCAGCGACAGCGTCACGGCGGGGCCCAGCGACGGCGCGCCGTCGATCGAACCGCGGCCCTCCGCGTCGACCCGAACCGTCCGCAGGAACTCCACCGGGCCGTGCACGTCGAAGACGACCGCCGAATTGGCGGGCGCGCCCGCGCTCTTGGCGACCACCTTCGGCAGCCCGGCGAGCAGCATGTCCCGGGTGATCAGGGCGCCGGGGGAGTCGAGGTTGCCCGGCTGCCCGAGGGTCGCGCGCAGGTCCTGTTCGTGCACCCAGACGTCGAAGGCCCGCAGGTGCAGCGCCGTTTCGAGGGTCTGCTCGGCGCCCAGCGGGGCGCGGACCGTGGTCTCGGGGGCGCGTGACTCGTTGCGGATCTGGCGGGCCCGGCGGATGAGAACGTACTCCAGCTCGGCGGTGATCTCCGGGGAGGTGTGGTGCCGTCGGACGTCGACCTGCATCTCCATGTACCGGGCGAAGTCGCTCTGTACGTGGTACAGGTCGCGCGGCAGGGTGTGGATCGGCCGGGGATCGCCGAGCATCTCGCACTCCATGCCGATGACGTGCGACACGATGTCGCGCACCGACCACCCCGGGCAGGGCGTACGGCGGTTCCACTCGCTCTCGGCGAGGGGCTTCACCAGCTCGGCTATGGCCTCGATGGAGTGGGTCGCGGCGTCGGCGTAGGTCTGGAGGCTGGGATGGACGGTCACGGGACCCCTCGTGCGGTTCTGCGGTGCATGGGCTGGAGAGAGCAGGGAGTGCTGGCGGGTGGGCGGGCACTGACGGCGCTGTCGGCGAGCTGCGTGGGAGGTTCGACCGCTAAGTTACGCTGCGAGCAGGCACCCCGGCAGTGCTTTCGTGTGACGATCGTAGGCCCGTGTTGACGGCTTGAATGCCAGGACGGTGGTAGTGTGCGCGCCTCCCTCATCCAGATCGCAGTAGACCCGGACGAATCCGTCGACGCCCGCAGGGTGCGAGCGGCTTCCCTGGTGGTCGCCCAACGGGGCGCTGACCTGGTGGTCCTTCCCGAACTCTGGCCGGTCGGGGCGTTCGCCTACACCGCCTTCGAGGCGGAGGCCGAGCCGCTGGAGGGGCCCACGCACGAGGTGATGGCGAAGGCCGCGGCCGAGGCCGGTGTCTGGCTGCACGCCGGATCCTTCGTCGAACGCGCGGACGACGGCACCCTCTACAACACCAGCCTGGTCTTCTCGCCCGCGGGCGAGCGCTCGGCCTTCTACCGCAAGATCCACCGCTTCGGCTTCGACCAGGGCGAGGCGGTGATGATGGGCGCGGGCGAGGAGTTGGTGACCGTCGCCCTGCCGGAAACCACCCTGGGCCTCGCCACGTGTTATGACCTGCGCTTCCCCGAGCAGTTCCGGGGGCTCGTCGACGCGGGTGCCGAGACGCTGATCGTCGCGGCGGGCTGGCCCGAGCGCCGGCGCTCCCACTGGACGCTCCTGGCGCAGGCCCGCGCCGTGGAGAACCAGGCGTACGTCCTGGCTGTCGGGACGGCGGGCACCCACGCCGACGTCCAGCAGGCCGGGCACAGCATGGTCGTCGACCCGTGGGGCGAGGTGCTGGCCCAGGCGGGCGCGGACGAGGAGATCCTGACCGTCGAGCTGGACGCGGACAAGGTGCGGGCGACCCGGGAGCAGTTCCCGGCGCTGAAGGGCCGCCGCCTGGGGCTCGCGCCGCCGCTCTGAGGGCTGCCCGGGAGCCTCGGAACAGCCGCCCGTGCGTGAGAGGACCGACGTTTCACGTGAAACAGTGCGCAACTCCCGCGGGCGGGCGGGCGCTTCAGTCCTCGTTGTCCTTGTCCGCCAGCACGATCACGCACATCGCCACGGCGATGAGCAGTGCGGTGTCGGCGTCGTCCCGGACGACGTCGATGCCGTACGTGTCCCGGAGGGTCAGCCAGCGGCGCGAGATCTGGGCCAGCAGCTCACCGTCGTACTCGATGGCGAACTCGCGGTCCAGGATCTTGCCGCTGACGTCCAGCTCCGTGCCGTCGACCAGCGTCACCCGGTAGTGGTTGCGGAGTAGCGACAGCCGCTTGCGCTTGACCTTGGCCAGCTCCTCGCCGCCCCGCTCGATGAGCATCGTGTCGCGCAGGCTGATCAGCTTCTGCCGCAACTCGACGAGGACCCGGCCGTCGGCGTCCTTCAGCTCGAAGGTGTCGCGCAGCCGCATCGCCTTGCCGTCGACCAGGAAGACCTTCCGGCCCCCGTCGTCCTCGATCCAGTAATCGTCACCGATGGCGAACAGCCGCTCACGTACGAGAAGTCTCATGGGTCACAGGTTCCCCCGGGGCCCGGCGGAATGCGCGCAGGCGGTCACGGTGTTGACTGGTGGCATGTCTACACGTGCACGCGTCCGCGCCCCCGAACTCATCGGCAAGGGCGGCTGGCTCAATACAGGCGACCGGCAGTACACCCTCGCTGACCTGCGAGGACGCATCGTCATCCTCGACTTCTGGACGTTCTGCTGCGTGAACTGTCTGCACGTCCTGGACGAGCTGCGCGAGCTGGAGGAGAAGCACCGCGACACGGTGGTGATCATCGGCGTCCACTCGCCGAAGTTCGTCCACGAGGCCGAGCACCAGGCCGTCGTCGACGCGGTCGAGCGCTACGAGGTCCACCACCCCGTCCTCGACGACCCCGAGCTGGCCACCTGGAAGCAGTACGCCGTCCGCGCCTGGCCGACGCTCGTCGTGATCGACCCCGAGGGCTATGTCGTCGCCCAGCACGCGGGCGAGGGCCATGCGCACGCCATCGAGAAGCTCGTCGAGGAGCTGGAGGCCGAGCACGGGGCCAAGGGGACGCTGCGCCGCGGCGACGCCCCTTACGTCGCGCCCGAGCCCGTCGCCACGCATCTGCGGTTCCCCGGCAAGGCGCTGCTCCTGCCCGACGGCGGCTTCCTGGTCTCCGACACCACCCGCCACCGCCTCGTCGAATTGGACGCGGACGGCGAGACCGTACGACGCCACTTCGGGACGGGCGAACGCGGGTTGAGCGACGGCGGCCCGGACGAGGCCCGGTTCAGCGAACCGCAGGGGCTCGCCGCGCTCCCCGACGGCCGGATCGCCGTCGCGGACACCGTCAATCACGCGATCCGCGCCCTGGACCTCACGACCGGGGTGACCAGTACCCTTGCCGGGACCGGCCGCCAGTGGTGGCAGGGGACCCCGACCAGCGGTCCGGCGCGCGAGGTGGACCTCTCCTCGCCGTGGGACCTCGCCTGGTTCGGCGACCGGCTGTGGATCGCCATGGCGGGCGTGCACCAGCTGTGGTCGTACGACCCGGAGGCCCAGGCCGTACGCGTCGCCGCCGGGACCACCAACGAGGGCCTGGTCGACGGGCCGGCCGCCGAGGCCTGGTTCGCCCAGCCGTCCGGGCTCGCCGTCTCCGCCGACGGGGAGCGGCTCTGGGTCGCCGACCCGGAGACCTCCGCGCTGCGCTGGGTCGACCGCGACGAGCACGTCCACACCGCCGTCGGTACCGGCCTCTTCGACTTCGGCCACCGCGACGGGGCAGCCTCCCAGGCGCTCCTGCAGCACCCGCTCGGCGTGACCGCGCTGCCCGACGGGTCCGTCGCGATCAGCGATACGTACAACCACGCACTGCGCCGCTACGACCCGGCCTCCGGCGAGGTCACCACGCTGGCCACCGATGTCCGCGAGCCCAGCGACGCGGTGCTGGTCGACGGCGATCTCGTCGTCGTCGAGTCGGCCCGGCACCGGCTGACCCGGCTCCGGCTGCCCGAGGAGGCGGTCCAGGTGGCGGATCAGGCGCACCGCACCCAGCGGGCCGCCACCGAGATCGCCCCCGGCACCCTCCGCCTCGACGTGGTCTTCCAGGCGCCCGCCGGGCAGAAGCTGGACACCCGCTACGGCCCCTCGACCCGGCTCCTGGTCTCCGCCACCCCGCCCGAGCTGCTGGCGGAGGGCTCCGGCGCGGGAACGGACCTCGGGCGCGATCTGGTCCTCGCGGACGGCGTCACCGAGGGCGTGCTGCACGTCTCCGCGATGGCGGCGTCCTGCGACGACGACCCGGCCAACGAGTACCCGGCCTGCCATGTGCACCAACAGGACTGGGGCGTCCCCGTCCGCGTGACCGCGGGAGGAACGCCCCGGCTGCCGCTGGTGCTGGCAGGCATGGACGAGCAGGGCTGACGCGCCGGACGGGTCGCCCCTGCTCGGGGCGGCCCGGAGCGCGGGCCGTCACTGGTAGCGCTGCTGGTCGTCCTGGACGACGGTGGTGGTGGGCGGCACGACCATCCGGCGGCGCCGCGCGATGCTCATGTAGACGAAGACCCCCACGAGGCCGACGAGCATCATGATCCAGCCGACCAGGTCGACATTGACGGTGTCCATCTTCCAGTCGGTGGCGAACGCCAGGATCGCGCCCGCACCGATCAGGAGAATGCATCCTCCGAGTCCCATGAATCCCGCCTCCTCGACCGCCCGGTGAGTCCGGGCCGGTGTACGACCCGCGTACCCGGCCCGGCAACAACCATGTGTGCGGGAGCGGTTGGAACCCTTCCGGTCAGCCGGCCAGGAACGCGGTGAGCGCGTTCGCCAGCAGATACGGGTCGTCCGCGCCGCACAGCTCACGGGCGCTGTGCATCGAGAGGATCGCCACGCCGATGTCCACGGTCTGGATGCCGTGCCGGGCCGCGGTGATCGGTCCGATCGTGGTGCCGCAGGGCATCGCGTTGTTGGACACGAAGCTCTGCCACGGCACGCCCGCCTTCTCGCAGGCCGCGGCGAACACCGCACGGCCGCTGCCGTCGGTGGCGTACCGCATGTTGACGTTGACCTTGAGGATCGGCCCGCCGTTGGCGACCGGGTGGTGCGTCGGGTCGTGCCGCTCCGCGTAGTTGGGGTGCACGGCGTGGCCGGTGTCGGAGGACAGGCAGACCGTCCCGGCGAAGGCACGGGCGCGGTCCTCGTACGCACCGCCGCGCGCGAACACCGAGCGCTCCAGCACCGATCCGAGCAGCGGGCCGTCGGCCCCGGTGTCGGACTGCGAGCCGTTCTCCTCGTGGTCGAAGGCCGCGAACACCGGGATGTACGGGATGTCGGCGTCGCGCTGCCCGGCGACGGCTGCCAGGGCGGCGGTCGCCGCGTGCACGGAGAGGAGGTTGTCCATCCGGGGCCCGGCCACCAGCTCCCGGTCCCGGCCCAGGTAGGACGGCGGCTCGATGGCGTGCGGCATCAGGTCCCAGCCGGTGACGTCCTCCGCGTCGACGCCCGCCTCCTCGGCGACGAAGCGGATCAGGTCGCCCTCCTCGACATCGCCGAGTCCCCAGATCGGCTGCATGTGCTTCTGCCGGTCGAGCTTGAGCCCATCGGTGTTGGCCGACCGGTCCAGGTGCACGGCGAGCTGCGGCACTCGCAGCAGCGCCCGGTCGATGTTGACCAGCCGGTGGGTGCCGTCGCGCAGCGAGATCCGCCCGGCCAGACCCAGATCCCGGTCCAGCCAGGTGTTCAGCAGAGTCCCGCCGTAGACCTCGACGGCGATCTGGCGCCAGCCGTGCGCCCCGGTGTCGGGCAGCGGCTTCACCCGCAGGTTCGGGGAGTCGGTGTGCGCACCCGCGATCCGGAACGGGGTGTGCGCCTCGGCGCCCTCCGGCACGTACCAGGCGACGATCGCGCCGCCCCGCAGCACGTACTTCCCGCCCGTCGAGGCGTCCCAGGCGGCGGTCTCCTCGACCTGCCGGAAGCCGGCCTTCTCCAGCCGGGCGGCGGCGTTGGCGACGGCGTGGTACGGGGACGGGCTGGCCGCCAGGAAGGACATCAGGTCATCGGTGTGCGCACGGTCGAACCGGAGAGGGGAACTCATGTTCTTCACTGTAACGAGGACCCGGGGTCCGGTATCCGGTGACCGGGAGAGATCCCAGCCCCTACAGCTCGTCGATCGAGGTCAGGTCGATGTCGATGTCGTACGGGGGCGGAGAGCTTGAGCCGGTCGTGGTGGACGCCGGTGGAGACGTACGTCTTGTTGACCGGGTCGAGCTCGTAGGTGATGACCATGGGACGGTGCCCATCGCCCACCATTTCCACGAGCCAGAAGTGCTGGATGCCCGCCGCCGCGTACGTGTGGGGCTTGGTGTCCCGGTCGCGGTCCTCGGAGTCTGGGGAGACGACCTCTACGGCGAGGAGGAGGTCGGAGGCCCCGTAGCGGGTCTGGAGCTGATTGCCGTCCGCCTCTGCCGACACCACCACCAGATCCGGCCACTTGGAGCCGTCCGACTGACGGTGCAGCGATTCGGGCAGTGCCTCGGCGGTCTTGGTTCCTCCCATGGACGGGATTCTGGGCCGTGTACTCAGCGTACCCAGCTGATACGACAGCGCCGCCACCCGAACGAATTCCGGGTGGCGGCGCGTGGTGACGAAACAGGCGAGCGATTCCTTAGAACGCGGCCTCGTCCAGCTCCATCAGCGAGTTGTCGATCGACTCGGCGAGCGCACGCTCGGTCGAGACGCCGGGCAGGACGTTCGCGGCGAAGAACTTCGCGGCGGCGATCTTGCCCTGGTAGAAGGCGACGTCCTTGGCGGAGGCGGTCGGCAGCTTCTCGGCGGCCACGGCCGCGCCCTTGAGCAGCAGGTACCCGACGACGACATCGCCGGAGGCCATCAGCAGGCGGGTCGTGTTGAGGCCGACCTTGTAGATGTTCTTGACGTCCTCGCCGGTCGCGGTGAGGTCCGTGATCATCGTGCCGACGATCGCCTCCAGGTCCACGGCGGCCTTGGCGAGCGAGTCCAGCGCGGGGGCCAGCTCCTCGTTGCCCTGGGCACCCGCGAGGAACTTCTTGATCTCCTCGGAGAGCGTGTTGAGCGAGGCGCCCTGGTCGCGGACGATCTTCCGGAAGAAGAAGTCCTGGCCCTGGATCGCCGTGGTGCCCTCGTAGAGGGTGTCGATCTTGGCGTCCCGGATGTACTGCTCGACCGGGTACTCCTGGAGGTAGCCGGAGCCGCCGAAGGTCTGGAGCGACTGCGCGAGCTGCTCGTAGGACTTCTCGGAGCCGTAGCCCTTCACGATCGGCAGCAGCAGGTCGTTGAGGCCGTTCAGCGCCTTGGCGTCCTCGCCCGCGGCCTCCTGCTCCTGGATCGCGTCCTGGACGGAGGCGGTGTAGAGCACCAGCGAGCGCATGCCCTCCGCGTACGCCTTCTGCGTCATGAGCGAGCGGCGCACGTCGGGGTGGTGCGTGATGGTGACCTTGGGCGCCGTCTTGTCCATGAAGTTCGCCAGGTCCGGACCCTGGACGCGCTCCTTGGCGTACTCCAGGGCGTTCAGGTAGCCCGCGGAGAGGGCGGCGATGGCCTTCGTGCCGACCATCATGCGGGCGAACTCGATGATGCGGAACATCTGGCGGATGCCGTCGTGCTTGTCGCCGATCAGCCAGCCCTTGGCGGGGTGCTGGTCACCGAACGTCATCTCGCAGGTGTTGGACGCCTTGAGGCCCATCTTGTGCTCGACGTTCGTCGCGTACACGCCGTTGCGCTCGCCCAGCTCGCCGGTGGTCCAGTCGAAGTGGAACTTCGGGACCATGAAGAGCGAGAGGCCCTTGGTGCCGGGGCCTGCGCCCTCGGGGCGGGCCAGCACGTAGTGGATGATGTTCTCGGACATGTCGTGCTCGCCCGAGGTGATGAAGCGCTTCACGCCCTCGATGTGCCAGGAGCCGTCGTCCTGCCGCACGGCCTTCGTCCGGCCGGCGCCGACGTCCGAACCGGCGTCCGGCTCGGTCAGCACCATCGTCGAGCCCCACTGCTTCTCGACGGCGATCTCCGCGATCTTCTTCTGCTCCTCGTTGCCCTCGTCGAAGAGGATGCCGGCGAAGGCCGGGCCGGAGGAATACATCCACACGGCCGGGTTCGCGCCGAGCAGCAGCTCCGCATAGCCCCAGATCAGGGAGCGGGGGGAGGTCGTGCCGCCGATCTCCTCGGGGAGGCCCAGACGCCAGTACTCGGAGTCCATGAAGGCCTGGTACGACTTCTTGAAGCTCGCCGGGACCGGGGCGGTCTTGGTCTCCGGGTCGAAGACCGGCGGGTTGCGGTCGGCGTCGGCGTAGGAGTCGGCGAGCTCGTTCTCCGCGAGGCGGGCGACCTCGTCCAGGATGCTCTTCGCGGTGTCGACGTCCATCTCACCGAACGGACCGGTGCCGTACACCTTGTCGCGCCCGAGCACCTCGAAGAGGTTGAACTCGATGTCGCGGAGATTCGACTTGTAGTGCCCCATGGGAAGGCTCCGTAATCAATAGCAGTGGCGCGCAGCGCCCCGGGGAGAGATGCGGGTCGGGCGACAGGCAGGCGTAGGTCTATCAGCTGACCTCTCCGATGATGCTACCCGTCAGTAATAAGGCGCAACCCCTCAAGCCGTAGATGTGTCCGATTACTCTTTGCAGCATGTACGGCTACGACCAGAACCCTGGTGCTCAGCAGCAGATGGGTCAGATGGGCCAGATGGGTCAGATGGGCGGCGGCTACGGGGAGCAGCCGCTGTATCCCGAACCGTCGCCGCCCTCCCTGGCCGACGCGGTACGGGCCTTCACCACCGGCTCCCTCTCCGCCGAGGACTTCCAGCAGATCTTCGCCACGTCGAAGGTCTACTGCCCGCGCGGCGACAACCCCGGCTTCCTGGCGCTGCACAACACGCAGCAGCCGGTGATCCCGATGTTCACCACGCTCAAGGAGCTGCGGCGGTACGCGGGCAAGGAGTCCAAGTACTTCGTGATCACCGGGGCGGAGGTGATCGACCTGCTGCCGACCGGATACGGCTTCGTCCTGGACATGGAGGGCGATCACCGGATGGTCTTCGACGCCAAGGCCGTCGAGCAGATGGTCGACTTCGCGATGCGGCGTATGTACGGGTAGGAGTGCTGCGCCCGTGCGTCGCTGACCTGCGGTTTCTTCTGTAGGGCGAGGGCCCGCGCCTGAGGTGGCGCGGGCCCTCGCCCTGTCGTGGCGGGGCTGCGGGAATGTACGACGCCTTGCAGGATGTTCATCGTTCAACTAAATTGATCGCAGAACACTCGCCCGGAGGTGGCTCGCATGCCCGCAGTGACTGTCGACAACCCGCTGACCCTGCCCAAGGTGGCCGCTTCGGGTGACGCCGCGGCCCGTCCCGTGCTCGCCGTCACGACCGCGCCCAGCGGCTTCGAGGGCGAGGGGTTCCCCGTCCGCCGTGCGTTCGCGGGGATCAACTACCGGCACCTCGACCCGTTCATCATGATGGACCAGATGGGTGAGGTGGAGTACGCCGCGGGGGAGCCGAAAGGCACCCCCTGGCACCCGCACCGCGGCTTCGAGACGGTGACCTACCTGATCGACGGCACCTTCATCCACCAGGACTCCAACGGTGGCGGCGGCACCATCGAGAACGGTGACACCCAGTGGATGACCGCCGGCTCGGGTCTGCTGCACATCGAGGCTCCGCCGGAGTCGCTCGTCCTGTCCGGCGGCCTCTTCCACGGCCTCCAGCTCTGGGTGAACCTGCCCAAGGCCGACAAGATGATGGACCCGCGCTACCAGGACATCCGCGGGGGCGAGGTCCAGCTCCTCGCCTCCCCCGACGGTGGCGCGCTGCTCCGGGTCATCGCCGGTGAACTCGACGGCCACCAGGGCCCCGGCATCACCCACACCCCGATCACGATGATCCACGCCACCGTCCGGCCCGGCGCGGAGGTGACCCTGCCCTGGCGCGAGGACTTCAACGGCCTCGCGTACGTCCTGGCCGGTCGCGGCACGGTCGGCGCGGAGCGCCGCCCCGTCACGATGGGCCAGACCGCGGTGTTCGGGGCCGGCGGTTCGCTGACCGTCCGCGCGGACGAGCGGCAGGACGGCAACACCCCGGACCTGGAGGTCGTCCTCCTCGGCGGGCGCCCGATCCGGGAGCCGATGGCGCACTACGGACCGTTCGTGATGAACAGTCAGGCCGAACTGAAGCAGGCCTTCGAGGACTTCCAGGCCGGCCGCCTGGGCACGGTCCCCGCGGTCCACGGTATGTGACGAGTCGTCACCCGTACGGTGTGCGTCGACGAGCCCGCCGACGCACACCGTGATCGGCTGGGAGGGTGCCCGCACCCAAGCCCCTCCTCCCCGAGAGCGCTCGCCGCGCGTCCGCCTGGTGCGGTGTCGTCCTGCTCGTCGTGGGCGTCGCCGCCGTCGCGATCTGGCTGGTCGTCGCCCTCAAGACCGCGGTCACCCCGGTGCTGCTCGCCCTCCTCGGCACGGCTCTGCTCGGCCCCGTCCATCGCTGGCTCGTCGCGCGTCGCCTCAACCGTTCCCTGGCCGCCGGACTGACCTGTGCGGCCCTCGTCGCGGTGGTCGGGGGCGCCGGTTACATCGTCGTCACCGCCCTCGTCGACTCCGGTGACCAGATCGTCGCCTCGCTGAAGGACGCCGGCCAGTGGGTCGTCGACCACTTCGACATCGCCGGGGCCACGAACGTGGACGACCTGGCCGACAACGCGAAGAACCTGGTCGAGAAGTTCGGGGCGAGCGCGGCGGGCGGTCTGCTCAGCGGCATCAGCCTGATCGGTTCGCTGGTGGCGACCAGCGTGCTGGCCCTGCTGCTGACGTTCTTCTTCCTGCGCGACTCGGACCGGGCGGTGCACCTGGCCCACACGGTGGCCCCGCGCGGCACCGGGGATCTGGTGGAGGCCATGGGACGCCGGGCGTTCGAGGCCGTCGAGGGCTTCATGCGCGGCACCACGTTCATCGCCCTGATCGACGCCGTGTGCATCACGGTGGGCCTGTTGATCCTGGACGTTCCGGGGGCGGTGGGGCTCGGCGCGCTGGTGTTCGTCGGCGCGTACATCCCGTACCTCGGGGCGTTCCTCTCCGGCGCCGTCGCCGTTCTGGTCGCGCTGGCCGACCGGGGGTTCGTGATCGCCCTGTGGACGCTGGGGGTGGTGCTCGCGGTCCAGGTGCTGGAGGGCCATGTGCTCCAGCCGATGATCCAGAGCCGTACGGTCCAGATGCACCCCGCCATGATCATGATCGCGCTGACGGCGGGCGCGAGCGTGGCCGGCCTGCTGGGCATGCTCCTGGCCGTCCCCCTGTGCGCGGCGGCCGTCGGCGTCCTGGGCGAACTGCGCAGGGGAGGCGGCCCCCGGGACTCCGGCCCGGGCCCCAGCGCTCCCGGCCCGTCGGGCGCCCACCCCGGCCCGTCCGGCGCTTGAGGACGGAACCGCGCGGGCGGAGGGGCCGCGCTCACGGCGGGTCCGAGCCCCAGGGCCTCCGAGGGGCCGGGCCCGACGGGCCCAAGGCTCAGGAGGCCGCGGCCGCCGCCAACTCCCCCGGCTCATCCGACTCGTACAGCTCGAACCAGATCGACTTCCCCTCGCCCCGCGGGTCCACCCCCCACGCGTCCGCGAGCATCTCCATCAGCACAAGACCCCGCCCGCTGGACGCCATCTCGCCCGGCCGCCGCTTGTGCGGCAGTTCGTCACTGGCGTCGGCGACCTCGACACGCAGCCGCCGCTCGCCCCGCTCGCCGGAGACCTCCGCCACCATCAGCGCGTCCCCGTCCGTGTGGACGAGCACGTTGGTTGCCATCTCGGAGACCATCAGGACCGCCGAGTCGACCTGCTCGGCGTCGCTCCAGTCGTGCAGCAGCTCACGCACGAGCTGCCGGCCGACCGAGATCCGCTCGGGCTCGGCCTGCGCGATGGTCAGGACGCTGCGGCGGGCCGGCGCTTCCCGGGCCGGGGCGCTCTCGCGCCGCAGCACCAGGACCGCGATGTCGTCCTCCCGCCGGTCCGCGAGCGGCCCCGTCGTGTAGTGCGAGGTCGGCCCGTGCACGGCCTGGACGAGGGCGTCGGCGAGCTCCTCCAGGTCCTCGACGGGCTGCTCCAGGACCGGGCGCAGCCGGGTCCAGCCGGTGGCCATGTCGTGCCCGCCGGTCTCGATGAGGCCGTCCGTGCACAGCATGATCGTCTCGCCGGGTTCCAGGACCACCCGGGTGGTGGGGTAGTCGGAGTCCGTCTCGATCCCGAGCGGCAGCCCACCGGCCGTCTGCCGGATCACCGCGGTTCCGTCGGCGCCGATCACCACCGGGTCGGGGTGGCCCGCGCGGGCGATGTCCAGGGTTCCGGCCTCCGGGTCCACCTCCGCGTACAGGCAGGTCGCGAAGCGCGGCGCCGGGGGTTCCGCGTCGCCCTCGACGCTCTCGTACGCGTCGGTGAGCCCGGACAGGAAGCGCGAGGCCCGGGAGAGCACGGCGTCCGGGCGGTGCCCCTCGGAGGCGTAGGCGCGCAGGGCGATGCGGAGCTGGCCCATCAGCCCGGCGGCCCGCACGTCATGGCCCTGGACGTCGCCGATGATCAGGGCGATGCGGCCGTTGGGCAGCGGGATCATGTCGTACCAGTCGCCGCCGACCTGGAGCCCGCCGCCGGTCGGCACGTACCGTGCGGCCACCGTCATGCCCGGGATCTCCGGGCCCAGGGTCGGCATCATCGAGCGCTGGAGCCCCAAGGACAGCTCGCGCTCCGTCTCGGCCACCCCGGCGCGGGCCAGCGCCTGGGCGAGCATCCGGGCGACCGTCGAGAGCACCGCGCGCTCGTCCGGCGAGAAACCCACCGGATGCCGGAACCCGGCCATCCAGGCGCCCATCGTGCGGCCGGCGGAGACCAGCGGCAGGAAGGCCCAGGACTGCCGGCCGAAGCGCCGGGCGAGCGGCCAGGTGGCGGGATAGCGGCGGCGGTACTCGTCGGGGGAGGGGAGATAGATCGCGCGCCCGGTGCGGACGACCTCGGCGGCCGGGTAGTCGGTCTCCAGGGGCATGTCGGTGAAGGGGTCCTCGTCCCCGACGTTGTGCCCGTGGTGCCCGATGATCGTCAGCCGCTCCCCGGCCGAGCCGAAGACCGCGAGGCCGTCCGGGGAGAAGCCGGGCATGGACAGCGATCCGGCGACCCGCAGCACCTCCTCGGTGGACCGGGCCTCGGCCAGCGCCCGCCCGGCGTCCAGCAGGAACGCCTCCCGGGACCGCCGCCAGTCCCCGGTGATCGGGGTGTGGGCGGCGTCGGTGGAGCCGGGCTGCGGGTCGGCGACCTCCTGGAGCGTGCCGAAGAGGACGTAGGCCTCGGCGTCCTGGTCAGTGCTGAGGACCGGCTTGGAGCGGCTGCGCACGGTACGGAGGACCTGCCCGTGCTCGTCCACGATCCGCAGCCGCGCCTCGGCGAGGGTGCCCTCGGTGACCGCGAGGTTCACCACTCCGTAGATCTCGTTCCAGTCGACCGGGTGGAAACGGGATCGCACCGCCGACTCCCGGTAGCTGCCGGGCTCGGGAGGCAGGCCGAGCAGCCGGGCCGCCTCCGCGTCGAGCGTGACCGTGCCGGCTGCGTTGTCCCAGCGCCACAGGCCCGTCGCGATCGCGGCCAGGACTTCCTCGGTGCGCATTGCCCCACTTTAGGAAGGTCTCCTCGGCGCACGCCACCGAGGAGCGGCCACCTGCCCAGGGGGCGAGGGGTACGGCGGCGCAAAGGGAAATGAAGCCTCCCGGCCCCGGGCGGTAGCCTGGGGACGCTCAATCCATCCCTAACCGCGAAGACTGGATGAACGACGATGCATCGGTACAGGTCCCACACCTGCGGCGAGCTCCGCGCCTCTGACGTCGGCACCGACGTCCGGCTGAGCGGCTGGCTGCACAATCGCCGAGACCTGGGTGGCATCCTCTTCATCGATCTGCGCGACCACTACGGTCTGGTGCAGCTCGTCGCCCGTCCCGGCACCCCCGGCAACGAGGCCCTGGCGAAGCTCACCAAGGAGACCGTCGTCCGGATCGACGGCAAGGTCTCCGCGCGCGGCGCGGACAACGTCAACCCGGAGCTGCCGACCGGCGAGATCGAGATCGAGGTCACCGAGGTCGAGGTGCTCGGCGAGGCCGGCCCGCTGCCCTTCACGATCAACACTGAGGACGGTGTCAACGAGGAGCGGCGCCTCGAGTACCGCTTCCTCGACCTGCGCCGCGAGCGCATGCACCGCAACATCCTGCTGCGCTCGGCCGTGATCGCCTCCATCCGCTCCAAGATGGTGGCCCTCGGCTTCAACGAGATGGCGACCCCGATCCTCACCGCGACCTCCCCCGAGGGCGCCCGTGACTTCGTCGTCCCGTCCCGGCTGAACCCCGGCAAGTTCTACGCGCTGCCGCAGGCCCCGCAGCAGTTCAAGCAGCTGCTGATGATCTCGGGCTTCGACCGCTACTTCCAGATCGCGCCCTGCTTCCGCGACGAGGACGCCCGCGCTGACCGCTCCCCGGGCGAGTTCTACCAGCTCGACGTCGAGATGTCCTTCGTCGAGCAGGAGGACGTCTTCCAGCCGATCGAGAAGCTGATGACCGAGCTCTTCACCGAGTTCGGCAACGGCCGCGAGGTCACCTCGCCGTTCCCGCGCATCCCGTTCCGCGAGTCGATGCTGAAGTACGGCAACGACAAGCCGGACCTGCGCGCCAAGCTGGAGCTCGTCGACATCTCGGACGTCTTCGCCGACTCCGGGTTCAAGGCGTTCGCCGGCAAGCACGTGCGCGCGCTGCCGGTCCCGGACACCGCGGGCCAGTCCCGGAAGTTCTTCGACGGCCTCGGTGAGTACGCCGTCGAGCACGGCGCCAAGGGCCTGGCCTGGGTGCGCGTGGGCGAGGACGGCACGCTGGCCGGTCCGATCGCCAAGTTCCTCACCGAGACCGACGTCAAGACGCTCACCGAGCGCCTCTCGCTGGTCCCGGGTCACGCCGTCTTCTTCGGCGCGGGCGAGTTCGACGAGGTCTCCAAGATCATGTCGGCGGTCCGGGTCGAGGCTGCCAAGCGCGCCGGCCACTTCGAGGAGGGCGTCTTCCGGTTCTGCTGGATCGTCGACTTCCCGATGTACGAGAAGGACGAGGAGACCGGGAAGGTCGACTTCTCGCACAACCCCTTCTCCATGCCCCAGGGCGGCCTCGCCGACCTGGAGGATAAGGACCCGCTGGACATCCTCGCCTGGCAGTACGACATCGTCTGCAACGGCATCGAGCTGTCCTCGGGCGCCATCCGTAACCACGAGCCCGAGCTGATGCTCAAGGCCTTCGAGATCGCCGGTTACGACCGCGAGACCGTCGAGCACGAGTTCGCGGGCATGCTCCGCGCGTTCCGCCTCGGCGCCCCGCCGCACGGTGGCATCGCCCCCGGCGTCGACCGCATCGTGATGCTGCTCGCGGACGAGCCGAACATCCGCGAGACGATCGCCTTCCCGCTCAACGGCAACGCCCAGGACCTGATGATGGGCGCCCCGACCGAGCTGGACGAGACCCGGCTGCGCGAGCTGAACATCCAGCTGCGCAAGCCGGTCGCCGCGAAGGGCGCGTCGGAGAAGCCCGCCGCCGACAAGTAGGAGCCACTCCGCTCTGCGCATGTTTCACGTGAAACAGCCCCCGATCACCCGATCGGGGGCTGTTTCGTTGCACACCCGGGAGCGCCGGCGACAGCCGGGCGACGCGGTACAGCCGGATGGCCCCGGTTCGGGTTCGGCCGGGTCGGGTCCGGCAAAGACTGGCACCGAGACACCCCTCTCCCATCCCGCCTTGCCGCGACGCGCCGTCCGCCGCCACCCGAGGAGCCCGCCACCGTGTCCGTCCCCCGCCGCCCGCCCGCCCTGCTCGCCGCACCGCTTCTCGCCCTGGCTCTGCTGCTCACCGGCTGCTCCTCCGGCGCCGCTCCGGCGAAAACCCCTGTCGGCGCCCCGGGGCAGGGCGCCGCGGGCCCGCAGTCCGACGCCGCGTCCGCGCTCCGGGCCTCCCCCAGCCCGACCCCGGCCCCGCGCCCCGCCGAGATCCCGGACCTGGGGCCGGAGACCCTGGCCCAGATCCCCGCCGAGGCCCGGCAGGCGTTCGTCGTGACCGGCGAGGAGGCCGACTCCAACAAGTCCAGCGCGATCCTGTACAGCCGCGAGGACGCCGCGGAGGGCTGGCAGGCGGTCGCGGGCCCCTGGCCCGCGCACAACGGCATGGAGGGCTGGACGGACTACCACGTGGCCGGCGATCTGAGATCGCCCACCGGCGTCTACACCCTCACCGACGCGGGCGGCCGACTCCCCGACCCGGGCGCGCTGCTGCCGTACGACGAGCACCCCCGGTTCGCGGTGGACGGCGAGGGCTTCTTCGGCGAGCCGCTGGAGGGCTCCTTCGACTACGTCGTCGCGATCAACTACAACCGCACGGAGGGCGTCAGCCCCCTCAACCGCACCCGCCCGCTCGGCCTCGAACGCGGCGGCGGCATCTGGATCCACGTCGATCACGGCGGCCCGACCCAGGGCTGCGTCTCCGTCCCCGAGGAGCGCATGGAGGAACTCCTGCGCACCCTGGACCCGGCGATGAACCCGGTGATCGTGATGGGGGACGGGGAGACGCTGGGGCGGTGATCGGGGTACGGGCCGGGGGCCCTGCCCGGACGCTGAGGACGTTCCCCGTCGGGATCGAGCTGGAGACCGAACCCCTCAAGAACTGCGTGCGCTGAGGCGAGGCCGAAACGCCGGGAGCCCGGGACCGCTGTTCGCGGTCCCGGGCTCCCGGCGTACGTACGGAGGCGTTACGCCGGCTTCTCCTCCAGGCGCGGGAACAGCACCGCGCCCTTCGTCACCGTCGCGCCCACGGGCAGGACGCCCCAGGCGCCCGCGTCCTGGACCTTCTGGTCGGCCAGCGCGCCCAGGGACTCCTCGGCGCCCAGGGACTCCCAGAGCTTCTGCGAGGTCTCCGGCATCACGGAGTTGAGCAGCACCGCGACCCCGCGCAGCGACTCGGCGGCCGTGTAGAGGATGGTCGCCAGGCGGGCCTGCCCCTCCGGGGTGGTGTCCTTGGCCACCTTCCACGGCTCCTGCACCGTGATGTAGCCGTTGACCTGCTTCACGAAGTCGAAGATCGCCAGGATGCCGCCCTGGAAGTCCAGCTCCTCGCCGATCTTCCGGTCGGCCGTCGCCACGGCGTTCGCCAGGCCCTCCCGCACGGCCCGCTCGGCGTCACCGGTAGCCGTGTCCTCGGGCAGCGCCCCGCCGAAGTACTTGCCGACCATCGCCGCCACGCGCGAGGCGAGGTTGCCGTAGTCGTTGGCCAGCTCGGAGGTGTACCGGGCGCTGAAGTCCTCCCAGGAGAACGACCCGTCGCTGCCGTACGCGATGGCCCGCAGGAAGTACCAGCGGTACGCGTCCACGCCGAAGTGCGAGGTCAGATCCTGCGGCTTGATGCCGGTCAGGTTCGACTTCGACATCTTCTCGCCGCCGACCATCAGCCAGCCGTTGGCGACGACCTTGCCGGGAAGCGGCAGACCCTGCGCCATCAGCATCGCGGGCCAGATCACCGAGTGGAAGCGGAGGATGTCCTTGCCGATCAGGTGCACGTTCGCGGGGAACGTACCGTCGAACTTCTCCTGGTTGGCGCCGTAGCCCACGGCCGTCGCGTAGTTGAGGAGCGCGTCGATCCAGACGTAGATGACGTGCTTGTCGTCCCACGGGACCGGGACGCCCCAGTCGAAGGTCGAGCGCGAGATCGACAGGTCCTGGAGGCCCTGCTCGACGAAGTTCACGACCTCGTTGCGCGCCGACTCCGGCTGGATGAAGCCGGGGTTCGCCGCGTAGAACTCCAGCAGCTTCGGGCCGTACTCGCTCAGCTTGAAGAAGTAGTTCTCCTCCTTGAGGAGCTCCACCGGCTTCTTGTGGATCGGGCACAGCTTCTGCCCGGCGAACTCGCCCTCGCCGTCGATCAGATCGCCGGGGAGCTTGTACTCCTCGCAGCCCACGCAGTACGGGCCCTCGTACCCGCCCTTGTAGATCTCGCCCTTGTCGTACAGGTCCTGCACGAACTCCTGCACACGGTCGGTGTGCCGCTTCTCCGTCGTCCGGATGAAGTCGTCGTTGGCGATGTTCAGATGCTCCCAGAGGGGCTTCCACGCCTCCTCGACGAGCTTGTCCGCCCAAGCCTGCGGAGTCACGTTGTTCGCCTCGGCCGTGCGCATGATCTTCTGACCGTGCTCGTCCGTGCCGGTGAGGTACCACACCTTCTCGCCGCGCTGGCGGTGCCAGCGCGTGAGCACGTCGCCTGCGACGGTCGTGTAGGCGTGGCCCAGGTGAGGAGCGTCGTTGACGTAGTAAATGGGGGTCGAGACGTAGTACGCCGTCGACCCCTGCTTCTCGGATCCAGTGGCCGCCATGGTCGAAATCCTAACGGCCCGATCAAGATCCACTCACCCGGATAACCGCGGACCCGCGTGCACGCGGAGGGACGGCCTCCGGTGGAGAGCTTTGCGAAACATCCGTTCCCGTAATGGTTCCCGTAGGAAAGTCGCATCCTGGGAGGGAGCGGACAAGCGTGCACGAGGCAGGGGACATCACCATGCGGGTACTGGTCGCCGAGGACGAGGAGATCCTCGCGGAGCTGGTCGCCACCGGACTGCGCCGGGCCGGCTTCGCGGTCGACACCGTGTACAGCGGGGACGCGGCCCTCGCCTACCTCGGCCTCCACGACTACGACGTGGTCGTGCTCGACCGCGACCTCCCCCGGGTGCACGGCGACGACGTCGCCCGCCGGCTGGTCGCCTCCGGGTCCCGCACCCGGATCCTCATGCTCACCGCTTCCGGCGCCATGGAGGACCGGGTCGCCGGGCTCGACCTGGGGGCCGACGACTACGTGGCCAAGCCGTTCGAGTTCCCGGAACTGGTCTCCCGGGTGCGCGCCCTGCGCCGGCGCAGCGCCAGACCCGTACCGCCCCAGCTGGAACGGCACGGCATCCGGCTCGACACCGTACGGCGCTCCGCGCTCCGCGACGGCCGGGACCTGGACCTCTCGCCGAAGGAATTCACCGTGCTGCAACTGCTCCTGGAGGCCGACGGCGGCACGGTCAGCGCGGAAGAGCTGCTGGAAAGGGCCTGGGACGCCAACGCCGACCCGTTCACGGGGGCCGTGCGCGTCTGTATGAGCAAGCTCCGCGCCAAACTCGGCGAGCCCGCGCTGATCCGCACCGTGCAGGGCGTCGGGTACGCCCTGTGAAGCGGTCGGCCCTGCTGCTGCGGCGGCTGGTGGACGCCTCGAAGCTGCCGCACTCGACGATCCGGACCCGCATCGCCCTCGTGTACGGGGGTGTCTTCCTGGTGCTCGGCACGGCGCTGCTGGCCACCGTCAACCTGGCCTCCCGCGCCGGTACGGAGACCGATGCGCGGGCCATCGCCTCCTCGGCGGCGGTCGGCCCGCCCGGCTACGTCGTCGGCCCGCCCGCATACGTCCTCGAACCGCCCGGATACACGGTGAACGGCCCCGTCATCACCCGTAGCTCCGTCGGATCGCCCACCGTCTACGAGATCACCGACCATGTCAGCGACGCGGCGGGCAAACAGCTCATGAACTGGTCGTTCGCCGCGCTGCTCGTCATGACGGCGGGCGCGGTCGGGGTGGGCTGGTGGATAGCGGGCCGGGTGCTGCGGCCGGTCCACGCGATGACCGCGAAGGCCCGCAGGCTCTCCGAGCGGACCCTGCACGAGCGGATCGCGTCCAGCGGCCCCGACGACGAGCTGAAGGAGCTGGGCGAGACCCTGGACGCGCTGCTGGGCCGCCTGGAGAAGGCGTTCGACAGCCAGCGGCGGTTCATCGCGAACGCCTCGCACGAGCTGCGGACCCCGCTGGCCACCCAGCGCGCCGCGATCCAGATCGGCCTGGACGACCCGTCCCCCGAGGACCTCGTACGCACCCGGCAGACCCTGCTGGACACCAACCGGCGCAGCGAGCGGCTCATCGAGGGGCTGCTCGTGCTGGCCCACAGCGAACGGGGACTGGCCACGGACGAGCGCGAGGCGGTCCGCCTCGACGAGGTGGTCAAGGAGGAGACGGCCCGGCATCCGGCGGTACGGGGCGCGATCGGCGGCCGGGAGGGCGGCCACAGGACGGGCGGCGGGCCGGCCGTGACGGTCGCGGCGGCCGCCTGTTCCGTGCGCGGCAACCGGCTGCTGCTCGCCCAGCTGGTGGCGAACCTGCTGGCCAACGCGGTCACGTACAACGTGCCGGGCGGCTCGGTGGAGGTCTCGCTGAGCGGGGAGGGGGCCCTGCTGGTGCGCAACACCGGCCCGGTGGTCTCCGAGGCCGAAATCGCGGGGTTCTTCGAGCCGTTCCGGCGGGGCGAGGGCCGGGACCGGATGGGCCCGGGGTCGGGCCTCGGTCTTTCCATCGTCAGGTCGATCGCGGTGGCCCACGGCGGTACGGTCACGGCGAGCCCGGGCCCCGAGGGCGGCGGGCTCGCCGTGACCGTACGGCTGCCGGTCGATCAGGCCTCGGAGCCGGCCGCGCGCGCGGCGGTCCAGGCCGGCAGCCCGGCGAGGATCTCCCGGTAGAGCTCGGCGTCCGCGATTTCACGGGGTGCCGGGCCGGCGTGGAAGAAGCCGGCGTTCGGGGCGCCGAGCTTCCGCAGGAAGTCGAAGCCCTTCGCGTCCTGCTCGCCGAAGGCGACGAACTGGAAGAACAGCGGCAGCCGCGCCGCCTCCATGAGGGCCTGCCGGGCGGCCTGCTTGGCGTCCGGCGGGCCGTCCGTCTGGAAGATCACGAGAGCCGGACCGGTGGCCTCCGCCTTCTCGTAGTGCGCGACGATCTCCTCGACCGCGCGGTGGTAGTGCGTCCGGCCCAGCCGGCCGAGGCCCGCGTGCAGCTCGTCGACGCGGCCCTCGTGACCGGAGAGCGCGATGGAGCCGGTGCCGTCGATGTCGGTCGAGAAGAAGACAACCGGCACGGTCGCGTCCTCGTCCAGGTGCGCGGCGAGCGCGAGCGTCCGGTCGCCCAGGTGCTGGGCGCTGCCGTCCCTGTAGAACGGCCGCATCGAGCCCGAGCGGTCGAGCACCAGGTAGACGCGGGCGCGGAGCCCGGTCAGCCCCTGCGCCTTGAGCGCCGCCTGCGCCGCCTTGTACGGGGCGACGAGCTGCGGAGCCTGCGACTTGACCCGCGCGAGGGTGGTGGCGGGCTTGCCGGGGGCGGGCTCCGAAGCGATGGCTGCCGCCGGGGCTTCTGCGGCAGTGACCGGCTCCGGTGCGGTGGCGACGGCCGGGGTCTCTTCCGCGACGATCGGCGCCTCTGTGACCGCCGGTGCCGCCGGTGCCGCTGAGGCTTCGGGGGCCTTGGGGGCATCAGTGGGGGCCTGAGGCACCTCGGGGGCCGTCTCCGGGGCCTTCGCCACTGCCGGTGCGGTCTCCACTGCCGGTTCCGGCTCGGTCTCCAGCTCCGGCTTGGTCTCCGGCGTCGAGGTCTCGTCGAGGTCGAGGTCGATCGTGATCGGCTCCAGGGCCACCACGGGCTCTTCGGCGACGATCGGCTTCTCGGCCACCACGGGCTCTTCGGCGACGATCGGCTTCTCGGCCACCACGGGCTTATCGGCGGCCTCCGGCACTTCGACGGCTACCGGCTGCGGCTGCAGCTCCGCGGGCTTCTCCGCCTTCGGGGTCTCCTCCGGGGCCGACGCCTGCGCGGGGACGGTCGGCGACGGCTTGGCGGTGGCGGCCGCCTTGTCGAAGGCCTCCGCCACCAGGTCGGTGGCCTTCGAACCGTCACGCTCCGTGGAGTCGCCGGAGTCCGTGGACGGTGAGTCGGCGGAGGACGTGACAGGGGACGAGGGCGAGGCCGGGGCCGGAATCGACGCCTTCGGCTCTGCCGCGGGCTCGGCCGCCGAAGTGGTCTCCGACTCCGTCTCCTTGGGCTGAGTGCGCTCGGCCTGGGGCGGGACGGTGGCCGTGGTCGGCTCGTCCTGCTCCGTGCGGCCGAACACCTTACGCAGCAAGCTCCGAATGCCCATGGGCGAGGCCTTTCGCATGAGTTGGGTGCGGGGAATGTCCGACCTGGGCGAATTCATCCCTGGCCAGGACGGATACGTAAGGTTAGCGGCCGGATCCGGCCGTTCGCCGGTGCGGCCCACCCCTGCGTCAACCGAGCCGAAACCGTTCCCGGACCGAGTCCGCCGCCATGTCCACGAACGAGTCCACCACAGGACCTCAAGGAAACAGCGGTGGCCCGGACTTCACCCGCCGTTCACCGGGAGTCCCTCCGACCGCGTGGAGGCGCACCTACCGTCACGCACGACACCAGACGGAGGGAATCCACGTGCGCAACCTGCTGCCGTTCATCAGCTCGCATCCCGGTGGGCGTTCCGCGCTGACCTGCCGCTTCCGCTGCGGGGACGCCTGCTTCAAGGAGACGCCCAACAACAGCGACAACGAGTACGCCGGCGACATCATCGCCGGTGCCGTGTCGCGCCGCTCGATGATGCGCGCCGCCGCCGTGGTCACCGTCGCCACCGCCGCCGGGACCGCCGCGTTGACCGGCCCGAGCGCCCCGCAGGCCGAGGCCGCCGCGCTCGCCGGGCACGGCAACAAACCGGGCCGTCCCCACAAACCGGGCCCGTCCGGTGCGCGTGGCCTGCGGTTCTCGCCGGTCGCGCCCAACAAGGACGACAAGGTCACGATCCCCGACGGGTACGCCCAGAACGTGGTGATCCGCTGGGGCGAGCCGATCCTGCGCGGCGCGCCCGCCTTCAACCCGGACAAGCAGACGGCGAAGGCGCAGGCGGGCCAGTTCGGCTACAACAACGACTTCCTCTCCCTGCTCCCGCTGCGCGGCGAGCGCGGCCGGCAGGTCATGGTCGCCAACCATGAGTACACGGACGAGATCCTCATGTTCCGCGGTTACGATCCGGCCAACCCGACCCGGGAACAGGTGGAGATCGCCTGGGCGGCACACGGACTCTCCGTGGTCGTCGTCCAGGAGGAGAACCGCACCGGCAGGCTGGGGCCGGTCAACCGGCACCCGCTGAACCGCCGGCTGACCGCGACCAGCGAGTTCCGTATGACGGGCCCGGCCGCGGGGAGCACCCTGCTGCGCACGTCCGCCGACCGCACCGGCCGCAAGGTGCTCGGCACCCTCAACAACTGCGCGGGCGGCACCACTCCGTGGGGCACCACGCTGCACGGCGAGGAGAACTTCAACCAGTACTTCGCCAACGGCACCACCGCCATGCACAAGCGGTACGGGATCGGCACGAGCGCCTCCGAGCGCAAGTGGGAGCGGTTCGACCGGCGGTTCGACCTGGCGAAGGAGCCCAACGAGGCCAACCGCTTCGGCTGGGTCGTCGAACTCGACCCCTACGACCCGGACTCCACCCCGCGCAAGCGGACCGCGCTGGGCCGGTTCAAGCACGAGGCCGCACAGCCCCGGCTCACCTCCGACGGCCGCCCGGTCGTCTACATGGGCGACGACGAGAAGTTCGACTACCTCTACAAGTTCGTCTCCAGCAAGCGGATGAAGAAGGGGAACTCGCGTGCCGCCCGCGAGCACAACCTGACGCTGCTGGACGAGGGCACGCTGTACGTCGCCAAGCTGACCGGCGACTCGCCGGTCGGCGAGATCGACGGCACCGGAAAGCTGCCCAACGACGGAGAGTTCGACGGCAGCGGCGTCTGGATCCCGCTGGCCACCGGCACCACCTCGCACGTCCCGGGCATGACCGCCGAGGAGGTGTACGTCTACACGCGGCTCGCCGGTGACAAGGTCGGCGCGACCAAGATGGACCGCCCCGAGGACGTCGAGCCCTCGCCGCGCACCGGCCGGGTCTATGTGGCGCTCACCAACAACTCGGACCGCGGCAAGGAGGGCAAGCCCGGCGCGGACGAGGCGAACCCGCGCAACGCCAACAAGCACGGGCAGATCCTGGAGCTCGCGGAGAACTGGGACGACCCGACGAGCGACGGCTTCGCCTGGCGGCTGTTCCTCGTGGCGGGCGACCCGGACGACCCGGCGACGTACTTCTCCGGCTTCCCCAAGGAGAACGTCAGCCCCATCTCCTGCCCGGACAACGTGGCGTTCGACGCTCACGGCAACCTGTGGATCTCCACGGACGGCAACGCGCTCGGCTCGCACGACGGGCTGTTCGGCGTGGCGACCCACGGTGACCGGCGCGGTGAACTGAAGCAGTTCCTCACCGTCCCGGCCGGAGCCGAGACCTGCGGCCCGGTCATCCAGGACCGCCGGGTCCTGGTCGCGGTCCAGCACCCGGGCGAGATCGACGGAGCCTCCGTGGAGAAGCCGGCGAGCGTCTGGCCCGACGGACCGGGCAAGATCGTCCGCCCCTCCGTCGTCGCCGTCTGGCGCAAGGACGGGCGCGACATCGGAGTGTGACCCCGGCCGCCCTTGCCGTAGGGCCGACCGACCATCAGGCCTGTGCCCATCCGGTGCGGGCCTGATGTGTGTCCGTCAAAAACAGCTGAGAGAAACAGAGTTGGAGGCCTGCGGTGAACGGCCGATGTGGCTGATGACAGAAAGGCCACCCTGGTGGGTCTCTCATCCCGCAGAATCCGCTCCCGCTTGATTTGTTCCCGCGGAATGCGCTCGCGCGGGCTCCGGACGCTCGGTACGTATCCGATGTCCGCGATCACCGCCGCCGTCGAGGGCAGCCCGGGCACCCGAGGATCTCTACCTGGCCCACAGGCGCGGCGACGGCTTGGCCCCGCAGTTGTGGTCGCTCAGCGAGCACGCCCCCAGTTCCTCCTGCGTCGACTGCAAGCGGGAGCTGTACAGCTACAACATGAGTGAGGTGATCGGCGACTTCGGTTCCTGACCGATGGCCCGACACAGTGGTCGCGGGCGCCGTCCAGGCAGGTGCGGCACGTAAAGGACGCCGCCCCGCGCGTCCACCGGACTAGAGTCGGACCTATGGTTTCCGGTGACGCGCCGCAGGCGGAAGGAAGCGTCCGGGTCGACGTGTGGATCTGGTCGGTCCGGCTGACGAAGACCCGTGCCCAGGCGGCCGCCGCCTGCCGAGCCGGGCATGTGAAGGTCGGCGGTGAGCGGGCCAAGCCCGCCCAGGGCGTCCGCATCGGTGACGAGGTACGGCTCCGGCATGCGGGGCGGGACCGGGTGGTCGTCGTCTCGAAGATCGTGAAGAAGCGGGTCGGCCCGCCGGTGGCCGCCGATTGCTTCGTCGACAACAGCCCGCCCCCGCCGCCGCGCGAGCTCGCGATCCAGGTCCCGGTACGGGACCGGGGTACGGGCCGTCCGACCAAGCGCGACCGCCGTGAGATGGAGCGCCTCCAGGGGCGCTCGCCGGAGGCCTGAGCCGGTCGGCGGTCCCTCGTGCGGGTTCTGTCCCGTTGTTTCACGTGAAACATCCGTACGGGTGTTTCACGTGAAACGTCTCCACGGTCACCCCCGTCCCGCCTTCCTGCGCCCCAGCAGCACCCTGGCCATCACCGCCCCCACGAGCAGGACCGCGCCGACCACCAGCACCACCCACACCGTGGTCCGCAGCGAGGCGGTCAGGGCGTCGACCACGGCGGAGGCTGCGTCCCGGTCGTTGCCCGGCACCTCGTCCAGCACCCGGCTGCGGCCGGCCGCGACCAGCACCCGGAGCACGATCGCCCCCAGCACGAACCCGGCGCCCACGATGGCGGTCGCCCACAACCCGGCCCGCAGCCCGCGCCGGACGGTCGCGATGCCCACCACCAGGACGAGGAGCACCAGCGTGGCGACGGCCGGCCAGATGCTGCAGTAGCGGAGCCAGTGGAACGAGCTCCTGAGCTCGTCGGCCTGACCGGGGCCGAGCACGGTGATCTCCGTCCGCTCGACCGGGATCTGGTCGGCGAACGGCACCCCGTCGCGTACCAGGTCCTGTTTGACCTGCTCGATCACCGGGGCCAGATCGATCGTGACGGCCTGGCCGCTGTCGCCGTCCAGTGCGGCCGTCACCGCCTGGTGCGCGGCCCGGTTCGCGGTGTCCCAGGCGTTGCGGAAGGCCTCGGTGGTGGTGAACGACCGCACGGTCTCGTGCAGGAACTCCCGGACCGTGTCCTGGAGCGGACCGAGGTCGATCTGTCGCATCGCCTCCTCGGTGACCAGGTCCGCCACGGTGGCCTGCACCGCCGGGTCGGAGGAGAGCGGTGACACGGCGGCGACATACCGGTCGGTGTCGTCGATCTCCAGGTCGACCCAGGCGGAGAGCGCGCTCAACGGGACGAGGACGGCGAGCAGGACGAGCAGGACCGCCGAGAAGGCCACCGCGACCGCCGAGGTCGAGGAGGCCGGGGAGGCCGGGGACGTGGCCGAGGAAGAGGTCCGCACTCCTTCAGACAATCCCGTCCGGGGCCGGGCCGCTCCGGGCCGTAGGCCATTCGAGTTGCCGGGCGGCGCGGTCGGGTGTGCTCTGGAGAAACGGGGGCCTGCGACGGGGGCGACGGAAGGAGCTGTCCGCGATGGCCACACACGCAGCCATGCCCGGCCGAAGGGGTACCCGCGCCCACGCGCGGACCCGTCACCACACCCCGCTCGCCTGGGCACTGCCTCTGCTGCTCGGCGTGATCTACGGGTTCTACGCGGCGTTCATCCGTCGAGACGGCGGTCCCAGCACCGGCGGGCAGGTTCTGCTCGGGCTCGTCGCCGGTGTCGCTCTGGCGGCCCTCTGCTTCGCGGTGGGCCGGGTCCAGCGTTCCCTGCCGCGCGAGCTGCGGGCAGCCGTGTACGGCGCGCTGACCGCGTGCGCGATCGGCTTCCTGGTGAGCCTCACCGATACCAGCGTGCTGCGGTCGGCCGCTCTGGGGCTGGTCGTCGGAGTGGGCGTCCTCGTCGTGTCGTACTACTACCTCTACACGCGGGAGACCTGAAGCCCGTTCGGCATCCGGGCTTCTCCGACCGCGTGCGCGGCTGCCAGATTCAATCTGGCGGCCGCGCCCCCGCGTCTGGCGCCCATGAGGTGAGGGAGCGGAACGGCCTGGCCCGGATATGAAGACCAGGCAGGCCGGGCCCGGGAGGCCGGGAGGCGACGGGGTCGCGGGAGGAGGAGCAAACGATGACGACGGACGACAGCTCCGGCGAGCGCCGGGGTGCGGAAAGCAGCCTTCCGCTGCGCGTCGCGGTGATCATCGGCAGCACCCGCGAAGGCCGTATCGGCGACGCGGTCGGCCGCTGGTTCATGGAGCGGGCCCGGCACCGGAGCGAGCTGGACCTCGCTGTGCTGGACCTCGCCGAGTTCGACTTCCCGGTGCACTACCCGGGGCGGGCGACCGACCAGATGACGGAGTTCACCGAGGAGATCTCCAGGGCCGAGGCCTTCGTCGTGGTCACCCCGGAGTACAACCGCTCGTTCCCCGCCTCCCTGAAGCAGGCCATCGACTTCGCCTACGAGGAGTGGCAGACCAAGCCGGTCGCCTTCGTCAGCTACGGACACGGTTCCGCCGGGCTGTACGCCGTGGAGCAGCTGCGTTCGGTCTTCACCGAGCTGCACACGGTGACCCTGAGGAACGGGGTCGCGCTCGACGTCCTCCAGCAGCCGCTGGAGGGGCAGCCCGGCGACACCGGCCGGGACCGGTCCGTCGGCCTGATGCTCGACCAGCTCGGCTGGTGGGGCTGGGCCCTGCGCGAGGCGCGCGCCGTCCGCCCGTACGTCTCATGAGCAGCCGGAGCACGGCGCGGCCCACAGACTTCCACCGACGACCCACAAGGAATGGATCATGAGCACTGAACTGGCCATCGAGACCACGGGGCTGGTGAAGGTCTTCGGCGACAACCGCGCGGTGGACGGCATCGACCTCGCGGTCCCCACCGGCACCGTCTACGGCGTCCTCGGACCCAACGGCGCAGGCAAGACCACCGCCGTCCGCATGCTCGCGACCCTGCTGCGCCCCGACGGCGGCTCGGCGCGGGTGTTCGGCAAGGACGTCGTGAAGGACGCCGACGCGGTCCGCAGCCGGGTCAGCCTGACCGGGCAGTACGCCTCTGTGGACGAGGATCTGACCGGGGTGGAGAACCTGGTCCTGCTCGGCCGGCTGCTCGGGCACTCCAAGTCGGCGTCCCGCGACCGGGCGGCCCAACTGCTCGAAGGGTTCGGGCTGAGCGACGCCGCGGGCAAGCAGGTGAAGAACTACTCGGGAGGCATGCGGCGGCGCATCGACATCGCCGCCTCCATCCTGAACACCCCGGACGTGCTGTTCCTGGACGAGCCGACCACCGGACTCGACCCCCGCAGCCGCAACCAGGTGTGGGACATCGTGCGGGCGGTCGTCGACCACGGCACCACGGTCCTGCTCACCACACAGTATCTGGACGAGGCCGACCAGCTGGCCTCCCGTATCGCGGTGATCGACCACGGCAAGGTCATCGCCGAGGGCACCAAGGGCGAGCTCAAGGCCTCCGTCGGCGCCGGCACCGTTCACCTGCGGCTGCGCGACGCCGACCAGCGGGCCGAGGCCCAGAAGGTGCTGGCCCTCGCGCTGGACGTTTCGGTGCAGCTCGACGCGGACCCGGTGGCGCTGACCGCCCGGGTTGACGGGCAGAGCACCGAACAGGGCGCGGCGGAGCAGGCCGGGCGTGCCCTGGCCGAGCTGGCCCGGTGCGGCATCACGGTCGACAACTTCTCGCTGGGACAGCCCAGCCTCGACGAGGTCTTCCTCGCACTCACGGACAAGAAGGGAGTGGCGGCATGAGCACCGCGACCGCCAAGACGGAGCTGGAGGACGTCGCGCTCGCCGCGCCGGACAAGGAACGCCTCTCGGCGCTGATGGTGGGCCACGAGCGCCCGCCGAGGCCGAGCGCCCTGTCGGCATCGGTGACCTTCGGCTGGCGCGCCATGCTGAAGATCAAGCATGTGCCGGAGCAGCTCTTCGATGTCACGGCCTTCCCGATCATGCTGGTCCTGATGTACACGTATCTCTTCGGAGGGGCGCTGGCCGGCTCCACGGAGGAGTACATCCAGTTCCTGCTGCCCGGCATCATGGTGATGAGCGTCGTGATGATCACGATGTACACGGGCATCGCGGTGAACACGGATATCTCCAAGGGCGTCTTCGACCGGTTCCGCACGCTGCCGATCTGGCGGCCCGCTCCGATGGTCGGCTATCTGCTCGGCGACGTCCTGCGCTATCTGCTGGCGTCGGTCGTGATGCTCGCCGTCGGCATGGTCATCGGCTTCCGTCCGGACGGCGGTGTGCTCGGCGTGCTGGCCGGCATCGTGCTGCTGGTCGTGTTCTCGTTCGCGTTCTCCTGGATCTGGACGATGTTCGGGCTGCTGCTGCGTTCCGAGAAGTCGGTGATGGGCGTCAGCATGATGGTGATCTTCCCGCTGACGTTCCTCAGCAATGTCTTCGTCGACCCGAAGACGATGCCGGGCTGGCTCCAGGCCTTCGTGAACAACAGCCCGGTCACCCACCTCGCCACGGCGGTGCGTGACTTGATGGAGGGCGACTGGCCTGCCACCGAGATCGCCTGGACGCTGGGCTGGACCGGGTTGCTGCTGGTGGTCTTCGGCTCGGCGACGATGCGGATCTACAACCGGAAGTGATCGACTGCGGACGGGCCCGCCCCGTGCATCCTTGACCTTCCCCGCGGGGGAAGCCCCAGCATCGGTGGGGCCGGGCGGAGTCGCCCGGTGCGAGGAGGTACGGGGTGGAACGCGAAGGCCGCGCGGTGGGCGCCGCGGGCGGGGAGCTGGTGACGATCGGGGAGTTCGCCCGGTTGTCCCGGCTCTCCGCCAAGGCGCTCCGGCGCTACGACGAGTTGGGTCTGCTCCCACCCGCCCTGGTCGACCCGGTGAACGGCTACCGGTACTACGACCCGGCGCAGGTGGAGGGGGCCCGGCTCGTGGCGTGGCTGCGCAGGATCGGCATGCCCCTGAGCCGGATCGGCCGGGTCGTGACGCTCGACGCCGGTGCCGCGGCCGGGGAGATCCGGGCCTACTGGGCGCGGGTGGAGGCCGAGACGGCGACCCGGCGCGATCTGGCGATGTACCTCGTCGGCCATCTGTCAGCGGAGGGCGGGACCATGTCGCGGATGCCGGACAACACGGAGAACACAGGCAACTCGGAGAACACGGGGGACCCGGGGGTGGTGCCGCTCGCGATCAGGTGCGCCGCGCTGACCGATACCGGCGCGGTGCGTACGGCGAATCAGGACGCGGCGTTCGCGGGACCCCGGCTGCTGGCGGTCGCCGACGGTTTCGGGGAGGGAGGGGCCGAGGCGAGTGCTGCGGCGATCGAGGCGCTCATGCCCTCCGCTTTGGGGCGCCCGGGGCGGTGCGCTGTCCGCCGCGGAGCTGCTGAACGCCCTGGAGGACACGGCGGATTCGGCCGCACGGGCGGTCCGGAACGCGGTCGCGCCCTGTGCGGCCCCGGACGGTTCGGGGACCACGCTCACCGCGATGCTGTGGACCGGATCGCGGCTCGGGCTGGTGCACATCGGGGACTCGCGGGCCTATCTGCTGCGGGGCGGGGAGCTGTTCCGGATCACGCACGACCACAGCCTGGTCCAGTCGATGATCGACGACGGTTCGCTGAGCCGGGAGGAGGCGGCTTCCCACCCGGGCCCCGCCCTGCTGCTGAAGGCGCTGGTCGGCGAGGCGCGGTCCGCCGGGGTGGCCGTGGCGTGCCGCCCCGACGTGCGCCTGCAGGAGGTGGTGGCGGGGGACCGTTATCTGGTCTGCTCGGACGGCCTGTCGGCGGTGGTGGACGAGGCGGACGTGAGGGCGGCGGTCATCGCGTCGGACGCCCCGGAGGAGGCCGTACACCGGCTGGTCGGCCTGGCCCGCGGGGCGGGCGGGCCCGACAACGTGGCGTGTGCCGTGGCCGACGTGGTCGTCGAGCGCTAGGGCCTGTCCGGCCCTGATCCGCCGGACACGCCCCAGCGGCACAGGGAGGGGAGGGCGGCGGGCCCCGGCGTGGGGGCGCGAGCGGCAGGGCTGCGCCGTTCCCTGAGGCCCGGGGCGAGCGGTCGGGCCGGTGGGTTCCGGTAGCCCGGGCCGGTGTTGGTCAGAGTCGCCAGTCGGGGGAGTGCTCGGGGCGGTAGGCGCAGGTGGTCCCGGTCGTCACGGAGGCCTTGAGATGGGCCGCCAGCGCGGGGTGCAGGGTGTCCAGCTTGCGCAGGGTGTCGCGGATCCGGGCGGTGACCGTCTTGCGGGCCCGCTCGGTCTGGTCGCCGAGCCGGCGGGTCCGGCCGCCGAGCCCCGCCGCGGTGCGGAGCTCGTCGAGGAGGGCCTGGCGTTCCCGGTCGTACTTCTCCACCTGCCGGGTGTCGTCCCGGGCGGCGGCTCGGTCTATCTCGGCGTCGAGCCGGGCCAGGTGTTCCTTGTAGCGGCGCTTGGCCTCCTCGTCGAGCACCGGGTCGCCGCCGAGCCGCCCGGCGGCGACGACGAGGTCCCCGCCCTCGGGTGCGAGGAGCTCGACGGCGGGGACGTCGGAGCCGGGCAGGCCCAGCAGGCTGTGCAGGTCCCGCAGGCCCTTGGCGTCCGGGACGTGCACGGTCACCCCGTCCCAACGCAGCTGCCACACCGGCCCGTTCCGCCGGAACTCGGCGGCCGGCGCAGCCCGGTCCCCGGTCGTTGCCCCTGCCGATGTCCTGGGCGAAGCCTTGGGCGATGGTCCGGCCGGTGCCCCGCCCTCGCTCCGGTCCGGCGCCGCGACCGGGTCCTGTGATCGTGAGACGGAGGTGGCGGCGGAGGCGTCGACCGCGGCAGTGGTGGCGCCGGCGGGGGTGGTGGGCGGGGGCGTGCGGAGGGCGGCGGCCTCGGCCTCCACGTGGTGCAGGGCCAACTCGCGTGCCTCCCGGGCCACTTCGCCGAGCAGCCGGCGAGCCTCCCCGGTGTCACCGGAACTGGCCCCTCCGGCACCGAAGCCCGCACGGGCCTCGCCCGCACCGGCGCGGGCGAGGAGGGAACGGGCCAGGCACAGCCGGGCGCGTACGGCCCAGGGGCGGGCGCCGAGGCTGTCCGAGGAGGCGGCGGCCTCGGTGAGCGCCGCCACCGCCGTGTCCTGGTCGTCGCGCGCGGCGGCGAGCATCCCGAGCCAGAGGTCGACGGGGCCGCCGATGTCGCACCCGTACAGCGAGACGACCCACTGGCCCGTGTAGGGCGTCAGCTCGTCCTCCGCGCGGGCGATGAGCCGTGGGTCGCCCGTCACCGCGGCCGTCTGGGCCAGCAGCCGGAGCCACAGCGGCATGAACGCCCGCGGGTAGGGGGCGGCGCGGTCCGCGTGCCCGGCGATCAGGCGCAGTGCGGGCGTGGCGTCGCCCTGCTCGACCGCGGTGACCGCCTCCAGCAGCGCGGGGTAGGGATACCCGGAGGCCGGAAGCTCGTCGAGGGTCTCCTCGGCCTCGGCGAAATGGCCCTTGAGCAGGTGCAGCGACCAGTGCAGGTGGTGCCCCATGAAGCCGAAGGCCGCGTGGTCGTTGTTCTCCGGGTCGAGTGCGTCGTCCTCCAGCGCGGTGGACGCCTCGGCGAACCGGCCTTGCAGGGAGGCGATCAGGCTGGTGTCGACGGCGACCCCGAGGGCGAACCGGGGCAGCGCGGTCAGCTCGGCGAGCCGGAGATACACACGGAACTGGTCGAGGAAGGCCGGGTCGCCCAGCTCCAGCAGCGCCACCCAGCGCATGGACGCCGCGTGCAGCTCCATGTCCTGGTGCCCGGCGCGCCGGCCGACGACGGTCATCTCGTCGGTCAGCCCGAGCCGCTCCACCGCCGAGCCGAGCCCCCACACGGAGTCGTGGCGCGCCCAGAGCGAGAAGGCGAGGGCCTCGTCGTCCGAGCCGCTCCGGGCCAGCGCCATGATGTTGATGGCCAGCTCCTGGGCGAGCCGGTCGTCGGAGAGGTTCTCCTGGCCCTCCTTGCCGGTGAGCCTGCGGTGCGCCTCGGCGAGGAGACCCATCGTGGACACGCCCCGGCCGCCCAGGGACCCCTCGCGGTGGAGGGTCATCGCCACCCGGGCCAGCAGCTCCGGTTCGTCCAGCTCCCGGGCCCGGGCGACCGACCGGTCCAGCAGACGCTGCGCCTCGGCCGTCTCTCCCGCGTGCCGGAGCTGTCCGGCGAGGTCGAGACCGATCAGCGTGGCCCGCCGGAGGTCCGGCCCCCGGCCCGCCGCGTCCGACGCGTCGGACGCCACCGCGAGGGCGCGCCGGCAGTGGCCGACGGCCTCCTCGTCGGCCAGGCGTCCCGATGCGTCCCGGGCGGCTGCCAGCAGCAGGTCGATCCGGCGGTCGCGGTCCAGCGCACCGCCGGCGAGGTGGGCGTGCCGGGCGAGGGCGCCGGGCGGCAACGCGTCGCCGAGGCCGCCGTGTGCGTCCAGGGCCCGTACGACGGCGGCATGGCGTTCGCGGGCCTCGGCGTCGTCCAGCGAGGCGTACAGCGTCTCGCGCAGCAGGTCGTGGGCGAAGGCGTACTGCCCGGACGGGCGGGGAACGACGACACGGGCGACGACGGCCGATTCCAGCAGCCGGTCCACATGGGGGACCGGCGAGCCGTGCACGACGGCCAGGACCTGCCGGCCGAACTCCCGGCCGAGCAGGGCCGCGCTGGTCAGCAGCGAGACGACCGGCTCGGGCAGCAGGGCGAGCCGCTGCCGGACCGCTTCCCGCACGCCGGGCGGAATGGTGGAGACCGGGCTTCCGCTGTGCCAGAGCCGGGCGGTCTGCTCGACGAAGAAGGGGTTGCCGCCGGTGCGCCGGTGGACCTCGTCGATCAGCTGCGGTGCGGGCTCGCGGCCCGTCGTCACCGTCATCAGCGCGCCCACCTCGTCCCGGCCGAGGCCGGTCAGGGTGAGGGTCGCGGCGGCGCGCGAGACCAGCGGCAGGATCAGCGGCTGGAGCGGGTGCCCGGGGGCCTCGACCTCGACGTCCCGATACGTGCCGATCAGCAGCAGCCGCTCGAACCAGGCGTGCTGGGCGGCGAATTCGAGCAGGCGCAGCGAAGCCGGGTCGGAGCTGTGCAGGTCGTCGAGGACGACCACCAGCGGGCGGCTCTGGGAGACCGTGACGAGGGCCGTGGTCACCGCGTCGTAGAGCCCGAAGGCCTCAGCTCCCTCCGACGCCCCCGCACCCGTCGACCCGTGCCCCGTCGGCCCGTCCCCGGGCGCCCCGATGCCCGGCGGTCCCCCGCCCGCTTCCGTGCCGGGCTCGCCGCTCTGCACCCCGTCGGCACCCGGACCCCTGTCGGCCCCCGGGACCGGGAGCGTGCCGGCCCCCGGACCGTCCGCACCGACCATGGCGGCCCGGACCGGGTCGCCGAGGAGCACGGCGAGCCGGCCGTCCGACGCCTCCTGGGCCGCCGCCCATTCCGCCGCCGTGGCGGACCGGCGCAGGCCCCGCAGGATCTGGACCCAGGGCCAGTAGCCCGGGGTGTTGTCCGAGTCCCAGCAGGAACCCCCGACCACCAGCGCCCCGCGCCGCCGGGCCTCGTGCGCGGCGTCGGTGACGAGGGTGCTCTTGCCGATCCCGGCCTCGCCGGTGACCAGCACGAGACCGCCGTGGCTGTCCGTGGCCCGGGCGATCTCCGCACGGAGAACGCCGACGGCGTGGTCGCGCCCGAAGAGAGCAGGGGTCATGACCACACGATAGGAGCACCCACTGACAACGGCCCCATTGTTTCTCCCGCCGGACAGGCTGCCGTGCCCGCCCTTCCCGTCAGTCGCGTACGACCGTCACCGGGCACGGCGCGTGCTGGGTGACATGGAGACTGACCGAGCCGAGCAGGGTGGCCTTGATGCCGGTGTGGCCGCGGGCCCCCACGACGAGGAGGTCGGCCCCCTGGGCGCGGTCCAGCAGGGCCTGGGCCGGATTGCCGATGACCACGACCTTGCTGACCGCGGCGGCCCCCTCGGCGCCGAGGGCCTCCTCCAGTGCCTCGGTGAGGGAGACGGTGGCCAGGGCCTGCGGGTCGAAGTCCTCCGGCAGGCCCGGCATCATCGACGCCCAGCTGGTGGCGGGGTACTCCCAGCTGTTCACGGCTTCCACGGTGGCGCCGGTCAGCTCGGCCTGGCGTACGGCCCAGTGCAGTGCCTTGATCGAGGAGTCGGAGCCGTCGACACCCACAACGATCCTGCCCATATCTGCCTCCAGCTCGGTCCGGTACAGCTCGGTACAGCCCGGTTCGGAACAGCTCGGTTCAGCGTCCGGTCTCACTGTAGTCAAACAGGACAAGTGGGGGCGGGTCGCACTGACCCGCCCCCACAGATCCGGTCCGCCGGCCCCAGCCCGTCGGCCCCGGCCCGCCGGCCTCAGTCCAGCCGCAGGTCCGCGAGCTGCTGCTCGAAGGGGACGACCGCGTCCTCCCCGTCGTCCAGGCCCGGGGACCGCGAGGCCCCGGATACCGTACGGCCCAGGACCGCCGAGGCGAGCTCGCCGCCCGCGCGCCGGATCCGGGACGGCAGGCCCTCGGTGTACTCGTCGCCCGAGGAGCCCCAGTCCTCCGACGCCGCGTAGACGGAGGTGGGCACGGTGACGGCCCGCAGGTAGGCGAAGAGCGGGCGCAGTGCGTGCTCCAGGACCAGGGAGTGCCGGGCTGTGCCGCCCGTCGCGGCGATCACGACGGGCTTGCCGGTCAGCGCGGTGTTGTCGATCAGGTCGAAGAACGACTTGAACAGACCGCTGTACGAGGCGGTGAACACCGGTGTCACGGCGATCAGCCCGTCGGCCTCCGTCACCGCGTCGATCGCCTCCCGCAGCGCGGCCGAGGGGAAGCCGCTGAGCAGGTGGTGGGCGATGTCCACGGCGAGGTCGCGGACCTCGACGACCTGGACCTCGACGTTCCGGTCCTGCTCGACCGCGAGGCGCTCGCGGGCGGCGGCGGCCAGCCGGTCGGCCAGCAGCCGGGTGGAGGACGGCTGGCTCAGGCCGGCCGAGACGGCCACGATGTGCAGGGGGGTGGTGGCGAACATGGAGGTCAGCCCTCCTTTCGGGAGCCGCGGGCGGCGGCGACCGCCGGGTGGACGGGGGCGGACTCCGGCACACCGGCCGGCCGCAGGTTGGCGAACTCCTTGCGCAGCACCGGTACGACCTCCTCGCCGAGGATGTCGAGCTGTTCCAGGACCGTCTTCAGCGGGAGCCCCGCGTGGTCCATCAGGAACAGCTGGCGCTGGTAGTCGCCGACCTCGTCCCGGAACGTCAGAGTCCGCTCGATGACCTCCTGCGGGGAGCCCACGGTCAGCGGGGTCTCGCGGGTGAAGTCCTCCAGGGACGGGCCGTGGCCGTAGACCGGCGCGTTGTCGAAGTACGGGCGGAACTCCCGTACCGCGTCCTGCGAGTTCTTCCGCATGAACACCTGGCCGCCTAGCCCGACGATGGCCTGCTCGGCGGTGCCGTGCCCGTAGTGGGCGTAACGGCGCCGGTAGAGGTCGACCATCTTCTTCGTGTGCTCCATGGGCCAGAAGATGTTGTTGTGGAAGAAGCCGTCGCCGTAGTACGCCGCCTGCTCGGCGATCTCCGGGGAGCGGATGGAGCCGTGCCAGACGAACGGCGGGACGCCGTCCAGCGGGCGCGGGGTGGCGGTGAAGGACTGGAGCGGCGTGCGGAACTTGCCCTCCCAGTCCACGACGTCCTCGCGCCACAGCTTGTGCAGCAGGGCGTAGTTCTCGATGGCCATCGGGATGCCCTGGCGGATGTCCTTGCCGAACCAGGGGTAGACCGGTCCGGTGTTGCCCCGGCCCATCATCAGGTCGATGCGGCCGTCCGCGAGGTGCTGGAGGGTGGCGTAGTCCTCGGCGATCTTCACCGGGTCGTTGGTGGTGATCAGCGTGGTGGACGTGGACAGGATGAGGTTCTCGGTGCGGGCGGCGATGTAGCCGAGCGTCGTCGTCGGGGAGGACGGGACGAACGGCGGGTTGTGGTGCTCGCCGGTCGCGAAGACGTCCAGGCCGACTTCCTCGGCCTTCTGCGCGATGGCCAGGGTCGCCTTGATCCGCTCGTTCTCGGTGGGGGTCCGGCCGGTGGTCGGGTCGGTCGTGACGTCCCCGACGGTGAAGATCCCGAACTGCATGGCGTCCGCCTTCCTGAGTCCCGGCCGGAGGCCCGATTCCATGGTCCGGAAGCCTCGGCCGATATTTGGTTGAACGTTGAACTACATCCTACAACGGGGCGCCCCTCCCGCCTATTCCACGCACCTGTCCCACGGCTCCGCACCCCCCCCGGGTCCGGGCTTCGGCCGCTACACTCGGCCCATGACCTCCGTCCCGTGCCGAAACTGGTGGCGCTCCTCATAGGAGCGGCCACAGCATCTGCACGGAACCAGGGCCGTTCGACATGGACGGCCCTTTTCGCTGCCCTCGTACGGCGCGGACACGGATACGGAGCGCAGCGGCGCTCGCCGGCGGGGCCGTCCTCCACGCATCCACCCACGCGAGGAGAGACCCACCATGACCACCGCCGAGACCGTCACGGCAGCCCCCACCGCACCCGCCACCTCCACCGAGCCCCGCGGCGCCGGGCTGGAGAGCCGCATCGCCCGGGACCCCGGCAGCTTCCGGGTCCTCACCGGGGACCGCCCCACCGGCGCCCTCCACCTCGGCCACTACTTCGGCTCCCTGCGCAACCGGGTCCGCCTCCAGGACCTCGGCGTGGACGTCATCGTCCTCATCCCCGACTACCAGGTCATCACCGACCGGGACACCGCGGAGCGGCTGGGGGAGTACACCGACGGGCTGCTCCTGGACTACCTGGCCCTCGGCATCGACCCCGCCCGGTCCACCGTCTTCACCCACAGCGCCGTCCCCGCGCTCAACCAGCTCATGCTGCCCTTCCTCAGCCTCGTCTCCGTCGCGGAGCTGAACCGCAACCCCACGGTCAAGGACGAGATCGCGCACTCCCGGCAGTCCACGGTCAGCGGGCTGATGCTCACCTATCCGGTCCACCAGGCCGCCGACATCCTGTCCTGCAAGGGAAACCTGGTTCCGGTCGGCCGGGACCAGGCGCCCCACCTGGAAGTCACCCGGACGATCGCCCGCCGCTTCAACGAGCGGTACGGCGACGTCTTCCCGGAACCGGAGATCCTGCTCTCCGCCGCGCCCCTGCTGCTCGGCACGGACGGCACGAAGATGAGCAAGAGCCGGGCCAACTCCGTTCCGCTCGGCGCCACCGCCGACGAGACGGCCCGCCTGATCAAGGGTGCGACCACGGACGCCGACCGGCACATCACCTACGACCCCGACGCCCGCCCCCACGTCTCCTCCCTGGTGCTGCTGGCCGCCCTCTGCCTGGAGCGGGACCCGCACGAGGTCGCGGCGGAGATCGGCGACGGCGGAGCCGCCGCGCTCAAGCGGACGGTGACCGACGCGGTCAACGGCCACCTGGCCCCCTTCCGGGCCCGGCGGGCGGAGTACGCGAAGGACCTCACGTACGTACGGTCGGTGCTCCGCGCGGGCAACGAGCGGGCGAACGCGCTGGCGGAGACCACGCTGGACGAGGTACGGGAGGCGATGGGCGCGTTCCGGTAGCCGGGCGCGCGAACCGGTCCCGGGGCGGCGCCCGCCCGCCGCCCCGGGGCCCCTACCGCCGCCCCGGCACCCCCGACCGCTGCCGCCGCAGCAGCTCCGCGAGGCCCCGGCGGGTGGCGGCGATCACCACCCGGTCCTGGGCGCGCAGGACGTAGCCGGGGTGCAGGTCCCAGACCAGGCCGGAGGGCGGCGGTGTCGCGTCGCCCTCCGGGTCGAACGGGGGCAGGGCGGCGAGGTCCGGGTTGCGGTCGGCGGGCGGGGTGGCGTCGATGGCCAGGACCCGCCAGGCGCCCGCCCGGAACGCCTGCTCGACCGTGTGGCCCTCCAACTGCGGGTGCCCCGCGACCTCCAGGGCCGCGAACAGCATGACCTTGCGCTCGACCGGGACCGCGCCGAGGATCTGGCGGCCCATCATGGCGACCGCGAAGGACGGCGCGGCGAGATGGGAGACCGAACGGGAGCGGGTCAGCGCCCCGGGGTGCGCCGTGCGCAGGGTGCGGTAGACGGCGGTGGCGAACTCGTCGTCGTACAGCCGCAGCGCGACCCTCAGGTCCGGTTTCACCGAGCGGGCGTACAGCGCCGCTTCCAGGTTCGTCGTGTCGATGCTGGTGAGTGCGAGGAGGGCGTGGGCGCGGCGGATCTTGGCCGCTTCGAGGACGCCTTCCTGGGTGACGTCGCCGATGACGGTCGGCACGTGCATCGAGCGGGCCAGCGGGATGCCCCGCGCGTCGGGGTCCTCCTCGACGACGACCACGGGGATGTCGAGTTCGCGGAGGCGTACGAGGACGCGCGTACCGATCTTGCCGAGCCCGAGCAGCACCACGTGCCCGGAGAGGCCGCGGGGCGGGCGGCGCAGCGAGGAGGCCGTGCGCAGGGTGCCGAACGCCTCCAGGACGGCGGCGATCAGCAGCGGGAGCAGGAGCAGCCCGGCGACGCCGGAGAGAAGCTGGATGATCTGCCTGGCCGGCGGGGCGTCCTCGGCTGCCGGGTCGTTCATGCCCAGCAGGTCGAGCAGGGTGAGATAGGCGGAGTGCAGGAGGCTGTCCTCGGTGGTCAGGACCGAGGCGATCACCAGGGCGACCGCGGCGGCGGCGACACCGAGGGCCGACCAGCGCAGCCGGCGGGAGAAGACCTGGGCGAGCGGGGCGCCCCTGCCGCCCATGCGGGTCGCGGGGCGGTCCGGGTCGGCCCGGCTGACCGTCTCCAGGACGACGGTCCCGCGTCCGGCCGCGTTGGCGACGGTCTGCGCGTCGGGGAGCAGTTGCGGTGCCTCGTCGCCGCTGCTGTCCGAACCCTCGGACCCCGCAGGGTTGTTGGTGGTGGAGGAGAGCAGGGCGAGGGTGCACAGGCCCGGGTCGAGGGTCTCGCCGGGGCGCGGCGGCGGGCGTTCGGCCGCGCGCAGGAGCAGCCCCTCGGCCTGGATGATCTTGCTGCTGCCGGTCAGGGCGGTGGCGGCGAGGGCCGGGGCCGCGGTGTCGGCGTCGGACAGGACGGTGGTGGAGGCGTCCAGCAGCGCCGGGTCGATCCCGGGCATGGCGACGGCCGCCGCCTGGTCGAGCAGCTCCTCCAGATGGAGCCCGAGCTTGCGGTTGTAGAGCCGGATCACCAGCCGTAGACGGGGGTTGAGGCGGCGGGCGGTCAGGGCGGCGCGGATGTTGCGCTCGTCGTCGTCGTAGACGAGCGCGAGCGCGGCCGCCCGGTCGACGCCCGCCTCCTCCAGGATGTCGTCGGAGGGCTCGGGGGCCTCCATGATGCGGACGGCCTCGACCCCGGCGTTGGTGTCGCCGGAGCCACCCCCGGTCCCGGTCCCGTTGCCGTTGGCCGTGCGGTTCATCGCCGCCGACATCCGCCCGAACAGGGCGGCGGCGCGCCCCCGTTGGGTCAGCGGCGTCTCGGGACTGTTCGCGTCCCGGCCCGGTGGCAGGAGCAGGGTGACCCGTTCCCCGTAGACGAAGCGCAGCTCCACGGCGAGCCGGCGAGCCAGGGCGTCGTCACCGCAGACGATCATGTGGCCGGCCGACGGGGGGCGTCCCGGCTGCTGAGGAAGTGGAGGCACGAAACCCAGCATGCCGTGATCCTTCCGGCTCGGTCTTCCCGATCAGTGTGGAGTGTTGGTGATCTTCGCACGGCGGTTCGGGACCGCCCGGTCGTTGACTCCCTCTTGAGGGGCCGCCTCGTGGGGGGCCGCCCGTTCGCCGCGCCCTCCCCGAGGACCCGCCGGCAGGTGCCGGGGGTCCGCCGCGCGCTGGATCGCCGTCTCGACCGCCGCGATCCGGTCCGCGAGGAGCCCGAGCGCCGCCACCGCGCGGGAGACGGGGTCTCCCGTGCTCGAACGCAGCTGAGAGCTTGGGGAAGGGTCGCCGTCCGGCCCGCCGAGCGCCTGCGCACGGACGTAGGAGGCGGTGATCGCCGCCCACCGCTCCGCCTGTCCGGCGGTGAGCGTGCCGCGCAGGGCGGCCAGTTTGAGGAGGTTCGCCTCGGCCCCCGTGGTGAGCGTCTGGGCCTCGCCCGTGTAGTGGTCGTCGATGACGGCGGACAGTTCGTCGTCGTTCATGACGGGCACGATCCGCTCGGCGATCTTGTTCATGTTGCGGTAGGAGCCCTGGAGCCGGAAGGGCGGCTCGGTGCGCGTGGCGTCCGTCTGCGCGGCCGAGGCGATGTATGCCGCGTTCACCGAGAGCACGGTGTCCCGGGCCGTGAGCAGGTGGCGCAGCACGGCGAGCACGGCATCCAACTCCACGGCCGAGTAGGGGTGTTCCAGGTGCTCGGCCCGGGCCGCCGGGTCGCTGCCGCCGGCCAGCCGCACCAGCAGCGCCAGGTCGTCCCGGGAGCGGGCGGCCAGCGGGGCGAGGACCGGGTTGGCGGTCAGCGCGTTCTCCACGAAGCTCAGCGCGAAGACGTCCTCGCGTCCGCTGAGCACCTCCCCCAGATTCCACACGTCGGCCCGGTTGGCGAGCATGTCGGGGATCCGGAACTGCTCGCCCAACTCGGTGTACGGGTTGCCCGCCATGCACACCGCGAACCGCTTGCCCCGCAGGTCGTAGCTGCGCGGCTCGCCGTCCCGTACGCCCTGGATACGGCGCGTGGCGTCGCACAACGGGATGAACTTCTGCAGCAGTCCGGGCGAGGTGTGCTGGATGTCGTCGAGGTAGAGGAGCGTGTTGTTGCCCGCCTCCAGTGCGAAGTTGATCTTCTCGATCTCCTGCCGGGCGGTGGCGCTCGGGGCCCGGTCCGGGTCGAGGGAGGTCACGTCGTGGCCCAGGTTCGGTCCGCTGATCCTGACGAGCACCATCCCGAGCCGGTCCGCGACGTACTCCATCAGCGTCGTCTTGCCGTAGCCCGGCGGGGAGACGAGCAGCAGCAGCCCCTGCGAGTCGGTGCGCCGGTCGGCGTCGGCGGTCCCGAGCTGCTTGGCCAGGCTGTCGCCGATCAGCGGCAGGTACACCTCGTCGAGCAGCCGGTTGCGGACGAACGCCGACATCACGCGAGGCCGGTGGTCGTCCAGCCGCAGCCGCCCGCGCTCGGTGGTCACCAGGGAGGTGCGCAGCCGCTGGTAGGAACGGAAGCCGGGCACGGTGTCCTGACGGAACTCAGCTGTACGGGACAGCAGTTCGTCGATCCGTACGGTGAGGGCTCCGCCGCCCGCGATGCGCGGGTGGTCGCCGAGGAGGCCCTCCAGCCGCTCGGTGAGCGGCGCGTCGCACGCGTACCGCTCCAGCTCCGGGCAGAGCTCCACCGCGACGGCCTCCGCCAGGTCGCCGCCGCCGAAGTCCGCCCCCGTGGCCCCGGCTGCCCCGCCGGTTTCGGCGTACGGGGTGAGCCAGCCCTCCACGAGCTGCTTGCGGGCGGCCAGGTCGTCCCCCAGGGCCGCCAGGTCCTCCGTGTACGCATCCGGCCCGGCGGCCCGGTGGAACCCGTCGAGGAACGCCCGGGTCGTGGCGGACCGGACGAACCCGGCGGGTCCGCTCGTCAGCTCCTCGAAGAGGTACGCGGCGACGGCCCCGGGCCGCACCCCGTCCGCCGCCGCGGGGCTGCACTCGATCGCCTCCGCCCACTCCTGCTGGAGCACGGCGATGGCCGGGGCCGGACCGAAGGTGTCGCGGGCGCGGGCCAGCGAGACCGCCCGCCGGGCCCAGGCCGTGCGCCGCGCCGCGTCCACGCCGTAGGCCCAGAACAGCTGGGCGGCCGCGCGCGCCCCGGGCTCGTGGCGCAGCAGTCCGGCATTCGCGTGCAGGCGCAGCAGGGCGGCCAGGATCGCGGTGGCGTCCTCGTCGTGGACGCCCCGGGTGTACCCCTCGTCGTACGCCTCGGCAGCCGACTCCCTTACGAGCTTGGCGCGTTCGGTCTCCGTCAGCGAGGCGAGCCGGTCCGCCCCGTGCTCGTCGAGGAGGCGGGCGGCGAGGTGCTCGGCACGGTAGACGGAGGCGTTCTCCGAGGGGAGCAGTTGCCCCCAGTACGGCCGGGCCGCCGTGAAGGCGGGGTCGGTGACCGGGGTCCGGTAGTCGGTCCCGGTCAGCGCGAAGGCGAGGCTGTCCCCGGAGGGCACGAGCGTCAGGTCGAACGGCTGGGTGTTCACCGCGAACCGGTGCCGGCCCAGCTTGATCACGGACCCGCCGTCCGCGTACAGCTCGGTGCGGTCGCGCAGTGCGCGGCCCGCCTCCTGCCGGGCCGCCTTCAGCCGCCCGTCCAGCTCCTCCGCCCTTACCGGGTCGCCCAGTCCGCGCAGTTCACCAGCCGTACGGCGGATCTTGGCGACCATCGGGTCGGAGGCGAAGTAGGTGTGGACGGCGTCGAGGTCCTCCAGCGAGGCCACCCGCCGGGCGACGGTGTCCAGCACCCGGTCCGCCGATCCGGCCAGCCGCTCCGCGCGCCGAGCCCGCTCGTCCTGGAGGGTCTGCTTGCGCGCGGAGAACGCCTCGTACACCTCGGTGCGGCGCTCGGCCAGCTCGGCGAGGAAGTCGTCGAACTCCGCGAACCGTGACTCCAGGTTCTCCAACTGAAGGAGCAGCCGCGCCAGTTGGTCGTCACATCCCTCCGGCGTGCCGGCGGCGGCGAGCGCGCCCGTGACAGCCTGCCCGAGCAGCGCGAACTCGGCGGCGAACTCGGCCCGCCCCTCCTTCGACAGCAGCTCCCGCCGCCGCGCGTCCAGCGTGGCGCGGGCCCGGTTCGCCCCGCCGAGCACCTCCGCGATCCGCTCCAGGATCGAGGTGCGCACGGTGGCGTCGCCGATCTCGAGACCGGCGACGACGTCCGTGACGGTGGCGAGGCCCTCCGTCATCCCCGCCAGCCGGTCCGTCACGGCGGAGGCGTCCCGTACGGTCTCCAGCGCCCCCGCGTCCTCGACGAGCCCCGCGATGTCCTCGTGGTAGCCGTCGAACGCGTCCTCGCGCGCCAGGAACGACACGGCACGCTGGGCGGCGGACGCGATGTCGTCCTCGGTCCGCACCGACAGCTCGCCGATCCGCTCGACGTCGGCGTACCGCATCTCGCCGACCGTCGCCAAGTGCCCGTGCGCCTGACGCAGTTCGGTCAGCCGCTCCACCCATGCGGACGCCGACCCGGGCGCTTCGCCGCGTACCCGCCGTACCAGCGCGGTGATCCGGCCGGCGGTCTCCTCCAGCGCGTCGGCGGCCCGCCGGGTCAGCTCCTGTACGGCGGTGAACTCGGCCAGCACCTGCTGCGCGGTGGCCCGCAACTCGCCCAACGGCTCGCCCAGTGCGTTCAGTTCGGGTGCGGACAGCCAGTGGTACCGATCCTGGGCGCGGGCGCAGTCGGCGGCGAGCTGCCCGTACACGGCGGTCGTCGGCGGCATGTCCCGTACGCCGTGGGCCAGGGCGAGGCAGTCGGAGATCCCGCGCACCAGGTCGGCGTTGCCGGTCCGGGCGAGCGGCCCGGTCCCGGCGGGCCGGGCGGCGGCGTAGGTGTCGGAGACGTACGGGGTCTGCCAGCGCTGCAACGGGTGCACACGGGCCGGCCCGTCCGGACTGTCCCGGAGCAGGATCAGTGTCCCGTCGTCCAGCAGCGCGTGCGCGCGCCCGGTGAGCGGGGTGGCGACCTCCTGGCGGATCAGGTTGTAGGGGAGGAGGAGGCTGCGGAGGCCGTCGCGGGAGCGGAAGACGTAGAGCACGTCCTCCCCGTTGGGCGAGCGGACCGCGCCCTCGAAGACCGGCTCGGTGAGCTCCTCGGCGGTGTCGAAGGTCTTCGCGGCTCCGGTGGTGAGGTAGTAGCCGCCGGGGAAGATGATCCCCTGGTCCTCGGGAAGCCGGTGGCAGGACGGCCCGATGGAGTCGAGCCGCTCCACGGTGGCCAGCAGCGAGTTGAAGACCAGATACCGCCAGGCCGTCTCCTTGTACGGCCGCACGCGCAGCAGGACCAGCGGCCCGACCTCCGCGTACTCGACGTCGGCGTCGGCCAGCGACTGCAACGGCTCGTCGACGGGCTCCTCGTAGATCCCGTCCGGGGACTCGGTGTCGTCGGTGATTTTGACGGTGAGGGTGCCGCCGAGCGTGTCGACGAAGAGGCCGCCGCCCTTCCCGATGGCGATGTGCGGGTGCCGCCCCGGGACGTGGGCGTCCCGCCCGGCGACGGTCCAGTCGAAGTCGTGCGAGGGCGGGAAGACGTGATCGCGCTCGCCCTGCGCGTCGAGGAACGCCCCGGGTGACCCGTCCGGCCCGAGGGCCCAGCGCAGCACTCGGATGTCCTCGGCGCTCTCGCCGGTCCGGAAGACGGCCAGGAGCTTCCCGTCGACCCGGCGCAGCCGCAGCAGCCGGGCGTCGCGGAAGTAGCGGTGGAGGGAGGAGAACTCGCGCCGGAACCCGTCGTCGCCGAGGAGGGTGGCGTCCGCCGCCGCGACGCCGTCCCCGGGGCCCGCGTCCTCGGGCCCGGCGTCCCGTACGAGGAGGACGTCCTCGACCCCGGCCTCGCCCCGGGCCCCCGGACCCCGCTCGAACCCGAAGAGCAACTGTCCGCCGACGGCGACGAGATCACGCGGGACGGAGGCCCGCTCGGTGCGCACCTGCCCGGTGGCGAGAAGCCGCAGTCCGGTGGACCCGAACTCCTCGGTCCGCCGTACGTTGAGCGCCTCGGCCCGCCGCACGAGCTCCCCGGCCTGCGCCGAGAGCCGTCGCCGCAGCACCTCGTAGGCACCGGCATCCACATCGCCCTGTCCGCCATGACCGGCCTGCGGCGCGGTGGTGTTGGCGGTGCTGCCGCTGTCCATGCGTAAGGCTCCCTACGTGTTCGTCATTTCCAGCCCGCCCGGCACACACTCAGCCCGTCCGGCGCTCGAGGACGGAACCCCCGGCCCCGTGGGTCCACGCTGACGGGCAGGCCGGGCCTGGTGCGCCCACCCCCCGTGGGACGCACACCCAGACCTCCGGTCCCCCGGCCCAAGGGTTCCGCCCCCATCGCCGGACGGGCTGTGGTGGCGCCGGGCGGGCGGGGAGTGCCCTACCCCGCCGCCCCGGCCCCGTTCAGTGACACCGCCGCGGGAGCCACCTTCGTACCGTTCGTCACCGAGGAGACCGGCAGATCCGCGAGCCCCAGCTCCTTCGCCGCCGCCAGCAACTGCTCCACCTGGCCCGACGCCGCCCCCGACGACCCCATCAGCCGCATCAGCAGCGCCGACACCGTCAGGTTCTGCACATCCCCCGTGGAGACCGACCCCAGCACCCGGCTGATGTCGTCCGTGAAGGACGATGATCCGTCCAGCCACGGCCCCGCCAACGCCTGCGCGGTCTGCGAGTTGTCCACGAACCCGTCCACCGCCTTGCCGAGCGAGACCGAAGAGACGAGCCGGTCGAAGAAGACCGAGTCGCCGCCGACGATGTCGATGTCGGCGTTCTCCAGACCCGTCGCCAGGACCGACGCCTGCGCCTCGGCGACCTGCCGCTGCACCTCCAGGCCGGCCAGCCGGATCTCCTTCTCCGCGTCGAGCCGCAGGCGGTACTCCTCGTGCCCGCGCGACGCCTCGTCCAGCGCCGCCATCGCGGCCGCCTTCTCCGTGAGCCCCGCGGCCTCCGCCTTCAGCTTCTCGCCGATGACCGCGGCGTCGGCGGTCGCCTGCGCCCGGGTGCCCTCCGCGTCGGCGAGCGCCTTGAGCCGCGCGCCCTCGGCCTCGGCCTTGAGCCGGGCCGCCGTGGCCTCGGCCTCCGCGAGACCGGCCTTCTCGGTGACGTCCGCCTCCGCGTCGCGCACCTGCACCGCGGCGAGCCCGGGTGCGGCCGTCTCGGCCTGGATGCCCTCCGCGAGCCGCAGCTTGGCCTGCGCGTCGAGGTCCGCGGTCTTGAGCCGCGCCTCGGCGAGCGTGAGCTGCTCGGCCGCCAGGTGCGTGGACGCCGCCTCGGCCGCCTCGGCCGCCTTGATGTCCTTGACCAGCTTCTCCTGGGCCTCCGCCTCGGCCGCGATGATGACCGACCTGCGGGCCCGCTCGGCGTCCTCGACGGCGCGCAGGGTGAGGATCGACTCCTCCTGCTCGGCGACCGTACGGTCCACCGCGATCCGCTCCCGGATGACGTCGGCGACCTCGCGGCGCTCGGCCTCGACCTCCTTGGTGGCGGCGATCCGGTTCAGCTCGGTCTCGCGCTCACGGCCGATGACCTCCAGCATCCGGTCCTTCTCGATGCGCTCGCTCTCGACGGCGATGACGCGCTCGCGGTTCTTCTGCGCCACCGCGATCTCCCGCGCCTGGTTCTCGCGCTGGATGCCGAGCTGCTCCTCGGTCTTGATGAACGCGCTCTGCGAACCGAGCCGCTCCTCCTCCTGCACCCGTGCGGTGGCGGCCTCCTCGCGGGCCCGCAGGATCTCGACCTCGCGGCGCTGCTTGATCTCCGCCTCGGCCTGCCGGCGCTCCAGCTCCAGGATCGTCTCGCGGGCGTCGACGTCCTGCCGGGTGATCTCCTTCTGCTCCGTGCGCTGGAACTCGTTGGTGCGCACGTGCTCGATCGCGGTCAGCTCGGTGATCTTCCGGATGCCCTGCGCGTCCAGGATGTTGGCCCCGTCGAGCTGGGCCATCGGGGTCTGCTCCAGGAAGTCGATCGCGGCGTCGTCGAGGTGGTATCCGTTCAGGTCGGTGCCGATGACCTGGATGATCCGGTCCCGGAACTCCTCGCGCTTGGTGTAGAGGTCGACGAAGTCGAGCTGCTTGCCGACGGTCTTGAGCGCTTCGGAGAACTTCGCGGCGAAGAACTCCTGGATGGCGACCTTGTCGCTGGCTCGTCCCGTACCGATGGCCTGCGCGACCTTGATGACGTCCTCGACGGTCTTGTTGACCCGGACGAAGAACGTGATCTGGATGTCGGCGCGGATGTTGTCCTGGCAGATCAGACCCTCGCGCCCGGCGCGGCGGATCTCGATCGTCTTCACCGAGATGTCCATCGTCTCGGCCTTGTGGAGCACGGGCAGGACGACAGCGCCGGTGAAGGTGACATCGACCTTCTTGGTCTTGGAGATGATCAGAGCCTTGCCCTGCTCGACCTTGCGGAACAGCCGGGTGATGACGAAGGCGATGGCGATGACGATGAGCATGACAACGGCGATGAGCACGCCGATGCCCAAGGAGATGGCATCCATGGAAGAGTCCTTGGCGGCTTGTCGGTACGGAAGTGGCACAAGCGAAGTAGGGGGTGGCGGCCGTTGCGGAGACGGCGGCGGGTGGGCAGCGGCCGGCGTCGGACGACCCCCACGGGCGTGACCGCCGGCAAGATCCGGAGCCCCGGAGCCCCGGAGCCCCGGAGCCCCGGAGCCCCGGAGTTCCGGTGAGGCCGGGTCAGCCGCTCATCCCGCCCGGCAGCTGGTGCGGCCGGGTGTTCGGGCCCGGATCGAGCGCCGCGTCGTAGGGCGAGACCCAGAAGAACTCGGCGTCCTCGTCGTACGCGTAGAGGAGTCCGGAGCCGCCCATGGCGAGCGGCGCTTCCTCGGCACCCGCCCCGGAGGGCCGGGAGAGGAGCGGGAAGGACTCGGCCCGGCGGACCTGCACGATGGCCGTCGATCCGTCGCGCGACACGACCTCGGCCTGACCGAACGTCGCGGTGACGGAGCCGGTGCGGATCGTGCAGACGCTGCCGACGAAGTCCCGGCGCGATGGCGGAGGTTCCGCCGGGAAGTACCGGCGGAAGCGGTGGACGAGGAGGCGGACGGACGCCCAGGCGAGGAGCAGCGACCCGGCGAGCACGGCGACCGAGAGCACGGCGCGGGTGGTGCTGCCGGTGTGACTGTGGTGGAGCAGGACCGAGCCGGTCAGGCTGCCGAACCAGGAGAAGACGACCAGCAGGGAGACCGAGACGGAGACCGGGACACCGCCGAGACCGGACGGGCCGGTGTCGAGGTCCGCGTCGAAGGAGTCGTGGCCGGCGGCCCCGGCCAGCACCAGCAGCCAGAAGCAGACGACGACCACCAGGGCGGCGCCGAAGATGACGGTGGGGAATCCGATTGCCGCGCTCAGGAACTCGTCCATCGGTCCCGCCTCCCCCTGCGGTTCTGCGCACAGGCCCTGGGGCGGTGCGCGTCCGTGATCGGTACGGGGGCGGCGAGCGGGCGGCCGGTGAGCGGCCGGGCAGGGAGCGGCCGGCCGGCGGGGCCCGGCGACCGCGGCGTGGTCGTAACC
>NTHE01000025.1 GCA_002551355.1 Streptomyces sp. man185 | reverse complement strand
CGCACGGCGTGGCACCCGGCCTGACGACCCGGCTCAGCGGCGCCGCCGCCCGGCTCCTGCCGTCCGCACCGAGCCAGGGCCCCCTGCACTAGGGCGCCGAGGCCCGAGAACCCCGCAACCCGATCGCGAAGCTCGTCCGGGCCTGGGGCAGCACGCGCAACGACCGCACGATCGCCAAGGCCAATCAACGCGAACCCGGCCCGCCCACCAGCTCATAGGCCGGCCTTCGCCGTCGGGCACCGGCCGCGCCCTCCTGCCTCAAGGCCGTCGTCTCGCCGCCACCCCGCTCGCCGTCGCGGCCCGGCAGGGTGACTACCGGCGTGGGCGGGCGCGGGCACGGAGTTCGGTCGGCTCGGTGAGGAGCCTCGTCTCGGCGGTGAACGTGCCGAGGGCGCGGTCGGTGGTCAAAGTTGCGCTGCGCAGTGCGCATCGCCGGCCTTTGGCCTGCTCGAACGTGATGCGCTCCCACGACCGAGGGGCAGAGCACGGGGGCTGTTCCGCGTCCGGAACGGCCCCCGGCTCGTGCAGGCGAGGGGTCAGCTCGCGTCGGCCGGTGTGCCGGCTTGCCCGGTCAGGAGGCGGGGCGGGCGAGCGCGGCCGCGAAGCCGTTCTGCCAGAGCTGGTTCACGCGGGCTCGCTCGTTGGCGTCCGGCTGCGCGTTGGTGCAGGACGGGCCGGGGCCGCCGCCGGACATCAGCTGGCTGCACGGCCCGGAGTAGTTGTCCGGCAGGCCCAGTACATGTCCGGTCTCGTGCGTGGTGACGCGGGTCGAGTTGTACTGCTGGTTCTGCCGGTAGTCCAGGAAGATGAAGCCCCGGCCGTGTCCGTTGGTCGAGGCGTACGATCCGCGCGGGTCGTTGCCCTCGCGATAGGTGAAGTCGGCTCTGGAGCCTTCCTGGAGCCGGACGTTGGAGACCGAGCTGTTCCAGATCCGGGTGCTGTTGGCTATCTGGGTGCGGAAGCTGGGGGCGGAGGCCGCACTGTAGGTGACGGTGACGGCCTGGGCCCCCGGATTGGCGGCCCGCTTCTCAGCAACCGACTTCACGACCGCGTCGAAGAACGCCCGGTTCGCGGCGGCGTTCTCGCCCGACCCGTTGTACGCGGCAATGCTGGCCGAGGTGGAGAGAGCAGGAGCGGGAGCGGCGGAGACCGCGGGAGCCGCACCCAGCGCGGCAATGAGGCCGAGGCCGACGAAGGCGCAGGCTGTGGCGGTCGAGACATGTTTCATGGGGGATTTCTCCTACTGTCCGGTGAACCCGCGACCAGGGGTTTGTCCGCTCAGCGGACGGGGCGCAGGACGGTACGGGGAGAGTGTGAGGGAGCAGACGGCCGCCGGGGATGATGCCAACTCGCGATGACATCGCCCTATCACCCGTCCTGGCGGGACCGGGCTACTGCCGGCAACGGCCTGGCCGGCGCCGTGCTTTCCCTGCGGTTCCTCAAGGTCCGGAACCCCATCGCCGTGGCCCGCGCCGCAACCCGGCTTCCGGACAACCGGGTACCGCAGTCGGCTCTGCGGTTCCTGGTGGCGTCCTGCTCGATCCCGCCGCCGTTCGGAGCGCCCCCGCACCCCTGCTGAACGTCCGTCACCTCGACGCCGAAGCCGGGGGAGGTTGCGGCTTCGGTGTCGGCCGGCGGGCGGTCGGCGTCGCCGTCGGCTCCTCCTGGGTGGAGGGTGCGGTCCATGTAGCGGGCGGGGCGGGGTTCGTGTGCACCCGGGGTTCCGAACGCCCGCAGCCGGCGGCGGTGCCTCGGATCTCCGAGTGTGTCGGCAGCGACACCGCGCGCGAGGTGGAACGGCTCCGAGTGCTCTGGATGGCTGGACGCGGCGAGAACTGGCAGCCGGGCCCGGCACCGTTGAGCGGCTTCTCCCGCAGCGCGACAGCGAGATCTTCACACCCTTCTACGTCGCCGCGTGTGCCGCCGGCATCTCTCACTTTGCGACGGCCGGGTTGCTTCTCGCGATGATCCTGACGCATGAACCGGGATCCGTCAGCCTCGCCGATGTGGGCGCCACCGCCGCCCGCTCACTGGACCTGGCCCCGGAGGAACTCGGGGCCGCCCCCCTGCACACGGGCATGCGCACGCCCGTCCTTTGGCCGTAGAGCACCCGCACCCAACTGGCTCCCGGCGTGCCGGCCCGCTGGAACGGCATCACGCACCGCGTCGCCCACAAGGGAGTTGAGCCCACACAGCGGCTGGGCCTCCTGAACGAGCACTGTCCCCGCCGACGAACCTGGCGGGGACAGTGCTCAGGGCCCGTACTGAAAGACCCGGATCGGTGCGGGAATCAGATGATGCTCACACCGTAGGCGCTGAGCGCCTCGGTGACGGGCTGGTAGAACGTGGTGCCGCCGGAGGAGCAGTTTCCGCTGCCGCCGGAGGTGAGGCCGAGCGCGGTGCTCCCGGAGAAGAGCGCGCCGCCGCTGTCGCCGGGCTCGGCGCAGACGTTGGTCTGGATCAGACCCGAGACGATGCCGTCGGCGCCGTAATTGACGGTGGCGTTGAGGCCGGTGACCGAGCCGCCGTGCAGGCCGGTGGTGCTGCCGCTGCGCTGGACGGACTGGCCGACCGAGGGGTCCGCGGCGCCGTCGATCTCCTGGTAGCCGCCGTTGTAGAGGGAGACACGGCCGTCGGCCGCGCCGGGGTCGGAGTGCTGAATGATGCCGTAGTCGTTGCCGGGGAAGCTGGAGCCGGTGGTGGTGCCGATGGACCACGAGCTGCCGATGTTGGTGCAGTGGCCGGCGGTCAGGGCGAACTTGGTGCCCGCGCCGTCCTGGACGTTGAAGCCCAGGGAGCAGCGGGCTCCGCCTGTGGTGATGGCCTCGCCGCCCGCGATGAGCTTGGTGAACGTACCGGGCGTGCGCTTGACCACGAGGGCGTCGGCGTCCGCGCCGGCCTCGTTCTCGATCGTGGCGATCTCGCTCTTGCTGACCGTGCTGTCGACGGTGACGACGACCTTGCCCGACTCGGCATCGACGTACCAGGCGGTGCCGCCGATGTCGGCGGTGCGCACGGAGTCGGCCGTCCGGTTGAGCTCGGTGGCACTGAACGTCTTCGGGGACGGCTGGGCGGACGCGGTGGCGGCGGGGACCGCGAGCGCCGCGACGGCGGCGAGGCCGGTGGCCCCGGCGATGAGTCGTGCTCGTCTCGAAAGGCTGTGGGGGTGAGAGAGTCGCACTGTAGTCCTCCAGATCGTGGGGGGAACTCGGGGGCGTTGGGTGGGCGCCCATGACTCGTCATCAGAAGCACGATCAGCCGACGTGTCCCTGACAACGTTATTCATGCTGGACAGGCCGGTGCGCCCACACAAGAGCGCCGGGACAGGGGCTGGCCGAAAAGTAGCCACATGGCGAGATCCAGACACCGCCAAAGTGGTGGATTGATGACCAAAAACGGAAGGAGGGATGACGCGAAACGAACGGCGGAGCACCAGCAGACGACCAAGGCACGCGTTCTGTCACAGTCCGAGCTGCGAGCCGATCTCGGTGCGGGACGAGACCCCCAACTTCCGCAGAGCACGTGCCACATGGTGCTCGACGGTCCGGTGCGAGAGGACCAGTTCGCGCGCGATCTCGCGGTTCGACAGGCCGCGCGAGGCGAGCCGGGCCACTGCTCGTTCCCGGGGCGAGAGGTGGTCGCCGTACCCCAGCGCGCCGGGCCTGCGAGCGGTGGTCTGGCCGTGCTCCCGCAGTTCGCGCTGACATCGCAGCACATCCCATACGCCGTCGATGTCCTGGTAGGCCGCGATCGCCTCGTGCAGCACCGCGCGCCCGCCCGCAACACCGGAGGCCAGCAGGTGGAGCCCACGGGCCTCCTGCACGTACGCGACGTCGTACGGTCGCTCCAGCTGTGTCCAGGCGTCTGCGGCGGCCACGTACAGCGCATCGGATGAACTGCTTCCGGCCTGTGCGCCGTCCGTGGCGGTGAGCAGGGCCCGGCAGGTCAGCAGGGCGGCCCGGGCGGCCGGTGCGTCCCGGTCGGCGATGCCTTCGGCCAGCTCCGCGACGAGGTGGTGTGCCTCTGCGGGACGGCTGTCCCGGATCAGGGCTTCGACGGCCGCCGGCGCGATGGCGGTGGCCCACACCCACGCACCCGTACGGCGGATGTGATGCAGCACCCCCTCCACCGCCTGGACAGCCTGCGGAGGGCGGCCGGCCGCCAGATGCACCCGCGCCACGGCGGCCGCGGCGGCGGTCAGCACGACGCCGGTGTCCAGCGCGGTCGTGCGAACCGCCCGGTCCAGGAGACGACGCGCCACATCCGTCTGCCCCTTGGTGTGCAGGCGTAGCAGTCCGCAGACCAGCAGGGCCTCGGCGTGGAAGTCGGGCACGTTCTCGTACTGCTCCTCGGCACGCTCGGCACGGCTCAGGAGTCCCTTCCACCGGCCGCTCGTGAAGGCGGTGACCAAGTCCGTGGTCTCGACGAACGCTTCCAGATACGGGGCATGGTTCGTCCGCACCGCCTGCCGCGCCCGGGTCTGGAAGGCACGGGCACGTTCCGGGTGGCCCAGGGAGGTCGCCGCGCCCGCCAGATTGGCGTGCACCCTCGCCGCCGCCTCACCGGTGATGGTCCCGGGCAGATCGGCCACCGCGTCCCACGCCGACGGGTCGCCCATCAGGGCCAGGGCGGTGGCGCGGTTCGCCAGCACGGCCGCACGCAGGTCCTCCTCCTCGACCTCGGGCAGCAGTCGCTCCGCCTCGGCCAGCAACCGCCGGTGCTCGCCGACCGGCCAGCCCTTGAGGGAGGGGATGGCCGTGATCGCCAGCGCCCGTGCGGCCTGCCCGGTGGAGACGACGAGGAGATCGGGGACTGCCCGCGCTATCTCCTCCAGCGCCTCCAGCCCGGAACCCGACTGGTTGCGCAGCAACAGGCCCAGGAGCAGCCGGATCTCGCCGCTCGGGCCGGGGCCCAGGGAGTGCTGGTCCAGTACCTGGCGCAGAGCGGCGGGCACCTGGGGCCCGGGCCGGGCGTTCAGCGCAACGCGGGCGAGCTTCAGCGCGACCCGGTCACGGGCGACGGGCGAGGGGCCGTCGCGCAAGGCGTCGAGGTAGTGAGCCGTGGCCGTGCCCGCGTCCCCGTTCCCGGCCGCCCGGTCCGCGGCCGCCTCCAGGCAGCGCGCGGCCTGCGTGCGGCGGCCGGCGCGCCGGTAGTGCTCGGCCATCCCCGCCAACGGGAAGGGACTCGTGTGCCGGGCCAGGGCGCGGGCCGCGCGCAGGTGCAGTACGGGCCTCTCCGGCTCGGCGACCGCCTCATACACGGCGCGGCGCGCCAGCTCGTGGGGGAAGGCGTAGGAGCCGCGCGTCGCCCGGACGACGCCCTCCCTGAGTGCCGTGGCGAGCGCACGACGCGTCCCCTGCCCGTCCAACCCCGCGACGGCCCCCAGCAGTTCCACCGGCGCGGGGTCGTCGAGGACCGCCGCCGCGGCGACCACCTGCCGTGCCGTCGGGGGGAGCCGACGAAGCCGCTCCACCACCGCACGGCGCACGGACGCGGGCAGAGGCGGCTCCGGCTCCCCCGCCGCGTCGGTTCGGAACTCCGCGAGGGCGGGTCGCCCGCGCAGCACCTCCTCGACCACGTGGGGCAGGCCGCCCGTCCACCGGTGCAGACGGTCGGCGAACTCCTCCGGCACCGCCCGCACGCCGAGCAGTCCGGCGGCCAACGCACCGGTCTCCGCCACCGACAGCGGTGCGAGGTGCCGCTCGACCACCGTGACGTGGGCCGGGGTACGCAGAGGAAACGGGAGCCCGTCGCTTCCCTCGGCATCGGTGTGGGGAACGGTGTGGCTGCGGGCGGTGAGCACAAGTCCCAGGCGCGGCGGCGGGTCGGAGACGAGCGTGCGGAGGAAGGCGCAGGTGGCTTCGTCGGCCCACTGGAGATCCTCCACGACCAGAACGGCCTCCCCCAGGGACGCCGTCAAGGCGCGCAGGGCGCGTAGAACGCGGTGGTGTTCGGCGTGCGGCTCTCCCAGGGGAGGCGGCGCGGGCGGGAGGCGATCCGCGAGGTCGGGCAACAGCCCGCGCAGGGCCCCGGTCACCGGCGGCAGGTCCGGCGGGAGTGGTCCGGAGGGGCTCAATGCCTCGATGAGCGGTGCGAACGGGAAGGGCGCGTCCGATTCCTGGCAGCGGGCGACCAAGGTGGCGGCACCCGGTGACCCGGTCCGTCGGAGAAGTTCCCGTACGAGCCGGGTCTTCCCCACCTCCGCCTCTCCGGTGATCACCACGACGGCGGGTCTGCGGTCGATCTCCGAGCGTAGGTCGTCCAGAAGGGCGGAGCGTCCGATCAGGACACCGGGGGCGGAGGGCGGCGGATCGGCGTTCACGGCTTCCTTCCGCACCCCGGGGCGGCATCGGCGAATGACGGGCAGGCGGGCCGATTCGGCCGGGCCGTGGGACGGCCTCATGATGGCCCGTCCCGACAGCGGTGGAAAGAGGAGTGACGTCTGCGGCGCACGTGCGGGCACCGCAGACGTTCTCCCCCTCCCCGGCCGGTGAGGTTCGCGGAGAGGCTCGCCGGCCGGGTGTGCCGGGATCCACCGGGGTTCGGGACGTGGATCACCGGCAGTCCGGTGGAGCGGCCCCGGCAGCGCTCACCGGACCGGGTGACGCTTTCCGGGGCCGGCCGGTGCTTCGGGGGGAACCGCCGAAGCCGGTCGGCGCAGTTGCCCGTGCGAGGGCCGGGTGAGGCGGCCGTGACGTGCCGGCTGGTTCAGAACTGGAGGGACCAGGAGTCGACGTAGCCGGTGTCGTTGACCCAGTTGTCGGTGACGCGGAGTTTCCAGACGCCGTTGGCGGGTTTGCCGGAGGCGTCGACCGTGAACGTGCCCTGGACGTTGTCGGCGCTGTCGTTGGCGTTGAAGTCCTTCAGCACGGCCACGCCTCCGCCCGGGGGCAGCAGTTCGACCTTGAGGTCACCGCGGAAGGTATGGCGGATGTCGAGGGTGACCGCCAGGTTGGCGGGGCCGTTGCCGTCGATGCCGGTCACGGTGATGGGGGACTCGACGGTGGCGTTGTCGCGGATCTGGACCTGGCCGGTGCTCTCGAACTTCTTGCCGGGGGGATCGGTGGGGTCCTCGCCGCCGCCGGTGCCGGTGAAGAGGAGCCGGTTGGGTGAGCCGGCGCGGGCGTCGCTGATCTTGTCCGGGGTGGCGTCGGCGACCAGCTTGTCGCGGACCTGGGCCGGTGTGAGGGAAGGGGTGGCGGCCAGGAGCAGCGCGGCGGCTCCAGCCGTGTGCGGGGATGCCATGGAGGTGCCGCTCATGGACTGGTTGGCGCTGTCGCCCGCGTTGGACGTGGAGATGATCTTGTCGCCGGGCGCGAAGATGTCGAGGCAGGTGCCGTAGTTGGAGGCCTGGCCGTTGCTCCAGCCGGTGGCGCGGGCGTCCGAGCTGTTCGTGGCGCCGACCGTGATCGCCGCCGGGGTGGACGAGGGCGAGTACTGGCAGGAGTCGGCGTTGTTGTTCCCGGCCGCGACGACCCAGGGGATGCCGGAGGCGATGGAGTTGTTGATCGCGTCGTTGATGGACTGGGTCTTGCCGCCGCCGACGCTCATGTTGACCACGGCGGGCTTCTTGGCGTTCTTGGTGACCCAGTCGATGCCGCGGAGGACCGGGTCCCAGGTGGTACCGGAGGAGCCCTGGCAGTTCAGGACGCGGACGCTGACCACCTTGGCGGCCTTGGCGACTCCGTAGGAGCTGCCGGCGGCGGTCCCGGCGACGTGGGTGCCATGCCCATGACAGTCGGAGGCGTTGGAGTCGTTGTCGATGAAGTCGTAGCCGCTGGCGGCCCTGCCACCGAAGTCGCTGTGGCTCAGGCGTACGCCGGAGTCGACGACGTAGACGGTGACGTCGGAGGCGTCACTGGGGTAGGTGAAGCTCTTGTCCAACGGGAGGCTGCGCTGGTCGATGCGGTCCAGTCCGTAAGAAGGCGGATTGGGCTGGGTACCGGTGGCATGGGCAACGCCGTCGGCTTCGACCCGGGCCACCGAGGGGTCGGCGGCGAGCCGCTTCGCCTTCTCCTCGCTCATCTTCACCGAGAAGCCGCGCAGGGCGGTGGTGTAGGTGTTTCTGACCTTGCCCGCGTGGCGCTCGGACAGGGACTTCGCGACGGAGGGTATCTCCGTGCGGGCGACCGAGTCCTTGAGCGTGACGATGTAGGAACCTTCGACCGCGCCGGGGCGATCCGCACCGACGATGCGGCCCTCGCCACCACCCGGCGGTACGGGCGCGGCCGCGGCCCCGGCGGTCGAGGCGGCGCCGACGAGCAGGGCGGCACTGGCGCCCACGGCGAGCAGTCTCCGCAAGGTGCGAGCTGGACGATCCACAGTTTCTCCTCATGGTGCGTCACAGGCCCGGTCGGGCCTGGTGGGGGTGGACCGCTCGGCATGCAGCACCACGGAAGAGGCTGGTGGCTGGAGGTCAGGTCGGGCGGCCGCAGGGATGACCTGTCATGGGGCTTGCCACGCGGGAGGCCGTCGCCCCTCCGCCCGGTATTGCCGATTCACGCCTGCCGGGGGGGCTGAGGCAGCCGTACACCCCGTATGCACGGAAGGTGGTGAGCTGGGTTCCTTCGCCTGCCGTTCGACGTGTTCCGGCCACCCAGAGTTTGCGGCGCTCGGACGGCGCCTATCAATGCGTAGCGCTACCTAAAGGAACGGGGGTCAGACGGCTGCGGCAATGGGCACGCCGAAACCACCCGCCGCGCCACCGTCCGGCCCGCTCCGAAGACCGCTTCGAAGCCGATCGAAGCCGATCGAGGAAGAAAACGGTTCGCGGGCCCCTGTATGCCTCCCGGACAATGCCCAGGTCCCGAACACGTGCGGGCATGCCAGGGAAGATCCAGTTCGACGACAAGGGGCGAGGCGTATGGGCCTTGACTACAGCTACCGGATCCTCGTGCCCACTCATGACGTCGGCAGGGCGCTGAGCGAGCTCACCAAGCTGGCGCCGCCGGTCCGACGGAGGACGCCGCTCACGGTCACCATGCCCGACGGTGCCCGGCTCGACCTCCCGTTCACCTCGAACTTCAAGAGTGAGCCGGTGGATTGCTCCGCGGGCGACGTGCTTGAACTCGACACCTCCATCCTGTTCGGCGTCGACGACGCTCTGCGCGAGTACGGCGCGGACCGTGAGTACGAAACCGACGCGTCCGGGAGAGTCGCGGTGGGTTACGTCTACCTCAGGGTGAAGTTCGCGCCCGTGCCACACCCTCGCTTCGCGTCACTGGAGTTCACCGCAGCCACGTCGGGGATGAGCCGGCTGTTCGAGCGATCCGCAAGCGTCAGAGCCGTGTTCACCGGCCTCACCGCCGCCTGCGGCGGAGTGTGCTGTCTGCTCGACACCGAGAGCGACACCTTGGAGATCTGCTGGCTGAACGGTGAATCGAGCCACGACACGGTTCCAGGGCCTCGCTTCGCCGACTACGCGGACCTCGTGGCGGTCTGGCCCGGCGCGGACCGGTGAGGGGGCGTCGGCCCGCGCCCCGCGTACGAACTCGGCGTAGACGGAGGATTCGCCGCTCTTGTGATCGGCCGGGGCACCCCGTCACCCGCGTGAAACACCGCCGCCGGTCAATACCGCCAGGGCCCGTCCGACGGAGCCGCGGAGCGAACCGGTTCGGCTCGTAGGCTGTGGCGTCATGCAGAACCAGCTCACCCTTGAGGCCAGTACCTTCATCAATTTCCGGGACTACACGTTCCAGGATCCGAGGTCGCACGGCTTCAGGTGGGTGGACATCAAGCACCTGCGGCTCGCTGCGGAGTCCTTCGGGGGTCGGGAACCGCTCGCGGCGCTCATCGGGCATGAACAGTTCCGGAACGACTACGCGGGCGGCGGAGTCCTGGCGGAGGGGGCCAGACACGGGCCGTACTGGCTGAGCCAGGTCACCCCTGACGCCTACGAAGCCGTCAGCCGGGAGGAGAGCGCGCACGTCCTTTGGCGATGGGCGAGGCGGTTCGGGGACGTGCCCGCCAAGCTGCGGCTGGACCTGCAGCAGAAGGTGTTCGACTCCTTGGCCGCGGCCGACCAGATCCACTGCTTGAGCGGGCTCGGGGATGAGGCCGTTCATGACTGGGGGCGCGTGCACGAGGAGTTCCACGAATTCGTGCTCATCGACCGCTCGGCCGGACGGATCACGCTCCTCGTCGCGGCCGACGACTGAGTCGGTCGGCATGGTCGAGAGCCGCCACATCTCGGGCCGTCCCGGGCGCGGTGTCCGCCCCCGAGCGGCCAGGTCACCGACCGCAGGTTCCGCACCGGCATCCGGGCCCGTGCCGTTCCCTCCCCTCAGCCCGAGGCTGGGCGCGGCGGCTGCGCAGGGCGCTGCGGTGGCGGTGGCGTCTTCGGTGGATGGTCCGGGGTGTGATCCGGCACGAGTGCTCCCAGGATCGGCGCGTACACCCATAGTAGTGGCGCGATCACCCGGCGGGGTCGGAAGGTGGCCCCCGGAAGCGGACCATGCGTCCCGCGAGAGAATCCGGCAGTCGGGACCGGAGCAGAATGAAGGCATGGGCGGCGGACCGTGTCGGGACCGCGGGCGGGTGGCCGGCACAACGCTGTGCCGTGGCCACCACCCGTCCCCGCCACGGGCAGGTTCCGCCGGGCCGAACCTCAGGAGGGCAAGCGTGACCGAAACCAGCGATATCCGATCCGCCGACAGCGCGGCACAAGGGGAGCCACGGGGGCGACTGCAGCGCCTGATGCGCTACATCCCCCTGGTCGCCCCCGTCCTGCTGTGGGCCGTGCCGTGCTGGGTTCTCCTGCACACCGGGCAGCGCTGGCCGCTCCCCGTCACGCTGATCGGCACCACGCTGTTCGTCCTCGGCCTGATCGGCATGCCGCTCGCGATGGCGTGGGGCCACGGCCGACGCCAGCAGGACCGGGCGGCGATCGTCGGCGACACGCTGCTCGGCAGCATATGGGTCCTGTTCACCTGGTCCGTTCTGCTCGGCGTCCTGTTGCGGCTCGCCCTGACGGTGGCCGGCGTCGGTGACGGGCAGGGCCGGGCGCGCATCGCCACCTGGGCCGCCCTCGGCGTCGCCGCCGTGCTGCTCGCCTGGGGGTACGTCGAGGCCCGACGCGTGCCACGCGTCCGCCGGCTCGATGTGCGGCTTCCGCGTCTGGGAGCCGGGCTGGACGGCACCCGGGTCGTCCTGATCACCGACACCCACTACGGGCCGCTCGACCGCGCCCGCTGGTCCGCACGCGTCTGCGAGAGGGTGAACTCCCTGGAGGCCGACCTGGTCTGCCACACCGGCGACATCGCGGACGGCACGGCCGAACGCCGTCGCGCCCAGGCCGCTCCGCTGGGTACCGTGCAGGCGACTCGGGCCCGTCTCTACGTCACCGGCAACCACGAGTACTACAGCGAGGCCCAGGGCTGGGTCGACCTGATGGACGAGCTGGGATGGGAGCCGCTGCGCAACCGGCATCTGCTGCTCGAACGTGGCGGTGACAGCCTCGTGGTCGCCGGCGTCGACGACGTCACCGCCGAGTCCTCCGGACTGGCCGGGCACCGCGCCCATCTCGCCGGAGCCCTCGACGGCACGGACCCCGATCTCCCGGTCCTGCTCCTCGCCCATCAGCCCAAGTTCATCGACCGCGCGGCGGCCCACGGCATCGACCTCCAGCTCTCCGGCCACACCCACGGGGGCCAGATCTGGCCGTTCCACTACCTGGTCCGCCTCGACCAGCCGGCCGTCGCCGGCCTCAGCCGCCACGGCGCGCGGACACTCCTCTACACCAGCCGCGGCACCGGCTTCTGGGGTCCGCCCTTCCGCGTCTTCGCCCCGAGCGAGATCACCCTGCTCGTTCTCCGGTCCCCGCAGGGTTCGACCCCGTCCTGAGGCGGTGGGCGGTCGGCGCCCGGCGAGCCGGGGCGGGGAAGCCGACCGTGGTGGGAACCTCTGAATGATGGTTCACTTCTTTCATGGCCTACCGCAAGACCCCCGCCGAAATCCGTCGGCTCGAAGCCGCCCGGGAGCATCTCGTCGTCTGCGCCACCGAGGTCGTGGCCGAGGTCGGCTGGGCGCAGGCGTCCGTGACCGCTGTCGCCGACGCGGCCGGCATCGCCGCCGGCTCCGTCTACCAGCACTTCTCGTCCAAGTCCGCGCTGGCCGTGGAGGTCTTCCGACGGGCCGCGCAGCGCGAGGCGGACGTGCTGGGAGAGGTACTGCAGGGCGGCGGTGACCCCGCCGACCGGTTGCGCCGGGGGGTGGAGGTGTTCGCCCGCCGCGCCCTGGAGAACCACGGCCTGGCGTACGCGCTGCTCGCGGCGCCCGCCGAGCCGGCGGTCGGCGCGGAGCGCCTGGCCTTCCGGCGCCGCTACCGGGCGCTGTTCGCCGCGGTGATCGACGAAGGGGTCGCCGCGGGCCGGCTGCCCGGCCAGGACGCGGAGATCACCGCCGCGGCGCTCACCGGCGCCATCGGCGAGGTCCTCGTGTACCCGCTGAGCACCTCGGGCCCGCACGACGCGGACCGGCTCGTCGCCGGCCTCGCCGGCGTGGCCCTGCGCTGCGCGGGTGCGTCTGACTGACCGGCCCGCCCGTGCCCCGCCCCCGCATCCGGCGTGCCCCACCCGGCCGCCCCGCTTACCCGAGGAGATCCGATGCCCACGCCCGTCGCACCACGCAGCAATCCGACCGCCGTGACGCACGAGGTGACGAACCAGGCGCCTGCGCTCACCGGTCACGACGCCGCCGAGGACGCGGTGCTGCTCGAAGGGGTGCGCCGCGAGGGCGCCGCGTGGCACCTGGAGGAGCTGCACCGCTTCGGCCGGTACGTCGGCAGCGAGGAGGCGCAGCACTGGGCCGACCAGGCCAACCGGCACGAACCGGAGCTGCGTACGCACGACCGCTTCGGCCACCGGATCGACGAGGTCGAGTTTCACCCCGCCTACCACTCCTTGATGGACTCCTCGGTGCGTGCGGGTCTGGCGGGGGCCGCCTGGGCCGACGAGCGACCCGGGGCCCATGTCGCCCGGGCCGGCGGCTTCATGCTGGCCACGATGCTGGAGCAGGGACACCTGTGCCCGGTCTCGATGACGTACGCCGTCGTACCGGCGCTGCGCCGCTCCCCCGACCTCGCCAAGACATATGAGCCGCTGCTGACCAGCAGGGTGTACGAGCCCGGGCTGAGCGCCCCCGCCGCCAAGCGCGGCCTGCTCGCCGGTATGGGGATGACGGAGAAGCAGGGCGGCACCGATGTGCGCGCCAACACCACGGCCGCCGCCGAGCAGGACGACGGCACCTGGCGGCTGCGGGGGCACAAGTGGTTCACCAGCGCGCCGATGAACGACCTCTTCCTGGTGCTGGCCCAGTCGCCCGGCGGCCTGTCGTGCTTCCTGGTGCCGCGCGTGCTGCCGGACGGGAAACGGAACACCTTCCGGATCCAGCGGCTCAAGGACAAGCTCGGCAACCGGTCCAACGCTTCGAGCGAGCCCGAGTTCGACGACACCGTGGCCTGGCTCGTCGGTGACGAGGGCAAGGGCGTGCGCACGATCATCGACATGGTGACGATGACCCGGCTCGACTGTGTGCTCGGGTCCGCCGCCGGCACCCGGGCCGCGCTCGCACAGGCGGCCCACCACGCGCGCCACCGCTCGGTGTTCGGCGTCGAGTTGATCGACCAGCCCCTGATGCGCAACGTCCTGGCGGACCTGTCCCTGGAATCCGAGGCCGCCACGACCCTGGCCCTGCGCCTGGCGGGGGCCGCCGACCGCGCCCACCGGGGCGACGCCGGGGAACGTGCCTTCCTCCGCCTGGCCACCGCCGTCGGCAAGTACTGGGTGTGCAAGCGACAGCCCGCCGCGGTCGCCGAGGCCCTGGAGTGCCTCGGCGGCAACGGGTACGACGAGGCGTCCGGGATGCCGCGGCTGTACCGCGAGGCCCCGCTCAACGGCATCTGGGAGGGGTCCGGCAATGTCAACGCCCTCGACATGCTGCGGGCGTTGACGCGGGAGCCCGATTCCCTGGCGGCCCTGAGCGCCGAGATCGGGGCGGCCACCGGAGCGGACGCGCGCCTCGACGCGGCCTGGCGGGAGCTGCGGGCCGAGCTGGCCCGGCCGGAGGACGCGCAGCTCCGGGCCCGCCGGGTCGCCGAACGGGCCGCGCTCGTTCTGCAGGGCTCACTGCTGGTGCGCCACGCACCGGCGGCGGTGGCCGACGCGTTCTGCGCGTCGCGTCTCGCCGGGGACCGCGGGCTCGCCTTCGGCACCCTTCCCGCGAGCACGGACTTCGCGGCCCTGCTGGGGCGGCTGCCCGCCTGACCCGCCCGCTCAGGTCGCGGGGGTCCGGTGCGGGTCCTGTGGCGGGGCCGGTCCGTCGCGCTCGCGGAGGTAGGCGTCCAACTCGGCGGCCCCGGCCAGCATCGCGCGCCCGCGCGCGGCCAGCCGGGCGTGCCAGTCGCGCAGGGCGGCGGCCAGCGGCTCCAAGCCGCCGGCCGCACGCACCTGGGCGATCAAGGGGGCGATCTGCTCCAGGCGGTAGCCGCCCCGCCTGAGTTGGTGGGCCAGTGCGGCGTCCCGTACGTCGGTCCCGTCGTACACCCGGTATCCGGTCCGCGGGTCGCGGCGCGGGGTCACGAGCCCGGCGCGCTCCCACTTCCGCAGCGTGGCGGGCCTGATGCCCAGCCTTCCCGCCAGCGGTCCGACGAACATCCCGCCGGGGCCCGAACCGTCGTCGGGTGCGGGCCCGGCGCCGGGCCCCAGGTCGCGGAGGGCTCTCTCGACGGCGTGCAGTGTCCGCCGGTCCTCCAGGAGCTGGGCGTGGCTCTCGTCGACGAGGCGGAACGCCTCCTCCCGCTCGTCGTGGTTCACCGCCCGCATGATCGACGTCGCGGTCCCGTGCCCGTGTCCGGGGATCAGCGCGAGGAACGTCGCCAGGGCGTGTGCGTGGCGCGGTGTGTAGGTGCGGTAGCCGTGGGGCGTGCGCCCGGCGGCCGGGAGGATCCCCGCCGCTTCGTAGTTCCTCACGGCCTGCGTCGACAATCCGTGCCGACGGGCCAGGTCGACGGGCCGCAGGCGTCCTGCTGTTTGAGGGTTCTGCCTCATGGGCCCGAGGATATCGCGGCAAAGTCTCCACCGAGGGTTCAACGATACGGTGGAAGCCATGGCCAACGACATCAAGGACATCGCCCACGCCGTCGAGGCGGCTTCCGTCATGGGGCTGTTCGCCTCCCCGCCCCGGATGCTGACCCTGGGCGAGCCCACCCACGGGGTGGACGCCCCCCTCCGCCTGCGCAACGCCCTCTTCCGGCAGCTTGTCGAGGAGGAGGGCTACCGGACCATCGCCGTCGAGAGCGACTGCGTGGCGGGACTGCTGGTGGACGACTACGTGACGACAGGCTCGGGCGCCCTCGACGACGTGCTGGAGCGGGGGTTCAGCCACGGCCTCGGCGCGTCCGCGGCCAGTCGTGAACTGGTGCGCTGGATGCGCGCGTTCAACGCCGGCCGGCCCGCCTGCGACCAGGTACGGTTCGCAGGCTTCGACGGCCCGCTGGAGATGGCCTGGGCCGCGAGCCCCCGGGAGACCCTCACCGCGCTCCACCGCACTCTCGCGGACCACGTGGACCCGGGCCTGATTCCCTGCACCCCCGAGACGCTCGACCGGCTGCTCGGCCCCGACGGCCGGTGGACCGACCCGGCGGCGATGCTGGATCCGTCCGCGTCCTTCGGGCGGTCGGCCGAGGCCGGGGAGCTGCGGCTCCTCGCCGATGACCTGGGGGCGCTGCTCCACGCCTGGACGCCGCACCTGATCACGGTGACCTCGCGGGACGCGTTCGACCGGGCGCTGCTGCAGGCGCGGGCCGCCTCGGGGCTGCTGCGGTACCACTACTGGATGGCCGACTCGTCATCGAGCCGGCTGGCACGGCTGACGGGCCTGCGGGATCAGATGATGGCCGACAATCTGCTCGCGCTCGCGGAGCGGGGACCGGTTCTGGTCCACGCCCACAACAGCCATCTCCAGCGGGACATCAGCTCGATGCGGATGGGTGGCCGACGGCTGGAGTGGTGGAGCGCGGGGGCCATCGTGAACAGCCGCCTGGGCGAGGCGTACGGCTTCCTGGCCACCGCGTTCGGAACGATGCGGCACCAGGGGGTCGACGTCCCGCCGCCGGACACCCTCGAAGGAGCCCTGTACGCGTTCCCGGCCGGACCCTGCCTGGTGGACGCCTCCGAGCTGGCCGCCGCCGTCGCCGCCACGGACCCCGTACGGCGCGCGTCCCCGTACTTCGGCTATGCCCCGCTCGACCCGGCGCACCTGGCCCGCATCGACGGAGTCGTGTTCATCAGGGACGTCCCCGAGGACTGAAGCCGCTCCGCGCCCCGCCGCGCCGAAAGTTCCCGCACGTCCGGACGGGTGAATCGCCGTCCGGACAGGAATAGTTGGGCCGGGCTGTTGTTGATCACACCATGACTTCTGAGATTTCCGGGACGGGCAGGACCTTCGGACGCGTGGGGATCTGGAGCGGGGCCCTGCACGCGTCGCGCGTGGACGACGCGGGCGGGAAGGCGATCGCGGAGGCGCTCGCCGAGCTCGACGAACTGGGCTACGGCACCGTCTGGATCGGAGGCAGCCCGACGCCCGAGGACGCTGCCGCCGTCGTGGCCGCCACCCGCTCGATCACCGTGGCCACCGGCATCCTGAGTATCTGGAACCACACGGCGGAGGAGGCGGCGGCCGCGATCGCCGCGATCGATCCGGACGCGCGCCGTCGCTTCGTCCTCGGCCTGGGCGTCAGCCACGGACCGATGGTGCCGCAGTACGCGAAGCCGTACAGCGCGATGGTGTCCTACCTCGACGCCCTGGACGCCGCCGATCCGTCCGTGGGCTCCGGCCATCGGGTCCTGGCGGCTCTCGGGCCGAAGATGCTGAGGCTCGCGGCCGACCGGTCGCTGGGGGCGCACCCCTACCTCGTCACCGCCGAGCACACTTCGGAGGCGCGCGAGGCGCTCGGGCCCGACGCGCTGCTCGCCCCGGAACTGACCGCCGTGCTGGACACCGACCTCGACCGGGCCCGCACCACCGCCCGGACGATGCTCGCGATGTATCTCCAACTGCCCAACTACACCGCCAATCTGCTGCGCCTGGGCTTCGCGGAACGCGACTTCGAGGGCGGCGGCAGCGTCCGTCTTCTCGACGCCCTCTTCGCACTGGGCGACGTGGAGCAGGTGACGCTCCGGACGCGGGCGTATCTCGACGCGGGCGCGGACCATGTCGCGTTGCAGGTGCTCACGGCCGACGAGGGCGGCGCGGGCCTGCCGCGCGCCGAGTGGCGCGAGCTGGCCGAGGCCTTCGGCACCGCACTCTGACAGACGGCACGTACACCCCTCCCCGCACTTCGGGCTCCATTCGGGCAGCGATCACGCGAATGCGGGCGCCCCGGACAGCCGACGCGACGGCAGTCCGGGGCGTGACCAGCACAGTCTCACCCGGAAAACGGGCACGAACGGGCTGAGGGGATCCGGTGAAGCGGCTGGTCGTGGCACCGTGAGTGCTTGTACAAACGACACATGAGCCCGAACGGACAGACGGGCTCCGCCCGAAACGGGCGCAGCAGCGACCAGGGAAGTGCGCCGTGGACACCGAGGAACGCCGTCGGGGAATTCTGGACACGGCCCGGCGGGAGGGCTCGGTCGGGGTGAACGCCCTCGCGGACCTGTTCAAGGTGGCCAAGGAGACCGTCCGCCGCGATCTGCACGTCCTGGAGGAGCACGGGCTCGTCCGCCGGACCCATGGCGGCGCCTACCCGGTGGAGTCGGCCGGCTTCGAGACCACGCTCGCCGTCCGCACCACCCGTAACGTTCCGCAGAAGTCGCGCATCGCGGCCGCCGCGGCCGATCTGCTCGGTGACGCCGAGACGGTCTTCGTCGACGAGGGCTTCACCCCGCAGCTCGTCGCCGAGGCGCTCCCCCAGAACCGGCCGCTGACCGTGGTCACCGCGTCCCTGGCGGTCGCCACCTCCCTCGCCGGGGCCGAGAAGACCTCGGTGCTCCTGCTGGGCGGCCGGGTGCGCGGCTCCACGATGGCCACCGTCGACCACTGGGCCTCCCGGATGCTCTCCGAATTCGTGATCGACCTGGCGTTCCTCGGGGCCAACGGCATCTCCCGCGAGTACGGCCTCACCACCCCGGACCCCGCCGTCGCCGAGGTCAAGGCGCAGGCGCTGCGCAGCTCCCGGCGCAGGATCTTCGCCGGGATCCACAGCAAGTTCGGGGCGGTGAGCTTCTGCCGGTTCGCCGGGGTCGGCGACTTCGAGACGATCGTCACCGACGCCGGACTCCCCTCGGCCGAGGCCCAGCGCTACTCCCTCCTCGGGCCCCAGGTCATCCGCGTCTGACCGGATCCCCCGGGCGGCCCCTCCGCCCGCACGGCCGACGCACCGCACCACTGCTCCAGCCGCACTCCCCCACCCGTCGGGGCGTGGCTCGCCATGCCCACAACCACCCGATCACCGAGCCGCTACGACTGATCAGGAGCCTCCATGCCTCATCCAGGACGTCGCCGCCGACCACGTATGCGTGGGCGGACCTGCGCCGTGACCGCCGCACTGGCCCTGCTCGCCACCGGCTGCGCCGGAGCGGGCGGGACCTCCTTCGGGGGCGGCGACGCGCTGAACGTACTGATGGTGAACAACCCGCAGATGGTCGAACTGCAGAAGCTGACGGCCAAGCACTTCACGAAGGAGACCGGTATCAAGGTCCACTTCACGGTGCTGCCCGAGAACGACGTACGCGACAAGATCAGCCAGGACTTCTCCAACCAGGCCGGTCAGTACGACGTGGCCACCATCAGCAACTTCGAGCTGCCGTTCTTCGCGAAGAACGGCTGGCTGCACCCCCTCGACGACTACGCGAAGGCCGACGCGGCCTTCGACCAGGAGGACATCCTCCAGCCGTTGCGGGAGTCGCTGACCGCCGAGGACGGCAAGCTCTACGCCCAGCCCTTCTACGGGGAGTCGTCCTTCCTGATGTACCGCAAGGACGTCTTCGACAAGCAGGGCCTCACCATGCCCGAGAAGCCGACCTGGGAGCAGGTGGCGAAGCTCGCCGAGCAGACGGACGGGTCGGAGCGCGGGATGAAGGGCATCTGTCTGCGCGGGCTGCCGGGCTGGGGCGAGGTCATCGCCCCGCTGACCACGGTCGTCAACACGATGGGCGGCACCTGGTTCACCGAGGACTGGGAGCCGCGCCTGACCGCACCGGAGTTCAAGAAGGCGACCAAGTTCTACGTCGACCTCGTGCGCGAGCACGGGGAGCTGGGCGCCCCGCAGTCCGGGTACGCCGAGTGCCTGAACAACATGACGCAGGGCAAGACCGCCATGTGGTATGACGCCACGGCGGGCGCCGGATCCCTGGAGGCGAAGGGCTCCCCGGTGAAGGGGAAGATCGGGTACGTCCCCGCCCCGGTGGAGCAGACCAAGAGCTCGGGCTGGCTGTACACCTGGGCCTGGGGCCTGCAGAAGGCGTCCGAGAAGTCCGACGACGCCTGGGAGTTCGTGTCCTGGGCCTCCAGCAAGGAGTACGAGGAGCTGGTGGGAGCCACCAGCGGCTGGTCCAACGTCCCGGCGGGCAAACGGGCTTCCACCTACGCCAACCCCGACTACCGGGCGGAGGCGGGCGCGTTCGCCGACGTCACCGAGCGGGCCATCTCCGAGGCCGATCCGAAGAACCCGGGCACCCAGCCCCGCCCGACGGCGGGCATCCAGTTCGTCGGCGTGCCGGAATTCACCGACCTGGGCACCCGGGTGGCGCAGGAGATCAGCGCCGCCATCGCGGGCCGCCAGTCGGTGGACGCCGCGCTCGCCGCCTCCCAGAAGCTGGCCGAGAAGGTCGCGGAGGAGTACCGATGACCGTCACCGCAACCAGAGAGACCACGCCGTCCCCACAGGCTCCGGCCCAGAAGCCGGGCGGCGGCAGCAGGCGGCGCGCCTGGGCGACCCGCGCTCCCCTGCTGCCGGCGCTGATCTTCCTGATCGCGGTCACCCAACTGCCCTTCGTGGCAACCCTGGTGATCTCGCTCTTCGACTGGAACTCCCTCAAGCCGGAGAAGCGCCACTTCACCGGTCTGTCCAACTACGCGTCCGTCTTCACCGACGAGGCGTTGCGCGAATCGGTCGTGACGACCGTCGTCCTGACCGCGACCGTCGTGATCGTCAGCGTCGTGCTGGGACTCGTCTTCGCCCTGCTCCTGGACCGCACCTTCTTCGGCCGGGGGTTCGTGCGCACCCTGCTGATCACCCCGTTCCTGCTGGTGCCGGTCTCCGCCGCACTGCTGTGGAAGCACGCGCTCTACAACCCCGAGTACGGGCTGTTCAACGGCGCGCTCACCTGGTTCGGCGAGCTGTTCGGCATCGAGTCGATCGCCCAGCCGGAGTGGACGTCCGAGATGCCGCTGATCGCCATCGAGGCGTCGCTCGTGTGGCAGTGGACACCGTTCATGATGCTGATCCTGCTGGCCGGGCTGCAGAGCCGGCCGGCCGAGATCATGGAGGCCGCACGGCTGGACGGGGCCGGCCCCTGGCAGATATTCCGGTATCTGACCCTGCCGCATCTGCGCCGCTACCTCGAACTCGGCATCCTGCTCGGGTCGGTGTACATCGTGCAGAACTTCGACGCCGTGTTCACGATCACCTCCGGCGGTCTGGGCACCGCCAACCTCCCGTACACCGTCTACGAGACCTTCTACCGGGCCCATGAGTACGGGCTGGCGTCGGCGGCGGGCGTGGTCGTGGTGATCGGCACGATCATCATCGCCACCTTCGCGCTCCGGGTGGTCTCCTCCCTCTTCCGTGAGGAGGCGAGCCGCGCATGAGCGTCTCGACCGCGACTTCCCCGTCCGTCACATCGTCCGCCGACGGGCCCGAGCGCAAGGCCCGTCGGCGCTCTGCGGCCCTGGGCGTGGTCGCCTGGGTGGTGGGCATCGGCTTCTGTCTGCCGGCCCTGTGGATGGTGCTGACGTCCTTCCACGCGGAGGCCGACGCGGCGACCAACCCGCCGTCGCTCGCCGCCTCGCTGACCCTGGAGGGCTACCGCGACTTCTTCGGAGGCGGGGGCGGTCCGACTCCGTGGCCCCCGCTGGTGAACTCGCTGGCGGCCTCGTTCTTCTCGACCGTGCTGGTGCTGCTGCTCGCGCTGCCGGCGGCGTACGCGCTGTCGATCCGGCGGGTGCGCAAGTGGACGGACGTGATGTTCTTCTTCCTGTCCACCAAGATGCTGCCCGTCGTCGCCGGGCTGCTGCCGGTGTACCTGTTCGCGAAGAACACGGGGCTGCTGGACAACATCTGGCTGCTGGTCCTGCTCTACACCTCGATGAACCTGCCGATCGCGGTGTGGATGATGCAGTCCTTCCTCGCGGACGTCCCCGTCTCCATCATCGAGGCGGCGCAGGTCGACGGGGCCCGGCTGCCGACGGTCCTGCGCCGGGTCGTCGCCCCGGTCGCCGGTCCCGGGATCGCCGCGACCGCCCTGATCTGCTTCATCTTCAGCTGGAACGAGCTGTTGTTCGCACGGGTGCTGACCGGCGTGGTCGCCGGGACCGCACCTGTCCACCTGACCACCTTCGTCACCAGCCAGGGCCTCTTCCTCGCCCAGCTGTGCGCGGCGTCCGTGGTCGTGTCCCTGCCGGTGCTCGTCGCCGGCTACGCCGCCCAGGACAAACTCGTCCAGGGCCTCTCGCTGGGAGCAGTCAAATGAGGGCAGCCATCGTCGAAGCCGTGGGCAAGGTCTCCGTGACCACCGTCCCGGACCCCACGCCCGGCCCGCGCGACGTGGTCGTCAAGGTGGCGTCGTGCGGGCTGTGCGGCACCGATCTCCACATCCTCCAGGGCGAGTTCGCGCCGACGCTGCCGATCGTGCCGGGGCACGAGTTCGCCGGGGAGGTCGTGGGACTCGGTGCGGACGTCACCGAGCTGTCCGTCGGCGACAAGGTGGCCGTGGACCCCTCGTTGCACTGTCATGAGTGCCGCTACTGCCGTTCGGGCCGGGGCAATCTCTGCGACAACTGGGCGGCGATCGGCGTCACCGTGCCCGGGGGCGCGGCCGAGTTCGCGGTGGCGCCCGTCGCCAACTGCGTACGCCTGCCGGAGCACATCGACGTCCGGGACGCGGCCCTGATCGAGCCGCTGTCCTGCGCGGTGCGGGGCTATGACGTCCTGAACGGCAATCTCGGGGCCCAGGTGCTGATCTACGGGTCCGGGACCATGGGCCTGATGATGCTGGAGCTGGCCAAGCGCACCGGCGCCGCGTCCGTCGACATGCTGGACGTCAACGCCCAGCGGCTGGCGACCGCGACGACCCTGGGCTGTACGGGCGCCGCCGCCCGCGCCGAGGAACTGGACCGTCCGGGCGGCTGGGACGTCGTCATCGACGCCACGGGCAACGCGGCCGCCATCCAGGACGGTCTGGGCCGGGTCGCCAAGGGCGGCACGTTCCTCCAGTTCGGCGTCTCGGACTATGCCACGACGGCGGTGATCGAGCCGTACAGGATCTACAACCAGGAGATCACCATCACCGGGTCGATGGCGGTCCTGCACAGTTACGAGCGGGCCGCGGCGCTCTTCGCGAGCGGGGTGCTGGACGCGTCGGTGTTCATCAGCGACCGGCTGCCGCTGGAGCAGTACCCGCAGGCGATCGAGCGCTTCCAGGCGGGGATCGGCCGCAAGATCGTGGTGGAGCCGTGACGGACGCGTCGTCCTCGGGCCCCGGCTCCGGCCGGGGCCCCGGCTCCGTCCTCGTGCTCGGCGAGGCGCTGGTGGACCTCGTGCCGGCCGACGGGGACGCCGGGGTCCGGACGGCCCAGCCGGGCGGCGCGCCCGCCAACGTCGCGGTGGGCCTGGCCCGTCTGGGCGGGCGGCCGTCCTTCGTGGGCGGGCTCGGCGACGACGCCTTCGGGAGCCGCATCGAGGCGTGGCTGACCGGGGCAGGCGTCGATCTCTCGCTGAGCGCCCGGTCGGCACTGCCCACGGCACTCGCGGTGGCCGACCCGGGCGACCACGGGAACACGTACCGCTTCCACCTCGGCGACACGGCGACCTTCGAGCTGCCCGACCGCACGGCGGAGGCGACGCGCTTCGGCGCGGTGTACGTGGGCGGGCTCGCCGCGGTCGTCGAGCCGGCGGCGGAGATCGTGGCCGCCACCGCGCGGGCGGCGGCCCACGGCGGACTGCTGGCGGTGGACCCCAATGTGCGCGAGGACCGCACGCTGGACCCCGTACGGAGCCTGGAGCGGTTGCGCGAGCTGGTCTCGCTCGCGCACGTCGTGAAGGCGAGCGACGAGGATCTGGTACGGCTGTGGCCGGACGCGGAGCCGGAGGCGAGCTGCCGCAGGCTCGCCGGGCAGGGCCGGCTGGTCGTGCTGACGCGGGGGGCGCGGGGGGCGACCGCGTACGTCCAGGACGCCCCGGCGGTCTCCGTGCCCGCCGTGCCGGTGCGGGTGGTGAACACCATCGGCGCGGGTGATGCGTTCATGGCGGGGATGCTCGCCTGGCTCGGGACGGAGGGCGAAGGGCGGACCGAGCTGTCCGACGGGGAGGCGCGGGCGATGCTGGCGTACGCGGCGGGGACGGCCGCTTCGGTCTGCGCCCGGGCGGGAACGGAACCCACGGCCCCGCTTGGGGTGTGAACCCGGCGCTCGTCGGGCATCAGCATGAGGACCCGAGTTCCGCACGGCCCTTCCCCCGGCCCACGGAAACCGCCGCGGCCCCACCAAGCTTCTCGGCTTGGTGGGGCCGCGGCGTGTTACGACGCTCTCTCAGCTCTGCGGACGCTTGCCGTGGTTCGCGCCGTTCTTGCGGCGGGCCTTCTTCTTACGACGTCGCTTCGAGGACATCGAACCCTCCTTCTCTGCTTCGTGCTCCATTGCGGACGGTCCAACGGGCGGTGCGGCCCGGTGATCACCGGGCCGCCTACCCACCCACACCGTGGCAAACACCCGGTGCGCGTGCAACCGGCGGTGCGGCGCCGAGCGGGGGTGGACTGATGTGCTGAGGTCGCCGGTCAGGGCCGGTAGCGCAGGGGATGGTCGTCCGGCACCTCGACGACGGCGATCCGCAATCCGTCGGGATCCTCGATCCACATCTCGACGAGCCCCCAGGGCTCGCGCCTCGGCGGTCGGAGAACGGTCACGCCTTTCGACCGCAGTTCGTCGTGGGCGGCCTCGGCGTCGTCGACCTGGAGCCACATCTGCAGGGAGGCCGAGGGCGGGCCGTCGCCCCGGCCGGAGACCTCCAGGAATCCGCCGCCCAGGAAGTAGACGGTGCCGCGCTCGGGTCCCGTACCGAACTCGCGGTAGACGGCGAGGCCGAGAGCCTCGCCGTAGAAGGCGCGGGAACGCTCGGGGTCGGTGGGGTGCAGCAGGATCCTGCTGCCCAGTACATGCACCATGGGCCGAGCCTACGCCCTGCCCCCGGGTCGGCGGCCGCTCCGGGATCCGTCAGTTGGTCAGCTCGTCGACGAAGTCGTCCGCGCACCGGTCCTCGGCGGCCTGCCCATTGGCCTGGTCCACGCAGTCCTCGAAGTTCTTGAACTCCTGCGAGTCGAACACGGAGACGGCCACCACGAGGACGATCACGGACCCGATGAGCCCGAGCGCCCCGAACGCGGCCCCGACTATCGCCATCACCCGGCGCGGCGCGCGGCCCTGGCGGGTACGGAGCGCGGCGACGATGCCGAAGACGATGGCGAGCAGGCCGAGGAGCAGACCGCCCACCACGGTCCAGAAGAGCAGGCAGGCGACGAGGCCGAGGACCAGGGCGGCGACGGCGAAGCCGTTCGTCCGGGCCGGCTGCTGACCGCCGTAGGGGTCGGGGTCGGCTGCGGGCTGCCCCGGGTACGGGGAATCCGGGTACGAGGGAAGGGACATCGGAAAGGTGCTCCTGTTCTCCTGGCTTCCCGTGCACCTGCCCCGCAGGCCGGCCTCCATGCCGCCGCTTCGGTCACGCTCCGGCAACTACATGCCCTGGCCAGGCGCTGCTCGGCGGAGTTCGGCCGTCAGGTGGTGCTGCAGCGGCCGGCCGACCGCGGCGAGGTCGTGGACGAAGGCGAGCGTGTCCTGATCCGTCAGGGTGTAGCGGCGGCGGGTGGCGTCGACCTCCTTGGCGGTGGGCGCGATGGAGACCTGTTCGGTGGCGAGATCGACAACGCCGTCGCGAGCGTGGCCGGCCAGGATCTCCGCGATGCCGGTGGGCTGGGTGATCAGGGCCTCCACCCGTCCGTCCGGCTGCAGTCGCCACCAGCCGCTCTCCCGGGCGGACGGCCGCAGCGGGTCGCCCTCCGCGTCGAGCAGCCAGGCCCGGGCCTCGTACGCGAGGAACGGCCGCCCGTCGTGGCTGAACGTGACCTCCTGCGCGTAGGTGAAATCCGCCTCCAGCGTCGGATACCCGCCGCGGCCCGCGCCCCGCCAGGTGCCGAGGTATGCGGACACCGGGGCGAGCAGCGGATGCGGTGCGGGGGACGCGTCGGGGCCGAGGGCGTCGGGGAAGGGGAAGTCGCGGACAGGGTGGTTCATGCGGGGGTGCGCTCCTGGATCGGTCGGGGCCGGTGCCGGATCGCAGCCTAGGGGGTGTCGCGTACCGGTGCCGCGAGCACGCCGACGGCCCCGCACCAGGTGTGTGCGGGGCCGTCGGGGCGACCGGGGTCTCAGTTGTGGGCCAGCAGGGCGTCCTCGCGTCCTCGTCGAGACGGATGACGCGGTGGAGCCGTTTGACGGCAGCGCGACGGAACGCGTACGGCCGACGGGGGGGCGCCGGTCAGGTCGTTCTCCCAGGCGATACGGAGCCCGCTGCCGCGCTTCGCCTCGATGGTCGGCCCGACGTGCGTGCCCTCGTACGTCCACAGCCAGGTGTACGGGAGGCTGCGGCACTTGGGGGGAGCCTCATGTCGGATCCATGGTCGCTATCAGGCTCTTGGGCCGCAGGTCGGTCCAGTTCTGTTCCACGTAGTCCAGGCAGGCCTGGCGGGTGCCCTCCGGGTGAGCCACGGCCCATCCGGCGGGCACCTCGGCGAACGCCGGCCACAAGGAGTGCTGTCCCTCGTCGTTGACGAGCACCAGATAGGTGCTGTCTTCGTCCTCGAACGGATTGGCCACCGAATCCTCCATCTATTTAGGTAAGGCTATCTTTACTCACATGGCAGCGACCATACCCGCCTATCTCGCGGTTGACTCGCCGAATCCCGCAAATCACCTGTGCCCCAGCGGATTTGTCGGCTTGCTTGCGGCTCCCAGCGAAGACCTGGCCGGAAGCAAGGTGTGCGGCCGGGAGCAGCCCGGCGCTCACCGCCCCGCCGAGACCGGCCTGCCCCCAGGGCTGAGGCTGGCACCGAGGACCGGCCCAGCCCGTCGAGCGACCCGACGAGCCAGATGTGCGCGTTCCGGGCGTCGTCGAGGGAGGAGCGGATGAGCGGATAGGAGCTGACCGTCCGAGCATCGCGGTCACGCCGAGCCCGATGAGAACCAGCCGGATACGCTCTGGAAGGTCGCGCCGCTCACGACCAGCGCACAACCGACCAAAATGGAATACGGCAGCACCCAGCGCAGGTCCGGACCGGCCGGCCAGCGCGCAACCAGCGGAACGACCAGGCCCACGAAGCCGATCGGCCCCGCGGCTTCCAGCGATCGCGGTGGCACAACGGACCATCAACCGGCCCCCCCCCCCCGCGAAGTAGGGCTGACCTTGCCTGAGATCGCGGCGACCGAGGAGGCCGGTCGCGGGACCGGGGCCCCGGGGCCGGTCAGAGTCCGAGGTCGCTGAGGCGGGCCTCGTAGCGGATGGTGAGGTCCTCGGAGTCGCCGGCAGGGTTGTTCCAGAGGGCCTCCAGCTCGGAGCGCACGGTGTCGGGCAGGGCTTCGTACCGCTCGGACCAGGTGTCGGAGTTCGGTATCCAGTAGCCGACGACCTTGAAGCGCTCCGCCGGCAGCCCCAGCTCGCGACGGAGGTAGCGGCGCACCGCGCGCAGCGCGTTGGTCTCCCCGGCCACCCAGACGTACCCGCCCGCGAGGTCCGTGCCGGGCGGGACGGCGGCGGCCACCAGGTCGGCCAGGCGGCTGGGGCCATGGCCGTTCCCGCCGTAGGTCCAGGTCACCTTGGAGTCGGCCGGCTCCCGCAGCGGCAGCGCGGCCGAGGGGTCGGGCGCCTCCAGGACCACCCGGGTCCGGACGTGGTCCGGGGTGTTCTCCAGCAGCCGGGCGGCAGCGGGCAGACCGGTCTGGTCGGCGACCAGCACCTGCCAGGAGAGATCGGCCGGAGGGCTGTAGAGCCCGGTGGGATCGTTGACGCCCACCACGTCCCCGGGCCGCGCCTCGGCAGCCCAGCCGGACGCCACGCCGCCCTCGTGCAGCACGAAGTCGATGTCGAGCTCGCCGGCCTCCGGGCGGACCGCGCGGATCGTGTACGTGCGCATCGGTGCGACGGGCTGCCCCTCGGGGGTCTCCCACCCGCCCTGCTCTGTGGTCCGGGGCAGGGACACGTCGGTGCGGTCCGGGCCGTGCGGGAGGAAGATCCGCACGTACTCGTCGCCGACGCCGGTGGTCCGGAATCCCGCCAGCCCCTCACCGTGGAGGGTGACGCGGGTCAGGCTCACGGTGAGCGGCTGCACTCGGGCGACGACGGCTCGGTGGATCGTCATGGACTCTGCCCCTTCGTACGCGTGGTCGGCCTGAGCGCCTCGCCCGCGGGGACGAGAGAACCGAATTGACTTAGGCCAGCCTAACCTTCCGTGGCCACCGGTTCGAGACGGCATCGGTCACAGGGCCGGCAGACGACGGCGCGCACCCCGCTCCTCCGCCGCTCGGCGGAGGAGCCCGACGGCACCGCACCCGCGCATCTGCCGATCGGCAGATTGATCCGACGGGGGCCCGGGACCAAGCTGGTGACCACGTCAGACGCCCGTGGCAAACACCCTGCGAAAGAGGAGTTCACCATGCGCGTTCCCTCCCTCCACGGGGCAGATCGCCACGGCGAAGGCCCGGGTGGACTGCCTGGTCACCGGCGGCACGGCCACGCTCACCGCCGTCGTCACCCGGTCCGACGCGGGGCCCGCCGGCGAGCGGCCGTGCTTCAGCATCAGCGAGGGATGCGCGGGCGAGCCGGACCGGCTCGGGTTCTCGTGGGGCGTGGCGAACGTCGACCCCGAGAAGACCGCCGAGCGGGGGAACGTCACCGCCCCGAAGGTGGGGACCTGGATGGCGCCCGCGCCCTTCGCTCCGGCCACCCGAGGCGGCTTCACGGTCCCACGCCGGTCTGTCCCCGCAGGCGACCGAAATGCGCTGACCTCGCGCGGGGTGTCGTGCCAGAATCCAGCGCATGTCCGTTCGATATCCGCGCCCTCTGCGCCCCGGTGACCGCGTCGGCGTCACGTCCCCGTCGAGCGGGGTGCCCAAGGAGCTGCGCGAACGACTCGCCGTGGCGGTGCGCGATGTCGAGGCGCGCGGGTACGAGGTCGTGACCGGCAGGTGCATGGACGGCTCCGGGCACGTCAGCGCGCCCGCGGCCGACCGGGCGGCCGAGTTGACGGCGATGCTGACGGACCCCGGGATCAGGGCCGTGGTGCCGCCGTGGGGCGGGGAGACCGCCATCGACCTGCTGCCGCTGGTCGACTGGGAGGCGGTGCGTGCGGCGGAGCCGACCTGGGTGGTGGGTTACTCGGACATGTCGACCGTGATGACGCCACTGACCCTGCTCACCGGGGTGGCGACCGTGCACGGGAACAACCTCATGGACACCCCGTACCGGGTGCCGGAGGGACTGGTGTCCTGGCTCGAGATCGTCGCCGCCCCGCCGGGCCACCGGTTCACCCAGATCCCGCCGGAACGGCACCGCGCCTCGGGCTGGGACGACTGGGCGGAGCACCCCGACGCCCGTACGCTCACCCTCGACGTCCCGGGCCGTTGGACCCGGCTCGACGGCAGCGGCGACGTGGACGTCGAGGGACGGCTGGTCGGGGGCTGTATCGAGATGCTGTGCAACCTCACCGGGACGCCGTACCTCGACACCTCGACGTTCGCCCGGACGCACGCCCCGGAGGGACTTCTCGTGTACGTGGAGGCCGGCGGCGACGACGCGTTCGCCATCTGCCGCTACCTGCACGGGATGCGGCTGGCCGGCTTCTTCGACGCGGCCGAAGCCGTGCTCGTCGGCCGGACCTCGGCCCCGGACACCGCTTCGCTCACCCAGCACCAGGCCGTGATCGACGCGCTCGGGCCGCTGAACGTGCCGATCGTCGCCGACGTCGAGTGCGGCCATGTGCCGCCGTACCTGCCACTCGTCAACGGGGCACGGTGCAGGGTCGTGCACACCGCCACGCGCAGCGAGCTGACGCAGACGCTGGACTGACCACGGGGCCTTTCCCCCGTGAGCGATGAGGGGCCAGTGGACGGCGACCTTGGGCAGACCGGGCAGGGCGCCGAGCGCGAGTTCCTCGATGCTCGGCTGGGAGGCGGCGGTGAGGGAGACGGAGTCTCCGTCGCAGCTCAGCCCCGCGTTGATCCGCAGAATGTGAGCGGTCGGGTCTTCCGGAGGGGCTTCGGTGACGTCCGCGTCGGCCGTGGTGGCGGTCGGGAGGCATGAGCCCTCCTCGGGTCGGCCCGCGGGCAGGACCCTGGCCTGCAGCCTTGTTCCTGGATACCCCGAACGTCCCGGCGGGTAGGTGCGGCGTGGCCCTATTGCACGCGTGCATCTGCCCCGCCGGGTGGAACGCTCCGTGGCGGCAGGCTCAGGACTCGGCGAGCACGGCGTCGATCTCGCCGAGGAAGTCCTCCAGGTCCCCGGGGTTCCGGGAGGTGATCAGCGGCCAGCCGGCGGCGTCGTCGCGGACCACCGGCTTGTCGACCCAGGTGCCGCCCGCGTTGGTGATGTCGGTCCGCAGCGAGGCGTACGAGGTCAGCGTCTTGCCCTCGATGTAGCCGCCCTCGATGAGCGCCCACGGCCCGTGGCAGATGGCGGCCACCGGTCGGCCGGAGGCGGCGAACGAGCTGACGATCCGGGTGGTGGCGTCCTCCAGGCGCAGCGAGTCGGCGTTCAGCGTGCCGCCCGGGACCAGGAGGAGGTCGTACGCGGCGGGGTCGACGTCGTCGAGCGTGAGGTGGGGTCGGACGGTCTCGCCGGGATCGCGGTCGCCGACGAGGGTGCGGACCCCGTCGGCGGAGACCGCCGCCACGCTGACCTGCGCCCCGTGGTCGCGCAGATGCTTCACGGGGACGACGAGTTCGTCCTGCTCGACGCCGTAGTTGGTGACGATGGCCAGGATCCGGCGGTCCTCGAGTGCGTTGGTGGACTTGGTCGACATGGATTGCTCCGTTCCTCTGGTGTCATTCGTCGGATGCCGTTCGGCAGGGCTCAGCCGGCCGTGATCCGGACGCATTCGGCGACGGTGTCGCGCAGGCTCCCGGTCCGCGCCAGGGTCTCGCGCTGGATCCGTGCCCCGTTGCCTCGCCGGTCCACGGCGGCCAGGGCCGTCTCCACGGCCGCCAGGTCGCCGCTGTCCTCCAGGGCGTCCCGCACATGGTCCAGCAGGGCCCGCAGAACATCGGGCGCGGGCTCCGGCAGACGGGTCCGGGGGTGGACGAGCCGGCCCTCCAGGCCCGCGCGGCCCGCCTGCCAGGAGGCCGCGCGCAGCAGGGCCGTGCCGGTGCCCAGGGGCGGCTCACCGGCCCGCCACTCCCGTGCGGCCGTCTCCACAAGACCGCGTACCAGCGTGGCCAGCAGCACGGTGTCGGCCGGGTCCAGGCAGACGTCCGCGATCCGGAACTCCACGGTGGGGTAGCGGTGCGAGAGGCGCGCGTCGAAGTAGATCATCCCCTCGTCCCGGAGCACTCCCGTGCCGACCAGGGACCGCACCTGGGCGTGGTACGCCTCGGCGGAGCCGTGGACGTCGACCGGGCCCGCCGACGGCCATCGTCCCCACACCTGGCTGCGGTAGCTGCTGTACCGGCTGTCCTGCCCCTGCCAGAACGGGGAATTGGCGCTCAGGGCGAGCAGGACGGGCAGCCAGCAGCGCACCCGGTCGAGCACGGCGACGCCCTCCTCGTCGGAGGCCACCGAGACGTGGACGTGGCAGCCGCAGGTCAGCTGCTCCTGGGCGGTCAGACCGAAGCGCTCCGCCATCCACCGGTACCGCTCCCCTGTGCCGATCTTCGGGCTGACCGGGAGCGGGGAGGTCGCCAGGGCCACGACCGACGCCCCGGCGTCGGCGGCGTGCCGTACCGCCTCACCACGCCACCGGTGGACCGACTCGGCGAGTTCGCCCATGTCCGCACAGGGGTGCGTGGAGAACTCCAGTTGCTGGCGATGCAGTTCCGGCTCGAAGGCCGACTCTCCCTCCGCGTCCTTCTCGGCGATCGCCAGCACCGCCGAGGACAGCGCCTCCGCCTCTCCGCTGGCCGAGTCGACCAGGAGCAGTTCTTCTTCGACACCCACCGTGCGGACCACGGGCCCTCCCCTTCGTGGCTCGACGGCGATCAGGCGGAGAGGACGGAGTCGTCCTCGGGCCGGGCGCCGGGCAACTGGTGGCGGGCGGCGATCAGCGCGCTGTCGACGTCACTCGTGCCGGTCGACACGCACAGCGTGTACGCCACGTCGTCCATGCGCTGCCGGGCTTCCTCGCCGCCGTTCTCCGCGTGCAGCACACGCAGCGCCTCGTACTGCTCGATCAGATTGCGCAGCACGGTGGGGTGGGCCATCAGCATGCGGGAAGTCCTTCCGCCGGGTTCGTCGGGTGACGTCGTGCGCCCGAGTGGGGCAACGCCCCGGGTACCCGCACTCGGGCGCCCCACACTCCGCGGCGGCGTTTCCGCCGCCGCGGCGCGCGACACGCTCCCGGCCGGTGGCCCTGGGCTCCCAATATGGCCGGAGGCCACGGGCCCCGCATCTTCTCCCGTCCTCTCCCGGAGCGTGGTGCGGGAGGCCGAGCCCCCGTGTCCCGGGCCTCGTCGGATCCGGGGAGTGCTTCGCCCGGCAGCGGGTACCCACCTGGGCGCATCACTCCTCCCCGGGTACACCGGGGCAGTACGGAAGGAAGCTCTCATGACCGACCGCAGGCCGGAAGGCACCGCCTACACCGGGGCTTCCGGCAGCCCGCCTCCCGTACCGGCGGACATGCCGGACCAGCAGAGCCAGGAGGGCGAGGACGCTCTCGACATACCGGTGCCGGACCGGGTGGCCCGCCAGGACGACGAGCCCGAGCTGGACGAGGCCGGCGCCGGCCGGAACGCGCCGCGCAACGCGGGCGCGCATCCCGAGGAGCAACCTGCCCCGGACGAGACGACGGGCTGACCGGCCGCCCCCGTCCCGCGCATGACATGCCTGTGCCCCGGCCCTCCGAAGGGCCGGGGCACAGGCATGTCATGCGTTCAGTGGTGTCCGCGCGCGGAGCTCGACGCGCCCCCGAACAGCCGGGCCAGTGCCCGGAAGGGCAACGTGACCACGGTGGCGATGGCTCCGCCGATGGAGCGGAGTACGTCCGCGATGGCCTTCAGCATGAGTCCGACCTCCGTTCTCGCTCCCGGAGGCTCCAGGGGCGTTGGGTTCGAGAGCCACCGCGTACCCGCGCCGCGGCACCCCAATCCCGTAACACGGCCACCCGATCGGATTACGGCCCTCACAGCCCTGGAGCCCCGGAGCGCGATGCGCTCCGGGGCTCCAGGGTCGGTCAACCCGGATCAGGCGGTGGTGATGTTCTCCGCCTGGGGGCCCTTCTGGCCCTGGGTGATGTCGAAGGTCACCGCCTGGCCTTCCTGGAGCTCACGGAAGCCGGAGGAGTTGATGTTGGAGTAGTGCGCGAAGACGTCGGGGCCGCCGCCGTCCTGCGCGATGAAGCCGAAGCCCTTTTCCGAGTTGAACCACTTGACGGTTCCGCTGGCCATGCCTGTACCTCTCAGCAGTAAACGGATCCGCACCGCGCGGACCCGGAGGTGATCGCCCTGGTTCTCAGGCACTGCACAGCAAAACGCCCGCGCCAGGCGCGGGCAGGTACTGCGAACCACGACATCTTCCGGCGACGCTACACGGCGGGATCACTCCTCACCAGAGAGCAACGCCATTTTGCTGTGGATCACCTTCACGGTCACTGGCTCGTACCACACCGATCACGGTCCGTTCAGGGCCCGTCGGCGCCCCGGGCGACACCCCGTGCCCACAGGACCAGCGGCACCTGGAGGGGCAGCCGGGCCAGGGCTGCGACCCGCTGCGGCCGGGGCCGGTGACGCCAGTCGACGGCCATCTGCACATTGGCCGGAAACACACCGACGAAGAAGCCCGCGGTTGCCCGGGCGGCGGCCGGGCGCGTCCGGGGGTGGGCAAGGCCCGCGGCCAGGGCGAGTTCGACCACTCCGCTGGCGTACGTCCAGGTGCGCGGCTTTCCGGGCAGGATCCGGGGCACGGTGGAGTCGAAGGCCTGGGGGACGGCGAAATGGAGCACTCCCGCTCCGCCCATCAGCCCGGCGAGCAGGACGGCGGAACGCGTCTGGCGGGACATGCTTCTCCTTCGACGACGGGACGTGACGGGACCGTTACTTACTTGAGAGTAAGTTACGGCTTCCCGACGCGTCCCGCACCCCCCCTGTCACTGGATGAATCTGGGCAGCCAGCGCGCCTGGTAGTCGGGGTGGCCCGCGTACTCGGCGGCGAGTTGCCGGACGGCGAAGCCCAGGCCCACCGCACGGCCGGAACGGTAGTCCTCGGCCGGCCGGTCGGTGTCCAGGTCGGCCACCTCGACGTACTCGCCGAGCATCACGCGGCTCGTCTCGATGCGCTCCAGGGTCCGCGCGGGATTCTGGAGGGCGATGTGCTGGTCGAAGCCCCGGCCGCGCACCGTGAACGCCACCCCGCCCGTGCGGTCGTGGACCTCTCCCGGCACATCGGCCGGGCACCGCCATCGGTCTCCGCCGGCGGCCATTGCGACGTGTTCCTCGTCGGCGAGCCGCGCCCGGACGAAGGCCACCATCTCTGCGTTGCCGCCCATGTGGATGCCGCTCCCTTGCGCTGATGGATCTCTGCACTCGATACGGGGAGCATTCTGGTGGACCGGACGCGGCCCGATCCACCTCCGCATCCGGTTCACCCCACCGTGTCCCCCGCGTTCCCCGCGGCGCGGTCGGCGAGCAGCCGGTGCAGGGGTTCGGTCTCCCGGCGGCGGTACTCCTGGACCGCCCAGCCGTTGCCGTCCGGGTCGGTGAAGTACATGAAGGTCGCGCCGTCCTCGTCGGTGTACCGCTGCGGAGCGGAGACCTCGACTCCCCGGCCGACGAGTTCGGCGTGCGCGGCGGCGATGTCGGTGACACAGAGCTGAAGGCCGTGGTACGTGCCCGGCTGCGGGGTTCCGGTCGGGTTGGGCAGACCGTCGGTGAGGGCGATCGAACAGCCGGATCCGGGCGGCGTCAGCTGGACGACGCGGGCGCCCGGCATCACCTCGGCGTCGATGTCGACGGCGAAGCCGAGCTTGTCCCGGTAGAAGTCCCGGGCCCGGTCGACGTCGGTCACGGGCAGCACGATCACTTCGAGGGTCCAGTCCATGGGTCAGCGCCCTTTCGTGGGTCGGTCGGTGTCCGGGTCGGACCGTGGTTCGTCCGGGGCGGGCTGTGGCGTCCCCGAGGCGGGCGGCGGCTCGGCCGCCTCGTCCTCGCCCGTCCCCTCCCCGGCGAGCGGCATCGCGCCGCCCTGGAGGCGGGCCAGGTCGGCGGGCCGGACCTGGATGACGAAGAGGGCGACCAGGGCGGCGACCACGGCGAAGCAGGCCGCGACGACGAAGGCGCTGGAGACGCCCGAGGTGAGGATCTCGTCGCCCCAGGGCGGTGGCAGCTCGCCGGTCCTCTGAGCCTCCAGCTGTTGGGCGCGCGTGGCCTCCTCGCGGAAGCTCGGCATCTGCTCGGTCGCCTCGTTGCGACTGGCCGTGCCGAACGTCGTGACCAGGATCGACAGCCCCAGCGAGCCGCCGACCTGCTGGGTGGCGTTGAGGATGCCGGAGGCCGCGCCCGCCTCCCTGGGGGCGACGCCCGACACCGCCATCAGGGTCAGCGACACGAACTGCATGCCCATGCCGAAGCCGAACACCAGCATCGGGCCGAGGATCGAGCCGAGGTAGGAGCTGTGGACATCGGTCAGCGTCAGCCAGCCGAGCCCGGCGGCGGCTAGGAGCGCGCCCACCACCATGAAGGGTTTGGGGCCCCAGCGGGGCAGCAGTTGGGAGGTCAGGCCGGCGCTGACCGCGATGACGGCACTCACCGGCAGGAAGGCGAGGCCGGCCCGCAGCGGGCTGAAGTCGAGCACGTCCTGCACGAACAGGGTCAGGAAGAAGAACATCCCGAACAGCGCCGCGGAGAGGCTGAGCATCATCGCGTACGACCCGGCGCGATTACGGTCACGGAACATCCGCAGCGGGGTGATGGGCTGCCGGGAGCGGCGTTCGATGGCGATGAACAACGCCAGGAGGACGACGGCGGCGGCGAACGAGCCCAGCGTGAGGACGTCGGTCCAGCCGTCCTCGGACGCGCGGATGAAGCCGTACACCAGCAGCACCATGCCCACCGTGGAACTCAGGGCGCCCGCGATGTCGAAGTGGCCGGCGTGGCGCTCGGACTCGGCGATGTAGCGGGGGGTGGCGAACGCGATGAGCAGGCCGATGGGGACGTTGACGAACAGCACCCAGCGCCAGTCGAGCCACTCCACCAGCATGCCGCCGGCCAGCAGACCGATCGCGCTGCCGCCCGCCGAGACACCGGCGAACACCCCGAACGCGCGGTTGCGTTCGGGGCCCTCGCGGAAGGTGGTGGTGATCAGCGACAGGGCGGTGGGCGAGGCGATCGCGCCGCCGACGCCCTGGAGGGAGCGGGCGGCCAGCAACTGCCAGCTCTCCTGGGACAGTCCGCCGAGCAGTGAGGCGAAGACGAAGAGGAGCACACCGAAGACGAAGACCCTGCGGCGGCCGAGGATGTCGCCGAGGCGTCCGCCGAGCAGCAGCAGCCCGCCGAAGGTCAACGTGTAGGCGTTGACGACCCAGGAGAGGTTCTGGGTGGAGAATCCCAGGTCTTTCTGCATGTGCGGAAGCGCGATGTTGACGATGGTGACGTCGAGCACCACCATCAGCTGGCACGAGGCGATGACCAGCAGCGCCAGTCCGCCCCGGTGTCGGTCGGAGGTCTTTGCCGTGTCTGCGGGGGTCGCGTGGGAGCCCGTCATAGTGCGGTTCGTCTCTCGTGCCGAGGGCAGTGCGCCCCGTGGGAGCGGCCGGTCTCCGCGTCGGTCGGGTGAACGCCGGGCGTTCACCCGACCGACGTTATGCCGGAAGCCGGGGCCTCGCCATTCGAGCCGTCAGAGGCACGCGCGGGCCTCTCGACTCAACTCAGCGCGTGGACCGCGGCCCGGAAGACGGGGGGCGCCCGGTGGGCCGCGGCGACGATCAGCCGCCCCGAGGACGGGTGGCCGGCGGCGCCCAGCAGGGCCGCGGTGAGCAGGCGGTAGCGCCGGGTGGCCCGTGCCCAGCGGCGGGGGTAGTCCTCGGGCCGCCCGGCGGTCAGGCAGTCGACCGCGGCCGTCGCGGTGGCGACGGCGAGGGCGATGCCCTCCCCCGTGAGGGCGTCCACGTAGCCTGCGGCGTCGCCGACCAGCAGGACCCGCCCGGCCCGCCTGCCCAGCGCCCGCTGCCGCAGCGGACCGGCCCCGCGTACGGGGGTGGCCCCGGGGCCGTCCGCGAGCCGGGCGGCGAGGGCGGGGAAGGCGGCCAGATGCCGGTCGTAGGGGCGGCGGTCGCGGCTCAGGACGGCCACCCCCACCAGGCGCTCGCCGACCGGGGTCACGTACGCCTCCCCGTGCCGGGACCAGTGCACCTCGACGTGGTCCGTCCAGGGGGCCATCGGGTAGTGGCGGCGCAGCCCGTAGCGTCCGGGGCCGGGGACCGGGTGGTCGAGGCCCAGGGCGCGGCGCAGCGGCGAGTGGAGCCCGTCGGCGGCGACCAGCCAGCGCGCGGTGAGTCCGGCGGCGGTGACGGTGCGCTCGTCCTGCCGGACCTCCCCCACCTTGGCGGCGACGACGCGTACGCCGAGGGCGGCGGCCCGCTCGTGCAGGGCGGCGTGGAGTTCGGTGCGGCGGACGCCCGCGCCGGGGCCGCCCCGGAAGGCCGCCTCCGCGCTGCGCCGCCCGTCGGTGTAGCGGATGCCCCGCAGCTCGTGGCCTCTCACCCGGACGCCGAGGTCGCGCAGGGCCGCGACGCCCCCGGGCATGATGCCCTCGCCGCACGCCTTGTCGACGGGGGTGGTGCGCGGCTCGACCACCACCGCTTCCAGGCCCGCCGACGCGGCGCGGATCGCGGCGGCCAGTCCGGCCGGTCCGCCGCCCGCGACCAGGACGTCGATCACGCCCGTGCGTCCACGGCCGGGAGACGCGCCAGCGCCCCGTCCTCGCACCGGATCCGTACGACCATGAGCGCGGCGTTGAGGACGGTGAACACCAGCGCGGTCACCCACGCCCCGTGGACCAGGGGCAGCGCGAGGCCTTCGGCGGCGACGGCGACGTAGTTGGGGTGACCCATCCACCGGTAGGGGCCGCCGGTGACCCGGGGCAGGCCGGGGAGGACGATGACGCGGGTGTTCCAGCGGGGGCCGAGCGCACGGATGCACCACCAGCGCAGCGCTTGCGCGGCCACGACGACGGCGACCATCGCCCAGCCGAGGACCGGCTGGAAGGGCCGGTCGGTGAACCCGGCCTCCGCCAGGCAGCCGGCCAGGAGGGCGGTGTGCAGGGCGACCATCGCCGGATAGTGCCCGCGGCCCGATTCGACGCCGCCCCGGGCGAGGCTCCAGCGGGTGTTGCGTCGGGCGACGACGAGTTCGGCGAGGCGTTCGCCGGCGACGGCGAGCACGAGGACGGTGTACCAGGTCATGAGCCGTTCCTTCCTACCAGCGCAGCAGCACCAGTTCGCAGCAGAATCCCGGGCCCATGGCCAGCAGCAGCCCGGGGGTGCCCGGCTCCGGACGGCGCTGTTCGATGGTGTCCCGCAGGACGTGCAGGACCGAGGACGAGGAGAGGTTGCCGACGTCGGCAAGCGAGCGCCAGGTGACGTCGAGGGCGCCCTCGCGCAGGTCGAGGACCTCGGACACGGTCTCCAGGACCTTGGGGCCGCCCGGGTGGCAGACCCAGTGGGCGATGTCCTTCGGTTTGAGGCCGTGTTCGTCGAGGAACTCCCGTACATCGTCGGCGAGGTACTGGCGTACGACGTCGGGCACGGCCGGATCGAGGACGACGCGGAACCCGGTGGAGCCGATGTCCCAGCCCATGACGTGCTCGGTGTCCGGGTACATCCGGCTACGGGTGGCCACGATCTCCGGCCCGGCGACGGCCCGGCGGCCGCCTAGGGCGACCACGGCTGCCGCTCCGTCCCCGAACAGCGCGGTCGCCACCAGGTTGGCGGGCGAGGCGTCGTGGCGCTGGAAGGTGAGGGAGCAGAGCTCGACCGACAGGAGCACGGCCACGTCGTCGGGACGGCCGAGGAGGTAGTCGTGCAGCCGGGCCGTTCCGGCGGCTCCGGCGACGCAGCCGAGGCCGAAGACGGGCAGCCGCTTCACGTCCGACCGCATCCCCAGTCGGGTCACGAGCCGGGCGTCGATCGAGGGGGCGGCGATGCCGGTGACGGAGGTGAACATCAGCAGGTCCACATCGGAGGGCCGCAGCCCTGCCGCCCGCAGAGCACCGCGTACGGCCTGGGCGCCGAGGTCGACGGCGGACCGGATGAACACGTCGTTGGAGTCGCCGAAGCCGTCGAAGTCGCGGTAGTCGTCCAGGGGCAGCACGGTGTGCCTGCCGCGGACTTGGGCGTTCTCGTGGAGCCGGTCCAGGACCCGGCGGTCGGCGCCGGGCGGCAGGCAGGTGCGGGCCACCATGTCGGTGACTTCACGCTGGGTGTGGCGGTGGGGCGGCAGAGCTCCGTGAACCGCGGCGATGCGGGTCATCCTGCCTCCTGCTTCGGTGGCGTCATGCCCCATCCTGCGCACAAGATGTGGTCGAACGCCGCAAAAGACCCGCCCGGTCGCCGCATTGACGGGGCGACAGGCCCCTACGATCGCCCGATGGACGCCACGGACAGGGTGAGCCCGGCGGATACGCATCGGGCCGACGCGGATCCGGATGCACCGCAAACGGGCGGTCCGGTTCCGGCCTGCGCGGATCCGGCCGACACGGATCCCGCCGACGCCGATCCCGCCGACGTCGGGCGACGGGGCCGGGTCGCGGGGCTCGCGCTCGCGTGCCACCCGGGGCCGGCGCTCGCGGTGACCGCGCTCGCCTGCGTCCTCGCCCTCGGCTCCGGACTCGGCGGCCCCCGTTCCGCGCTGGTCACGGCAGCGGTGCTGACCGGCCAGCTCTCGGTGGGCTGGTGCAACGACGCGTACGACGCACGGCGTGACGCCCGGGCCGGCCGCCGGGGGAAGCCCGCGGCCGACGGCACGGTCGGGGCGGGTGCGGTGTGGGCGGCGGCCGGGATCGCGCTCGCCGTGTGCCTACCGCTCTCGCTGGCCTGCGGAATCCTCGCGGGTACGGTGCACCTCGCCGCGGTCACGGCCGCCTGGCTCTACAACCTGCGGCTCAAGGCGACCGTCCTGTCCTGGCTGCCGTACGTGGCCGGATTCGGCGCCCTGCCCGCCGCCGTCACCCTCTCCCTGCCCGGCGGGCCGTCGCCCCGGTGGTGGACGGTGGCGGCCGGGGCCCTGCTCGGATTCGCGGCGCATCTGGCCGACACGCTCCCGGACATCGCGGTGGACCGGGCGGCCGGGATCCGGGGCCTCCCGCACCGGCTGGGCGACACGGGGACCCGACTGCTGCTGCCGCTGCCGCTCCTCGGCGCGACGGCGGTGCTGGCCCTCGGGCCGCCCGGACCGGTGGACGTCGGGGGTGCGGCGGCGCTCGTCCTGGCCGGTACGGCGTCACTCGCGGGCCCGGCGCTCGGCCGCCGGTGGCGCAAGGCCGCACTGGCCGGAGCGGTGGCCGTGGCGGCGGTGGATCTGGCGCTGCTGCTGGCCCGGGGCGCCTCCGCGTCCTGAACGACCCCTCACCTCAGCACAGCTGACGTGGCGTCAGTTGGTGCGCCTGCATGACATGACCATGCGAGGACCGTTGACAAATCAGAAACAGCGCAGAAATCTATGAACCTCTCACTGCAAAAGATTGACTTGACGCCTCAAATATTGTGGAAGCAGAGGACACCATGAGATGGAAACGACGTACCGGGCGGTCGATCTCCGGGCTGCTGATAGCCGGGATGGTCTCGGTCGGACTCCTGCCCGTCGCCGCGAACGCGGCTGAGCCCACCGATCTGGCCCGGGGCAAGACCGTCACCGCCAGCGGGTCGCACGACGGTTACCCGGCCACCAACGCCAACGACGGCAAGGTCGACAGCTACTGGGAGTCCAACGGACACCCCGCCGACCTGACGGTGAAGCTCGGAGCAGACGCGGACGTCCAGTCCGTGGTCCTCAAGCTCAACCCGGACCCGGTCTGGGCGACGCGGACGCAGGACATCCAGGTGCTCGGCCGGAAGCAGGACGGCACCGCGTTCTCCTCGCTGCGGGCCCGCGCCGGCTACGTGTTCAACCCCGGCTCCAACCGGAACACCGTGACCATCCCGGTCGCCGGCCGGGTCGCCGACCTCCAGCTGAAGTTCTTCTCCAACACGGAGGCGCCCGGCGCCCAGGTCGCGGAGATCCAGGTGCTCGGGACGGCCGCGCCCAACCCGGACCTGACCGTGAGCGCGCTGTCCTGGAGCCCGGCGTCACCGTCCGAGACGGACGACATCACCGTCGGGGGGACCGTCCACAACGCCGGCTCCGCCGCCTCCCCCGGGACCACCGTCAACGTCAGCCTGGGCGGCGTGGTCGTGGGCAGCGCGCCGGTCGGCCCGCTGGCCGCGGGGGCCTCGGCCCCCATATCGGTCAAGGTCGGCAAGCGGCCGCAGGGGTCGTACACGGTCTCGGCGCTGGTGGACCCGACCGACACGGTCGTCGAGTCGGACAACACCAACAACAGCCGCACCACCGCCTCCCCGCTGGTGGTCGGCCAGAGCCCCGGCCCGGACCTGCAGGTCCGCTCCATCTCCTCCACCCCGGCCAACCCGGCCGTCGGCGCGCCGGTCACCTTCACCGTGGCGGTGCACAACCGTGGCACCAGCACGGTGAGCGCGGGCACGGTCACGCGGCTGACCGTCGGTTCCACCACGCTCAACGGCACCACCCCGGCCATCGCGGCGGGCGCGACCGCGAACGTCACGGTCGGCGGGAGCTGGACGGCGGCGAGCGGGGGCGCGACCCTGACCGCCACGGCCGACGCCACGAACCTCGTCGCGGAGACCAGTGAGACCAACAACACCTTCGCCCGCTCCATCGTGGTCGGACGCGGGGCCGCCGTACCGTACACCGAGCTGGAGGCGGAGAAGGCGAAGTACCAGGGCACGTTGCTGCAGTCCGACGCGATGCGCACCTTCGGGCACACCAACTTCGCCACCGAGTCATCGGGCCGCGAGTCGGTGCGGCTCAACTCCACGGGCCAGTACGTGGAGTTCACCTCGACCGCCCCGGCGAACTCGATCGTCGTGCGCAACTCCATCCCGGACGCGCCGGGTGGCGGCGGCCGCGAGGCGACCATCAGCCTGTACGCCGACGGCAAGTTCGTCCGCAAGCTCGACCTCTCCTCGAAGCACAGCTGGCTGTACGGGAACACCGACAGCCCCGAAGGGCTCACCAACACGCCCGGCGGCGACGCGCGGCGCCTGTTCGACGAGTCCCACGCCCTGCTCACCCAGACCTACCCGGCGGGAACCACGTTCCGTCTCCAGCGGGATGCGAGCGACAACGCCTCCTTCTACGTCATCGACCTGATCGACCTGGAACAGGTGGCCGCACCCTCGTCACAGCCGTCGGGCTGTGTGTCCATCACGACGTACGGCGCGGTGGCGAACGACGGGCTCGACGACACGGCCGCGATCCAGCGCGCGGTGACGGCGAACCAGAACGGCGAGATCGACTGCGTGTGGATTCCGGCGGGCCAGTGGCGCCAGGAGCAGAAGATCCTCACCGACGACCCGCTCGACCGGGGCCAGTGGAACCAGGTCGGCATCCGGGACGTGACGATCCGGGGCGCGGGCATGTGGCACTCCCAGCTCTACACGCTGACCCCGCCGCACGAGGCGGGTGGCATCAACCACCCGCACGAGGGCAACTTCGGTTTCGACATCGACGAGAACACGCAAATCTCCGACATCGCCATCTTCGGCTCCGGCACCATCCGCGGCGGCGACGGCAACCACGAGGGCGGCGTCGCGCTCAACGGCCGGTTCGGCAAGGACACGAAGATCAGCAACGTCTGGATCGAGCACGCCAACGTGGGCGTCTGGGCCGGTCGCGACTTCGACAACATCCAGGAGCTGTGGAACCCGGGCGACGGCGTCGAGTTCACCGGCATGCGGATCCGCAACACCTATGCGGACGGCATCAACTTCGCCAACGGCACCCGCAATTCCACGGTCTACAACTCGTCGTTCCGCAACACCGGCGACGACGCGCTCGCCGTCTGGTCCAGCAAGTACGTCAAGGACCAGTCCGTCGACATCGGCCACGACAACAGCTTCCGCAACAACACCATCCAGCTTCCCTGGCGCGCCAACGGCATCGCGATCTACGGCGGTTACGGCAACAAGATCGAGAACAACCTCATCTCCGACACCATGAACTACCCGGCCATCATGCTGGCGACCGACCACGACCCGCTGCCCTTCTCCGGGCAGACGCTGATCGCCAACAACGGCCTGTACCGCACCGGCGGAGCCTTCTGGAACGAGGACCAGGAGTTCGGTGCGATCACCCTCTTCCCGCAGAACCTGCCGATCCCCGGAGTCACGATCCGCGACACGGACATCGTCGACTCCACCTATGACGGCATCCAGTTCAAGACGGGCGGCGGCCTGATGCCGGACGTCAGGATGCAGAACGTGCGGATCGACAAGTCCAACAACGGATCGGGCATCCTCGCGATGGGCGGCGCCCGCGGCAACGCGACGCTCACCGACGTGACGATCACCGACTCGCGCGACGGCCATGTGCTGATCGAGCCCGGCTCGCAGTTCACCGTCTCCGGCACCCCGAACGGAGCACGCGCGAAGCGCTGAACCCCCTGAACGGTTCCCGGGCCGGCGGATGACCGTCGGCCCGGGAACACCCTTGTACACCGGCGGATTTGGTGGCGTCACGGCTCTGGGAAGTGCAAGGCGCCGGGGCTACCCTCCGCGCATGATTCCCACGGTTGTCTGGGGTACCGGCAACGTCGGCCGCGCGGCGATCCGCGCCGTCGCGGCCCATCCGGCACTGACACTCGCCGCCGTCCTCGTGCACGATCCCGCCAAAGTCGGCCGCGACGCCGGCGAACTCGGCGGTCTCGGGCGCACGCTCGAGGTCGCGGCCACCGACGACATCGCCGCCGTCCTCTCCGCCCGCCCCCGGGCGGTGTTCTACGCGGCGTCCGGCGACATCCGTCCCGATGACGCGCTGGCCGACATCGGCCGGGCGATCCGGGCCGGCGCGGTGGTCGTCACGCCCTCCCTCTATCCGCTCTACGACCAGCGCAACGCCCCGCCCGAGCTGCGGGACCCGATCGTGGCCGCCGTCGCCGAGGGCGGCGGCTCCCTCTTCGTCTCCGGCGTCGACCCCGGCTGGGGAAACGACGTCCTGCCGCTGCTCGTCAGTGGTCTCGGCACCGAGGTGGACGTCATCCGCTGCCAGGAGATCTTCGACTACTCCACGTACGAGCAGGAGGATTCGGTGCGCCATCTGATCGGGATGGGGCACCCGATGGACTACCAGCCGCTGATGCTGGCGGAGAGTGTCCCGACGATGGTGTGGGGCGGTCAGATACGTCTCATGGCGCGGGCGCTGGGCGTCGAACTCGACGAGATCCGCGAGACGCTGGACCGCCGGGCGCTGGAGAGCGAGGTCAGCACCCGCACGATGGGCACGTTCGCCGAGGGCACCCAGGGCGCCGTGCGCTTCGAGGTGCAGGGCATCGTGGACGGCGAGCCCCGGATCGTCATCGAGCACATCACCCGGATCCACGGCTCGTGCGCCCCGGACTGGCCGTCCCCGCCCGACGGGGTGGGCGCGCACCGGGTCGTGATCGAGGGCCGGCCCCGTATCGAGGTGACGGTCGAGGCCCTGGACGAGGGCGAGAACCGGTCGGCGGGCGGGAACGCCACCGCGGTCGGGCGGCTCGTCTCGGCGATCGACTGGCTGGTGGACGCGAAGCCGGGCCTGTACGACGCACTCGACGTTCCGCTGCGGCCTGCGGTCGGCAGGCTGGGAAGGAGACCGGCATGATCATCGACATTCCGGAGGGCCAGGAGCCCATCGGCTACGTGTGGGGGGAGATGGTCCCCGGCATCGGCGTGGCCGCCGCCACGTTCTCGATGTCCGTCTACGAGCACACGACGCTGGGGCTGCGGGAGTTCGAGGCGGCCCGGCTGCGGGTCGCGCAGATCAACGGGTGTCTGTTCTGCCTGGACTGGCGGACCGAGAGGGACGGGGCGAAGGTCGAGGAGGAGTTCGCCGGGGCGGTGACCGAGTGGCGTACGACCGACGCCTTCGACGAGCGGACCCGGCTCGCGGCGGAATACGCCGAGCGGTACACGCTCGACCATCACGGTCTGGACGACGCCTTCTGGCAGCGGATGACCGCGCACTACAGCCAGGCGGAGATCGTGGAGCTGACGATGAGCATCGGCTCGTGGCTGGCGTTCGGACGGCTCAACCATGTGCTGGGGATCGACGCGGTGTGCGTTCTGCCCGGTCACTGACGGAGTCCGGGGCCGCCGGGTTGGCACTCCCGGCCCCGGGCTCTCCGTATGCCGTGGCGCCGTCTACAGATCGGTCGCGATGATCCGTTCAATGTTGCGCTCGGCGAGCGCGGTGATGGTGACGAACGGGTTCACGCTGGTGTTGCCGGGGATCAGCGCCCCGTCGATGACGTACAGGCCCGGGTAGCCGTGCAGCCGGCCGTAGTTGTCGGTGGCCTTGTCCAGGACCGCACCGCCCAGCGGGTGGTAGGTGAGATGGTCGCCCCAGATCTTGTGGACGCCGAAGAGGTCGGTGCGGTAGATCGTCCCCTCCTTCCGGTTGATCTTGTCGAAGATGGTCTTCGCAGCGTCGATGGACGGCTGTTTCCACGCTGTCTGCCAGTTCAGCTCCGCCTTCCCCGCCGCCGCGTTCCAGGTGAACCGGGCACGGTGGGGGTTCTTGGTGATGGAGAGGTAGAACGAGGCCCACGTCTCGATCCCGGTGGGCAGCGGTGCGACTTCGGCGAACGCTCCCCCGGCGTCCCAGTTGTCGATGCCGCCGGTGGGGATGGAGGACTGCACCTTCCCCGTCGGGTCCCAGAGGTGGTTGGCCCGGCCGCACATGACGTTGCCGTTGTCGCCCCAGCCCTGGCCGATCTCGTCGTTGAGGAGGGGCAGCGCGCCGGTGGCCTTGAGACCGACGAGGAGCTTGCTGGTACCCACGCTGCCCGCGGCGAAGAACACCTTGTCCGCGGTGACGGTCTTGGTGGCGGTGGTCCGGCCGCCGGTGTCCAGCTGGTCGATGAGCACGGTGTAGCCGCCGCCGGGGGCGGGGGTGACCGTGGTGACCTTGTGCAGCGGGGAGATGGTGACCCGGCCGGTGGCTCTGATCCGGTCGATGTAGGTCTTCTGGAGCGACTTCTTGCCGTAGTTGTTGCCGTAGAGGATCTCGGCGTCCAGGGCTGACTTGGGGACGGTTCCGGCCGCCTCCTGCTTCATGTAGTCCCAGTCGTAGACGGCGGGCACGAAGAGGAACGGGAAGCCGGAGCGCTGGGCGTGTTTTCGGCCGACCCTGGCGTACTGGTAGCAGTCGACGCTGTCGAACCAGGCGGGGTCGATGGTGGTGACGCCCAGTCCGCTGTTGGCGCGCGGGTAGTAGGTGGCGTACATCTCCGCGGCGTTCACCGTCGGGAGGATGGCGCCGAAGTTCTCCCGGCGCGGGGTGACGGCCATGCCGCCGTTGACCAGGGATCCGCCGCCGACGCCCCGGCCCTGGTAGACCGTGATGCCGCCGAACTCCTCGGCGTCGAGGATGCCGGTGTAGCGGTTGACGTTCTTGTCGATGGGGAAACCGAGGAAGTTGCTCAGCGGCTGCTTGGTCCGGGTGCGCAGCCAGAAGGAGCGGTCGTCCGGCTTGGTGGTGTTGGCGAAGATCTTGCCGTCCGCGCCGGGGGTGTCCCAGGCCATGCCCATCTCGACCATGTGGACGTCCGTTCCGGCCTGGGCGAGCCGGAGGGCGGCCACGGAGCCGCCGTACCCGGTGCCGATGACCAGGACCGGAACCCGGGCCCCGGATCTGATCGGCGCCGCCGCGGCGCGGACACGCGCCCGCGCCGGTGCGGTGTGCCCGGCCATCGCCGCGGCACCCAGAAGAGAACCTGTTCCAGTGATGAATCTTCGACGCGAGACACCCTTGGTCTCACCGTCCCGCATGGTAGTTTCGTTCATGTGACGCTCCTCACTCTCGACAGAATGCAACAGGTTCTACTGCCGAATGCGTGGCAAGTCACGAGAAACTTGGGGGTAACTTCCCGGCGGCACCCCGGGACGACGCAGGAGCCCCGGACCGTGCGGTCCGGGGCTCCTGGTGTTCGGTCGCGCGAGGATCAGTAGGCGCCGAAGACGTTGTCGATCGAGCCGTACCGGTCCGCGGCGTAGTTGCATGCGGCCGTGATGTTGGCGACCGGGTCGTAACTGTCGGTCGAGGTGCCGGGCACGTGGTAGGCCTGGAAGGTCGGGTCGATGACCTGGAGCAGACCCTTGGACGGGGTGCCCTTGACGGCGTTGGAGTCCCAGTTGTTGATGGCGGCCGGGTTGCCCGCGGACTCGCGCATGATGTTGCGGTGGATGCCCTCGTAGGTGCCGGGGATGCCCTGCTCGGCCATGACCGCCAGCGACTCCTTGATCCAGCCGTCGAGGTCGTTCGTGTAGGTCGCGGCCTCCTTCTCGGCGGCCGGCGCGGCCTTTGCCACCGGGGCGGCCTCGATGCGCTCCGAACGGTCGGCCCGGTCCGCCGACGCGCCTCGCGCGGCGGACGGGGAGGCCTTGGCGGTCTTGTCGTCCGACGGGGCGGCGGCCTTGGCTCCGAGAACCAGCTTGATGCCGGGGTGAATAAGGTCGGGATTCTCTCCGACGATCTTCCGGTTGCCTTCGTACAGCTTCTCCCAGCCGCCGCTGACGGAATGCTCGCGGGCGATCTTGGAAAGAGTTTCGCCGGCCACCACGGAATGCTGGGCGGGGGCGGCCTTCGCTGCCAGATTCGCCTGCGCCGACACCGAGGCGGGTGCCACGGCCTGCGGCGCGGCGGCGGGCGCGGGGGCCGCGAAGGCGCTGGTGGCACCGATCACCGGGAGGGCGAGAACGGCTCCACCGGTGGTCACGGCGGCGAGGCCGCGGCTCAGCGAGGTGGACTTGGGACGGCGGTGCTTACCCTGTGCGGGCATGGGGGATTTCCTCTCCGGCGCCTGCGAGGTGAGCTGTCGGGTTCAGACGGGAGATGTCTGGCCGCACGGTCGTGCGACTTCACCCCAAGCCGTTCCGGTTGTGGATCGGCGGCTTACCTGGGTCCCCCGCTCCTGCCGTACGTGAGTGGGTTTCGGATTCCCGGACGGCGGCAGGATTCGGCGTTCCATCCGGATTGACGGTGACCGTAGGCGAGAAACATCGGACGGAACAAGCCCCGCATTCCGGATTCCCTTTTCCGTGCATGATCGAATAATGGAATTCCCGGATCGGGCCGCACCGTCACGGCGTCAACTTTCTTCGCACAGAAGGGAACCGATGCCTCCGCTTCCGCGTCCGCCCTCTCGGACGTGACGCTCACCACTCCCTCGGCGCGATGGCGAAAACAGGCCCAGGCAAATGCCTCAACAACGCCATCGAGACCCTTTATGGATGAGAAGCGCAAAAGAAGCAAATCGACCATATAGGCGTAGCAAAGCGGACCAATCGGTCACACTGCGCAGGGGCGGTCGAAGGTCCCGCGCGGCGATCGCTTACGGTGTGGGGTGGAGACTAGTAAGCCAACCCTTACCTCCGTCGTACGCTGTACCTGCCCGCGTTCGCCCGCCCCGAAGGATCACCACGCCATGACACGCCCCGTCCGCGTCGCCATTGTCGGAGCCGGCCCCGCCGGTATCTACGCTGCGGACGCGCTGCTCAAATCCGAGGTCTGCCAGGACCCGGGGGTCTCCATCGACCTCTTCGAGCGCATGCCCGCGCCCTTCGGCCTGATCCGTTACGGCGTGGCCCCCGACCACCCGCGGATCAAGGGCATCGTCAAGGCCCTGCACCAGGTGCTGGACAAGCCCCAGATCCGGCTCTTCGGCAACGTCAGCTACCCGCACGACATCGGCCTGGACGACCTGCGGTCCTTCTACGACGCGGTGATCTTCTCCACCGGCGCCGAGGCCGACCGCGCGCTCGACACCCCCGGCATCGAGCTGGACGGCTCCTACGGCGCGGCCGAGTTCGTCTCCTGGTACGACGGGCACCCCGAGGTGCCGCGCACCTGGCCGCTCACCGCGGAGAAGGTCGCCGTCCTCGGCGTCGGGAACGTGGCCCTGGACGTGGCCCGCATCCTGGCCAAGACGGCCGACGAGCTGCTGCCCACCGAGATCCCGGACAACGTGTACCAGGGCCTCCAGCAGAACAAGGCGCTGGAGGTGCATGTGTTCGGGCGGCGTGGCCCGGCGCAGGCCAAGTTCAGCCCCATGGAGCTGCGGGAGCTGGACCACTCCCCCAACATCGAGGTCATCGTCAACCCCGAGGACATCGAGTACGACGAGGGCTCCATCGCGACCCGCCGGGAGAACAAGCAGGCCAACATGGTCGCGCAGACCCTGGAGAACTGGGCCATCCGCGACGTCGGCGACCGCCCGCACAAGCTGTTCCTGCACTTCTTCGAGTCCCCGGTCGAGATCCTCGGCGAGGACGGCAAGGTCGTGGCGCTGCGGACCGAGCGCACCGAGCTGGACGGCACCGGCAACGTCCGGGGCACCGGTCAGTTCACCGACTGGGACATCCAGAGCGTCTACCGTGCCGTCGGCTACTACTCGGAGGAGCTGCCCAAGCTCCCCTTCGACGTGGCCTCAGGAACCGTCCCGCACGAGGCGGGACGTGTCATCGCCGGCGAGGAGCACATGAGCTCCGTCTACGTCACGGGCTGGATCAAGCGCGGTCCGATCGGTCTGATCGGGCACACCAAGGGCGACGCCAACGAGACGGTCGCCTGCCTCCTGGAGGACCGCGCCGCGGGCCGCCTGCCCGAGCCGGCCACGCCCGCTCCGGAGGCCGTCGAGGCCTTCCTGGAAGGCCGGGGCGTCCGCTACACGACCTGGGAGGGCTGGCACAAGCTGGACGCCCACGAGCAGGCGCTCGGTGCGGCCCGGGGCCGCGAGCGGATCAAGGTCGTGGAGCGCGAGGGCATGCTGGGGGCCTCCGGCGCCTTCGTGCCGGCCGAGCTGCCCGCCGACGCCTGACCGACAGGGCGGACAGAACGCCTTCCGGGAGGCCGGACCCTAGGTATCCGCCGCAGGAGGCCCCGGGTCCGGCCTCCTGAACGTGCGCCACAGGTCGGGCCCGGGCTCCCGCACCGTCCGGGGCCGACGGACCGCCGGGGCCTCGGCCCAGCGGGCGGCCAGCAGGATGGCGATGTCGTCGGGGCGGTCGGTGGCCGCTCTCGCCTCGCCGATGACCTGGTCGGCCGTGTCGGCCAGGGGGACCGCGCCGATGCGTTCGACGGTCGCCCGCAACCGCTCGATACCCTCGTCGATGTCCGTCCCGGGGCGCTCGATCAGCCCGTCCGTGAACAGCGCGAGCATCGCGCCCGGTTCGAGCCGCATCTCCGTGACCGGGTAGGCCGCGTCCCCGTCGATCCCGAGCACGATGCCGCCGGGCAGGTCCAGCACTTCCGTCCGGCCGTCGGGCCGCCGCAGCACGGGCTGCGGATGCCCCGCCCGTACGGCACGGGCCACGCCGGTCACCGGGTCGAGGGCGATGTAGCAGCAGCTCGCGAACTGCCCCGGGTCCAGGTCGATGAGCAGCCGGTTCGTCCCGCTCATCACCTCCTGCGGGTCATGGTTGCTCAGCGCGAACGCTCTTACCGCACTGCGCAGTTGGCCCATGGTCGCGGCGGCGGACACCCCGTGTCCCTGCACGTCGCCGATGATCAGGGCGAGTTCGTGACCGGTCTCGATCACGTCGTACCAGTCCCCGCCCACGTCCATGCCCTGGGTGCCGGAGAGGTAGCGCCCCAGGGTGTCCACCCCGTCCACCTCGGGCAGCCGGTGCGGGAGCAGGGCGTCCTGGAGTCCGCGGGCGAGGGCCGACTCGCTGTCGTAGCGCTGGGCGCGTTGCAGTGCCTGGGCGATGAGCCCGGCCAGTGCCGTCAGGACCGTGCGCTCCTCCGGGCTGAAGCCGCGGGGCCGGTCGAAGCCGAGGATGCAGGAGCCGACGGGCCGGCCCGAGGCGATCAGCGGCAGGAACGCCCGCGCCCCGACGTCCGCGTCGATCGGGATGCCCGGATAGGCCTCGGCCAGGCGCTGCATGGACTCGAAGAAGATCGGGCGGCCCGTGGTCAGGGTCTCCACCCCGGGGATGCTGACGTCGAGCCCGACCCCGTCGAAGCGGTCGAGGAAACCCTTCGGGAATCCCGTTTCCCAGGCCAGATGGAGATGGCGCTCGTTCAGCAGGTAGATGGCGAGCTGGCGGCCGCCGAACGCGGGCAGCAGTTCCTCGGTGACCACCGCGGAGACCTGACGGGCCGTGACCGCCTCGGTCAGCGCGATGGCGAGGGCCACCGGCCGGTAGAGCGCGGAGGAACGGTCGGCGGTCGAGCCGATGCCGAGCCCCGGCGAGGTGACGGAGCCTGGGGCGTAGGCCGGCTGGTCGGTCGCCTGGAGGACGACGCTCACCCCGTCGTGGCCCGGGTACAGCGACACCGACAGCCAGCGCGAGGGCGGGCGGCGGGCGAGGAAGTGGACGGGCTCGTCGGCCATCAGGGCGGCCCGGTAGTGGTCCTCGTAGGCCTCGTGCCCGAACCACGGCAGTCCTTGCCACACCACATGGCCGATCAGCTCCGTCCGGGAGTGGCCGAGCAGTTCCTCGGCGAGGCCGTTCGCGTACGTGATCCGCCCGAGGCGGTCGAGGGAGAGGATGCCCCGGGGCAGCCGGTCGGCGGCCTCCGGTACGACGGGTCCCGCGCCGAGGTCGACCAGGAAGCCGCTCAGATGGCTGGCGGACACATCGCCGTCCGGGTGCGTCCAGCGGCCGGAGAGCTCCAGCAGATGGGACCTGCCGTCGGGACCGCGCAGCCGCATCCGGCGGACCACCGGTTCGGCGGACTCCACCGTCCGCCGGGCCAGCGCCCACAGCCCGTACACATCCTCGGGGACCAGCCGTTCGGCGAGCGCGTCGACGGTGCCCGGGAAGCCGGCGGGCTCGAAGCCGAGGATCCCGCAGAGTTCGTCGTCGGCGGCGACCTGCCCGGAGTGCAGGTCCCAGTCGAACCGGCCGACCCGCACCGGGGGCGTGGTGGCGGCCGGCAGTTGCACGGGGACCGGCTCGGTCTCCCATACGCAGTCGACGCCCCGCCGCTCCAGATCGGTGAGCGCGGCGCCGAGCCGTTGGCCGAGCCGGTGCAGCCGGTCGCCGTCGGCGGGGGCGACAGGCTGACCCGGCGTGGAGGCACGCAGGACCGCCAGCACGCCGACGCTGCCCCGGGGTCCGGTGATCGGCACCCACAGCGAGCCGAACGGGAACGGCAGCCCGGCCATCAGCTGCGGGAACCGGCGCATCGCCTCCTCCGCGTCGTGGAGCAGCACGGGCCGCCCCGAGCGGTAGGCCTCGGACACCGGGAAGGGCCGGTTCACATGCATCCGCCACCAGGGCCGGAACAGTGGGGCGGGCAGCCCGGCCAGCACTGCGAGCCGCAGCAGCCCTGGTGTTCTGCTCCGCAGGTAGACCCCGCCCGCGTAGCCGTCGGTCGACTCGACGGCACTGACGAGGGCCTGGGCGAGTACGAGGGACAGTTCGTCCGGCACTCGGCCACCGTCCAGTCCCCCGGCCGCGGCCCCGTTTCCGGCGGGCGGGGAATACCGGGGCGTCTCGTGCCGGGTCACACAGCCAGCATGCTCCCGATCCGGGGTACCGCGCACCTCCGCGACCGGCCGCTCCCCTGCGGCGGCCGGTCGCGGAAGCGGGATCAGTGCAGCTTGGAGACTGCGGTGCGGGTCGTCTTCTTGAAGCCCTCCAGCGGTGCTCCGTCGAGCTCGCCGAGCTGGCCCCACTCGACCACGGTCACCGTCCTGCCGTCGCGGCCCACGGAGTAGAGCCCGATGTCGGTGGAGCCGACCTCCGGGTAGGACGTGTCGATGCTGTAGACGTGCGCGCCCTCCTCCACGTTGATCCGGCCCTGGTAGAACGCCTCCCCGTCCAGGCCGGGGTCCTGCTCCTTCAGCCGGTCGAGGCAGGTCTCCAGGGCGCTGCGCAGCTCGGCGGCGAGCTTCCTGGCCCGGGCGGCGGTGGTGGCGACCGTGATGGTCTGGCGGGCGTTGGTGTCCAGTTCGGTGCGGAAGTCCCGGTGGCGGGTGCCGGCCGCCGGGGCGATTCCGGTGGTGCACAGGGACCCCTCCTCGGGCACGCCCTGGCGTACCGGGCCGGCCGTCCAGGGGGTGTGGGATGCGGGCAGCTGGCCCGCGCTCAGGAACTTCGGCGGGGCGGGAGCGGGGGCCGGGGCCGCGGCGGCGGGCACCTGGGCCAGGGCGGTGACGGCCAGGCCCGCGGCCATGACGGTCAGGAGGGCGGTGCGGAGGGTGCGCATGATGAGTTTTCCCCGTTTCGGATGGTGCGGTTGGTGATGCGGTCGTCGCTGCCGTCGGTGGTGCGCTCAGGTGGTCGTACGGCAGCGCACCGACTCGTGCGGGGCCCGCTGAGGGGCTGTACCGGTGGTACGGGATCGGCACCAGCCTGGGCCGCCGCCCCGGACCCGGACAAGCGCGACACGGCTTCCCGCCGGGCTGGAACCGTCCCACCCCTGGTGACGTGGGTGTTCTCGGAGGGCTGGAACGCCCTGGAACGGCGGCGGGGGAGGTCGAGCGTGTCGGGTGGTGACGCCGAGGGGGCGGTACGGGCGGTGCTGGCGGAGCGGCTGAGCGCGCTGCGGGAGGGGTCGGGCCGGACGTACGCGTCGCTGGCCCGCCGCATCGGGGTCAGCGGCTCGACGCTGCACCGGTACTGCACGGGGCGGACGGTGCCCGCGGAGTTCGCCCCGGTGGAGCGGCTGGCCCGCTTGTGCGGCGCACCGGCCGAGGAACGGGAGGCACTGCACCGCTTGTGGCTCCTGGCGGACGGCGAACGCCTAGACCGGCAGGGGGCGGTGTGTGCGGGGGCGGCGGAGGACGGGTCCGGGCCGTCGGCGGAGGCGGAAGCCCGGCCGCCTGCGGACGGGACTGTGTCCGGGCCGGCCGGCGAGGAGACATCTCACCCGGTGCCGTCCACAGGCCCCGTGCCCGTGCCCGTGCCCGGCTCCGGCTCCGGCTCCGGCTCCGGCTCCGGCACCGGGCAGTCGGCCGCACAGGGGAGCGGGTCCTTCTGGGGGCCGGTGCTCCGGTCGCGTCGGGCGCGCCGGTACGGGCAGGGGCTCGGCGTCCTCGCCGCGGCGTTGCTCGTCCTCGCCCTGGTCGCGGCGCTCGGAGGGGCAGGACCCTCGGCTCCGGACCGGCGTCCGTCGGTGGCCCAACAGCCGGGCGGGCCTCCGGCCGACGCCCCGGAGCCCTCCCCCTCCGGCTCCCTCACTCCCGGGAAGCCCCAGGGCACACCGAGCGGATCCCGGCGGGAAACGCCCTCCGACAGCCCGCGGCCGAGCGGGCCGCCCGGCGTCGCGCCGCGCGAGGAGACGCTCCCCCGGCCCTCCGGGCCCACGTCGGGCCCGGACACCGGACGGGTTCCGTTCACCTGGACCGGTGACGACCACGTCTGGAAGAACGGCTGCGACCACGACTATCTCGTCGACCGGGCCCCCGCCGCCGTCCCGCCGCCACCGGCGGAGGCCGACGCGGCTCCCTGGGCCGGAGCGCTCGGCGCCGTCCACGCCGGCGACACCCGTGTCCGGATCACCTTGCAGGGCCGGGACGAGCGGGCCGTGGTTCTGGAATCCCTGCGGATCCGGGTGGTCGAGCGCCGGCCGTCGGCGCAGGGCCGGGTCTACCGGATGAGTTCCGGCTGCGGCGGGTCCCTCACCCCGCGGGTGTTCGACGTGGATCTCGACGCCCCCCGCCCCGTCGCCCGCTCGGTCGCGGGCAACGACTCGGGCGAGCCGATCGAGGCCGTCTCCTTCCCCTACCTCGTCTCGGTGACCGAGCCCGAGGTCTTCCTGATCACCGGTCGCACGGTCGGCTGCGACTGCGACTGGTTCGCGGAGCTGAGCTGGAGCAGCGGCGGCCGGTCCGGCACGGTGCGCGTCGACGACGGCGGGCGGCCGTTCCGTACGAGCGGGGTGGCCGGGCGGCCCGTGCTCGACTACGACACGGCCGACCGCCGCTGGGTGTCCGCGGAGGCAGCGTCCTAGAACGGTGACCGGGGCGCGGAGGCGGGCGGGGCCGGGTGCGCTCATGCTGGTGGGGCGGGCGGCGGGCCCGGCGGACCGGTACCGGCCGCATTCGCTCCTGGTGGAGGTGGAGATGGATCCCGTCACCGCCCTGCGGCGGATCGCCTTCCTGCTGGAACGCTCGCAGGCCGCCACCTACCGGGTGAAGGCCTTCCGTACGGCCGCCGCAGCGGTGGACGCCATGGCCGCCGGGGAGGCGGCCGAGCGGGTGGCCGCGAAATCCCTGGAGCGCGTCCCCGGCATCGGGCCGCGTACAGCCGAGGTGATCCGTGAGGCCCTGGCCGGAAAGACGCCCGGGTACCTGGAGCGGCTGGAGAAGGAAGCTGCTGCCGAGCCGGTCGCCGAGGGGGGCCAGGACCTCTTCGCGCGGCTGATGGGCGACTGCCATCTGCACTCGGACTGGTCGGACGGGGGCAGTCCGATCGAGGAGATGGGTCGGACCGCCGCGGAGCTGGGGCACGCGTGGGCCGTCCTGACCGACCACTCGCCCCGGCTGACGGTGGCGCGCGGCCTGTCGCCGAAACGGCTGCGGGAGCAGCTCGCTGTGGTGGAACGGCTCAACGAGGAGTGGGCCCCGTTCCGGCTCCTGACGGGGATCGAGTGCGACATCCTCCCGGACGGGTCGCTCGACCAGGAGGACGAACTGCTGGCCCAGCTCGACGTGGTGGTGGTCTCCGTCCACTCCAAGCTGCGGATGGACCCGGCCCCGATGACACGGCGGCTGGAAGCGGCGGTACGTCATCCACGGGCCGATGTGCTCGGCCACTGCACGGGACGCCTGCTGGCCGGGCGCGGCCGTCCGGAGTCGCGGTTCGACGCGGAGCGGGTCTTCGCGGCCTGTGCCGAGGCCGGGACGGCGGTGGAGATCAACTGCCGTCCGGAGCGGCAGGATCCGCCCCGACGGCTGCTGCGCGCGGCCGTCGCGGCGGGGGCGCTGTTCGCGATCGACACGGACGCGCACGCCCCGGGGCAGCTGGACTGGCAGCGGTCGGGGTGCGCCCGCGCCGAGGAGTGCGAGGTGCCGGCGGACCGGGTGGTGACGACCTGGAGCGCGGAACGGCTCCTGGAGTGGGCCGGCTGACCCGGGCCTCCCCCGCCCTGTGCTCCGGCGCCCTCCCCTCTTGCACGGCACCACATGCGCCCGTCCGCCCCCGGAGGTTCTGCAGGTCCTCCGGGAACGGGCGGGCGGGCGTCGGCGGGGCTACTTCTGGGGGTAGATGTCCCCGGCTTCCATGGCGCTCTGCTGCTCGCTCCGGTCCCGGATCGTCCGGGACTTCTTCTCCAGCCGCTCGCGCTCGTGCGGGTCGCTCGCGCGCTCCGCGGCCTCGGCGAGCTGCTGGGCCTTCTCACGCATCTGCCGAGCCAGGTCGGCGGGTTCGTCCGAACCGCTCATCACCACTCCTTGGACGCTGGGACCTCCAGGGAACCAGCGACCGGCCTCCTCCGCATCCCGCGCGGCCGGGGTCGGAACGCGCGAATCGGGGTGCCTCTTCGGTGGGGGCGGTCATGCGGCCTGTCGGCCCAGCCGCCGCAGGAGCGCGCGCAGCCGGGGGTGACGCGCGTGCGCCTCGGCCGCGCGGCGGTCCAGCTCCTCGCCGAGCCGTTTGGTGCGTTCCTCGATGTCGAGTTCGGCCAGCACCCGGTCGATCTCGGCGAGCAGAGCACCGTGCAGCTGCCACTGCCGGGGGTGCTCCTGGACGTCCTCCAGCAGCAGGTCGGCCACCCGGTCGCGGGTGGTGCGGCTGCGGGCGAGCGCCTCGGCGAGGCTGTCCTCCGCCGCCTCCGCGTCGGCGGCGAGCTGGGTCGTGACCAGGACGGCGAAGCTCTCGATCGCCTCGGCGAGGTGGCCGAGGAGTTCCTGGAGCGGTTCCGCCACATCGGCCGGGAACAGGGATTCCTCGGTACGGGCCTTCGCCAGGTCGGTGAGGGTGCGGGACAGGACGCGCAGGACGACGGCGCAGATCTCCAGCGTGTCGAGCCCGGTGCGCAGGACGACCCGGTGGAGCAGTCCCTGTCTCACCCTGGGGTTGAGGGTGAGACTTTCCTCCGCCTGTCGCAGGGAGGCGTCGACCTCGACGATGTCGTGGTCGAGCTTGCGGGCCTCGTGGAGACGGGCGGCGGCCCGGGACACGGGGTTGTTCCCCACGACCTCCTCGCCCATGCTGCGCAGCATCGTGCCCATCCGGGCGGCCAGCGATTCGATGGAGGAGCCGGCCGAGGCGACCCAGACGGGCGGGGCGAGGAGCAGGTTGAACAGGAGCCCGACGACGGCGCCGATCAGCGTCTCCCACACCCGGTCCCAGGCGGTGTCGGCGACCTGGGAGACGCCGAGGACCAGCATCGCGCTGATCGCCACCTCGGGCACGAACTCGTTGACCCGCACCAGCCGACCGATCATCAGCGAGGTGAAGATGGTGAGGCCGAGGCTCCACCAGCTCAGCCCCACCAGGGAGCTGAAGCCGATGGCGATGAGGACGCCGACGACGACCGAGTTCACCCTGCGGATGCCGGTGGTGAGGGTCGCGTAGAGGGTCACCTGGACGACCAGGAGAGCGGTGAGGGGTGCGGTCAGCGGGGCCGGTTCGGGCAGGAACCAGACGGCCACGGAGTAGGCGATGACGGCGGCCGCCGTCGAACGCAGCGTCTGCACCCCGGCAGGTTCGGTGGTGCGCTGCACGAGCTTGACGACGGGGGCGGAGACTCGGCGCATTCCTTGACGGTGCCCCGTTTTCACCCGCCGCAGCGCTCCCCCGTGCCGGGCTCCGCCGTACGGCCCTGCGCCCGGGGCCGAACCGGGACGGCGTGCGCGGGGGCGCGGTCGGGGGGACCCTGGAGGCATGGCTGTTCTCAGGAATCCCCCAGGAGAGACACCGCCGGCCGAGGGGTCCATCGGCGAGGCCCACGAGGAACGCGCGGACGGAGGGCTCTGGGAACACCCTGGCCTCTGGACCGCCCTGATCGTGTTGGGAGCGCTCATGGTCGCCGGATTCTTCCTCGCCAGGATCTTCGGTTACGGATGAGCGGCGGGGTGTCCGCATCGGCGCGCCGGATCACCGACGCGCTGCTGGAGGGGTACGGGCGGACGTATGCGGCGGAGGCGGGGATCCCGCTGCGCGACACCCCTCAGCCGCTCTACCAGCTGCTGGTGCTGAGCCATCTGCTGAGCGCCCGGATCCGCGCCTCGGTCGCGGTGGCCGCCGCCCGGGCGTTGTCCGCGCATGGCATGCGCACTCCGCGCCGGATGGCGGACGCGACCTGGCAGCAGCGCGTGGACGCGCTGGGCGAGGGCGGCTACCGCCGTTACGACGAGCGGACCGCCACCCAGCTCGGGGAGGGCGCCGGCCTCGTCCTCGACGTCTGGAAGGGGGACCTGCGCAGACTGCGCGCGGAGGCGGACGGCGACGGAGAGGCGTTGCGGGCGGGGCTCCGGCGTGTCCGGGGGATCGGACCCGCCGGGGCCGACATCTTCGTACGCGAGGTGCAGGACGTCTGGCCGGAGACCGGGTTCTGGGTCGGTGCGAAGGGCCTGCAGGGCGCCGAGCGCCTCGGTCTGCCCACCTCCCCCGGCGGGCTGTCCGATGTGGCGCGCGGCCGGGACCGGGCCGCGTTCGCCGCGGCGCTGGTCAGGGCGGCCCTCGACCGGGAGATCGTCGAGACGGTCCGACAGGCGGCCCGGGCGCGAAAGTGAGCCCCGCGAGACGCCGTGCGCGGGCCCCCAGAGGGCTTGCGACGGGGTGCGGCCTCGCGAAGGCGCCCGTGCCGTGTGCGACGGCGCGGGCGCCTCGCTTCTCTCAGTGGTGGGAGGCACCCCGCGCTGCGCGGGCCAGGGTCTCCTCGCGGCGGGCCTCGGCCTGTTCCTTCCTGCCCTCGGCCTTCAGCCGCTCGTCCTCGAGGGCGATGCCGTCCGATTCCTTGATCATGCCTTTGAGCCTCCGCGCCTTGGCGCGGGCTATATCGGTGCTCTTTCCCACAGCTGCCTCCATGCCGCGAGGGAGATACGCGCTTCTCCCCTCCACTATGCATACCCGCGCGGCAGAACGCAGGGGCCGTCGGGCAGAGGGCTACGACAGCGGATCCTCGTCCTCGTCCGTTCCGCCGCCCTCGACCCGCAGCGCGAGATCCTGGAGGACGTCGGCCGACGACACGTCGGTCTGCCCGGAGTCATGGACCTGGGCCAGCATCGTGAACGCGAGGGTGAAGGCGCTCACGAGCTGTTCGACCGCACCGCCGACCTCGCGCCCGACGACGGTGACCACCTCCTCGACGGAGAAGTCGTCGGGGATGGCGATGTGGGGCATCGTCTCGTTCAGCAGGGCGGTGACGGCGCCCGCTCCCGCGTCCAGGTCCTCCCTTTCGAGGTCCGCCTCCAGCAGGCGCTGCATTTCGCGCGCCTCCGTGAGGATCCCGATCACGCGCTTCACGACTTCCCGTTGCTCCATGGGCGCGAGCATAGGGCGTGCAACCCGGTCGCAACGTCCGGTCGAGTTGACTTGCGCCCGGTTGTCGCAGTGTTGCCACGGCCGGAAAGGGGCAGGTCCATGGAGTGTGACCCGAAATCGCCCACCGTCGGGCTGACGCCCGCCGCGGCCGGTCTGCTGCGGCGGCTGCGGGCGGACCACGGCCCGTTGATGTTCCATCAGTCGGGCGGCTGCTGCGACGGCAGCGCGCCGATGTGCTATCCGGCCGGTGAGTTCCGTACCGGGGACTCCGATGTGCTGCTGGCGGACCTCGTCGTCGAAGGGATGCCCGAAAGCGTGCCGTTCTGGATGTCGCGGAGCCAGTACGCGGTGTGGGCCCACACCCGGCTGATCGTGGACGTGGTGGAGGGCCGGGGCAGCGGATTCTCGCTGGAGGCTCCGGAAGGGGTGCGCTTCCTCATCCGTTCGCGTCTGGTGGACGGATGAGGAAGCGCACGGCCCTTCGGGCGGCATCGCCCGTCAGGCGGTGTCGCGCACCGCGACGATGCCGTTGAAGACGCCCGCGTACGCGGTGCCGTCGGGGCCGATGGTGATGGGCGCCCAGTTGTTGTCGTAGGCGGGTCCGGTGCCGGTGAGGGTGCGCCAGCGGCGTTCGCCGGTACGGAAGTCGACGGCGGTCAGATACCAGGCGTCGATGCCCAGGGCGTTGGGCTCCTTCTCGTAGAAGTAGAGGAGCCCGTTGGCCGTGGACAGCTTGGGCACGGTGGAGGGTGAGCGGACGGCGCTCTCCCAGACGGTGTCGCAGCCGCTGCCGTCGGGGCGCACGTCGATGCGGGTGGCACCGCCGACGACGCTGCGGCCGAGCAGCAGGGACGTGGGGTTCTCGTAGCCGTAGTTGTTCTCGACGACGAGGCTGTCGCCCCAGCTGATCAGGGAGTTGTCGGTGGTGGAGCGGCCGTGGCCGAAGACCGGGACCGAGCAGACCAGGCGGCGGTCGGCCGGGACGTCCGCGCCGCGGCGGAAGACGAGGACGTTCATCCGGTCGTCCGCGTTGTCGGTGATCGCGACGTACTCCTCGTCGGTGCCGAAGAGGTCGGGGGTGGTGCCGGAGCCCTGGTTGACCGAGCCGGGTTTGGTGCCGGTGCCCCGGTCGTACGTCTGCCGCCACTGGACGAGGGGGGTGCCGTCCGCCCCGGCCGTGAAGCTGTAGAGGGCGTGGTCGGAGACGATGGAGACCGCGTCCCGATCCACGGAGAACGAGTTCTGGATCTCCTCGCCGGCGAGCCGGACGGACCGGATCGCCGAGGTGTCCGGGTCGACCGTGCCGACGCGGCCGAGCCGGGTGACCCACCAGATTCGGCCCTGCCAGTCGGGCATCACGGAGGTCACCGGGTCGCAGGCGCCACTGGGGAAGAGGTTGGTCCAGGATACGCAGTCGTGCGGGACATGACCGGTGAGGTCCCAGTCGTCCTCGACGACGAACTCCCAGCGGCCGTCCGCGTCCTGCCGGTGGGCGATGCGCAGGACATGCTGGCGGGAGTCGGCGAGGACGACCCGGTCCTGGTCGTCCAGGTAGAAGTAGGCGCCGCCCGAGGTGTCTTTGAAGATCTTGGAGAGGTCGAGGCGGGTGATCGCCTCGACGGTGGACGAGCGCTGCGGCAGCCTGTACTCGGCGAGCGTGTCGAGGGTGCGCGGGTCGAGCAGCTTGAGCAGGAAGCCGGTGAACGTCCCGCAGACCGTGATCAGCCGGCCGGCCGCGTCGAAGGTCGCCGTGGCGCACTCGCCGCCGACCGGAGCGATCTTCTCGCTGGTCACCTCGGGGCTCCGGCCGAGCGGCCCGGGGTAGGGGTGGGTGCCGCTGCCCGCAGCGTCCGCGTGCATGCCGCTGCGCCCGTTGGGGGCGAGGTACGGGTGTTGCGGGGGCGCCTGCCCGGGGACCGGGGACGCGGTGGCGGGAGCGCCTTCGTACCCCTTGACCAGGCGGTGGCCGGGAGCCTTGGGGATGTCGTCGGCCTGGGCGGGGGACGTGGGCCCGGCGAGGGTGAGGGTGGCGACGGCGAGCGTCAGGGCCAGGGCGCGGGAGAGCGCTCTGCGGTACGGCGGGGGCATCGGGCTCCTCGGTTGCGGACGGGGGTCGCGCCGCCGCCCGACGTTAGGAGGAGCGCCGTGAGGTGTCCATGGAAACGAGGAGGGTTTCGCGGGCCCGACATGCTGCCGCAACACCGCGCCGTGCACGGCCATGTACCGCAACAGGCCGGGGCCGGACGGGTTCCGCTCAGCGCGGCGGATGCTTCGGGCGGGAGCGGTTCTCCTGCATCGCCCGGCGGATTCCGGCCGCCGTGGAGCGTGCGTGCTCCGTGGTCGCCGTGTGGTCGGCGACCGAGGTGACGAAGCGGTGCAGCGGCTGCCGGCAGTGGGCGCAGGGGGCGTCGGTGGTGAGGAGGTAGCCGTCCTCGCACTGCGGGTCGGTGCAGGAGCCCGGCCGCAGGAGCTGCTCGGCGATGTCCTGGGCGCTCCACCGGCGACGGCCGTCCTCGTCCAGCTCGCCCAGCGCGTGGGCCCAGCGCAGGTTCCAGCGTCGTTCGATGCGCTCGCGGAGCTGGGCCGCGCTGCGGACGGCGATCTCCTGGTGGATGAGGTCGTGGACGGTGCTGGGCACCCGGCCGCCGAGGGCCTGGAGGAGCTGGGGCGGCAGGGCCTGGAGGACATAGCCGCGCGGGTTGCTCCGGGCGTTCTCCCGCCAGCGGTCGCAGGCGCAGGATCCGTCGGGGCGCTTCGGGGCGTGGCAGCGGCCGCACAGTCCGCGGCACTCGGCGCACAGCCCGCCGTCGAGCCCGTCCAGATGGGGCGCCGGCGCCCGGCCGCACTCGTGGCAGCAGGCGGCGCACGGTCCGCAGAGCCGCTCGTTGCCCGCCTTCGTGGTCCAGGTCCGCATCTGGCACCGGCAGCACAGGCCGGTGTTGCAGTACTCGTGGTGGGCGGCGCCCGAGTGCCGGCCGGAGGGCGGAAAAGACATCTGCCCATTGTGCGGGATGCCCGGTGCGGGTGCGGGCGGTCCCCTCGTTCGGGATCGCGCGGCGCGAGCCGTCAGGGGTGCAGGCTGCTGACCAGGTCGGCGGTGGCCCCGACGCCGTCGTGGATGGTCGGCGCCATGCTCGTACCGGCCAGGAAGAAGCCCAGCAGGACGCAGACCAGCGCGTGCGAGACCTTCAGGCCGCCGTTGCGCAGAAAGATCACCGCGAGGATCACCAGGAGCAGCACCAGTGAGATCGAAATGGCCATGACCAACCTCCTCCGCCGCGCCTGATTTGCGGCTTTCGGCCGCCAGTGTGGCGTAGCGGAGGGGCCGTTCGGCGCACTGGCGTGTCCGCCGAACGGGTACTTCCGACAGGTCGCGCGTTACGGGGTCGAAGCGGTGTCCCGCCGGGCGCGGAGGAAGCTTTCGAGCCCCGCCAGATCGTCGGTGTTGAGGTGGTCCACCCCGGCGGCGAACAGTTCGGACCAGACGGCTTCGCGTTCGGGGCCCGGCAGGTCCGGCGTGGCCCAGAAGCGGATGCGGCGGCCTTCGCGGTGGGCGGTGGCGACGAGGGTGCGGAGCCGGTCGCGCTCGGCCCGGGGGAAGGGACCCGCACCGAGCCAGCCGAAGGCCTGGGTCCAGTTGGCGCTGACGAGCGGGGCGAAGGAGGCCGGGGCCCCGGCGCCCAGGTCGTCGAGGCGGCCGTCGTAGAAGGCGAGGCGGGTGCGCTGGGCCCCCATGGGGGCCCGGGCGGCGCGGTCGCCCGAGATGACGGCGGTGACGGCTTCGGGGACGACGCGGCCCTGCTGGTAGCGGGTGAGCATGCGGTGGTGCCGGCGCAGTTGCCGGTCCAGTTCGCCGTAGGCGGCGACGCCGTCGGCCTTGATGTCGATGAGGAGCTGGAGCGGGGCCCGGTGGTGCGGGTGGACGCTGCCGTGGCCCGCGCGGACGAGGGCGGCGAGCGGGTCGAGGTACAGCGAGGCGAGGGTGCGGGTGGGGTCGAGGGTGGCGGGCTCGTGGGCGACGAGCAGTTCGCCGTCGACGAGGAAGATGTCCGCCTCGACGCTGGTGAACCCGTGGGCGAGCGCGTCGTGCAGGGGGCGCGGGTGGAGGTAGTCGTTGTGCGCGTGGGCGTGGCGTAACGGGCGCGGGCCGCGTGGCCGGATGGGTGCGGCGACCGCCGTCGCGGTGGGGACGGCGACGCCCGCGGCGGCGGTGGCGAGGGCGACGGTGAGCACGCGGCGGCGGGTGGGGTGGGCCATGGGGACTCCCTGAGCGGCGGACGGGGTCGCGACGAGTATGGGGGCGCAGCGGCCGTTTCCGTCAGGTACCTGACACTTGTTCGGCGATGTTTCACGCCTCGGCCACCTCGGGGGCGCGTGACCGGTCGGACCCGACGGGCAGCGGACTCCTCAGGCCTTTCGTTCGGATCCGGCCTGATCCAGACGAAAGGCCCTAGAACTGCCGAAGGTGATCGCGCAGGCTCCGGGCGGCCTCGGCCATCAGGGCGTCGACGCCCGGCTGGGTGCCCGCCGGGACCAGCGACTCGGTCAGGACGGCGATGGCGAAGGTCTGTCCGTCGGCGTGCTCCACGACGCCGATCTCATGCCGCAGATTCAGCAGGGTGCCCGTCTTGGAGGACCAACGGCTCGCGTCCGAGCTGAAGTCCGGGGCCAGCCGATGGCGCAGCACGTTGTGCGCCAGGAGGTCGCGCAGCCGCTCGGCCACCTCCGGGTGGATCTTCGACGGAGTCCACACGGCCTGGAGGAGGTCGACGAAGGAGCGTGCGCTGCCGGAGTTGGCGCGGGTCGTGTCGAGCTGCGGCACCCGGTGGCCGCGGCCGCTGGTGCCGGCGTCGATGGCCAGCGCGTGGGCGAGGTGCACCTGGTCGGCGTCGAACCGCTCGACGGGCGTGTCGAACAGCTCCTCCGTGCGGTGCCGGACCGTGATGCCGCGCAGGTCGGCCTCCCGGAGGAGATCGGCGACCAGGCAGGGCGGGGTGAGGGAGAACAGCGCGTCGGCGGCCGTCCCGTCGCTCAGGCAGGTGCTGAGGTAGAGCAGGTCGTCGATGGCGACCCGGGCGGGGTGCCGGAAGCGGCTGAGTCCGGTCGGGCCCGGCGTGGAGACGCGACCGGGCCTCACCTCCAGCGGGGTCGCGCCGTCCAGCTCACCGCGCCGGATGCGTTCGAGCGTGGCGAGCGCGAGCGGAACCTTGACCAGGGAGGCCGACGGCAGCTCGGTGTCCGGCTCGATGCCCAGCTCCTCCCCCGTGCCCAGGTCCCGCACCAGCAGGCACGCGCGCAGGCCGCCGTCGTGCAGCCGGGCGCGCACGTCCCGCAGCAGCGTCTCGGTGTTCATGCCGCCCTCCCTCCCTCGGTACCGGCCGGGTCGTCCGCGCCGAGGCAGCGGGCTATGGCCTCGCCCAGGCGCGCTTCCATGGGCAGGGGGTTGCCGTCCGCCACGACCGTGAGAGCGTAGCCCCGGCGCAGCTCCATCTCACCGATGGGGTGCCAGGCCAGGGCGAGTTCCGCCGCCTGGGCCCGGGAGCACAGCAACAGGTCTTCGGACCAGAGGACTTCGGCGGCGGCGGCCGTCAGATCGGGTGCGGCGAGCACCTGCGCGGGCCGCAGGCCCGCCGCGTCCCGCAGCCGGGTCAGCGGGTCGCGGATGTGCGGCACGTCGTCCTCCGGCTGGATCCAGACGCGGCGGGCCGGCCCGGAGGAGGCCCGGCCGAGCCGCAGTGTCTCGACGTAGATCCGTCGCACCCCGCTGTCCCGCGCCCCGGCCAGCCCCAGCGGCACGGACCAGGGCGCCTCCCCCGCGGGCACGGCGAGCAGGGCGGCGCGCACCTGGTGTGCGTGGAGGAGTTCCCTGCGCCGCGCCGGCCCGGCGGTCCGGAGGTCGAGCCGGACACCGTGCCCCCGCGCCTCGGCGACCAGGCGCGCCAGGGCGGAGCCGGAGCAGGTGTCGGGGACGGCCAGCCGCCAGGGCTTGTGCTTGACGGCTTCGGCCTCGTCCAGCAGGACGTCGGCGGCCTGGAGGAGCTGCCTGGCGGCGGGCAGCATGTCGCGCCCGAAGGGGGTGAGCACCGCCCGCCGGGATGTGCGCTCGAACAGCTGCTCGCCGAAGCGCTCCTCCAGCGCCGCGACCCGGCGGCTCGCCACTGACTGGGACATCCCCGCGGCGGCCGCCCCGTCGGTGAAGCCGCCGTACTCGCTGACGCTGACGAACGCCCGACATGCTCCGACCAGATCCACGCGCCGCAGCCTATGCGATTTCGGCATGGAAACGCGCGCGAACGTATTGGACCGCATGGCCGACGGGGGACGAAGGTGACTTCGGCACGCACGACCACGTACCGGGACGGAGCCGTGCAGCCCCGTCCCCGATGCGCTCCGGTCCGGAGCGCCAGGAGGTTTCGCCCATGCATCACCCCCGCGTCAGGACCGCCGTCGCCGGTGTGGTCGCCGCACTGTCCCTCGTGCCTCTGGTGGCCTGCGGGCAGAACGACTCCGGCACGCCGCCCACGTCCGCCAAGCCCGTCGCGAGTACGCCGGCCTCCGCTGCCGCCGCGAAGCCGTACACCGGCGACTTCAAGAAGCTGGAGCGGAAATTCGACGCGCGGCTGGGCGTGTACGCGATCGACACCGGCACCGGACGCGAGGTGACCCACAACGACCGGGCCCGCTTCGCCTACAACTCGACCTTCAAGGCGCTCCAGGCCGGGGTCGTCCTGAGCACCTACTCCATGGACGGCCTCGACAAGCGGGTGACCTACACCCGCGAAGACCTGGTCGCCAACTCTCCGGTGACCGAGAAGCACGTGGACACCGGCATGACGCTCAAGGAGCTGTGCGACGCCTCCGTGCGCTACAGCGACAACACCGCGGCCAACCTCCTCTTCGACCACGTCGGCGGGCCCGAGGGCCTGGACGCCGCGCTGGAGAAGCTGGGCGACGACGTCACGCGGATGGACCGGGAGGAGCCGGAACTGAGCCGCTGGGTGCCCGGGGAGGAGAGGGACACGTCCACGCCTCGGGCGCTGGCCAAGGATCTGCGGGCGTTCGTCCTGGGCAAGGCCCTGCCCGCACCCGAACGGGCGCAGTTGACGAAGTGGCTGCGGACCAACACCACCGGGGACGCGGTGATCAAGGCGGGTGTGCCCGAGAACTGGGTCGTGGGCGACAAGACCGGAACCGGGAGCTACTACGGGGCCCGCAACGACATCGCCGTGGTGTGGCCGCCGGACTCCGCCCCCATCGTGATCGCCATCCTGTCGCACCGCGCCACGAAGGACGCCGAGCCGGACGACAGGCTGATCGCCGAAGCGGCCTCCGTGGTCGTCGACTCGCTGTCCCCCTGACGGTCCGGGTACCGGACGGCCGGACGCGCCCCCGACCCCGGCTGCGGCCGGGGCGGTCGGTCCGCGCGCCCGCACCCGATCGACCGCGACCCACGGCGGTGACCACCGAGCGGTCCGGAACTCGTACGCTTGCGCGGTGACTCAGGAATCCAGCCCGACCAGCCCTTCAGAGCCGCTGACGGCCGACGCCGTGACGCGGATCGTGCTGCGCCCGATCGCCAGCCCGCTGCCGCTGGGCTTCTTCGCCCTCGGCATGGGCAGCACGGTTCTGTCCTCCCTCCAACTCGGCTGGGTACCGGCCGCGCAGAGCAGCATCCTTCTGCTCCTCGTCCTCATCTTCGTCGTTCCGCTCCAACTCGTGGGCGGAGTCTTCGCCTTCCTGGCCCGTGACGCCGGGGCCGGCACGGCGCTGCTGCTGCTCGGCGCCGCCTGGGCCGGAACGAGCGTGACCTCCCTGGACTCCCCGCCCGGCGAGCCGGTGGTGGCCCAGGCCGTCTTCCTCCTGGCGCTCGTCCCCTTCGTGCTCGCACTGGCCGGGGCGGCCGTGCAGTCCAAGCCCCTGTTCGCCGTCCTCCTCACCCTCACCGCGGTGCGGTTCGCCCTCACCGGCCTCTACGAGGCGGGCCTGGGGAACGCCTTCCAGACCGCGGCGGGCTGGGCCGGCCTCGGCATCGGCGTCTTCGCGCTCTACGGCGGGCTCGCCCTGCTCGTCGAGGACGGGAAACAGCGCACCGTGCTCCCCCTCTTCCGCCGTGGAAAGGCGCGTGAGTCCATCGAGGGCGACCTGCGCGAGCAGCTCACCGAGGCCCAGCAGGAGGCCGGGGTCCGCCACCAGCTCTGACGAGGCCGCCACCGTGCACCTGGTGGCGGGCGGCCATGTCTACGTGGAGGACGACGTGCGCGGCTTCGTCGTTCCCGGCATCGCCACGTCCGGGGGGGCCGCCTCTTCGTCCCCTCCGCCGAGGGCACGCTGATCGCCTTCGGCAAGGCGTAGACCGGCAGGGTACCGGGAAGGCACCGGCCGGGAACCGTCACCCGGCCGGCGCCTTCTCGGCCTGGCACTCGCCCCATCGGACCGTACGGTCGCACCAGCGCTCCAGCAGCACCCGGTCGTGGCCGACGGCCAGCAGGGCCGCCGAGGACCCGGCGCGGTAGCGCTCGACGACGGCGACCAGGGCGGCCGTGGTGGACGCGTCGAGCATCGCGGTCATCTCGTCGCAGATCAGCAGCCGGGGCCGCAGCACCAGGGCCCGCGCCAGGCAGGCGCGCTGGAGCTGGCCGTCGCTCACCGCGTGCGGGCGGCGCTCCAGCAGCTCGCCGGAGAGGCCGACCAGCGCGGCGAGTTCCGCCACCCGCTCGGAGACGTCACGGCGGCGGCCGGTGGACCGCAGCGGCTGGGCGATCAGCTCGCGCAGGCTGAGGCGGGGGTCGGCGGAGAGCCGGGGCTGCTGGAAGACGACGCCGATCGCCGTGCGCTGCTCCTGCGGGGCGCGGTGCCGCCAGCCGCGTATCACCGTGCCGTCCAGGGTCATGGTTCCGGCGTCCGGGCGGTGCAGGAGGGCGGCGACCTTGGCCAGGGTGGACTTGCCGCAGCCGCTGGGGCCCAGCAGCCCGACCGCCTCGCCCGCCGCGACGTCGAGGGACACCTCGCGGACGACGGGGTCGCGGCGGTCGTAGCCGGCGGTGATCCGGGTCAGCTCAAGCATCGGCTGCCTCCTTGGAGGGGTGCGCCCTGGCGGTCGGCGCGTGGTGGCAGGCCAGGCCCGCCGTGAAGGCCGGGCGTTCGCCCGTGCAGCGGGCGTCGGCGTACGCGCAGCGGTCGGCGAAGGCACAGCCCTCGGGCAGCGCCCCCAGCTCCGGCGGCATCCCGGGAATCGGGGTGAAGTCCCGCTCGGGCAGGGCCGCCAGGAGGCCCTTGGCGTACGGGTGGCGGGGGCCGGGTTCGCCGAAGAAGAGGGCCGCCTCCGCGATCTCGACGATCCGTCCCGCGTACATCACGGCGACCCGGTCCGCGATCCGTTCGGCGGCGGCCAGGTCGTGGGTGATGATCAGCAGCGCCCGGCCCTCGTCGGTGTGGCGGCGCAGTTCGTCCACCGTCCGCTCGACGAGGTCCCGGTCGAGCCCGGTGGTCGGTTCGTCGGCGAGGAGCAGCGGGGCGTCGCCGATCAGGGCGAGGGCGGTCGCGGCGCGCTGGGCGAGACCGCCGGAGAGCTCGTGCGGGTAGCGGTCGAGGTGGTCGGCGGGGAACGAGGCGCGGGCGGCCGCGGCCAGGGCCGCCTCGGGCAGGGCGCTCCGCCGCACCCCGGTCAGCTCGCGCAGGCTCTCCTCCAGTTGGGCGCGCACCGTGCGCACGGGGGTGAGGTGGGCGGCGGGGCTCTGCGGTACGAGGCCGATGCGCCGTCCCCGTACGGTGCGGGCGAGGGTGCGCTCGCCGGCGGTGAGCAGGTCCGTGTCCCCGCCGAGGACGGCGCTGCCGGTGGTGGCCGCGTTGGCGGGGAGCAGCCCGAGCAGGGCGGAGGCCAGCACGGACTTGCCGCAGCCGCTCTCGCCGACCAGGGCCAGGCACTCCCCCGGCGCGACGGAGAAGCGGGCGTCGGTGACGGCGGCGATGTCCCGGCCGCCGCGCATCCGGAAGCGGACGGAGAGGTCCCGGACGTCGAGGACGGGGACGTCACGGCCTGACGAGGCGGTGGCTCGGTCGGCGGTCACAGCATCAGCTCCGATTTCCGGCGCGGGTTGATCCGGTCGCGCCAGGCTCCGGCGAGACCGGCCAGCGCGAGGGTCGGGATGATCAGGAAGAGGCCGGGGAAGAGGGTCGGCCACCAGTCCCCCGCGAGCAGCGAACCGCGCGCGGACTGGACGAGGTTGCCGAGGCTCGCCTGATGGGCCGGGAGCCCGAGCCCGAGGAAGGACAGCGCCGACTCGTGCCACATGGCGTGCGGCACCATCAGCACGGCGGCCAGAGCGGCCTGCGGGAGCACGCCGGGCAGCAGGTGGCGTGCGATGACCCGGGTGCGGGAGGCGCCGCCGGAGACGGCCGCGTCGATGAAGGGGCGCGAGCGCAGGGAGAGGACTTCGGAGCGGACGATCCGGGCGGTGGAGATCCAGTGCGTCAGGGCGACCGAGATGATCACCGGCCAGACGCCGGGCCGGAACATCGCGACGATGAAGATGCCCAGCAGCAGATGCGGGATGGAGGACAGGGCGTCGACGACCCGCATCACGATCCGGTCGGTCCAGCCGCCGAACGCCCCGGCGAGCGCCCCGATCGCGGTGCCGATGACAGTGGCGGTGAGGGCCGCGACCAGGCCGACGAGCAGCGAGACGCGCAGGCCGTAGACGCAGCGCAGCAGGAGGTCGCGGCCGACGTCGTCGGTGCCGAAGGGGTGGGACCAGGACGGCGGGTGGAGCTTGTTGGCCAGGTCGACGGCCTGCTGGTCGAGCTGGGTCAGCGGCGGGACGACGAGGACGGCCAGGGCGACGGCGGCGACGATCACGGCCGAGGTGACGACCCGGACGCGGCGCGTGGTGAGGCCCGGCCGGGCGAGTGCGGTCTCAGCCATCGAAGGCCACCCGGGGGTCGGCGAGTCCGTAGAGGAGGTCGGAGAGCAGATTGCCGAGCAAAACGGCGGCGGTGGCGAGCACCGTGAGCGCGGCGAGCAGGGAGAAGTCCACCGAGGTGGCGGCCTCGACGGTGGCCGCGGCGATGCCGGGCCAGCTGAAGACCGTCTCCACGAGCAGGGCGCCGGTGATGAGTTCGGGGACGCGGGAGCCGATCAGGGTGAGCATCGGCAGCATCCCGGAGCGCAGGGCGTGGCCGAGGAGCACGGTGCGTTCGCTCAGTCCCCGGGCACGGGCGCCGCGGACCGGGTCCTCGGCGATGGCGTCGGCGACCCCCTGGCGTACGTACAGGAAGAACCACGGCAGCTGGGAGATCCCGAGGACCGCCGCGGGCAGCACGAGGTGCGAGGCGACCTGGCCGAAGGTGATGAGGTCGCTGGCGGCGTCGGTGAGCCCGCCGGCCGGGAGGACGTCGAGCTTCAGGGCGAAGAACCAGATGGCGAGGAGGCCGAGCCAGAAGGCGGGGGCGGCTTCCAGGGTGTAGGCGACGGAGCTGACGCAGCGGTCGAGCCAGCCGCCGGGCCGGCGGGCGGCGAGGACGCCGAGGCCGGTGCCGAGCAGGATCGCGATCAGGAAGGCGGTGGCGGCGAGCAGGACGGACCAGCCCATGCGCTCCGCGATGACGTCGGCGACCGGCTGGCGCATCACGCTGGAGTCGCCGAAGTCGCCCTGGAGGGCGGAGGTCAGCCAGTCCCACCAGCGGGCGACGAGCGGCTGGTCGACGCCGAGGTTGGCCCGCAGCTGGTCGAGGTTCTCCTGCGACGCGGTGAGCCCGGCGGTGCCCGCGTACGCCTTGACGGGGTCGAAGGGGGACGCGGCGGCGACGGCGAAGACGCCGAAGGTGACGACGCCGAGGACGGGGACGGCGAACAGGGCCCGCCGTCCCGCCATCCTCGCCATCGGCCCCCAGGGGAGGCGTCGGCTCACTTCTTCGAGCTCCCGGCGCCCTCGGTGGACCACTTCTCGACGTTCCACCAGGGGCCGGAGGCCAGCCCGTGGTCGTGCGGCTCGACCTGGGTGGTGAGGGGGCCGAAGCGGTCGTCGACGACGTAGAGGTGGTCGATGTGGGTGAGGAAGGTGTAGCCCGGGTTCTTCACCAGCTCGCGCTGGACGGTGTCGTACGCCTTCTTCCGATCGGCCTTGTCACCGCTCTTGCGCCCTGCCTCGATCGCGGTGTCGACGGCCTTGTTGTCGTACCAGGCCATGTTGTTGAAGCCGTCGCCGGCGAGGGAGGACTTCAGCAGGGTGTACTGGTCGAAGTCGGGGTCGGCCGGGGAGCCGCCGCCCGCGAGCACGGCGTCGTGCTTCATCCGGGGTTCGATGACCTCCCAGGTGCCGGCCTCGGCCGTGATGGCGATGCCGGCCTTCTTGGCGTCGGAGGCGTAGGCGAGGGCGTGCTCCTGGCGGAGCTTGTCGCCGGTGAGGTACCAGAGCGGGAAGGCGGCGCGGACGCCGTCCTTGACCCGGACGCCGTCCTTGCCGGGCTCCCAGCCGGCCTCGTCCAGGATCTTCTTCGCGGCGGCGAGGTCGTGCGGACGCTCGGTGCCCTTGGTGAACCACTCGCTGTCGGTCGGGACAGGGCCGTAGGCGGGCTTGCCGTCACCGTTGAGGATGGCCTTCACCATGGTCTCGCGGTCGACGGCGACGTCGAGGGCGCGGCGCACGGCGGTGTCCCCGGCGACCTTGTTGTGGGTCGGGAGGGTCACCGTGCGGTAGTCGTAGCTGTTCGCGGCGTACGTCTTCCTGCGCTCGTCGTTCGCGAAGCCCTTGGCGAGGTTGGGCGGCAGGATCGCGCCGTCGAGGTCGCCGGAGCGCAGCCGGGTGGCGCGTACGTCGTCGTCCTTGATGATCGCCATGGTGAACTTCTTCACCTCCGGCTCGCCGCCCCAGTAGTCGGGGTTGGCGGTGAAGCTGAGCTTCTCGCCCTTGGACCACTTGCTGAGGACGTAGGGCCCGGTGCCGATGGGGCGGGTGGTGAAGGCCCCGGTATTGACGTCCTGCTCGCCCGCGATGTGCTCGGGGGCGATGGGCAGGACGGTGCGCTGGGCGAACGGCGCGTAGGGGTACTTGAGGGTGAAGACGACCGTGTCCTCGCCCTTCGCCGTGACGTCCTCGACGGCGTCCAGCTCGGTGCGGGAGGGATTGTTGGTCTTCTCGTCGAGGATGGTGCGGTAGGTGAAGACGACGTCCTTGGCACCGAACGCCTTGCCGTCGCTGAACTTCACGCCCTGGCGCAGCTTGTAGGTGTACGTCAGTCCGTCGGCGCTGACCTCGGGGAGTTCGGCGGCGAGGGCGGGGCGGAGCTTCATGTCCGCGTCCAGGGCGAGCAGCCCGTCGAAGATCTTGGAGTTGCCGTCCTTGCCGTAGCCGAGCAGCGGGCTCAGGCTGTCGGGCTCGTAGGCGATGCCGACGACGGCCGAGGTGGAGCCCGGCCCGGATCCGCTTTTGTCGCTGTCCGGGTTCGAGCAGGCTGCCGCGGTCAGGGAGAGGGCGGTCACCAGTGTGGCGGCGACCGCCACCCGTATCGATCGGGCCGTCATACTCTGCACATCCCTGTTCAAGATCGACTGTAATTGCGAGCAGTACGCAATTAAACAGCACGCTCTGTCGTCGCCCCTCTTCGACCGGTGATCGCGGCGGCGGCACCCCTGCGATCCGGCCGCCGCGGCGAGCGCGGCGGCCGCGCACATGGCCCGCAGTGAACGCTGGTTCGGCGCCACCCGCCCTCCGGTGAGCGAGGATGCGACGGAGGAGCCCGCCCGAGGGCACGCGGACGGCCCCGGAAACCCGCCGCGACGGACGCGAATGGTTTCCGGGGCCGGATGCGGTCCGGGCGGATGCCTACGGCGCCGGCAGCTCCGCCAGTTCCGCCACGGCCAGGCGGTGGCCGCCCGCCGTGCCGTACGCGATCGAGTCGGCCTTGGCGCGCTTGAGGTACAGGTGGGCGGGGTGTTCCCAGGTCATGCCGATCCCGCCGTGCAACTGGACGCACTCCTCGGCGGCGTGGACCGCGACGCCCGAGCAGTAGGCCTGGGCCACCGCGACCGCGAGCGGGGCGTCGGGGCTGCCGGTGGCCAGCGCGTCGGCGGCGTTGCGGGCGGCTGCGCGGGCGGAGACGACCTCCAGCCAGAGCTGCGCCATCCGGTGCTTGAGCGACTGGAAGGAACCCACGGGCCGGTTGAACTGATGGCGTTCGCGGGTGTGGCGGACCGTCTCGGTCAGGCACCACTCGGCGATCCCGAGCTGTTCGGAGGCGAGCAGCCCGGCTCCGGCCAGCAGTCCGCGCCGTACGGCGGCGGCGCTCGCGCCCGCGTCGGCCAGCAGGGTCCCGGTCGTGCTCGCCAGGGTGACGGCGGCGAGCGGGCGGGTCAGGTCGAGCGGGACGAGGGGCTGGACGGCGACCCCGGGGCCCGACGCCTCGACCGCGTACAGACCTTCGGCGGTCGGCACCAGCAGCACGTCGGCGGCCGCCGCGTCGGCGACGCCGCTCACCGTCCCGGCCGGCGCGGCGATGGCCGCGTCCGCCCCGGCGGGTGGGGTCGCGAAGGGCACCGCGAGCACGGCCGTACGGGCGCCCGAGGCCAGTTCGCCCAGGAGCGTGGCGGCCGGGCCGGCTTCCGCGCCCAGCGCGAGCAGAGTCTCGGTCGCCACGACGGAGCTGGTCAGGTACGGGGCGGGGGCGACGCTGCGGCCCAGCTCCTCCAGGACCACGGCGGCCTCACGGTGGGACGCGCCCTGGCCGCCGAGCTTCTCGGGGACGAGGAGTCCGGCCGCGCCGATGCCGGTGGCGAGCGAGGACCACAGCCGCGGGTCGTACGGCGTGTCGGACTCGGTCGCCGCGATCACCGTCGGCGCGTCGGCCCGGTCGGCGAGGAGGGCGCGCACGGCGGAGCGCAGGTCCTCCTCGTCCTGCGAGTAGAGCAGGTCGGGGGTGGCGGGGGGCTGGGCGGGCGCGGTCATCGGCTCAGGTCCTTCCAGGCGACGTCCTTGTCGTTGCGGGGTTCGGCGGGCAGGCCGAGGACGCGCTCGGCCACGATGTTCAGCAGGACCTCGCTGGTGCCGCCCTCGATGGAGTTGCCCTTGGAGCGCAGATAGCGGTAGCCGGCGTCCCGTCCGGTGAAGTCGACCAGCTCCGGACGGACCATCGTCCAGTCGCTGTACAACAGCCCCTCGTCCCCGAGCAGTTCGACCTCCAGGCCGCTGATCTCCTGGTTGAGCCGGGCGAAGGCGAGCTTCATGCCCGAGCCCTCGGGGCCCGGCTGTCCGGCGACGAGTTGCTGGCGCAGCCGCTCGCCGGTGAGCCGGGCGACCTCGGCCTCCACCCAGAGGGTCAGCAGTCGCTGGTGGGTGTCGGGGGTGCGCAGTTCGGGGCGTTCGCGCCAGGTCGTCGCGACCGGGCCGATCATGCCGCCCTCGCGGGGGATGCGGGAGCCGCCGATGGAGACGCGCTCGTTCATCAGGGTCGTCTGGGCGACCTTCCACCCCTCGCCGACGGGTCCGAGCCGGTGGCTGTCCGGGATGCGTACGCCGGTGAGGAAGACCTCGTTGAACTCGGCCTCGCCGGTGATCTGGCGCAGCGGCCGGACCTCGACGCCGGGGTCGGTCATGTCGCAGATGAAGTAGCTGATGCCGCGGTGCTTGGGCAGGTCCGGGTCGGTGCGGGCGATGAGGATCGCCCAGCGGGCCAGGTGGGCGCTGGACGTCCAGACCTTCTGCCCGTCGACGATCCAGTCACCGGCCCCGTCCCTCACGGCACGGGTGGCCAGCGCCGCGAGGTCGGATCCGGCGCCGGGTTCGCTGAAGAGCTGGCACCAGACCTCCTCGCCGACCCACAGGGGACGCAGGAAGCGGTGCTTCTGCTCGTCGGTGCCGAAGCCGAGGATGGTGGGGGCGGCCATGCCGAGGCCGATGCCGATGCGGCGCGGGTCGTTGTCGGGCGCGTCGGCGGCGGCGAGTTCGGTATCGGCGACCTGCTGGAGGGAGCGGGGCGCGTCGAGTCCGCCGAGGCCGACCGGGTAGTGGACCCAGGCGAGGCCGGCGTCGAAACGGGCCTTGAGGAAGTCGGTGCGGTCGGTGGTGGCGGGCGGATGCGCGGCGAGCAGCTCGCGGGTACGGCGGCGGATCTCGGCGGCGTCGGCTGCGGGGCTCATCGGGCGCCTCCGGGCAGGACGACGATGCGGCCGGTGCTGGTGCCGTCGGCGACGCGCTGGACGGCGTCGGCCGCTCCGGCCATCGCGACACGCTCACTGACCAGGGGTTTGACGATGCCCTGGTCGGCGAGCTTGGTCAGCTCGTCGTGGCAGGCGCGGACGGCGGCCGGGTCCTTGGTGTTGTAGAGGCCCCAGTGCAGTCCGACGACGGAGTAGTTCTTCACCAGGGCGTGGTTGAGGCCCGGCGTGGGAATGACGCCGCTGGCGAAGCCGACGACGAGGATGCGGCCCTCGAAGGCGACGCACTTGGTGGACTTGGCGTACGCGTCGCCGCCGACCGGGTCGTAGACGACGTCCGCGCCGCGCCCGCCGGTGGCTTCCTTCACGGCGGCGACGATGTCCTCGGTGCGCCGGTCGATGACCAGGTCGCAGCCGAGCTCGCGGGCGACGGCCGCCTTCTCCGGGCCGCCGACGACGCCGACGACCTTCGCGCCCGCGGCCTTGCCGAGCTGGACGGCCGCGCTGCCGACGCCGCCGGCCGCCGCGTGGACGAGGAGGGTCTCGCCGGGCTGGAGGTTCGCGCGGCGGTGCAGGCCGAACCAGCCGGTCTGGTAGCCGATGTGCAGAGCGGCCGCTTCGGCGTCGTCCAGGGCGTCGGGGGCGGGCAGCAGGGCAGCCTCGTCCGCGACCACGTAGTCGGCGAAGCCGCCGTGGGGCAGGGCCGGGGTGGCGAGGACCCGCCGCCCGTCCCCGGTAACGCCGCACACCTCGACGCCCGGGGTGAACGGCAGCGGCGGCCGCACCTGGTACTGGCCCCGGCAGAGCAGGGCGTCGGGGAAGTTGACGTTCGCCGCGCGGACCTCGACGAGCACCTGCCCGTCGCCGGGCGTGGGCCGGTCCGTCTCCTCCAGCCGCATCACCTCGCCCGGCTCGCCGTTCCGGTGCACTCGCCATGCCTGCATGAGGGGCCTCCACAACACTGTCGGCGTCAACCGCCGGAGCGGTCGGCATTACCACTGCTGCGCCGCATACTAAGCGGTCGCTTGCCGGTCTGGGAACACCCCTGCCCCGCCCCCGGGGCGCTGCAGGGGCTCAGGCGCGCTTGGGCTTCGCCCGTACGTGCATGCGCTCGCCCTGCGGGCCGAAGAGGCTCAGGAACTCCACCGTCTCGTCCTCGGCCGGGCCGAACCAGTGCGGCAGCCGGGTGTCGAACTCGGCGGCCTCCCCCGGCTCCAGCACCAGATCGTGTTCGGCCAGCAGCAGCCGCAGTTTCCCGGAGAGCACGAACAGCCACTCGTACCCCTCGTGCGTGCGCTGTTCCGGCGGGCCGGCGCCGCCCGGCTCCTGGATCAGCTTGTACGCCTGGAGGCCGCCCGGCCGGGCGGTCAGCGGCAGCATGGTGCGGCCGTGCTGCACGATCGGCTTGGCCCGCACCCGCGGGTCGCCGACCGGTGCGGCGCCCACGAGGTCGTCGAGCGGCACCTCGTGGGCGCGGGCGATCGGCAGCATCAGTTCGAGGCTGGGGCGACGTCCGCCGGACTCCAGCCGGGAGAGCGTGGAGACAGAGATGCCGGTGGCGGCCGAGAGGGCGGCGAGGGTGACCCCGCGGTCCTTGCGCAGCCGGCGCAGGCGGGGGCCGACGCCGGAGAGGACGGACTCCAGTTCCGGGTCGTCCCGGTCGTGTTCCTTCATCCGGCCATTGCAGAATCGGCAAGCCGGTTTGTCAATGCGGCCGAAACCGCCGGGCTCAGTGCGCGAGGACCTCGAAGGTGACCGCCGGCCGGCCGTCGAACTGCTCGGCTGCGGCCTCCACCATGCCCGTCAGGAAGGTCCGGCAGTACCGCTCCGGGTCCTCCTGTGTCAGCGCCTCGATGTACGTGCGGTGCTCCAGCAGCGATTGGACCGAGCGTTCGAGACCGGCCGTCGCGTCGACCGCGTGGGTGGGCCGGTCGCTGCCCGCCACGGCGGTCCAGCGCACCCCGTCCCACGGCTGGAGTCCCTGTTCGGTGAGTTCGGGGAAGATCCAGCGGTTGCCCGCGTCAGCGACCGCGTCCAGCGTGGCGCGCCCGACCGCCCGGTGGTCGGGGGTGTTCCAGGCGACCCCGCCCCAGGTGTCCCGGTGGTTGAGGGTGACCACCAGTTCGGGGCGGTGCCGGCGGATGGCCGCGGCGATGTCGCGGCGCAGCCCGGTGCCGTATTCGATCACGCCGTCGCGGTGGTCCAGGAACTCCACGGTCCGCACGCCGACGACGGCGGCGCTGGCCCGCTGCTCCCGCTCGCGCACCGGTGCGCACTCCTCGGGCGGCAGGGTGTCGATCCCGGCCTCGCCGCGGCTCGCGAGGAGGTAGACGACCTCGCGGCCGCCGTCGGTCCACTCGGCCACGGCGGCGGCCGCCCCGTACTCCAGGTCGTCGGGGTGGGCGACCACGGCCAGGGCGCGCTGCCAGTCGACGGGCATCGGTTCGAGTCGCTGCGGCGTCATACGGGCAGGCTACCCCCGGCTCCGGCGGCGGGCGTGCGACGCTGGAGTCCGGCGAACGAAAGGAAATCCGCTCGTGACCAGCCCCGCATCCCTCTCCCCCGCCCAGGCCGCAGCCCGTCTGGAGGAGTTCACCGTCATCGACGTACGGGCTCCGGGCGAGTACGCCGCCGGGCATGTTCCCGGCGCCCTGAACATCCCGCTCGACAAGCTGCCGGACGCGCTGCCCGCGCTCAAGTCCGCCTCCGCGCGCGGTTCACTGCTGGTGGTGTGCGCTTCCGGGGTCCGGTCCACGCGGGCCTGCGAGATCCTCGCGGGCGCGGACATCGAGGCCGTGACGCTGACCGGCGGCACGTCGGCCTGGGAGGGCGACGGCCGCGGCCTGGACCGCCCCGAGGGTGCGCGCACCACGTGGCCCATGGAGCGTCAGGTGCGGCTCGCGGCGGGTTCGCTGGTGGTGGCGGGACTGGTGGCCGGTATCCGTTTCCCGGCGGCGCGCTGGCTGTCGGCGGGCGTCGGCACGGGCCTGGTGTATTCGGCGCTCAGCAACACCTGCGGCATGGCGGCGGTCCTCTCGAAGCTGCCGTACAACCGCGCCCCGCGTTCCGCCGACGACCTGGACGCCACGCTGGAGGAACTCCAGCGCTGATCCGGCGGGCCCGGCCGGTCCGTGACCGGCCGAGGTGGCGGTCGCGGACGGGGCCCGGAGCGGTCCCGGATCGGGCCGGCCCACCGGGCGGGCGCGTGGGACCCGACCGGTCAGGCCTCGTCGCGCACCAGGGCCAGCAGCCGGTCCAGGACCCGGGGGCCGCCCGCCCGCACCCCGTCGTGCTCGTATTCGTTCGTCACCCAGGTCCGCAGCCCTCGGATCGCCGCCGCTGTGCGCAGCGAGTCCGCGGTGTCGACGTACATGTCGTCGTGGTAGACGGCCGCCGCGACCGGGACCTCGTTGGCGGCGAGCCGCTCGGGGTCGTACAGCACCGGCCAGTCGGTGCGCTGCGCCAGCAGTTCGGCGGTCTCGCGCAGCGGGCGCAGCGCCGGGTCGACGTCGAAGTGCCAGGGGTGGATGGTCTCGCCGGTGAAGAGGAGCGGCCCGTCGCCCTTCAGCGCGGTCGCCGCGTCGAACTGCGGGAACTCCGCCCGTACGCGCTCGGCGGCCCAGGCGGTGGCGCGCTCGCCCTGCCCGTAGATGGCCTCGTGCAGCAGGGCGTACAGCGGGTGCCCGGCGAAGGAGGCGGCGGTGCGCATCGCTTCCTGGAAGGCGTCGGAGAGTTCGGTGGCGCCCGGGGTGCGGACGAACGCGTTCTCCAGCAGGTAGTGGAGCTGGTGGCTGCCGTTGCCGACGCCGAGCATGATGCCGAGCGACTGGAAGCCCTCGGGGGTGAGCCGGTGTCCGGCGCTCTCGGGCCGGTGTCTGGCGAGGTGCGCGGCGATGGCGCGGGCGCGCTCGACGTCCTGCGGATAGCGGGCGTAGTGCGCGGCGACCTTCCGCTCGATGCGCGGGTATGCGGCCCGGTAGACGTCGTCCGCGTGCGCGTCCAGGGAGGGCAGTCCGCCGGTGATCAGGACCTCCTTCAGCCCCTCCGGGGCGGCGGAGAGATAGCGGACGGCGCAGAAGCCGCCGAAGGACTGGCCGAGGACCGTCCAGGGCGCCCCGCCGGTGAGCTGCGGCCGGATCAGTTCGCAGTCGCGGACGATGGAGTCGGAGCGGAAGTGGGCGAGGTAGTCGGCCTGCTCGCGCGGGCCTCCGCGCAGCGGCAGGGTCTGCCGGTTGGCCGGGGTGGAGAGGCCGGTCCCCCGCTGGTCGAGGAGGAGCACCCGGAACTCGCTCAGCGCGCGGCCGAGCCAGGCCTCCGTGCCGACGAACCGGCGGGCGCCGAACCCGGGGCCGCCCTCCAGATAGACCAGCCAGGGCAGTTCCTCGCCGGCGCGGGAGGCGGCGACCGCTTCCCGGCCGTAGACCTCGATCTGCTCGCCGCCGGGGTCGCTGTGGTCGAGGGACACGGTGAAGCGGCGGTCGGTGAGGACGACGCCGGGCTGCCGGTAACTGCTCACGGGAACTCCTGATCCGGGGTGCTGGCCGATCCGGGCGAAAGCGCCAGTCCAGCACATGACCGCACCGGTCCGGCGAAGGGGGCACGCCCCCACGACCGCGGTTCCCGCGCCCGTACGACCGCGAACCGTACCCGTGCGGCCTCAAGAGCCGTGCCCCGGACGGTCCCGGCCCGTGTGCGGTGCGCCCGGGGCGCTCCTAGCGTGCAGACATGATCCGGTTCGAGCAGGTAGGCAAGGTCTATCCGGACGGGACGACGGCGGTCGACGGGCTGTCCTTCGAGGTGGCGGAGGGCGAGCTGGTGACCCTGGTGGGGCCCTCCGGCTGCGGCAAGACGACCACGATGATGATGGTGAACCGGCTGATCGAGCCGACCTCGGGCCGGATCCTGGTGGACGGCGAGGACATCGCCGGGGTCGATCCGGTGAAGCTGCGCCGCCGGATCGGCTATGTGATCCAGCAGGTCGGCCTTTTCCCGCACCGCACGGTCCTGGACAACACCGCGACCGTCCCGGCGCTGGTCGGCTGGAAGCGGTCCCGCGCTCGGGAGCGGGCGGCGGAGCTGCTGGACCTGGTCGGCCTGGACCCGAAGACGTACGGCTCGCGCTATCCCGCGCAGCTCTCCGGCGGCCAGCGGCAGCGGGTGGGCGTGGCCCGGGCGCTCGCGGCGGATCCACCGGTGCTGCTGATGGACGAGCCGTTCGGGGCGGTGGACCCGGTGGTGCGGGAGCGGCTGCAGAACGAGTTCCTGGCCCTCCAGCAGCGGGTGCGCAAGACAGTGCTCATGGTGACGCACGACATCGAGGAAGCGGTGCGCATGGGTGACCGGATCGCGGTGTACGGGGAGGGGCGCATCGAGCAGTTCGACACCCCGGCAGCCGTGCTCGGCACCCCGGCGACCCCGTACGTGGCCCGGTTCGTGGGCTCCGACCGGGGGCTGAAGCGGCTGTCGGTCACCGCGATCGAGCCGGAGGACCTGGAGGAGCCGCCGGTGGCCCGACTGGACGAGCCGGCCCGGGAGGCGGCAGCCCGGCTGACGGCGGCGGGGGCCCGCTGGGCGGTGGTGCTGAACGGCTCGGGCGAACTGCACGGCTGGGTGTCGGCGGACGCGGTGCGCGGCGCCGGGGAGCAGGAGACCGTGGGCACGCTGGCCCGCCGGATGGACGCGTGGGTGCCGGTCGGCGCCCCACTGAAGCAGGCGTTCAGCGAGATGCTCCAGCACGACGCGGGGTGGGTGGCGGTGCTGGACGGGGCCCGGTTCCTGGGAGTGCTCACTCCGGCGAAGCTCCACGAGGCGCTGCGCCGGTCGGTGGACGCCGATGCGCAGGGCGTGGGGCGCGAAGAGGTGGAGTTCGACTCGGTGGCGGACGCGTAGGCACGGCGACGACAACTCGCCCGCGTTTGCATATAACCCGCGTGCGCAACTATTGTGGGCGCTTGTAAACGTCGTACGCCATCGATATCGGCGTACACCGTTCCACCGGAAGGCCCCTCACATGTCCACCGTTCCCACCGTCACGCTCAACAACGGCGTGACCATCCCCCAGCTCGGCTTCGGCGTCTTCCAGGTGCCCGACGACGAGACCACCGCGGCCGTCTCCGCCGCGCTGGAGGCCGGCTACCGGTCCATCGACACCGCGGCGATCTACGGCAACGAGGCCGGCGTGGGCCGCGCGCTGGCCGCCTCCGGGATCCCCCGCGAGGAGCTGTTCATCACCACGAAGCTGTGGAACGCCGACCAGGGCTACGAGGCCACGCTCGCCGCGTTCGACGCGAGCCTGGCCAAGCTCGGCCTCGACCACGTCGACCTGTACCTGATCCACTGGCCGACGCCCGCCCACGACCTGTACCCGGAGTCCTGGCGCGCCCTGGAGAAGCTGGCCGCCGACGGCCGGATCCGCGCGGCCGGCGTCTCCAACTTCCAGCCCGCCCACCTGAGCCGGCTGCTGGAGACGGGCTCGCTCGTTCCCGCCGTCAACCAGATCGAGCTGCACCCGGGCCTTCAGCAGGGCGAGTTGCGCGCCTTCCACGCCGAGCACGGCATCGCCACCGAGGCCTGGAGCCCGCTGGCCCAGGGCGCCCTCCTCAAGGAGGAGGCCCTGGTCTCCGTCGCGGAGCGGCACGGCAAGTCCCCGGCCCAGGTGGTGTTGCGCTGGCACCTCCAGCTCGGCAACATCGTGATCCCCAAGTCCGTCACGCCCGAGCGGATCCGGCAGAACATCGACGTCTTCGACTTCGAGCTGTCGGCCGAGGAGATGAACACCATCGCGGGACTGGACCGGGGCATGCGCACCGGCCCGGACCCCGACACCCTCAACTGACCCGGCCCACCGGGCCGTTGCCATGACCGTCTCCAGCGCTGGTCAGCGGCCCCGGCGGTAGCTGCTGCCGTCCCGGGGCCGGACCAGCAGCCCCGCCACGACGAGGTAGCGGCGCAGCGCGGAACAGTCCTCGTGGACGGTGAGCAGCGCCTCGTTCACCTCGCGCTCGGTGTACGAGCGCTCGCGCTCGAACAGCGTGTCGGCGAGGTGCGTGAGCAACTGCTCCCGCCGGGCCTCCTTACGAGGGATAGCGACGAGGCGGCCGTGCGAGAAGAGCGCCTCCACGCTGTGCGTACGAGGGCTCTGCGACGGCGGCGAAAGGGTCTGTTGTTCAGCGGGCATGGCCGGAAGCGTCGCAGGCTTCCGACGGGCGGGCAACGCGTTTTCCCCGCGTTGCCCGCCCTCGCGTTGCCCCACCCCGACGTGCCCGTCCTGAGGTTGACAGGGACGAGCGGCCCGGGTTCTCATGCTCTCCGTGCAGCGTGACGTCGGCCAAAGAGATCTGGGCCGGCCGGCAGTCAAGCCAGCACCTTCTTCCAGGGATGACGCCGTGAGTCCACTCATCGCCCCCTGCCTCTGAGCATCTCCGCCCTTGAACGCCTCGCGACGGGCACTCCGTGACGCCGGGGCCCTCGCCTGCCCGCATTCCTTTTGGGAGACCCAGAACCTCCATGCCCCAGACCTTCCAGCAGTCCGTCATCGCCGAGTTCCGTGCCAACGGCGGGAGGGTCGGCGGCCCCTTCGAGGGCTTTGACCTCCTGCTGCTCACGACGACCGGCGCGCGCTCCGGCAAGCAGCACACGACGCCGCTCGGCTACGTCCGCGACGGCCGCCGGCTCCTCGTCGTCGCCTCCAACCTCGGCTCACCGCTCCACCCCGACTGGTACCGCAACCTCCTCGCCCACCCCGCCGTGCGGGTGGAGTTGGGGGACGAGGAGTTCGAGTCCCTCGCCGTGCCGGCCGAAGGGGCCCGGCGCGACGAACTCTTCACCCGGGTCGTCGCCGAGGCGCCCGGGTACGCGGAATACCAGGACGCCACGGACCGGGTGCTGCCGGTCGTGGTGCTGGAACTCCCCGACCCCGACGCGACGGCTCCCCCGGTCGCCTCGCTCGCCGACAAGCTGGTGGAGGTGCACACCTGGCTGCGCGGCCAACTGCGCCACGTGCACGACGAGACGGAGGCGCACTTCGCCGCGCGGGCCGCCCACCCGGGTACGGGCGAAGTCCCCGCACCCGGTCTCGGGCTGCAGATCCGGCAGCGCTGCCTGGCGTTCTGCCAGGCGCTGGAGTTCCACCACACGGCCGAGGACGGGCACATGTTCCCCGCGATGGAGGACTACCACCCCCACCTGCTGGACGTCTTCGGCCGGCTGCGGGAGGAGCACCGCTCCATCGGGGCCGTGCAGTCGGCGCTCGCGGCACTGCTGGCCGACGTGGCCATCGCGGAACCGGACCGCTTCCGTGGAGAACTGGCTCGGATGACACAGGAGTTGACCGCCCACCTCGACTACGAGGAGGAGCACGTCCTGCCGCTGCTGGCCGAGGTGCCCTGGCCCCCGGCGGCTCCCGCCCCGACCGCCCCGACCGCCTCCTGAGTTTCGGGGCGGTTCAGTCCTCCGGGAGGAGCCTCTTCGACTCCAGGTAGGTGCGCGCGACGTCCTCGGGCAGCCTGCGCCAGCTGTCGACCTGTTCGTTCATCGACGCCAGATCGGCGGTCGTCAGCACGGTGTTGAGCCGGTCGAGGGCGTCACGCACCCCGGAGCTCCCGGCGCGGGCGCGGTTGACGACGGGGACGACGTAGTCCGCGTTCTGGAGGTTCTTGTCGTCCTCCAGCAGGACCAGCCCGAACTGGTCGAGGGTGGCGTCGGTCGTGGTGGTCAGGACCATCTGGTCCTGACCGCTCTGGACCGCCTGCTTGGAGGGGGTCGTGCCGACGCCCTTCGGGTCGACGGCGACCACGTCGATGCCGTACGTCTCGCGCAGGCCGGGGGCGCAGTAGGGCCGCTGCACGCACTCGTCGCCCGCCGCCAGCCGTACGGGCAGTTTCGCGGCGCCGAGGTCGCTGAGGGTCTTCAGGCCGTGCTCCTTCGCGTAGGCCTCGGTGACCGCGAAGGCGTTCTGGTCGACGGCCCGGCCGGGGTCGAGCACGGTGAGTCCGCGCGGGGCGGCGAGCGTGCGGAGCGCCTTCATCGTGGCGGCCAGGTCGGGTGAGCCGACGGGCGGCGCGTCGGCGCCGTTGGCCTTGGCGTTCAGCCAGTCGGCGAAGGTCGCCGCGTACTCCGGCACGACATCGATCTGGCCGTTCTCCAGGGCGGGTTCGTAGATCTCCCGGTTGGTGACGGAGATGATGTCGGCGGAATATCCGGCGTCCTCCAGGAGCAGGGCGTACATCTGGGCCAGCAGGTCGCTCTCGGTGAATCCGGCGGATCCGACGGTGAGTTCCCTGCTGTCGCCGGGCGGAGCGGTGACTTCGCCCTGACTCTCCAGCGACGGGCCCGTGGCGCAGGCGGTGGCGGCGAGGAGAGCCAGCGCGGCCAGGGCCCGGCGGGCGCGGCTCATGCGGTCCGCCGTCCGCGCTGCGGGGCGAGACGCTGCCCGGCCTCGAAGAGGCTCTCGACGAGGAGGGCGAAGGCGGCCACCAGGATCGCCCCGGCCACCACCTGCGGGGTGGAGGCGAGGTTGAACCCCGCGGTGATGATCCGGCCCATTCCCCCGCCGCCCGCGAGTGCGGCGAGGGTGGCGGTGGCGACCAGTTGCACGGCGGCGATCCGCACGCCGGTGAGGATCAGGGGCAGGGCGAGCGGCAGTTCCACGCCCAGCAGCAGCTGGCGGCCGGTCATTCCCATCCCCCGGGCGGCCCGGACGACGTCCCGGTCGACCTCGCGCATCCCGACGTAGGCGTTGGTGAGGAGCGGCGGTACGGCGAACAGGACGAGCGCGATGATCGTCGACCACTGGCCGTACGAGCCGATGGGGGTGAGCAGCAGCAGGACCAGCACGGCGAAGGTGGGCACGGCCCGGCCGATGTTGGAGAGGTTGACGGCGAGCGCGCCGCCCTTGCCGAGGTGACCCAGGACCAGGGCGACGGGCAGCGCGATCAGGCAGCTGATGAGCAGGCAGACCGCGGTGAGGTAGAGGTGTTCGCCGAGCCGGTTCCAGACGCCGTCGGGGCCGGACCAGTGGGCGACGGTGGTGAGCCAGGACCAGGTGTCGATGAGGGTGTTCACGCCTGCCTCCGGGTCCAGGGGGTCAGCAGCCGTCCCAGTCCCAGGAGCAGCAGGTCGGCGGCGACGGCGATGACGACGCACAGCACGGACGCGGTGAGCACCTGGGCCTTGAAGAAGGTGTTCATGCCGGAGTAGATGAGGTTGCCGAGCCCCCCGTGGCCGACGATCGCCCCGACGGTGACCAGGGAGACGGCGGAGACCGTGGCGATGCGCAGCCCGGCCATCGCGGCGGGCAGCGCGAGCGGCAGCTCCACGGCGAGCAGCAGACGCAGCGGCCCGTAGCCCATGCCGCGCGCGGCCTGCCGGGTCTCCTCGGGGACGGCCCGGAGCCCGGCCAGGATGTTGCGGACGAGCAGTGTCAGGGAGTACAGGACGAGCCCGGCGATCACCAGTGCGGCGGAGAGCCCGTACAACGGCAGCAGGAGCGAGAACATCGCCAGGGACGGGATCGTGTACAGGATCGTCGTCAGCCCGAGCACCGGGCCGGCCGCCCAGCGCCACCGGCGGGCGGCGAGCGCCAGGGGAACGGCGAGCAGGAGGGCGATGGCGACCGAGGCGGCCGTCAGCTGGAGGTGTTGCAGCACCGCGTCCACCAGGATCTCGCGGCGGCTGGAGAGGTAGGCCCCGCAGATCCACTCGTTACGGGCGAGGCAGTCGTCCGGGGGCGCCGTCACCCGTCCATTCGAGCCCGGCAGCGGTCCCTTCGCCCGTCGGAGCCCGCCGTTCGGGGGTGTTGAGCGACTGCTCAACACCCTCTGGTAGCGTCCTGGCGCACGGGAGGACCTGAGCACTCGCTCAAACACCAGTGACGACCCGGGGGCAGGTTTGGGGCTGTACATAGAGGCGTTGATCCGTACCGATCCGGAGCGCCTGTGGGATCGCACCCAGGATCCCGCTCTCCATCAGCGGTGGGATCTGCGCTTCACCGAGATCAGCCCACTGCCCGGCCCGGCGGGCTCCGCCCAGCGGTTCCGGTACGCGACCCGGGTGCTGCCCTTCCTGACCGTGGCGGGGACCGGGACGAGCGCGGGCGAGCGGGAGCGGGCCGACGGCGAGCGGGTCTCCGCCCTGCGGTTCGCCTCGTCGGAGCGGCTGTCGCTGCTGGCCGAGGGCAGCGGCTACTGGCGTTACGTCCCCACCGCCGACGGCATCCGTTTCCTGACCGGCTACGACTACCGGACCCGCTGGGGCCGCTTCGGCGCGGTCGCGGACCGGGTGGTGTTCCGGCCGCTGATGGGGTGGGCGACCGCCTGGTCCTTCGACCGGCTGCGGCTGTGGTGCGAGCGCGACATCAGCCCGGCTCGCTCGCTGGCGCACGCCCTGGCGGAGGTGCTGATACGGATTCTCCTCCTGGCGGTGGCCCTTCCCTTCGGCCCGGCGGTGGTGCTGCCGGCCGCCCTGGCCGCACTGCTGGCGCCCCCGTCCCCTCGCACGCCCGCCGCCCGGCGCTGCCTGCGCAGACCGCCCGGCCGCCCGGCCGCCACCCCGTCTCTCCTCGCCCGTCTGGAGCGCCCGTGACGTCGATATTCGCCCGTGCGATGGGAGACGAATTCGAGCGGCTCCACCCCCAGCTGCGACGCCGCTTCTCGGTCGGGCTGGAGAGCGGCGAGGCGTGCGTGGGGCGCGGTTCCATGGACCGTATCTGGCACGGTCGGGCGTTCGTGAAACCGTTCCTCGCGCTCGGCGCGACGCGCAACATCCTGGTGCCGAGGAGCGGCCGCGATGTCCCGTTCACCATCGAGAACGTGCCGTACACCGACTCCTACGGCCGGGAGACCGTGACCTTTGTCCGGACCTTCGCCCTGCCGGGCGGGCCGCGCCGCTTCGACGCCACGATGGTGCACAGCCCCGAGCGGTCCTGCGTACTGGACTACCTCGGCACCCACCAGCACCTGGCCACCGACCTGCGGCTGACCGCGGAGCCCGACGGCTCGCTGCTGATCCGGTCCGGGGAGCACCGCTTCCGCGAGGGCCCCTTCGACCTGCGGGTCCCGGACCTGGTCGGCGGCGACGCCGAGGTCCGGGAGTCCTTCGACGACGCCACGGGCCGCTTCCGCATCCGGGTCGCGGTGACCAACCGCCGCTTCGGCCCGCTGTTCGGGTACGAGGGCACCTTCCGCGCCCGCTATGTCGACGCCCTGCGCCACGGCGTACGGGCCGGTCTGCGCCCGGTCCGCGAAGAGGCGCGGGCATGACGGGGAGCGCGGCGGGGGCGGACACCCGGACGAAGCTCCTGGAGGGCGCGCTGCGCACCCTCGCCGCACAGGGGATCGCCAAGACCTCGGCCCGTTCGGTGGCGGCCTCGGCCGGGGTCAACCAGGCCCTGGTCTTCTACCACTTCGGTTCGGTCGACGAGCTGCTGGCGGCGGCCTGCCGCCACGGCGCCGAGCAGCGGGTGGCCCGCCACCGCGACCGGCTCGCCGCCGTCACCAACCTGGCCGAGCTGCTGCGGTGCGGGCGCGAGCTGCACGAGGAGGAGCGGGCCGGCGGCCATGTCGCCTTCCTCGCGCAGATGCTCGCGGGAGCCCAGAACCAGCCCCGGCTGGCGCCCGCGACCGCGGCCGGGCTCGATCTGTGGACCGCCGAGATCGAGAAGGTCCTCGTCCGGATCCTGGCGGACTCGCCGCTGGGCGAGTTCGCCGACCCGGCGGGCCTGGCGCGCGCCGTGACCGGGGCGTTCGTGGGCCTGGAGATGTACGAGGGCGTCGACCCCCCGGGGGCCGGACGCGCCTTCGAGGCGCTGGAGCAGCTCGCCGAGCTGGCCGGGGTGCTGGACGAGCTGGGCCCGGTGGCACGGCGGGCGGTACGTCACCGACTGCGGCGTACGGGAAGGGCGTAACGGCGCCTTCGGCAGGCGGCCCGGAACGACCTGCGCCGCCCGAGCAACCCTCCGCGCGCGACTGCCGTCTTGATCAATGACAGGACGGTTCGCCGCGCGTGACGAGCGGCGTCCAACCCCCACATGAGCCGGGCCTGCACGACCGGCCGACTATACCCCCCATGTATACACGGAGGGCATAGTTGCCCCGGTGCGGACCCGGCACCGCGCGGAAGGCACCCATGCAGACCAAGGCACTGGCGCCCGAGTACCAGGGAGCGCTCACCAAGATGTCGGTGAACGCCTCCCTCACCGACGTACTGGCCGAAGGCGTACGCCACTTGAGGCAGGCCGAGCTCTCCGGATCGCAGGAGGAGGTGGCGCGCTCCGGCCTCGCCGTGGCCGAGGCGCACCGCAGGCTCGGACAGGTGGCGGAGGCCGACCGGGCCTGGAAGGCCAGTTACCGGGCCGCGCGGTCGGCCGGGAACACCGGGGCGATGGCCTGGGCGCTGTGGAGCGGCGGCACGCTGGCGCGGCAACGCGGGGCGCTGCGGCTCGCGTTCCGACTGCTCGGCCTCGCCGCGGAGCTGGGGAAGCGGGGCGGCGACGTGGTCGCCCGCGGCTACTCGCTGGCCGGCCTCGCCGAGACCGGTCGGATCCAGGGCGACTACGCGACCGTCGCGACGCTGCACGAACAGCTGCTGGCCGAGGCCCGCGCCCGGGGAGAGGCCCGGCACACCGTCTGGGCGCTGGAGGGCATCGCGCAGATCCACCGCAACACCGGTTCGCTGGACTCGGCTCTGGAGATGTTCGAGGAGGCGGCGGTCCTGGCCGGCGACGCGGACGACCGGCGGGGCCGGGCCTGGGCGCTGCGCGGCATCGCCGACATCGTTTCCCTCCGGGACGGCGCGACCGCCCGGGCGCTCGGTCTGCTCTCCGAGGCCGAGGTCACCTGCCGAGAGATGAACCTCTCCAGTGCCCTGGCGTACAACCACAAGATGCGGGCCAACGTGCTGTTCCGCGCCGGGCGGTACGAGGAGGCACGCGCGGTCTACGAGCAGGCGCTCGGCGAGTTCCGCGCGATGGACGAGCCCCGGGGCGAGGCCTTGGCCTCGCTCGGCCTGGTCAAGGCCCGGGCCAGGCTCGGCCGGGACCGCGACGCCACGGCCGCCGAGTTGGACGAACTGCGCGGGAGGCTCGACCGGATCGGGCTGCTGAACGCCCGGGAGATGGTCGAGAAGGCGTACGCCGAACTCGGCGTGGAACAGCGCTCGGCAGACGAGGGGGCCGGCCGCCGATGACGCTCTCCACGACCCGCCGGGCGAGCGCGCCGCAGATACTGGACCGGTGCCGCGAGCTGGTGCGCCCGGCCCTGGTGGAGTCGGTGGCCCGACTGCACCCCTGGCACGCGGAGACGGCGGCCTTCTCGCTGGGCTGGCGCGGCACCGGCGGCGAACCGGTGCCCGGATCGCAGGGCAAAGGGGTCCGCCAGGCGCTCGCGGTGCTCGGCGCCGAGGCCGCGGGCGGCAGCGGCGAGGACGGGGTGCTCGGCGCGGTCGCCGTCGAGCTGATCCACACCTTCTCCCTCATCCACGACGACATCATGGACGGCGACGAGACCCGTCGCCGCCGGCCCACGGTGTGGAAGGCGTACGGCACGGGCCCGGCGGTCCTCGCGGGGGACGCGCTGTTCGCGCTGGCGGTGACCACGCTCGCGGAGGCTCCGGGGCCGGGCGGACCTGCTGCGGTGCGGCAAATGGCGGGCGCGCTGGGCGATCTGGTGCACGGTCAGGCGCAGGACCTGCTCTTCGAGTCCCGGCCGTGGTCCGGGCCGGGGGCGGTCCTGCCGCACGAGTACCGGGCGATGGCCACCCACAAGACGGGCTCCCTGCTCGGTTGCGCGGCCGCCCTGGGCGCGGTGCTGGCAGGTGCTCCGGCGAGCACGGCCGAGGCACTGGACCTGGCGGGGCGGCATGTGGGGGTGGCGTTCCAGGCGGTGGACGACCTGCTCGGGATCTGGGGCGATCCGCAGGTGACCGGGAAGCCGGTGCACAGCGATCTGCGGCGGCTCAAGAAGACGTACCCGGTGCTCGCGGCACTCTCCGCCGACCACCCGGCGGCCCGGCCTCTCGACGCGCTGCTCACCTCCGCGGGGCCGCTCGACGACGCGGCGGCGCGCCGTGCGGCCGAGCTGATCGACGAGGCCGGCGGGCGCCGGGCGACGATCACCGAGGCGCACGAGCATCTGGCCGCGGCCCGGGCCTGTCTGGACCGGGCACCACTGGCCGAGGAGGCCCGTGGGGATCTGCTCACGCTGATCCCGTATCTCGTGGACCGCACCGGCTGACCCCCGGCCGGCGTCCGGCGTCCGGACTCCGGCACGATGGACTCCGGCCGCGGGCGTCCGCCCGGGTACCCGCCGCCGTGACGACGTGAGGACTCCCCGGTATGACCGACCGCCCCGCCCCCGTCACCGCGCTGCTCGTCATCGACGTCCAGTCGGCGTTCGTCGCGGGTGACGCCGCCGTGCCCGAGGCGACCCGGCTGCTGGACCGGGTGACGGGTCTGGTCGGGCGGGCCCGGGGGGCCGGGGCGCTCGTCGTCCATCTGCAGAACGACGGCCCGGCCGGAGAGCCCGACGAGCCGGGGTCGCACGGGTGGGAGCTGCACCTGCCCGTGTGCACGGGGCCGGCCGAGACCGTGATCCGCAAGAGCGAGGACGACGGCTTCGAGGAGACGTCCCTGCACTCCGTCCTGGCGGCGGCGGGCGTCCGGGCGCTCGCCGTGTGCGGGGTGATGTCGGAGATGTGCGTGCTCGCCACCGCCCGCCGGGCCCTGGAACTGGACTACCGGGTCGTCCTTCCGCACGACGCCCACGCCACATACGACATCCCGGCCGCGCCGGACATCAGCGACGTGGTCCCGGCCGCGATGGCGTCACGGGTCGCGGAATGGGCTCTGGGGGACGAGGTGGAGATCGTCGCCCGCGCCGCTTACGTCGATTTCACCGCCGCTGCCACAACCACGAAAACGGCCTGACCGGCCTGGCCGGCCGATAGATGGCGCCGCCATCCGGTGCGCCGATCGGCGGAGTGCGGCAGGCCGGGAAAAAGCTGAGCGTATAACCGTCCGGACACGTACGGAACACCCGCGCAATTCCGTACGGGAGCCCCCGCAGGCCCTTTCACCAGCAGTTCGGCGACGTCCCTTCGACGCTGCGCGCAGATCTGTCGCCCGACCACTCGAACGGCCCTCCCGCGCACGTAATCCCCATGTGGTCGTATGAGCGAGTCACGCGCACGATTTCGCCACAACTCTGCCAAAGTGCATTTCGGCTTTAGGCCCACCGGCAATTGGGGGTGGAAGAAGGAGCGGGGCTGGGTGCGTGCAGCTGCAAGGCGGAGGATTGAGGCATGGCGGAGCCATGGTGATTGACGACAACGCCGCAGATGTGCGTGCCCAGCCCCGCGACGCCGCCCCCCAATTGCCGGTGGGCCTTACTCACCGGATTGAGCGAAGAGAGCCGTGCGTGCTGCACATGCGTCGTACTGAAGAAAGACAATTGACGGTCCTTCATTTGGTTCAGCCCGTGGACGGCGGAGTGGCCCGGGTCGTCACCGATCTCGTCAGGGCCCAGGCCGGTGCCGGACTGCGCCCCGTGGTGGCCTGCCCGCCCGGGAGCCCGCTGGCCCTCCGGGCGGCGGCAGCGGGTGCCGAGGTCCACGGCTGGTCCGCCACCCGTGCCCCCGGGCCGCGGCTGGCCGGTGAGGTCGCGGCCGCACGCCGGATCGTCCGTGCGAGCCGCCCGCACGTGGTGCACGCCCACAGCGCCAAGGCGGGACTGGCGGGCCGGATCGCCGTACGCGGCCGGGTCCCCACGGTGTTCCAGCCGCACGCCTGGTCGTTCGAGGCGGTCGGCGGACGCACCGCGGAACTCGCGCTCGGCTGGGAGCGGTTCGGCGCGCGCTGGGCCGATCACATCCTCTGCGTCAGCGAGTCGGAGCGCCGCACCGGGCAGGAGGCGGGCATCGCCGCCCGCTGGTCGGTCATCCACAACGGCATCGACCTCGACCGCTTCCGCCCCGGCGACCGCACGGTCCGGGCGGAGGCCCGCGCCGCGCTGCCCTTACTGGAGGGCATGGACCGGGACGCCCCGCTGGTCGTCTGCGTCGGCCGCCTGACCCGGCAGAAGGGCCAGGACGTCCTGCTGCGGGCCTGGCGACGGATGCGGGTGCCCGGGGCCCGGCTGGTCCTGGTGGGCGACGGGCCCGACCGGGACGGTCTCGAGGAATCGGCCCCGCCGGGCGTGCTGTTCACCGGAGCCTGCGAGGACGTGCGGCCGTGGATCCACGCGGCGGACGTCCTCGTGCTGCCCTCGCGCTGGGAAGGCATGGCACTGGCCCCGCTGGAGGCGATGGCCTGCGGCCGCGCCGTCGTGATGACCGATGTGAACGGCGCGCGGGAGAGCCTGCCGCCCGGCCACGAGAACCACTGTCTCGTACCACCGGAGGATCCGCCGGCGCTGGCCGCCGCGCTGACCGCCCTGCTCACCGACCCGGACCTGCGCGAGGCGGTGTCCCGCCGGGCCCTGCGCCACACCCGCGCGGCCTTCGACGTCCGACGGACCGCGGGGGCGGTTGCCGGTCTCTACCAGGAACTTGTCGGCATGTCCTGTCCCACGACGAGGAAGCGCACCGAGCGATGACGATGGAGAGTGCACCGGTTCCCGGAGCCGGCCAGGCAACAGCCGTGCAGGCTCACACGGTTCATCCGCCGCGAAGAAGCGGTGGTGGTGCGCAGGTGCGGCCCGGCGAGCGCCGGGGCGTCCGGTACGGCAGGCTCGCACCGCTCCTGTGCGCGGACGCCCTGGCCCCCGCCGTGACGTTCGCCCTGGTCGTCCCGGTCGCGTGGCCCTGGCTGCTGCCGGCCGTCCAGGCGGCGGCACAGGTGCTGCTCTTCGCCTGGCGCGGCCTGTACCGGATGCGGTTGTCCCCCTCGGTCCTGACCGAACTGCCCGCGCTCCTCGGCCTCACGCTCCTCCAGTGGTACGTGACCATGGAGATGCTGGACGCCTGGGCCCCGCAGCAGACGTTCGGCTGGGCAGTGCTGGTGTACGGGGCCGGTACGCAGACCGCGCTGACCTGCGCCGGACGCGCGGCGGTCCACCGGGCGCGGCGGCGGGCCGCCGTCCGCCGCCCGGTGTCCACACTGGTCGTGGGCCAGGGGCCGCTGGCCCGTCAGGTGACGGCGGCGCTCTACGACCACCCCGGGTACGGGCTGCGGCCGGTCGGTCTGGTCGCCGCCCCGGCGGCCGGGGACGAGAGCCAGGAGACGGCATCCGACGCCGTGCCGCTGCCGGTCCTGGGGTCGCCCCAGGAGGTGGGGCGGGCCGTGGTGCAGAACAGCGTGCGGCACGCGGTGTTCACGGCCCCGCCCGAGGCCACCCCGGACGGCGCCGCTCTCTTCACCCTCCTCACCGGGCACGGCTGCCGGGTGTGGCTGATCACCGGGCCCGGCGTCGTCGCCGGCCCCGCGGCGCCGGGCCGCCCGGACCACCTGTGGGGCTTCACCGCCCAGCCGCTGCACGACGGGACGAACCGTCGCCTCGGCCACGGGGTGAAGCGGGCGATGGACGCCGTCCTCGCCGCGGTCGCCCTGGTGCTGGCGGCCCCGGTGATGGCGGCCTGTGCCCTGGCCGTACGGCTCTCCGACGGCCCCGGCGTGATCTTCCGGCAGGAGCGGGTCGGCCGGCACGGACGTCCCTTCGTCCTGCTGAAGTTCCGTACGCTGCGGCCCGCCGACGTCCAGGAGTCGGCCACGCGCTGGAACGTCGCCTCCGACGGGCGGATGAGCCGCGTCGGCCGCACGCTGCGCCGGACGTCCCTGGACGAGCTGCCGCAACTCTGGAACGTCCTGCGCGGCGACATGAGCATGGTCGGCCCCCGACCCGAACGCCCCTTCTTCGTGGCGCAGTTCAGCCGCGCCCACCCCGGCTATCAGGCTCGCCACCGGATGCCCGTAGGCATCACGGGGCTGGCCCAGGTGAACGGGTTGCGCGGCGACACCTCGATCGAGGAGCGGGCCCGCTTCGACAACCACTACATCGAGACCTGGTCGCTGTGGCAGGACGCGTGCGTGCTGGCCCGGACCGTGGGTTCCCTGTTCCGGCTCGGAGGCAGCTGACCATGGCCGCTGTCCTGACCCCGCCCGTCCCGTCACCGGTGGCCGAGCCCGCCGCCGCCTCCCGTTCCCGGTGGGCCGGTTGGCGCGGCCGTTGGCCGCTGCTGCCGCTGATCGCGGCCGTCCTGCTGCCCGCCCTCCCCTACGGGAACTCGGGCGGGGGCGGCCCGGCCGACGTGGCCTCGGGGATCGCGGTGCTGGTGTGCGTGGGGCGGCTGCTGTATCTGCGCCGCCGCCCGCTGAGCGCCCCCGCCGCGCTGGTCCTGGGCCTGCCCGCGGTGGGCTTCGCGGTGGCCGCGGTCACGGCGGCGGACCCGGCGGCGGCCCTGCCGGGGCTCGTCCGCTATCTCCAGGTTTTCGTCCTGGTGCCGGCCGCGGTGTTCCTGCTGCTCAAGGACGCGTACGGGTTCCGGATCGTCGCCGGCTCGCTCGTCCTCCTGGCGGCCGTCCAGGGCATCACGGGCGTGCACCAGTACGTCACCGGGACCGGCGCCTCGTACATGGGTGAGGACATCCGGGCGGTCGGCACCTTCGGGCCCAGCGACGTCATGGGAATGGCGACCGTCGTCGCCTACGGGCTGCTCGCCGCCGCGGCCTGCGCGCTGCGAACGCCGCGAAACGCGCCGGCCTGGCTGCGACCGTGCGCCGCCGTCCTGGCCGTCGCGCTGATCGTGCCGCTGACGCTGTCGTTCAGCCGGGGCGTGTGGATCGCCACGGCCGCCGCGGTCCTCGTCGCCCTCGCGCTGACCGGGCGGCGGCAGGCGCTGACCTCGCTCGCCGTGCTCGGCGCGGCGGGGGTGGTCCTGGTCGGCGGGTTCGGCATCGGCTCCGAGATGATCGCGGACCGGGCCGCGAGCGTGACCCAGGTGACCAGCACCCCGGACCGGTCGGTCAGCGACCGCTACGCGATGTGGAACGCGGCGGGCGCGATGTGGCGGGAGCAGCCGGCCGCCGGGGTCGGCCTCAAGGGCTTTCCCGACCACCGTGACGGGCACGCCTCGATCGGGCTCTCGTCGGGCAGCGACACCGCCGGGGCGGGCCAGGAGTTCCGCCGGCAGGCCCTCCTCTCCCCGCACAACATGTATCTCCTCGTCCTCGGCGAGCAGGGCCTCATCGGCCTGACCGCGCTCGTCGGCAGTTGGGCGGCGATCCTGGTCGGCGCGATCCGCCGGCTCGTCCTCGCCCGCTCGCGCGGCCACGCCGCTCTCGACTGCGGACTCGTGGCGGTGGCACTGATGACCTGGCAGAGCGTCAACTTCCTGTACGCGGACATCGGCGGGCCCACCACGGTGCTCGGCGGTGTCGTACTGGGGCTGGCCGCCTGGTGGGCGCTGGCCGAGCCGGACCGGGTGAGCGCCGCATGAGCGAGACCGGTACGGGCACGGAGGCCGGGACCCGAGCGGCGGGCGCGGTAGCCGGCCCGCCGCTGCTCCCGGCCCCCGGTCCAGGACCCGAAGGGCCCCGGTCCCCCGGTGGGCCACCGGAGACGGCGAGCGGCGAGGCGCCCCGGCTCGGGGCCTTCCTCGCCCGGGCGGCGGCCGCCACAGCGGTGCTGACCGTGGTGGGGGCCTTCCTCGGCCTGGTGCGGGACCAGGCCATCGCCCGGTACTTCGGGGCGAGTGACGCGAGCGACGCCTTCCTGATCGCCTGGACCGTGCCCGAGATGGCGGCGACTCTGCTGATCGAGGACGGGATGGCGCTCCTGCTCGTCCCGGCGTTCAGCCTCGCCCTCACCCGACGTGCCTCCGGCGAAGGGGACGCGGACGCCGACCCCGTACGGGATCTGGTGGCGGCCACGCTCCCCCGCCTGTTCCTCCTGCTCTCCGGCGGCGCGGCACTGCTCATCGCGGGCGCGCCGTGGGTCGTGGGCGTACTCGCTCCGGGGCTCGCCGATCCCCGGCTCGCGGTGGACTGCACCCGGCTGACCGCGGTCACCGTCCTCACCTTCGGGATCACCGGCTACTTCAGCGCCGCGCTGCGCGCGCACCGCAGCTTCCTGCCGCCCGCCGGGGTCTATGTCGCGTACAACCTCGGCATCATCGGAATGACGCTGGCCCTGCACGCGGCCTGGGGGGTGCGGGCGGCCGCGGCGGGGGTCGCCGTGGGCAGCACGCTGATGATCCTCACCCAACTCCCCATGTTCCTGCGGCTGGTACCGCTCGCGCGGCCTCGGCTTCCCCGGTTCGGACGGCTGAGGCGACGGGCGGCGCGCACCGCTCCCCTGCTGGGGTTCGCGGTGCTGGCACCGGTGGTGCTGTTCGTGGTGAGCCGTCAGTCCCAGGTGCTGGTGGAGCGGTTCCTGGCCTCCACCCTGCCGGCGGGCGCGATCTCGCATCTCAACTACGCGCAGAAGGTCGCGCAGATGCCGATGGTGCTGTCGCTGATGATCTGCACGGTGACCTTCCCGGTCGTCGCCCAGGCCATGGCCGCCGGGGAGCACGAGAAGGCCCGGCGGCGGGTCGAGCGGGACCTCGGGCTGGCCGGGATGGTCGTGCTGCTCGGCACGGCGGTCGTCCTCGGTTACGCGCCCCAGATCATCGAGGTGCTCTTCCAGCGCGGCGCGTTCGACGTCGCCGACACCGCGTCGACCGCCCAGGTCATGCGGGTCTACGCGCTGGGGCTGCTGGGGCACTGTCTGGTCGGCGCGCTCAGTCGGCCGTTCTTCTCGTCCGGGCGGCCCACCTGGTTCCCGGCCTTCGCGATGGGGACCGGGCTGCTGGTCACGATGGGGGCCGGGTACGCACTGACGTACCGCTTCGGCGTGGACGGCATCGCGACCGCCAACGCGATCGGGATCAGCACCTCGGCCCTGCTGCTCCTGATGGGCCTCGGCACCCGGGTGGTGCCGATCAGGACCCGGGACGTGGCGCTCTCACTGGGCCGGCTCACCGGGGCGGCGCTGGCGGCGGGCACGGCGGGCTGGGCCTGCGCCCCGCTCGTCCCCGATCCGGTGCTGAGCCTGGCCGCCGGATGTCTCCTCGTCCCCGCTGTGTTCTTCCTGACCGGCCTCGCCCTGCGCTCGCCCGAGGTCGTGTCCCTGCTGGCACTCACCCGACGGAGGTTCCTTGATGGCCGCTGAACCCTCGGCACATTGCGCCGATGCTCCCTCGTCCCGGCTCCGCCCGCACACCCGTCGTCAGCCGTGGATCCTCACGTACCACTCGGTGACGGACCCGAGCGACGATCCGTACGGCATCACCGTCTCCCCCGAGCGCCTGGACGAACAGCTGTCCTGGCTGCGCAGCCGGCGGCTGACGGGGGTGGGCGTGTCGGAGCTGCTGAGCGCGGGGGCGGCCGGGCGGCGCGGGATGGTCGGGCTGACCTTCGACGACGGGTACGCGGACTTCCTCGACGAGGCGCTGCCGGTGCTGCGCAAGCACGGCTTCCGGGCGACGGTCTTCGTCCTGCCGGGCCGGCCGGGCGGCGTCAACGAGTGGGACCCGCTGGGCCCGCGCAAGCCGCTGCTCACCCATGAGGACGTCCGGCGCGTCGCCGCCGCGGGCATGGAGGTCGGCTCGCACGGCCTGTACCACCGGGACCTGACGGGGTTGTCCGACGACGAGCTGCGGCACGAGACCACGGACAGCAGGGAGCTGATCGGCGATCTCACCGGCAGGCTTCCCGAAGGCTTCTGCTACCCGTACGGCATCCTCGACCGCCGGGTCACCGGGGCGGCGCGCACGGCGGGCTACGGCTACGCGTGCGCGCTGGCCCCCGGTCCGCTGCTCAGCCGGTACGCGCTGCCCCGCACCCACATCAGCCAGGCGGACCGGGGGGTGCGGCTGTGGGCGAAGGACCTGCGGCACGGGCTGCGGCAGGTGGCGGTGCCCGGTGCGGGCTCCCGGTCCGTCGCTCCGGTGCGGGCGGGCGGTGGACGGTGAGGGCGCTGCACGTCATCACCGGGCTCGGGGTCGGCGGCGCCGAGCGGCAGTTGCGGCTGCTGCTGCGCCATCTGCCGGTCGAGTGCGATGTCGTGACGCTCACCAACCCCGGGGCGGTGGCCGAAGAGCTGCGGTCCGACGGGATCCGGGTGACACACCTCGGGATGCGCGGCAACCGGGACCTGTCGGCCGTCGGACGGCTGGCCCGGGTGATCCGTGACGGCCGCTACGACGTGGTCCACACGCATCTGTACCGGGCCTGTGTGTACGGCAGGATCGCGGCCCGCCTCGCCGGGACCCGGGCCACCGTCGCGACCGAACACTCCCTGGGGCGCGCCGAGATCGAGGGCCGCCCGCTCACCCGGGGCATTCGTGCCCTCTACCTCTCGACCGAGCGCCTGGGCGCGGCGACCGTCGCCGTCTCCTCCACCGTGGCCGGGCGGCTGCGGGACTGGGGGGTGCCGGCCGACCGGATCCGGCTGGTGCCCAACGGCATCGACGCGGGCCGGTTCCGCTTCGACGGGCAGCGGCGGGCATCCGTACGGGCCGCCCTGGACATCCCCGACGACGCGTACGTCGTCGGCGGGGTCGGCCGGCTGGTGCCGGGCAAGCGGTTCGACGTGCTGATCCGCGCGGTCGCCGCCCTGCCGGAGGCCCGGTTGCTGCTGGCCGGGGACGGGCCGGAGGCCGGGGCGCTGCGCGCGCTGGCCCTGCGCCTGGGTGCCGTGGACCGGGTCCGGTTCCTCGGGGAGTGCGACGAGGACGGGGAAGGCCCGGTCCCGGGTGTTCCGGCGCTGCTGAGCGCCTTGGACGTCTTCGTCTCCACCTCCCGCGAGGAGTCCTTCGGTCTGGCCGCCGTGGAGGCGCTCGCCGCCGGCCTGCCCGTGCTCCACGACGCCTGCCCGGCCATCGACGACCTGCCCGCCGCCCACGCCCCGGGGGCCACCCGGATCGCCGGGAGCCCCGACGAGCTGACGGCCCGGCTGCGCCAGCGGATACAGGCCCGCACGGACCGCCGGCCGCCGCCCCGGGCCGTAGGCCATTACGACATCAGGCGCAGCAGCGAGCGCCTGATGGACGTGTACGCGTACGCCCTCGACACCGCCCCACCGAACCGGAGAGCCCTTTCATGACCGACTCACCCGAGCAGCAGCGACACGTCGTCGTCCGTCGGCTGCGCACCGCCCTCACCCGGCTGCCGCACTGGTGGCCGCTGCCCGTCTCCGTGCTGATCGGCACCGCGTCCGGTCTCTCGTACGGTGCGCTCGCCGCACCCCAGTACGAAGCCACCAGCTATGCGATGGCGGTCGCCGAGGGAGAGACGGACCCCACGGCGGCGCTGGGGTACGCCCAGTCGTACGGGCGGCTGACCACGAGCGACGCGACGCTCTCGTACGCGCAGGGCGCGGCGGGCGAGCCGGTGCGCGAACTGCGCTCCCACGTCACGTCGGAGACCTCCCCCGACTCGCCGATGATCGCCGTGACGGGCACGTCCGAGGACCGGCACAAGGCGGCCGACATCGCCAACGCGGTCATCGAGGCCGTCATCGTGAGCAGCGGCCATGTCTCCAAGGACACCGGGGTCAAGCTCATCAAGTTCACCCACGCCATGACGCCGGACCAGCCCGTCTCGCCGTCCATGCCGCTGGGGGCCGCCGTGGGGGCGGCGGCGGGTGGTCTGCTGGGCGGTCTCGCTCTGCTGGTGCGACCGCGCCGGGAGGGGTGGAGCGTCTCGGCCCAGGTGCCCGGTCCGACGGCCGAGGGCGGCAACGTCGCCCAGGACGAGCGGGAGCTCGTCCGATGACGGCGCACCGGGCGGGCAGCCTGGCCGTGACGCTGTGCAGGGACTTCCGGGAGTTCGGCGCGCTCGCCGACGAGTGGGACGCGCTGCACCGCCGCTGCGCCACCGCCACCCCGTTCCAGAGCCACGCCTGGCTGCACTCGTGGTGGATCTCCTACGGTCAGGAGGGCCGGCTGCGGGTGCTGCTGGTGCGCCGGGCGGGGCGGCTGATCGGGGCGGCGCCGCTGATGCTGGTGCACCGTCCGATGCCGCTGCTCGTCCCGATGGGCGGGGCGGTCTCCGATTTCTTCGACATCCTCCTGGACGAGGAGGAGGCCGGTTACGCGGTGGGGGCGCTGGGGCGCGGTCTGGACCGGGCGGCCCGGCACACCGTGGTGGACCTGCGGGAGGTCCGGCCGGACGCGTCGGCGCAGTTGCTGTTCGGCCGGTGGCCGGGGGCCCGGAGCCGGCTCACGGACTCGACGTGCATGGAGTTGCCGGCCGAGCCGCTGGGCGACCGCGTGGCACGGCTGACGGGCTCGCGGGGTCAGCGGCTGCGCTCCAAGCTGCGCAAGGTCGACGCCCTGGGCGTCGAGGCGCACCGGGTTCCGCAGGAAGGGGTGCCCGCCGCGATCGGCACGCTGCTGCGGCTGCACGAGCGGCAGTGGGAGGGCCGGGCGGTCAACCCCGAGCATCTCCGGGCGCGGTTCTCGGACCATCTGGTCCGGTCGGTCGGGCGGATGGTGGGGGACGGTACGGCGGCCCTGACCGAGTTCCGGCTGAACGGCGAGGTGGTGGCGTCCAACCTGTCCTTGCAGTCCGGCCAGTTGACGGGCGGCTATCTGTACGGCGCGGATCCGGCGCTGCGCGATCGGAAGGTCGATGTGTCGACGATGCTGCTGCGCGAGGTCGCCCAGCAGGCCTCGGACACCGGGCGCGAGGTGCTGAGCCTGCTGCGCGGTGGGGAGAGTTACAAGAACCACTGGGGGCCGGTGCCGGTGGTCAACCAGCGGCTGCTGCTGGCCCGGCCGGGTCTGGAGCCGCTGCTGCGGCTGCGCGAGTCGCAGGTGGCGGTGCGGGAGCGGGCGGTGGAGACCGTGAAGGCCCGGTTCCCGGCGGCGCGGGACTGGCACGAGCGGCTGTCGGGGCTGCCGGTGATCGGACGCTGACGCGCCGCGCGTACGCCGGACGGCGGCGTCGGAGATATCACCTATGAGCAGATCCGTTACCGTCCGGCGTCTTTCGCGTTGTCAGGGGGTGCGGGCCTCGTGTCCGCAGCACAACCCCCTTCTTTACAAGGAGTTCTTCATGTCTCGTATGACGAAGGTCGCCGCTGTCATGGCCGGCACCGGCGCCCTGATCGCCGGCGGCGCCGGCATGGCGTCCGCGGACGCCGGTGCGCAGGGCCTCGCCGCCGGTTCCCCCGGCGTCGGCTCGGGCAACGCCGTCCAGGTCCCCGTGCACGTCCCGGTGAACCTCTGCGGCAACACGATCAACGTGATCGGCCTGCTGAACCCGACCTTCGGCAACACCTGCGCCAACGTCTCCGAGGGCCACGACGACAAGGGCGGCGACTACGGCTACGGCCGCTGATCCCCCGCACTTGCGGAACGGCCGGCTCCCTCCGTGCGGAGGGGGCCGGCCGTTCCTCCGTCCGGGCTCAGGCGTAGCGGTAGATCTTGCTGTGGTCGAGGAGTTTCCTCGGGGTCACGCTCCAGGGGGGCATCGCGTCGTCGAGGCCGAAGACGTAGTCGCGGTCCGGCCCGGGCGAGGCGGGCTTGCGGCCCGGCCGGTAGGCGGACTTCGGATGCGCCTTCCGCCAGCGGTCCCAGAGCAGGTCGATGAAGGAGTGGTGGAGCCAGAACACCGGGTCCTCGGGGGAAGCCGCGCCCGCCATGGGCCCGCCGACCCACTGATGGACCTGGTTGTGGTTGCCCACCGTGCGGACGCCCCGGATCCCCCAGCCCTCGATGCGGTTGCGGAAGCCCTGGGTGCTGACGCTGTTCCAGGGCTCGGTGTCGTAGACGGGGTCCTTCAGGGCCCGCGCCACGTCGTTCTTGGTGGGGAGGGAGACCGGGTTGCTGCCCGGCCTGCCGAAGTTGCGGGTCAGGTAGTGCTCGTCGGTGACGCCCCTGCCGACGCTCCAGTTGCCCGCCTCGTAGGCGAACGCCCCGGTGGTGACCCGGCGGTCGCCGGTCCGGCCGTTGCCGCCGAGGAAGTCCTCCGCCCAGAGTGACGAGGTCGGCTTGTTGTCCTGGGTCCAGTCCCAGTAGGGGACGCTGACGCCCGCGTCGACGCGCTGGAGCGCCTTCTCGAACTCCAGCAGGTACTGACGGTGCCAGGGGAAGAACGAGGACGTCATGTGCGCCGGGCGCGGCCGGCGTTCGGTGTCCATGACGTAGTACTCACGGTGCATGACGACGAAGTCGTCGTAGCGCCCCGAGCGCTTCAGTTTCAGGATCGCGTCGACGAGCCGGCGCTTCTCGGTGCGCGTGAGGTCGCGCTGGTTCTTGCGGGTGTACACCGGTGCTGGTCCTCCTGGTTCACATGCGGTGCGCGGCGGGCGGTGCGAGTCGGGCGGCGCCGAGTTCGTCGACGGCGGCGCGGGCCGTCTCCAACAGCGTCGGGTACGACTCGTAGTGACGGACGTCGCTCAGATAGGTGCCGTCCGCCCGCCTCATGACGTGCAGCGGCCTGCCGTCGATACGGATCTCGGTGACCGGTTCGGCGGCGACCGCCACGCGGTCCTCGTCCGATGCTCCGGCGGGGACGACGACGGTCGCCGTCCCCCGGATCTCCCGGCCCCGGTACATCTCGGCGAACTCCTCCGCCGGGGATCCGGGGCCGGGCCTCCCGGGCGCGGGTGCGGGCCGCGCCGCGGTGGCCGGGTCGCGGTCGAGCAGCGGGAGCAGGGCGCCGGCGGTGCCCGTGACCACGGCGGCCGTGAAGGCTCCGCGCAGAACGGTGCGGCGGGAGGGAACGCGGGAGCCGCCCGGTTTGGCGGGGGTGGGACTCATGAGATGACTGCCTGCCTCTCGTTAACTCGTCCGAGGTGCTTGACGATGGCGATGTTGACAACGAGGCGGTGGCGAAACAGTTCTCGTCCGTGCGGCGTACGGCGCATCCGCGGCGGTCGCGTTCCGGCAAACGCGTGAGGGTGCGGGGCCATCGGCGGCGACGTGCCGCGTCGCGAGGGCACCCGTGGCCGGCGGGCCGGAACATGGCCTGGCGAACCGTGGAGGTGTTGGGCATGACCGTTCCGTACCAGCTGTCCGGGGACCGTGTGCTGCGCGCGGCGGACGTCGATCTGGCCGATCCGGCCTTCTGGCGGTTGCCCCGCCCCGAGCGGCTCAGGGCCTTCGCCCTGCTGCGGGAGCTGGACGCGCCGGTCCTGTTCACTCCCCGGCCCGGTACCGCGCGTACCGCCGGCAAGCCGTTCTACGCCCTGGTGCGCCACGCCGACGTGCGGACCGCGAGCCGTACGCCCGGGGTGTTCGCGAGCGCTCCCGGGGTCACCACCCCGGAGCCGGCCGGCTGGGCGAAGGCGCTGTTCGGGAACTCGATGGTCAACATGGACGGGCCCGGGCACGCGGCGCTGCGCCGGATCATCTCGCGGCGGTTCACCCCGCGGCTGCTGGCGGGCGTCGAGGAGAACGTCGGCCGGCTCGCCGGGCGGCTGGTGGACCAGCTGATCGCAGAGCGCCCCGGGGACTTCGTGCTGTCGGCGGCCTCGCGGCTGCCGCTGGAGGTGATCTGCGACCTGATGGGCATTCCGCAGGCGTACCGGGCGCGGATCGCGGAGCAGATCGACCACGCCTCGGAGCACGTCGGCGTCGAGCGGCGGGGCCGGGCCCGGCTGCGGATCCCCGGCCGGGGGCTGGCATCCCTGGCCCGGATGCAGCTGGGCATGGGGCGGCTCGCCCGGGAGCGCCGCCGCCATCCCGGGGACGACCTGGTTTCGGCGCTCGTGTGCGCGGACATCGACGGCGAGGCGCTGACGGGACAACAGCTGGGCGCCTTCTTCTCGCTGCTGCTGGTGGCCGGAGTGGAGACCACCCGCAACGCCATCGCCCACGGACTGTTCCTGCTCGACCGGCATCCGGAGCAGCGGGAGCTGCTGCGGTCCGACTTCGACCGGCACATCGGCGGCGCCGTCGACGAGATCGTGCGGCATTCGACGCCGATCATCCAGTTCCGCAGGACCGTCACCGCAGAATTCGCGCTGGGGGGTCGCACCTTCCTCCCGGGGGAGAAAGTCGCGCTCATTTACGCGTCCGCCAATCGCGACGAGACGGTTTTCACCCATCCGGATCGCTTCGACGTCACCCGGTCGCCGAATCCCCATCTCGGATACGGCGGCGGGGGTCCGCACCACTGCCTGGGAGCACATCTGGCCCGCCTCGAAATGACGGCCCTGTTCCGGGAACTGATCGTCCGACGCCCCGTCATGCGGAATCTGGGAGATCCGGAACTGGTCGATTCGAATTTCGACAACCGCGTCGGTTCGCTGCCGTTCATGTTCGGCCCCACCTTCACCTGAACGGCACGCCCGCAACGCCGCACACGATAAATGGACTCCCTCCGCATGCCTCCGGGGCATGATGATGAAACTCTCTCCCTACCAGGCCGAATCGGCCGGAATTCATCACAGCCAGGAGGAGCAATGCCGGCAAAGCGCCGTCTCTTCGTTTCGTGCATCGCGGCGCTTGCTCTCAGCCTTCTGGCGGGTGGCGGCATCGCGGGCCAGTCGCCTCCGGGCACCGACTCCGTCGACGGCGCGCCCCCCGGCGGGCCGAGGGCGGGAAGCGGTACGGCGCACGGCGCGTATCTGGACTACGGGCCCGCCGGGGTCAGCCGGATGGCCGATCTGTCGCGCTGGCTCGGCGGGGCGGAGCTGCGCGTGGGGCACACGTACCTGCCGGGCGATCTGTGGGTGAACATCGAGGGCTCCCCCGATTTCCTCGACGCCTGGGCGGAATGGCGACGGGCGGGCCAGGACCGGATGTTCGTCCTTAACGTGCCGATGCTGGAGCGCAACGAGGAGCGGGTCCCGGACGGCGAGGTCCGCTCCCTGCTCCGGGCGGGTGCGGCGGGCGACTACGACCAGCACTTCACACGGCTCGCGGAGCGCCTGGTGGAGCTGGGCGTCCCGGACACCGTGATCGTGCTCGGCTGGGAGATGAACGGCACCACGTACACGCATCGCTGCGGTCCCGATCCCACGTCCTGGAAGGCGTACTGGGAGCGGATCGTCACGGCGATGCGCGCAGTGCCCGGTCAGGAGTTCCGTTTCGACTTCACGCCGAGCCGGGGGCGGGACGCGGTGCCGTGGACCGAGTGCTACCCGGGTGACGACGTCGTCGACATCATCGGGATGGACTCCTACGACCAGCCTCCCGGTGAGACCTTCGACGAGCAGGTCACCGACCCGTACGGGCTCCAGAAGCACGTGGACTTCGCGGCGGAGCGCGGCAAACCCATCTCGTTCCCGGAGTGGGGGCTCTTCCGCAACGGCGACAATCCGGAGTACATGCGGCGGATGCTGGAGTGGATCGACCGGCACGAGCCGCTCTACCAGACGATCTCGGACTACTGCCCGCACGGCGTCTGGCAGTGCAAGAGCAATCCGCGGTCCTCGGAGGTGTACCGGACGATGATGACCGAGATGGCCGCGCCCGCGAAGCCCGTACCTACCCCGACGCCCACGCCGTCGCCGACGGAGCCGAGCGCGCCGCCGACGGTCCCGCCGGCCGCGAGCCCGTCCGCTCAGCCGTCCCCGCCGGTGGCGCCCACGGCACCGGGGGCCGGGGCTCCCAGCCGCAGGATGTGCGTCAGCGTGCCGTTCGCCGACTGGCTGGGTCCGTGGCTGCGGGAGCGCGAGATCTGCTTCCGCTACTGACCCCGGGCATGGAAACGGCTCCGGCCCTCCTGTCGGGGGCCGGAGCCGTCCACCCACACGGGTCCAGCGCGGGGGCAGGTGGACAAGCAACCGCTCGTCACCCCACCAACGCGGGCACGGCCCGCTCCGTCACGCCGCCGAACGAGGGACAGCCCGCGCCCGGGCCGCGTGCCCGGCGCACCGGGCGCGGTCCGGGGCGACGCGCGACCATGGAAACCTACAGAGGGTGGTGAGGTGCAATGGCAGCCGCCGATGAGGGCTCCCCGGCGGAGCCCGGCCCGCTGCCCTCCGGGGACGGGCGGGGACCGGCGCGGCTGGCCGACGACGCGGCGGCGGTGATCGCCGGGGACGGCACGGTCATCGGCTGGACGCGCGGCGCCGAGACGCTGCTCGGGTACCCGGCGGCCGAGGTGGTCGGCCGGTCCGCCGCCTTCCTGCTGACCGGCCCGTCGGACCCCCGGCGGACGGCCGCGGTGGCCGCCCGCTGCCGAGCCGGGTCGGGGTGGAGCGGGCTCGTGTCCCTGCGGGGCAGGGACGGCCGGTCGCTGGACATCGACGTGCGGGCCACCGCCTCGTTCCAGCTCGCCGGGCAGGAGAGCTTCCTGGTTTCCGGGCGAGAACTCACCCCGCACTGGACGATGAGCGGGTCCGTGCTGGACGACTTCATGGCCCGGTCGCCGCTCGGGATGGCGGTCCTCGACCCCGGCCTTCGCTATCTGTGGCTCAACGACACGCTGGAGCGGTTCGGCGGCGTGCCGCGTGAGCAGCGTCTGGGGCGCCGGCCGAGCGAGGTGCTGCCCGGAGCGCTGGCGACGCCCATCGAGCGGCTGATGCGGCAGGTCATGTCGACCGGCGAGGCGATCACGGACTACGAGTACCTGGGCTGGAGCTGGTCCGATCCGCACCGCCGTCGGGCGTACGCGAGCTCGTTCTTCCCGCTGTCCGACGCCCAGGACCGGCAGATCGGCCTCGGTTACATGGTCCTCGACGTCACCGACCGGTGGAACGCGCGCCGGCTGCTCGCGCTGGTGAACGAGGCCGGAGCGAGTATCGGCAGCACCCTGGACGTGCAGCGTACGGCGCAGGAGCTCGCCGATTTCGCGGTCCCCCGGTTCGCGGACTTCGTCTTCGTCGACCTGTTGGAGACCCCGTTCGGCGGTGACCGGCCCGGGTCGGCCACGCCGGCCGAGGGCGAGCGGCCGGCCATGCGCCGGGCGGGCATGAGCTCGGTGCGGGAGGGCTGCCCGGAGGCGGTCGTCCAGGTCGGGGAGGCGGTCGACTTCGTGCCGCCGCCGCACGACGCGCACTTCCTCCTGGCCGGCGCCCCGGTCCTGCTGCCGGTGCTCGACCCGGACAGCCACGGGTGGACGGCGGAGCAGCCCACGCGGGCCGCCAGGATCCGGGAGTTCGGGCTGCACTCGTTGATCTCCGTACCGATGCGGGCACGCGACACCGTGCTGGGGCTGACCACGTTCATGCGGTCGCAGAATCCGGTGCCGTTCGACGAGGACGATGTGGCGCCCGCCCGGGAGCTGGTGGCGCGGGCCGCCGTGTGCGTGGACAACGCCCGCCGCTACACCCGCGAGCACACCGCGGCGCTGGTGCTCCAGCGGAGCCTGCTGCCGCACACACTGCGCGGCGGGACGGCACTGGACGTGGCGTCGTCGTACCTTCCGGCGGACGCGAAGGACGGGGTCGGCGGCGACTGGTTCGACGTGATCCCGCTGTCCGGCGCCCGGGTCGGCCTGGTCATCGGCGATGTCGTCGGGCACGGCATCGGGGCCGCCGCGACCATGGGCCGGCTGCGCACCGCCGTACAGACGCTGGCCGACATGGATCTTCCGCCGGACGAGCTGCTGGCCCGCCTGGACGACCTCGTCCTGCGGCTCAGCGAGGAGGAGGGAACCGGGGGCCCGGCGGAGCGGGGCGGCACGACCGTGGTGGGGGCCACCTGTCTGTACGCGGTCTACGACCCGGCGAACGGCTGTTGCACGATGGCGCGGGCCGGTCACCCACCGCCGGTGGTCGTCACCCCGGACGGGGCAGTCAGCTTCCCGGACCTGCCCTCCGGGCCGCCGCTCGGACTCGGCGGGCTGCCCTTCGAGTCCCTGGAGATCGAGTTGCCCGAAGGAAGCCTCCTCGGTCTCTTCACCGACGGGCTCGTCGAGGGGACCGACAAGGACGTCGAGGGCGGGATGGAACGGCTGGGCCGGGCGGTGTCCCGGGGCGGGCTGCCGCTGGAGGACCTGTGTCCGTCGGTCGTCAAGGAGCTGCTGCCCGTCCCGCAGCCGGACGACATCGCGCTGCTCCTGGCCCGGACGCATGTGCTGAGCCCCGAGCATCTGGTGTCGTGGGACGTGCCCGTGGACCCGGCGGCGGTCGGGGAGACCCGGGCGAAGGTCTCCCGCCAGCTGGAGGCGTGGGGGCTGGCGGACCTGTCGATGACGACGGAGCTGATCGTCAGCGAGCTGGTGACCAACGCGATCCGGTACGCCTCCGGGCCGGTACGGCTGCGGCTGCTGTTCCAGTCGGCGCTGACCTGCGAGGTGTCCGACGCCAGCAACACCTCGCCGCGGCTGCGGCACGCCAGGACGACGGACGAGGGAGGGCGCGGGCTCTTCCTCGTCGCGCAGCTCGCCCATCGGTGGGGTACGCGCTACACGCCCCGGGGGAAGGTCATCTGGGCGGAGCAGCCCCTTCCCTGAGGGCAGGGGGACGGCCTCCGCCCTCAGGGGGGCGGAGGCCGGTGTCTCAGGGGCGATCCGTCACCTCCTCGCGGGCGAAGAGACGGGTCAGCGGTCCGCCGGCCCGGATCAGCTCGTCCCAGGTGCCCTCCTCGACGATGCGCCCGCCGTCCAGGACCGCGATCCGGTCGGCCCTGCGTACGGTGGCCGGGCGGTGGGCGATCACCAGGGTCGTCCGGGTGCCGGAGTCGGCAGCGAGCGCCCGGGCCAGCTCGGCGTCGCCCCGGTGGTCCAGATGGGCGGTCGTCTCGTCCAGGACGAGGACGCGCGGGCCGCTCAGGAGCCCTCGGGCCAGGGCCACCCGGGCGCGCTGGCCACCGGAGAGGGTGGCGCCGCGCTCGCCGACCGCGGTGTCCAGCCCGTCGGGCAGGGCGCCGGCGAAGGTGTCCACGCCGCAGATCCGGGCCACCGCGCCCAGCTCCTCCGGCGTGGCGTCCGGAGCGCCGAGGCGGAGGTTCTCGGTGAGGGTGCCGTGGAAGAGCGGGGCTTCCTGTCCCACCACGGACACGACGGCGCGCAGGTCCTCCTCGGCGAGGTCCCGCAGGTCCACGGGGTGGGCCGGGGCGGCGGGCACGAGTTCCACGGCGCCTTCGGCCGGGTCCCAGTAGCGGGCCAGGAGGTGGGCGCAGGTCGACTTGCCGGCCCCGGACGCCCCGACGAGGGCCAGGGTCTCGCCCGGCCGGACGGTGAGGTCGAGGCCGTCCAGGACGGCCTCTCCCCCGTAGCCGAACCGTACGCCGCGCAGCCGCAGGCCGAGCGGGCCCCGGGGCACGGGGCGGGGCGCGGCAGGGGCGGGGGCTCCGGCGGGGGCGTGCACGGCGGCCCGGACCCGGGCCTGTCTCTTATACACATCT
>NTHE01000024.1 GCA_002551355.1 Streptomyces sp. man185 | reverse complement strand
AGATGTGTATAAGAGACAGGGTGGGGTGCAGGGGTCCGGGGGGGGGTGGGGCGCCTGCGGCGGGCTTCTCCCCGCCCCGCCCCTTCCCGTGACCAGAGCTCCGCCCCGGACCCCGCTCCTCAAACGCCGGAGGGGCTGGATCGGCCGGGGCTGTGGCCGTTCAGGCTGTGCGGATCAGGTCCAGGACCTCGTCGCGTACCGCTGTCATCGTCTCCTCGTCCCTCGCCTCGACGTTCAGGCGCAGCAGCGGTTCCGTGTTCGAGGCGCGGAGGTTGAACCACCAGTCGGTGGCCGTCACCGTGAGGCCGTCCAGGTCGTCGAAGGTGATGCCTTCGCGGGTGCCGTAGGCCGCCTTGACCTTGGTCAGGCTGGCGGTCTGGTCGGCGACGGTGGAGTTGATCTCGCCCGAGCCTGTGTAGCGGTCGTACTCCGCCACCAGCTCGGAGAGCGGCTTCTGCTGGCTGCCGAGTGCGGCCAGTACGTGGAGGGCGGCGAGCATGCCCGTATCGGCGTTCCAGAAGTCGCGGAAGTAGTAGTGCGCCGAGTGCTCGCCGCCGAAGATCGCACCGTGCTCGGCCATCTCCGTCTTGATGAAGGAGTGGCCGACCCGGGTGCGGACCGGGGTGCCGCCGTTCTCGCGGACCACCTCGGGGACGGACCAGGAGGTGATCAGGTTGTGGATGACGATGCCCTCGCCGCCGTTGCGGGCCAGCTCTCGGGCGGCGACCAAGGCTGTGATCGCGGACGGGGAGACGCCCGCGCCCCGCTCGTCGACCACGAAGCAGCGGTCCGCGTCGCCGTCGAAGGCCAGGCCCAGGTCGGCGCCCTCGGCGAGGACGCGGGCCTGGAGGTCGACGATGTTCTTGGGATCGAGGGGATTGGCCTCGTGGTTGGGGAAGGTCCCGTCCAGGTCGAAGTACATCGGTACGAGGTCGAGCGGGAGGCCTCCGAAGACCGTGGGGACCGTGTGGCCGCCCATCCCGTTGCCCGCGTCCACCACGACCTTCAGGGGGCGGATCGCCGTCAGGTCGACCAGGCCGAGGAGGTGGGACGCGTAGTCGGTGAGGGTGTCGCGTTCCGTGATCGTGCCGGGGCGCGTGGCGGCGGCCGGCCCTGGGGCTCCTTCCGACCACTGCTCGACCAGCGTGCGGATCTCGGCCAGGCCGGTGTCCTGGCCCACCGGGGCCGCGCCGGCCCGGCACATCTTGATGCCGTTGTACTGCGCCGGGTTGTGCGAGGCCGTGAACATCGCCCCGGGGAGGCCGAGCGCTCCCGACGCGTAGTACAGCTGGTCCGTCGAGCAGAGGCCGATGAGCGTGACGTCCGTGCCCCGGGCCGCCGCGCCTCGCGCGAACGCCCCCGCGAGAGCCGGTGACGTCGGGCGCATGTCGTGGCCGATCACGATCGCCTCGGCATCCGTGACCTGGACGAACGCCGCCCCGAAGAGTTCGGCCAGCGACTCGTCCCACTGGTCGGGCACCACTCCGCGCACGTCGTACGCCTTCACGAGCTGCGACAGATCAGCAACCACGGCCGGTCCTCCTGGGGTCTTTACGGACCGCCCAAACTACCCGGCCGGTCAGAACCCCAGGTGTCGGCCTCAGGAGTCGGGTGAGCGCAGCACCCTCAGGTGCCCCCGGCGGGCCACTTCCACCGGGTCGGCGGAGCGGGGGCCCCGGCCTCCGCCGTCCGGGCCCCGGTCGTGCGGGCGTGCCGCCTCGCGGACCGCGTTGGCCAGTGCTTCGAGGTCGTCGCCGCTGGGGTGTGCCGGTGCGGAGCCGTCGGAGAGCCGCACCACTTCCCAGCCCCGTGGCGCGGTAAGCCGCTCACTGTGTTCGGCGCAGAGGTCGTAACAGTGGGGCTCGGCGTAGGTGGCGAGCGGGCCGAGGACCGCAGTCGAATCGGCATAGACGTACGTCAGTGTCGCGACGGCAGGGCGGCCGCACGCAGTGCGCGAACAGCGACGTACAGGGCTCACGATGTTGGACGGTACCGCACTCTTGAGCGGGCCGCGACGACTCCCCCACGGGTCACCCCACCGTGTCGCCCTGTGACCTGCGGCACAGCGGCGCTCCCCACGGCTACCCTGACCTGCGCCGGGAGCGGGGGTCCGGTGATCACTCGCTGATCGCGCCGGTAGCGGGCGGGGTGGATCGCGGCGTCGGGAGCACGACCAATGACCGGATTACGGGCCTGAAATGGGCTCAACCTTGGCTGAAATGTTCAACTACGGACATCCGGAAGCGGGCGGGGCGACCCGCCTCCGTCGCCGAGGAACGCAGGCGAAAGGCAGGGGGCGCGTAGGAGGCCGCGGGGCGGCGCCGACGGTCGGCGCGGCCGCGTCGTCTCCCCGATCACCTCGGTCCCCGGAGCGTTACGCTGCGTCGGTGATGGACAGCTCCGTACCTCCCCACCCGTTCGAGCCACGGCCCCGGCGCCGTGACCGTCATGGCCGCGGTATGCGCGGGCCGGTCGCACCACCGCAGGTGCCGCTGTCGGCCAGCCGGGGCGAGACCTTCCGTGATCTGGTCCAGAACTCGGTGGAGCGGCTGGAGCGGCGCTGGCCCCAGCTGGCCGAGGTCGATTTCGTCGTCCTCGATGTGCCCGGCACCCCGGAGGAGGTCGTTCCGCTCGGCAGCGCGGTGTCGGCGGGCAAGGGGCGGCCCGCGCAGATCGTCGTCTACCGGCGGCCCGTCGAGATCCGCACGAAGAGCCGCGACGAGCGCGCCCTGCTCGTGCACGAGGTCGTAGTCGAGCAGGTCGCCGAGCTGCTGGGGCTGGCCCCCGAGTCGGTCGACCCCCGGTACGGGCAGGACTAGCGCGTGTCCGGCGGGCTCGGCCAAGATCCGCCGGACGCGGCCTAGGGCCCCTCGTCCCGGGGGTCCGGCTGCGGGCACTCTGCCCCGGAGCTCGGCTCCGGGCCCTCTTCCCGGGAGCCCGGCTGCCGGGCCCTCCCCGGGGACCGGCTGCCGGGCCCTCTCTCCGGGGTCCGGCGGCGGGACGTGTCCTCAGTCGTCCAGGACCGAGAGGTCCTGGCGGGCGGACGGGACCTCGACCGTGCCCCCGTCGTCGGGGAGCGTCTGCACGGTGAACATCTGCACGCCGCCCGACGTGAGCGCCAGGGAGCGCGAGGCGTGGACCGGGCCGCCCGAGGTCGTCTCGACGGTCAGTGCGTAGGACCCCTTGAGGCCCGCCGGGGCCTTCGGGGTGACGGCGAGGGTCGTGCCGGCCTTGACCGTGTACGTCTCGACGGCCGGCTCGCCGCCGCCACTGCCCGCCGACGCGGTGACCTTCACCTTGGCAGCGGCGCCCGGTGCGGTCAGGGACAGCGTCGAGCCCTTGGCCCGGTTGTCCGCGACACTGGCCCGTGCGCCGACCGGCCCGGTGGCGGGGATGTAGGCGATCTCCTGCTGATCGCCCTTGCCCCGGACCACGCGCAGCGCGGCCACGATCGGGGTCGCCCGGTCCTTCTGGACGGGGCTCAGGCGCAGGGAGCCCGGCTCGCCGCGGGTGACGTCCTTGAGGTCGACGGCGGCCGTCATCGAGGACTTGACGTGCAGGGTGGCGTTCCCGGCCGGGGAGAACGCCGCGTTCTTCCCCATGAGCTGGACCTTCACGTCCGCGTCGTCCTCGCCGGGGGCGAACGCCACCAGCTGTACGGAGGTGGCGTCGGCCGGGATGCCCGGCAGCACGAGGGTGCCGGAGGGGTTCTCGGACGCGGTGATCCAGTCGCTGCCCGCGCTCTCGTCGGCGCTCATGACGACCGCTCCGATCCGCCCCGAGCGGGTGGTGACGTGCGCGGTCAGCTGGTCCACGGCCTCGGGAGTGAGGGTGGACAGCAGGACCGCGACGCTGGAGCGGGCCGGCACGGTGATGCCGTCGCCGACCTCGGACTTGAGCGCGCCCTCGGGACCGTACAGCTCGATGTCGGCCACGGCGCCGGTGTCGTCGGGGTTGGTGAGGTGGACGTAGTCCTGGCGGGACTTCGCGGTGCTCGCGCCCGGGAACCAGAAGTCCGTGTCGGGCGCGGTGCAGGTGACCCCGAGGAGCCCGCGGGCGCCGCCCGCCGTGACCTCGGTGGTCTGCTGGGCGGACCAGCCGGGGGCCAGCTTGCCGGTGGCCGTGCCGACGAGAGCCGGGGCGTCGGCCCCGTCCGCCTCCGCGACGACCGGCGTTCCGGGCTCCTTCACGGCGAGAACGGGCTTCTCGGCCTTCTCCTTCGCCTTCTTCGCCGCCTCCTCGGCCTTCTTGATCTTCTTCGGGTCGGTCTCGTCCTCGTCGTCCACGATCGGGAGGGCCGGCTTCAGCTCGGCGGCCCCCTTCGCGTCGCCGCCCTCGCTCACCGGGGTGAACGCGGTGTACTGCGTCTCCGCGAGGTCGGAGTTGCTGGGTGCCGGGCAGACCAGGCCGGCCCGCTCGACCGGCATCAGCGCGGCGGACTTCGCGGCGGTGTCCGCCGGGGCGCCGGGCGCGGTGACCGTGGCGAATCCGGTGACGGCGGCCAGGAGGGCGGCGCCCGCGATCAGGGACAGGTGGGTGGACTTCACTCGGACTCGCCTCGCGATGCGTTACCGGTCTGCCACGGGGCCTGACCCGGGGCCGGGGGGTCGGTCTGTTCGCCGTTCTCGGTGTACGGGCGCTGGTCGTGCTGCCCGCCGACGTACTGGCCGTACTCGTCGTACATGCCCTGGTCGTTGTACGCGACGCCCGGCTCGTTGTACGTGCCCTGGTCGTCGTACTGCTGCGCGTACGGGTCCTGGATTCCGTAGCCGCCCTGGTAGCCGGCGTTCTGCCCCTGTTGCTGTTGCTGCTGGTGTTGTTGGGCGTACGGGTCCGGCTGCTGGTACGTCGCGTAGTAGTCGGCGGTCGGCTGCTGCTGCCCGTCCCACTGCGCGTACTCGTCGTACTGCTGCTGCGGGACCGCCGCATAGCCGCCGGTCGCCTCCTGCGGGTCGTGCGCCGGGGGGTTCGCGGCGTACGGGTCGGCGGACTGCTGCGCGGGGATGTAGTCCCCCTGGTCCGCGACGCGCGACGGGTCGTGATCGAGGCCGTGAACGTCGTTCGCGGTCTCCTCGGCGGCGGCCGCCGCCTCGGCCTGGGCCGCGGCGCGCAGCCTGCGGGCGCGACGGCCCTCTCCGTCGACCGGCTCGGCGGCGACGGCGGGCGCCTCCTCGGGCAGGTCGTCGTCGATCTCCCGGCGGCGGCCCGGCAGCGCCATGACCACCAGGACCACGAGCAGCCCGGCCTGGGCCCAGATCCACGCGGTGTGGGTGATCGGCGCATCGTGGGTGAGGTCCAGGCGGCCGCCGTTCGCGGGCAGTTCGAAGCCTTGGGCCCAGCCGTCGACGGTCTTGCCGGTCAACGGCTTGCCGTCCAGCGTGGCCGTCCAGCCCGGGTCGGCGGCGTCCGCGATGCGCAGGACACGGCCCGCTTCGCCGGACGGGATCTCGGAGTGGGCCTCGACGGCGGCCGAGCCGACCGGAAGGTGCTCGCCCTCGCCGGACGCCGGGGTGATCATGACGCGGGCGACCTGGCGGTCCACCCGCCACAGGGCGCTGCCGTCGAGTTGGCTCAGGCGGCTGAGGCCGGGGGTCGAGTCGAGGACCCGGCTCATCTCGCGCGGCGCTCCGTCGCGGACGAGGACGTAGCGGATCGCGAAGCCGCTGAGCTGGCCGCCCTGGTCGGCGCCGGAACCGGCGACGAGGTTGGCGACGACCTTGTCGAGGTGGCTGTTGCTGCCGCCGGCCTCGGTCAGTTCGCCGTCGCCGAGGCGGGCGCCCGAACCGCGGACCAGGCTGTACGAGACGGTGTCGGGCGAGGCGCCGCCGAGGACGAGGGTGCGGGGCTGGTCGCGGGTGGCGCTCTCCTCCGCCACGAAGGCGGGTACCTGGACGGGGTCGCGTCGTTCCAGCGGGCCGTCCGCACCGCCGATCATCCAGCCGAACGCGGCCAGGACCGGGGCCAGTCCGGCGGCAAGCGCGATCAGCACGGCGACGGGCTGGCGCCAGCCGAAGCTCTGCTCGGCGACCCGGATGCGGGCTCCGTCCGCGCCCACCAGGGCGGCGGCGATCAGTGCGGTGCCGTAGACGAGGGTGGCGGGTCCGGCCCAGGTGGATCCGTTGGCGACGGCGGCGAAGAGGAAGCCGACGAGCGCGACGACCCAGGCGGTACGGACGGCGAACTGCCGCTCCCCGCGCAGCAGGGCGGCGAGCGCCGCCAGCACGATGCCGAGGAGCAGGATGCCGCCCGCCGCACCGGGGCCGCCGGGGCTGATCCCGAGCAGGTCGAGGCCCGAGGCGTCTCCCGTACCGGTGTCCAGGCCTGCTTCGGTCAGGAGCGCGGACGGGTTCGTCAGGAGGCTCAGCGACCAGGGGGCGAGGACCAGCACCGGGGTGCCGACGGCCGCGACGAAGCGGAGCCCGTACGCCGTGATGTCGCCGCGCCGCAGCACCAGCACGCCGAGGCCGAGGACCACGGCGAGCGGCCAGACGATCGGGGTGAACGCCATGGTGACGGTCAACAGCAGCGTGTACGCCCAGGTGGCGCGCCAGCTGCCGCGCTCCCCCGCCGCGCTGTCGGCGCGCAGCCCGTGGGCGGCGACGCCCGCGCGGGCGATCAGCGGGAGCAGGACGAGGAGGACGGCGGTGCCCAGGCGGCCGGTGGCCAGGGCACCGGTCGCGGCGGGCAGGAAGGCGTACGCGATGCTCGCCCAGGCCCGCAGCAGCCGGGAGGGGAGCAGCGGGCGGGAGGCGAAGTAGGCGGTGGCCCCGGCCAGCGGGATCGAGCAGACCAGCAGCACGCTGACGGCGAGGCCGGTCGAGCCGAGGAACAGGGCCGACAGGGCGGCGAGCAAGGCGAGGTAGGGCGGGGCGGTCTGCGTTCCGCCGGTGCCCACCGTGTGCCAGGCGTCCGCGTACCGCTCCCAGAGGGCGCCCGCCTCGGCGGGGGCGGGCAGCAGCGCGCCGCCGGCCAGGGCGCCGCCGCTGAGCAGGTTGCGGCAGGCGATGAGCGAGACGACCAGGAGCAGGGCGAAGAGGACGGGGCCCGGCTTGCGGCCGATGCGCTTGAGGCGGGCGAACTGGTCGACTTCGAGGAAGTCGGCGTCGTCGCCGCCGGGCCCGGACTCGACGGCACCGTGCCGCGAACCGCCCGCGTCGGCGTCGCTGCGGCCGCCGAAGTTGCCCGCGACCTGGTCGACGGTGGCCCGGACGGTCGCGCCGGGCGGCGGGAACAGCGCACGCAGCTCGGCGGCGTCGACGACGCCCTTCCCGCGGTCACGGCGGGCGGCGAGGATGCGGCCGGGACGCAGCAGGGTGCCGAGCAGTCCGGTGACCTCGTCGAGGGCCTGTCCCGGCACCTTGCCGACGAGGTAGGCGAGGGTACGGAGCAGGGTGCCGACGACGAGCCGGAGCAGGACCCAGGGGAGGGCCTTGCCGCGGGCGTTGACGAGCATCGTGTAGACCGCGCCCGCCTTGTCGACGCGGTGCGGGCTGGCGACGGAGCGGCCGGCGCAGTCGATGGGGCGGCGTTCGCGGGCGGATGCCTCGGCGTGCCGCAGGACGGCGTCCGGGGCGACGAGGACCCGGTGGCCGGCGAGGTGGGCGCGCCAGCAGAGGTCGACGTCGTCGCGCATCAGGGGGAGCCTGCGGTCGAAGCCACCGAGCTCCTCGTAGACGTCGCGGCGGATGAGCATGCCGGCGGTGGAGACGGACAGGACGGTACGGACCTGGTCGTGCTGGCCCTGGTCCTGCTCGCGGCGGTCCAGGCCGGTCCAGCGGCGTCCGCTGTTGGCGATGGAGACGCCGACTTCGAGGAGCTGCTTGCGGTCGTACCAGCCGCGCAGTTTGGGTCCGACGATCGTGGCGTGCTTGTCGGTGTCGACGACGCGCAGCATCTCGGCGAGCGCGTCCGGCTCGGGTGCGCAGTCGTCGTGCAGCAGCCAGAGCCACTGGACCGGATCGCCGTGCGGCAGCTCGGGGAGGTCGTAGTTCTCGTCGACCCAGGTGCGGGTGGCCGGGTCCCAGCCGCTGGGGCGCTTGAGGTACGGCAGGTCGTCCGGGGTGAGGATTCCGGCCGTGCGGGCCGCCTCGTCGACGGCCGTGCCGAAGCTCGTACGGCGTGCGAGGTGCAGGACGCGTTCGTCGCCGAGCGCCTCCGTGACCAGCCGGGCCGAGTCGTCGGCGCTTCCGGTGTCGGCGGCGACGACGTTCTGTACGGGGCGTTCCTGCCCGAGCAGCCCGGCCAGCACGTCGGGCAGCCAGCGGGCGCCGTCATGGGAGACGAGCACGGCGGTGACGACGTGCCGGGGGAACTCTGGGGCGGCGGCGGCCGCGTTCGGCGCCGCCGAGTGGCTGTGCACGGACATCGAGGTACGGGCCCTCCGGCCGGGTCCGGGGGCGTCCCCGGGGGCTGCATCGGTGTACACGCGCGCCCCGGCGGGGCGTTGGCGCGTCTCGGACGGGGCCCCACACTAACGGTACGGACAGGTGGCGGGGGTCCGGGCGGGCGAAGGGGGCGGGCGCGGACGTGCCGACGGCCCGTCCAAGGCGCTCCCGGGGAGGGGGCGGTGGACGGGCCGTCGGGGCCGGCGGGTCTGCGGCCCATGCGCCGGGGCCGGTGAGTCGAGGGCCTGTGAGAGGGGCGGCCTCGGCCGGAGGCGCGGGGGCGTGTGCGGGGCGGGGGTGTGCGGCGGGGTGGGCGCTCCGCGGCTCGCGGGTGGAGCGGCCCGTGGTGGTCCAGGACGCGGGACAACGGGGTGCGTCCGGCGCCTGGGCGGGGTGGTCCGGGGTGCGTCCGGCGCCTGGCCGGGATGCACCGGCGCCTGATCGAGCGGTCAGGGACTACGCCGGGCGCTGGTCCGGGATGGGCCCGGAGCCGGTCGCCGTGGGTCCGGGGTCGGTCAGATGGCGGCCTTCTTGAGACGTCGTCGCTCCCGCTCGGAGAGCCCGCCCCAGATGCCGAAGCGTTCATCGTTGGAAAGGGCGTACTCAAGGCATTCCGAGCGCACCTCACAGGCGAGGCAGACCTTCTTGGCCTCGCGGGTGGATCCGCCCTTTTCGGGAAAGAAGGACTCGGGATCGGTCTGGGCGCACAGTGCGCGCTCCTGCCAGCCGAGTTCCTCGTCCGCGTCCTCGACCAGCAGTTGCTGGAACAGCTCGGTCATGTGCGCCCCTCGTCTGTCTCTTGCGTCCCGTGATGCAGCCGTTTGCGGCTGAACGACACGAGTGAAATTACAAGTGTGTAGCTCCGGGGCAGTCAAGCGAGGATCTGCTATTGGCCCAGGGATTCACTCTGCGGAACCAAGCGTACGCGGAAAGTGTTCAAATCAGCAAAAACCTGACATATGCCACAGGCTCCACAGCCCCACACCCTCCCTCGTGAGAGACGAGTGAGGCCGCCCTTGTGTTGCGATTCGATCACCGAAGCGATCAAGATCACAGTCAGGTCACGGAGCGTCAGCCGTGTTTGAAAGCACGGATGATGCGCCACATGTCCCCGGACATGGGCGCATAAACCTTTCTCCGAATCCGGCGACCGGAAGGGGTGAAACATTGCCCTCATCTCGGGCATCGGGTTGACAGCGGACGGCCGAGCCGGTCTCCTGGTGACCATGCCAGCGACCGCAGCCCTGCACGTCACCCACGTCCGTGGGTTCCGTAGCGCTGTCCAGGCCCGCTGTTGCTGTTCCAGCTGTCACAGCTGTTGAAGCCGTAGCGCTCCAGCTCTGATCCAGCCTCTCCGGAGCCCTCGCTCGTCGGCTTTCCCGCTCTCCGTCGAGCCGTATCTCCGGTACTCCCCGCAGCTCCTTCCGAGCTGCTGACGCTCACCGCGACTCCCCCGCACGCGCACCCCCCATGCCGAGGAACCACCGCAGCCATGAACAGCGACAGCGACCTTCAGATCGCCGGCGACATCCTTGAGGTCCAGCACCTTCTGCAGCCCGCCCGCGAGCACCCCTCCACCGTCTCCGAATTCGTCGGCCTCGCACGCTCCATCGCGGCCGACCGCGCGCGGTGGGCGGGAATCGTCCAGTACGACTCCGCCTCCCGCTGGTACCACCGCCTGCACCAGGGCCCCGGCTACGAGGTGTGGCTGCTCAGCTGGGTGCCCGGACAGGGCAGCGGGCTCCACGACCACGGCCTCTCCGCCGGCGTACTGACGGTTCTGGAAGGCGAGTTGACCGAGCGCACCGAGCGCGGGGCACAGTCGCTCGGCGCGGGTGCGCAGCGTGCCTTCGCCCCCGGGTACGTCCACGAAGTGGTCAACGATTCGCTCGAACCGGCCGTGAGTCTGCACATCTACTACCCGGGCCTGACCGAGATGCCGATGCACGCCACGCAAAGCGCCCCGACGGCCGTGGACGTCGTACCCGCCTGACAAACTGCTGTGCATGCGCATTGTTGTTCTGGCCGGTGGCATCGGCGGTGCCCGCTTCCTTCGCGGCCTCAAGCAGGCCGCGCCCGACGCGGACATCACGGTGATCGGCAACACGGGTGATGACATCCATCTGTTCGGGCTGAAGGTCTGTCCCGACCTCGACACCGTGATGTACACCCTCGGCGGTGGCATCAACGAGGAGCAGGGCTGGGGGCGGACCGACGAGACCTTCCAGGTCAAGGAGGAGCTCGCGGCGTACGGGGTGGGGCCCGGCTGGTTCGGGCTCGGCGACCGCGACTTCGCGACCCACATCGTCCGCACGCAGATGTTGGGCGCCGGCTATCCGCTGAGCGCGGTCACCGAGGCGCTCTGCGCCCGATGGCAGCCGGGCGTGCGGCTGCTCCCGATGTCCGACGACCGGGTCGAGACGCATGTGGCCGTCGAGATGGACGGCGAGAGCAAGGCGATCCACTTCCAGGAGTACTGGGTGAAGCTGCGCGCCTCCGTCGAGGCGCGGGCGATCGTGCCGGTCGGGGCGGAGCAGGCCAAGCCGGCTCCGGGGGTGCTGGAGGCCATCGGTTCCGCCGATGTCATCGTCTTCCCGCCGTCGAACCCGGTGGTGTCCGTCGGCACGATCCTCGCCGTGCCCGGGATCCGCGAGGCGATCGCCGAGGCGGGGGTGCCGGTCGTCGGCCTCTCCCCCATCGTCGGGGACGCGCCCGTGCGGGGTATGGCGGACAAGGTGCTCGCTGCTGTGGGCGTCGAGTCGACGGCGGCTGCCGTGGCCCAGCACTACGGTTCGGGGCTGCTGGACGGGTGGCTGGTCGACACGGTGGACGCCGGTGCGGTCGGCGAGGTCGAGGCGGCGGGGATCCGCTGCCGGGCGGTGCCGCTGATGATGACGGACGTGGACGCGACCGCCGAGATGGCCCGGCAGGCGCTGGATCTGGCCGAGGAGGTACGGGCGTGAGCGGTTCTTCCGGCGCCGACGGCGGGGCTCCCTCCTTTCGGGTCTGGGCGCTGGGCGGGATGCCCGAGGTGCGGGCCGGTGACGATCTCGCCAAGCTGATCGCCTCGGCCGAGCCCGGGCTGGTCGACGGTGACGTGCTGCTCGTCACCTCGAAGATCGTCTCCAAGGCGGAGGGCCGGATCGTCGAGGCCGCGGACCGCGAGGCCGCCATCGACGCCGAGACCGTGCGGGTCGTCGCCCGGCGCGGGACGCTGCGGATCGTGGAGAACCGGCAGGGTCTGGTCATGGCCGCCGCCGGGGTCGACGCCTCGAACACACCGGCCGGGACCGTCCTGCTGCTGCCCGAGGATCCCGACGTCTCCGCCCGGGCCATCCGGGACGGGCTGCGGGACACCCTCGGCGTGGAGGTCGGCGTCGTCGTGACGGACACCTTCGGCCGGCCCTGGCGCAACGGGCTGACCGACGTCGCGATCGGGGCGGCCGGGGTGCGGGTGCTGGACGATCTGCGGGGCGGGACGGACGCGTACGGCAATCCGCTCAGCGCCACGGTCGTGGCCACGGCGGACGAGCTGGCCTCGGCCGGGGACTTGGTCAAGGGCAAGGCGGAGGGGCTGCCGGTGGCCGTGGTCCGGGGGCTGCCGCATGTCGTGGCGTCCGGCGGGGACGACGAGCCCGGTGCTCGTGCGCTCGTGCGGAGTGCCGCCGATGACATGTTCCGGCTCGGGACGTCCGAGGCCGTGCGGGAAGCGGTGACACTGCGGCGTACGGTGCGCGAGTTCAGCGACGAGCCGGTGGATCCCGGGGCGGTGCGGCGCGCCGTGGCAGCTGCCGTCACGGCGCCGGCGCCTCATCACACGACGCCGTGGCGGTTCGTGCTGCTGGAGTCCGCCGAGTCGCGGACCCGGTTGCTCGACGCGATGCGGGACGCGTGGATCGAGGACCTGCGGCGCGACGGGAAGAGCGAGGAGTCGATCGCGAAGCGGGTGCGGCGCGGGGATGTGCTGCGCAACGCGCCGTATCTGGTGGTGCCGTGTCTGGTGATGGACGGCTCCCATACGTACGGGGACGAGCGCCGCGACACCGCGGAGCGCGAGATGTTCGTGGTCGCGGCGGGGGCCGGTGTGCAGAACTTCCTGGTGGCGCTGGCGGGTGAGCGGCTGGGGTCGGCGTGGGTGTCCTCGACGATGTTCTGCCGGCCGGTGGTGCGGGAGGTGCTCTCGCTGCCGTCGTCCTGGGATCCGTTGGGGGCGGTGGCTGTGGGGCATGCGGTGGGGGTGCCTCGGGAGCGGGCTGGGCGGGATGCGGAGGCGTTTCTCACCGTGCGGTGAGGGGCCCCTGGCGGGGCGGGTGCGGAGCGCGGGCGGGGGGCGCTGCGCGGGCCTTTTCCCCTACCCGCCCTTTCCCGGAACCGGGGCTCCGCCCCGGGCCCCCCTTTGTCCTCAAGCGCCGGGCGGGCTGGATTCGGGGCTCCGCCCCGGGCCCCGCTCCTCAATCGCCGGAGGGGCTGAAGATGCCCGGACGGGCTGGGTTCGGGGCTCCGCCCCGGGCCTCCTTCCTCAAACGCCGAAGGGGCTGCAAGTGCCCGGACGGGCGGGGATGGCGGCGGGCTGAAGTCGCTACAGGTTCACGATGTTGCCCGGGGTCATTCTCGGGGCTCGGCGTTTCGGGGTGTGGCCCGACAGCAGGATCAGGCGGGTCGCTCGGTGGCGTTGCCCCTGGTACGGGGTCAGGAGGGTCAGCATCTCCTCGTCGTCCGCGTCGCGGTTGTCCGCCAGGGCGTGGCCCACGATGCCCGGGAGGTGCAGGTCGCCGACCGTGACCGCGTCCGCCGCGCCGTTCGAGCGCTGGAGGGTCTCCGCCGAGGTCCAGGGGCCGATCCCCGGGATCAGTTGCAGGCGGGCCTGAGCCTCGGGGAGGTTCATCGTCGCCGCCTCCTCCAGGCGGCGGGCCACCCGGACCGCGCGCATGATCGTGGACGAGCGTTTGGCGTCGACGTTCGCCTTGTGCCACTCCCAGGACGGGATCATCGCCCAGCCGCGCGGGTCCGGCATGACGTGCAGGCCCAGTTCGGCCGTGGGTCCGGGGGCCGGGGTTCCGTGACGGCGGACCAGGTGGCGCCAGGCTCGGTAGGCCTCGTCCGTGGTGACCTTCTGCTCCAGGATCGACGGGATCAGCGATTCCATCACCAGCCCCGTGCGCAGCAGGCGCAGGCCCGGGCGGCGGTGCCGGGTCAGGGCGAGCAGGCGGTGGCGTGGAACGAATGCCTCCGGGTCGTCCTCCGCGCCCAGAAGGGCCGGGAGCCCGTCCAGCAGCCAGTTCGCGCCGGGGCCCCAGGCCGTCGCCGCGATCCGGTCGCCGCGCGCCGCGACGCGCAGGGTGCCGGGGCCTTCCGGCGTGCGGGTCGCCCGCCAGAACGTACCGTCCGCGACCATCCGGAACGTGGGGTCCGCCGGGCCCCGGCGCAGCGGGCCCAGCACCAGGCGCAGGTCCAGGGGGCCCGGTGGGGTCCACTCGCGGGTCAGCGGCGGGCCGTCGGGCGCGGAGGAGGAGGACGAGGAAGAGGGACGCACCGGCCGCACCGGGCCCGCAGCCGCCTGGGGCGCGGCAGCCTGCTGGGGCAGCGACGCTCGTGCGGTGCGAGGGGCGAATCGTCCTGCCACGGGTGGGCCTCGGTGTTCCTGGTACGTGCGGAGGTCGGATCCTTCGAGGGTACGGGTACGGGGTCGGCTACTGGTCCGAGGAGAAGCGGACCGAGGCGTCCGGCAGGGTCGCCCCGCACCAGATCCTGATCCCGTCGCGCAGTTCGTTGTCCGCGCCCACGTGCGCCCCGTCACCGATCACCGCGCCCGCCAGGACCGTACGGCTGCCGACCCTCGCGCCCGCCCCGACCAGGGAGTCCGTGATGACCGCGCCCGCCTCGACGACCGCGCCCTCCAGGATCGTCGAGCCCTCTATCCGCGCGCCCGCGCCGATCACCGCGCCGGCGCCGACCACCGTGCCGCCGGTGAGCTTGGCGTCCCGGGCCACGGAGGCGGTCGGCAGGACCAGGCGGTCGCCGCAGCGGCCGGGGACCGCCGGGGACGGGGCGCGGCCGAGGACGAGGTCGGCGGAGCCGCGGACGAAGGCCCCCGGGGTGCCGAGGTCCAGCCAGTACGTGGAGTCGACCATGCCCTGGAGGTGGGCACCGGAGGCGAGCAGGCCGGGGAAGGTCTCGCGTTCGACGGAGACCGGCCGCCCGGCCGGGATCGAGTCGATGACCGAGCGCCGGAAGATGTACGCCCCGGCGTTGATCTGGTCGGTGACGATCTCTTCCGGCGTCTGCGGCTTCTCCAGGAAGGCCGTGACCCGGCCCGTCGCGTCGGTCGGCACGAGGCCGAAGGCGCGGGGGTCCTCGACCCGGGTCAGGTGGAGGGAGACATCCGCGCCGGAGACGGTGTGCGAGGTGACCAGGGCCCGGATGTCGAGCCCGGTCAGGATGTCGCCGTTGAAGATCAGGACCGGTTCCTCCGGCCCCGAGGACAGCTTCGGCGCGACGTTGCGGATGGCTCCGCCGGTGCCGAGCGGCTCCCGCTCGGTGACGTACTCGATGTGCAGGCCGAGCGAGGAGCCGTCGCCGAAGTACGGCTCGAAGACCTCGGCCAGGTAGGACGTGGCGAGCACGATGTGCTCCACCCCGGCCGCCCTGGCCCGCGCCAGCTGGTGGGTGAGGAAGGGGACACCCGCGGCCGGGACCATCGGCTTCGGGGTGTGCACCGTGAGCGGGCGCAGTCGGGTGCCTTTGCCACCGACCAGGAGAATCGCTTCTTTTGCCTCTGTCACAGCACCGTCTCTGCTTCCTGCTGGGGCTTGGCCTCGTATGTGACTGGTCAGTTAAGCAGACCGGTCGGCCTCGCTCCGGTCAGCGGCCCTGCAGTTTGGCGGAGCTGGTCCTGGCCTTGCCGAGCTTCTTGTAAAGACGCGCTCCGGGGCATTCGGTTGCGAAGCCGTCCCGATGGCCCGAGATGACGTTCATCTTGACCTTCACGCCCGCTTTGTACTTGTTGCTGCCGCCGGAGACGAGCGTCACCTTCCCCTTGGGATTGGCCCCGAACAGTCCGAGCTTCCAGGCGGTGAGCTTGGAGACGGCGGTCACCGCGGCGGCGGGCGGGTTGGTGGAGGAGTAGGAGCCGAGTACCGCGATCCCCATGGTGTTGGTGTTGAAGCCCAGGGTGTGCGCTCCGAGGACCGCCTTGGTGACGCCGCCGGCCCGGCCCTCGTAGATGTTTCCGCACTTGTCGACGGCGAAGTTGTAGCCGAAGTCGCGCCAGCCGCTGCTCTTGACGTGGTAGCGGTAGATGGAGCGGAGCACCGAGGGGGCCTGCTTGCAGGTGTAGTTGTTCCCGGTCGCGCTGTGGTGCACGAAGGCCGCCTTGACGGTCTTGGTGTACGCGAAGTTGCGCTCGCGGAGCTTCTCGTCCGCGCCCCAGCCCTTACGGGTGATGATCTTCGGCCGGGGTCCGATGTACGGCTTCGCCCCGGGCGCGACGTTCGCGGCCTCCTCCGTCTCCGCCTTGGTCAGCGCGGGGATGACGGACGCGCCGAGCGGCGCCAGCTCCGCGTTGACGGCCGAGGCGGCCGCGGACTCGGCGGTGAGCGCCTCCGGCACGACCGCCGTCGTCGTCGTGGGCGGGGTCGGGTTGACGGCGAACGTCGCCGCGGTGGCGGTCCGGCCGACGGGGGCGGCGCGGGCGGGCTCGGCGGCCGGTTCCGTGGCGGGTGCGGGGTCCGGGCCGGGATCGACGAGTTCGAGGCGCAGCCCGTCGGGGAGCGGTGCGGCTTCGGAGCGGTTCCGCGGATCGGCCGGCTCCGGCTGTACGCGTACCTCCACGCCGTCCGACGCGCCGACCCAGAGGGGGGCGGTCGCGCCGCGCACGGCACCGGACGTCCGCTCGTCGCTGCCGAGGTCGGCGGCGTGATCGGCGTTGTGGGTCTCGACGTCCTGCCAGGGGGACCAGCTCGTGCCACCGGTCGCGCGGGTGCGGACCTGGACCGTGCCGTGAAGTTCGGCCTCGGCGTCGTCCCAGACGACGCCCACCAGCGAGAACGGCCGGGCGGTCCGGCGCTCCAGCCCCTGGCCGGCCGTTGTCGGCGCCATGGACCGGTCGGACGGTCCGGCGAGGGGTTCCAGGAGCAGGGACTGTGTCGAGCCCGCGGTCTCGGCGGCACGGGATTCGGCCGCGGGGAACGCGGCGGCGAGCACCGAGGGCGGGCCGGCCCCGGGTGACTCGGGGGCCGGGGAAGGCGGGCGGGCCGAGGCGGAGGGCGCGGCCGGGGCGGACAGGGCGGGGGCGGCGAGCGGCAGGGTGAGGGCCGCCGCGCAGGTGATGCCGACTGAGGTGACCAATAGTGCACGCATACGGATGATCGTTGCCATACTGTGACGAGTCCGGCTACCCGGGCATCGGCCCCGACATGACGCGCCGTCTGCCGAACCGGTGTACGTGACACCCGTTCAGCCCGCCCGCGACCGCGTCCCCGCGTACGCTTGCGCGGATGAACTCCAGCGACCGCACCCCCGCCGACCTGCTGCGATCCGCCCTCGCCGCGGACCCGGCCCGCCCCCTGGTCACCTTCTACGACGACGCCACCGGAGAACGCGTCGAACTGTCGGTGGCCACCTTCGCCAATTGGGTGGCCAAGACCGCCAATCTGCTCCAGGGCGACCTTGCCGCCGAGCCGGGCGACCGGCTCGCCCTGCTGCTCCCCGCGCACTGGCAGTCGGCGGTCTGGCTGCTCGCCTGCTCCTCCGTCGGGGTCGTCGCCGATGTCCAGGGCGACCCGGCCGCCGCCGACCTCGTCGTGACCGGCCCGGACACCCTGGAGCGGGCGCGGGCCTGCCGGGGCGAGCGCGTCGCCCTCGCCCTGCGACCGCTGGGCGGCCGGTTCCCGCAGCCGCCCGAGGGGTTCTCCGACTACGCGGTGGAGGTACCGAGCCAGGGCGACCGTTTCGCGCCCTTCGCCCCGGTGGACCCCGAGGAGCCCGCGCTGGCCGTCGGCGGGATCGAGATGACGGGAGCGCAGCTCGTCGCCCGGGCCCGCGAGGACGCCGACGCCCTCGGACTCGTACCGGGGTCCCGGCTGCTCACCGGGCGTACGTACGACACCTGGGAAGGGCTGAGCGCCGGACTCTTCGCGCCCCTGGCGGCCGGCGGGTCCGTGGTGCTGTGCCGCCATCTCGGACAGCTCGACGCGGACGGTCTCGCCAAGCGGACCGAGAGCGAGCGGGTCACCAACACCGCGGTATGACAAGCGCCCTGAGGTCCACTCGTCCGGCCCACAGCGGGCCGAGTCCTCGGTAATCGGCACCGGAGCGGGTAGATGATCGAGCGGTACAGACCACTCTCCTGGCCGTGCACAACCAAGCGTGAGTTTCAGCCGTCTACTCCTGCGACCGGCGGCCCCTCGCGCCGCCGAACGTGAAGGATGGACGCAGACGTGACCGACAGTGCTGGCCCGCCGTCCGACCCGGACCACCACCCGGCCGGGGACAAGCCGCAGGGCAGGTCGCAGGAAGAGTCCGGGCCCGAGAGCGTGACCCCCGAGGGCGGGGCCCCCGACGACAGGGCCCCGCAGAACGGTCCCGCGCAGGACGATGCCCGGCGGGAGGAGACCCCGGCCGCCGACGAGCCCGACAGGGCTGAGAGCGGCAAGGCGGCGAGCGGCAAGACAGAGAGCGCCGAGGCAGACGAAGCCGAGGCCGAAGCCTCGGGCGCCCCCGGCGAGAGCGCCAGGAGCGGCGCGGGCGTGCAGACCTGGGCCGACCGGCCCAAGAACGGCAGCGTCGCCGCGCGCGGGGGCCACTGGCTGCGCTGGACCGCGCTCGCCGCCTCGTTCCTCGTACTGGTCGCCGCAGGGGTCGGCTGGTGGATGTACAAGAAGCTCGACGGGAACATCACCACCGACACGAGCGCCGCCGCCGAGCTCAAGGCGTACGAGAAGGAACGGCCGACCCCGGTCGTCATGGACGCCCAGAACATCCTGCTCATCGGGTCCGACAGCCGGGCCGGGGACAATCGCAAGTACGGACGGGACGACGGCGGCAGCCAGCGCTCCGACACCACGATCCTGCTGCACCTCGCGGCGGACCGGAAGAGCGCGACGGCCGTGTCCCTCCCCCGCGACCTGATGGTGGAGATCCCCAGCTGCCGCACCGGGGACGACAAGAAGTCGCGGGAGCAGTTCACCCAGTTCAACACGGCGTTCGAGCTCGGCGGCACCGCCTGCACGATCCGCACCGTGGAACGGATGACAGGCATCCGCATCGATCACCACATGGTCGTCGACTTCAACGGCTTCAAGGACATGGTCGACGCCGTGGACGGGGTCGAGATCTGCCTCAAGGAGCCGATCGACGACAAGGACGCGCGCCTGGAGCTGCCGGCGGGCCGGCAGACGCTGAACGGCGAGGAGGCGCTCGGCTACGTACGGGCGCGCAAGTCCCTCGGCAACGGCAGCGACACCGAACGCATGGAGCGCCAGCAGCAGTTCCTCGGCGCCCTCGTGAACAAGATGCAGAGCAACGGCGTCCTGCTCAACCCGACGCGGCTCTACCCGGTGCTGGACGCGGCGACGAAGTCGCTGACCACCGACCCGGGGCTGGACTCGCTGCGCGACCTGTACGACCTGGTACGCGGCATGCGCAACGTACCGACCGAGCAGGTGCAGTTCCTGACCGTGCCCCGGCAGCCGTACCGAAACAATGCGAACCGGGATGAACTCGTCGAACCGGACGCGGGCGACCTGTTCAAGCAACTCCGCGAGGACAAGCCCGTCGCCGTGGTCCCGGCCGATGAACTCCAAGAGGCACAACAGGACGGGGAAAGCGGGCAGGACGGGAAGCCGGACGACGCCGGATCCGAAAGCCCGACGCCCACACCCACCTATTCGGGTTCGAGTGCGGCAGACGACCTGTGCAAGCAGTAAAGCAATTGCCAAGACACAGAACACAATCGGCGCGTAATGGGAAGTATGCCCGGTTGTAAGGGGCGTGGAATGTGTCACGCACGTCGCTCGACGCGGAATCGGCCGGATAGTGTGACGCGATCCGGTGCTTCCGGCCGTCAGGTCGTGCACTGCTGGAGCGAAGGAACGAGCGCCTTGCCGGGGGAGGGCGCCTCGCGTGGCACCGACGGAGGACGCAGGCAACCGTGGACGCGCACAGTCGTGGACGGGCGGACGATATCGACCCCGCCGACCAGTGGGTACTCAACCCGCATACCGGTAATTACGAATTGCGACTGGATCACTCCGCTGGGGAGTCGAGCAGCACTTCGCGTACCGCTACGGCCGAAGGAACCGGTCGCCGGGACGGCTCCCGGGCCGGTTCGTCCCGCGAGGGTTCGGGTCGCCGCGGGGCCGGTTCACGCGGGGCCGGCCAGGACGGGCCCCGCCGCGAGGTGCCCGGTCAGCGCAGCCGCCGCAGCTCCCAGGGAGGGCGCGGGGCCGTCGAGCCGCCCGCGCCCGGCCGCCGGAAGCGCAAGCCCAAGAACTCGCGCAAGAAGAAGGCGCTGCTGTGGACGGGCGGCGTGATGGCGTTCGTCGTGGTGGGCACCTCGCTCGGTGCGTACGTCGTGTACCAGAAGCTCAACGGCAACATCGACTCGATCGACATCGGCGACCAGGGCAACAAGAACGTCCTCAGCGACGGCCCGATGAACATCCTGGTCATCGGCACCGACAAGCGCACCGGCAAGGGCAACGAGGGGTACGGCGACAAGGGCAGCGCGGGGCACGCCGACACCACCATCCTGTTCCACGTCTCCGAGGACCGGACCAACGCGACGGCGATGAGCATCCCGCGCGACCTGAAGACCGAGATCCCCGAGTGCGAGACGAAGAAGCCGGACGGCACCTCCACGATCATCCCCGGCACCCCGGACGAACGCTTCAACACCAGCCTCGGCCAGAACGACCGCAATCCCGGATGCACCATGAAGACGGTCGAGAACATCACCGGCATCAAGCCCGACCACTTCATGATGGTCGACTTCAACGCGGTCAAGGAACTGACCACGGCGGTCGGCGGCGTCGAGGTCTGCATGGCCAAGCCGGTCGACGACCCGAAGTCCCATCTCAAGCTGCCGCAGGGCAAGTCGAAGGTGCAGGGCGAGCAGGCCCTGGCCCTCCTGCGCACCCGGCACAGCTTCGGCAACGAGAGCGACCTCGACCGGATCAAGGTGCAGCAGCAGTTCCTCGCCTCGATGATCCGCGAGATGAAGTCGAGCGACACCCTGACCAACCCGAAGAAGCTCTACACGCTGGCCGACGCGGCGACCAACGCACTCACCGTCGACACGGGGATCGGCGACGCGAAGAAGCTGATGACGCTGGCCCAGGAGATCGGCAAGGTCGACACGAAGAACGTCACCTTCCTCACGATGCCGGTCATCGACAACCCGGCCGAGCCGAAGCCCATCACCGTGGTCGTGGACCCGGTCAAGGGCGAGCAGCTCTTCGCGATGATGCGCTCCGACACCTCGCTGACCGAGGTGAAGCAGAAGCAGAAGGCCGCCAAGAGCAAGCAGGCCGCCCTGCTCAAGGGCCCGAAGGCCGAGCCCGCCGACGTACGGGTGGATGTCCTCAACGGCGGCAATCTCCCCGGTGCGGCCGGGGCGACCGTCACCTGGCTCCAGAACGAGCAGGGGGTGCTGAAGTCCACCAACAAGGCCAACGCACCCGAGAAGATCGAGAAGACGACGCTGGAGTACGCGCCCAACCAGGCCGATCAGGCCCGGGCGCTCGCCGAGATGATGGGGCTTCCCGCAACGGCCATGAAGCAGGGCACCGCCGACGCCGAGGGTCTTGAGGCGATGGTGCTCACGCTGGGGGCGGACTTCAAGGGCGCGGGCCAGCTCATCACCGGACCGGCGAAGGCTCCGGAAGGCGTCGAGCAGTCGAGCGCCGACAAGGCGGTATGCGCCAAGTGACACCGGGTCACCGGGCCGCAGCGGAAATCTGAACAGCATGGGGGGTCCGGTGGGACGGAGCAGCATGTCCGGGGAGGGGACGCGGTCACGGGTCCGCCGCTCCGATCGACTCGACCGCGACGAGAGCACGGACGAGGCCGACGGCGGCGGGCCGGGGGACGCCGAGGGGGCGCCGGAGGGCCGCCGTCGGGCCGAGAAGGGCAGGCGCGGCAGCGGGGGCGGTGCCCAGGGGCGCAGCAGCCGCCGCGCGCCCAAGAGCGCCAAGCGGCGCGTCCTGCGCTGGAGCGCCTGCGTCCTCGCCGTACTGATACTCGGCACCGGCGGCGCCGGTTACCTCTACTACGAGTACCTCAACAGCAACATCAAGAAAGAGGATCTGACCCTCGGCGACAAGCAGATGGCCGATCACAAGGCCAACGCCGCCGGGCAGACCCCGCTCAACATCCTGCTCATCGGTTCCGACGCCCGGGACTCCAAGGCCAACCAGAAGCTGGGCGGCGCGAAGGAGACCTTCGGGGCCCCGCCGCTCGCCGATGTGCAGATGCTGCTCCACCTCTCCGCGGACCGCACCAACCTGTCCGTCATCAGCATGCCGCGCGACACCATGCTGAAGATGCCCAAGTGCACGGCCCCGGACGGCGAGGTCTTCCCGGCCAGCACCGGCGACGTGCAGACCAACGAGAGCCTGGGGCGCGGCGGTCCGGGGTGCACGGTGGCCACCTGGTACGAGCTGACCGGCATCCGCATCGACCACTTCATGATGATCGACTTCGCGGGTGTGGTGTCGATGGCCGACGCGATCGGCGGCGTCCCGGTCTGTGTCGACGCCAACATCCACTCGCGCAGCTCCGACGGCAAGGGCTCCGGGCTGAAGCTGGAGAAGGGCACCACGTCCATCCAGGGTGAGCAGGCCCTCCAGTGGCTGCGCACCCGGTACGGCTTCGAGGACAACACCGACCTGGGGCGGGCGAAGGCCCAGCACCAGTACATGAACTCGATGGTGCGTCAGCTGCGCAAGGGCACCAAGCTCACCGACCCGGCGAAGCTGATGAACCTCGCCGAGGCGGCCACCGCCGCGCTGACGGTCGACAAGGGCCTGGACACGGTCAAGAAGCTCTACGACCTGGCCGAGGAGTTCAAGAAGGTCCCGACGAAGCGCATCACGATGTCGACGATGCCCAACGTGTACGGCACCGGCTCGAACAACGGCCGGGTCTACCCGAAGGCCGGCGACGCCGAGCAGTTGTTCCGGATGGTGCGGGACGACGTGCCGCTGGACGGCAAGGCCTCCAAGCGGAAGAAGCCGGAGGAGCCCAAGGACCCGTCCGCGCCGGTCGGCGAGATCGCCGTCTCCGTACGGAACGGGACCGCCACCGACGCGCTCGGACCGGCCTCGGGGCGTGCCGGTGACGTGGCCGGCCAGCTGAAGACCGCGGGCTTCGGGCGGACCACCATCGACTCGGGCAACGTGACGGGGGCGACGCGGACCGGGATCCTCTATCCGAGCGCGGACCTGGAGGGCGACGCGCAGGCGGTCGCCAAGGCGCTCGGGATTCCGCTGGCGCAGGTGAAGAGGTCCACCGACGTCTCGGGGATCTCGCTGGCGGTGGGCGCGGACTGGCGCGAGGACGGGGCCTATCCGGTGTCCAAGGGCACGGAGAAGACCCCGGAGTCGGCGGGGGCCCTCAACGGCGAGGAAGAGGGGGCCTGCATGAAGGTCAACCCGAACTACACCTGGTGACGCCGTAACGAACCGTGCACGGGAGAAGGGCCCCACCGCCGAGCGGTGGGGCCCTTCGTGCTTCGTGGTCCGTGCCTTGTGCTTCGTGCTTGTACGGAACCGGTCAGTCGGCTCAGACGGTCTCACTGCTGCCGGTCATCGCCGGGCGGCGGCTCGCGATGACCCGCTTGGCCAGGGACCGGGGGCTGGTGAGGAAGCCGAAGCCCCAGCACATGTGCATGGTCGCCAGCGCCACCGGGATCCGGGCGCGGGCCTTCAGCGAGAGGCCCTTGCCGGCGGGCAGCGATCCGGCGACGATCGCGGCGACGTAACCGCCGGGCACGACCAGCGCCCACGGGGTGACGGCCGCGCCCAGGACCAGCCCCGCCGCGATGGCGACGACGGCGGTCGGCGGGGCCAGGTAGCGGAGGTTGATCGAGCCGGCGTGGTAGCGGGCGACGACGTGCCGCCAGCGGCCGTAGTCCTTGTACTGCTTGGCGAGCGCCTTCACCGTGGGGCGCGGGCGGTACTGGACCTTCAGCTCGGGCGAGAACCAGATCAGCCCGCCGGCCTCGCGGATGCGGAAGTTCAGCTCCCAGTCCTGGGCGCGGATGAACTCGACGTTGTAGCCCTCCGCCCGCTGCAGGGCCTGGCGGCGGAAGACGCCCAGGTAGACGGTCTCGGCCGGACCCGCCTGGCCGCCGGTGTGGAAGGCGGCGTTGCCGACGCCGATCTTCGAGGTCATCGCGGCGGCGACGGCCTCCTCCCAGGCGTTCTCGCCCTCGGCGTGCATGATGCCGCCGACGTTCTGCGCGCCGGTCTCCTCCAGGAGGCGGACGGCGGTCGCGATGTAGTTCGGCGAGAGCATGCCGTGGCCGTCGACGCGGACGACGACCGGGTGGCGGGAGGCCTTGATGGCCGCGTTGAGGGCGGCGGGGGTGCGGCCGGTGGGGTTGGGCACCGTGTGGACCCGGGGGTCCTCGGCGACCAGCTCGGCGGCGATCTCGTCCGTCCGGTCGGCGGAGGGGCCGAGCGCGATCACGACCTCCATCTCACCGGCGTACTCCTGCTCCAGGATGTGCCGGACCGAGTTCCTGAGATGACGTTCCTCGTTGAGCACCGGCATGATCACGGAGACGGCGGGGTACTGCGCGGCAGACATGTGGTCCTCGGGGGGTCCTCGGGGGCGCCGGGGGTTCCGCACCGCAGGCGGCGGGCGCCCCGGGAGGTGGCGCTATTCGGCCGCCACGTTACCGCGAATGGGGGACACCGGTGCGCGCCGCCGGGTCGTGGGCCGGGGAGGAGATCGTATGGGCCTACCGTGCGATTGGTCCCCTTGCACCGCAGAGGTGTCTCCCTTGCACCCCGGAGGTGTCTCCCCCGTGCCCACGCCGCAGCGACCGCAGCGCCCGTCCCGGCCCCGCCCCGCTCCCCCGCGCCGCCGTCCGCCCCCGGGCGCGCGGCCGGTCCGCTCCCGCAAACAGGACGAGCGGCCGCGCTGGGGCATGCGGGTGGCCACCGGTCTGTCGGTGCTGGTGCTGGGGGCGGGTGGGATCGGTCACGCGGTGGTGAGCAGTCTGGAGGGCGGGATCGGCCGGGTCGATCCGTTCAAGGACATGAAGAACCGCCCCCAGGGGGGCCACGGCACGAATCTGCTGCTCGTCGGGACCGACGGCCGGGACACGATCACCAAGGCCGAGAAGCAGAAGTACAAGCTCGGCGGCGCGCCCTGCCACTGCACGGACACGGTCATGCTGGTCCATCTGTCGGCCGACCGGCAGCGGGCGAGCGTGGTCAGCCTCCCTCGGGACAGCTACGCCGAGATGCCCGCCCACACCGACCGCACCACGGGCAAGCACCACGAGAGCCACCCGGTGAAGCTGAACGCCGCGTACGCGGAGGGCGGGCCCACGCTGACCGTGCGAACCGTCGAGAACATGACCGGGGTCAAGGTCGACCACTATCTGGAGGTCGACTTCACGAGCTTCATGAAGACGGTGGACGCGGTGGGCGGGGTGAAGATCTGCACGGCGCGGCCGATGAAGGACTCGTACACCGGTCTGAACCTGCCCGCGGGCACCCATGAGCTGGACGGCGGCCAGGCGCTGCAGTACGTGCGCTCCCGCCATGTGGACGTGGCCTCCGACCTGGGCCGGATGCAACGCCAGCAGAAGTTCATGGCGGCGCTGATCAAGCAGGCGACGAGCAGCGGCGTGCTGCTGAATCCGGTGAAGTTCCAGCAGGTCTCGACCTCGGCGCTCGGCTCGGTCCGGGCCGACGAGGGCTTCGGTACGGAGCAGATGCTGGCGCTCGGCAAGGCGATGAAGGACTTCGGACCGGCCTCGTCGGAGTTCGCGTCCGTGCCCATCGGCAACCCCAGCTTCCCCGTCAAGGGCATCGGCTCGACGGTGCAGTGGGACGCGAAGAAGGCGAAGAAGCTGTTCCAGGCCCTGCGCGACGACAAACCGCTGGCCCCGGCGAAGCCGAAGCCCGCGGCCGGTGCGCAGAAGCAGGCCCCGGCCACGCTGGTGGACGTGGCGCCTAAGGAGGTCCGGGTGCAGGTCTACAACGGGACCCCGAAGGACGGGCTCGGCCGGACCGTGGACGCGGCGCTGCGGGCGACCGGGTTCGCCACCACCGAGGCCCCGCTCAACGGGGAGGTGCGGGAGCTGAAGCGGACGCTCGTGGAGTACGACCCGCGCTGGGACCGGTCGGCGAAGTCCCTGGCCACGGCGCTGCCCGGGAGCGAGCTGAAGGCGGTGAAGGGCCAGGGTCCGCAGATGAAGGTGACGGTGGGCTCCGACTTCACGAAGGTGCAGCGGGTGAGGGCGGAGAGCCGGCAGACGGGCGAGTTCTCCACGGTGACGGGCGACGAGGTGGTGTGCCCGTGACCCGCTGAGGGGTGCGGGCGGGCCGCGCGCCGTACGGGTGTCTCAGTCGTCGATGCCGTCGGCGGCGCGCCTCTCGCGCAGTTCCTTGATCGCGCGGCGGCGGGCGAGCCGGTGGGTGCGCCGGATCTGCGCCTCCTGGTAGCGCCGGTTGTCACGCTCGGTCTCGGGGATCACCGGCGGTACGCGGCGGGGCTTGCCGTCCCCGTCGACGGCGGCGAAGACCAGATAGGCGCTGCCGACCTGCTGGGCGGGGGTCGACTCGTTCCAGCGCTCCGCCATCACACGGACGCCGACCTCCATCGAGGAGCGACCGGTCCAGTTGACCTGGGCCTTCACATGGACGAGATCGCCGACGCGGACCGGCTCCAGGAAGACCATCTCGTCCATGGAGGCGGTCACGGCGGGCCCGCCGGAGTGGCGGCCGGCCACCGCGCCCGCGGCGTCGTCGACCAGTTTCATGATCACGCCACCGTGCACCGTGCCGAGGAGGTTGGTGTCGCTGCCGGTCATGATGTGGCTGAGGGTGGTCCTGGACGCCGCGGTCAGCTTGCCCGGAATCTCACCCTCCGGCCGGTTGGCCGGATCTGTTACGCCAGTGGCCTGATCTGTCATACCGTCCACCCTATGCGGGTGCCGTGATCCCGCAGAATGCATCAGGTTCGCAACAGCCCTGGTGCGATTTCCCTTACACCCTGTAATAGCCGTGGGCCGGGACGGCACACTGTTCGGATGAACGATTGGCCCGATCGACGGACCGGCGACCGCAGCGAGCACTACGGGCGGGGCAGTGCCAGCCCCCAGCCCGAGGGCGCGCGGGCGATGCCGCACATCCAGCGCCGCCCGGCCCAGCCCCGTACCCCGCAGCGCCCGCAGGTGCCGCCGCAGAGCCAGGGGTACGACGACCGCTACCAGGACGGCGGCTACGGCAACAGCCCCGACCCCGGCTATGACAGCGGCTACAACACGGGCCAGGTCTACGGATCGGGCAGCGGCGGCTCCGACGGCCGGGGCGGCGGTGGCCGCCGTGGCGGTGGTGACGGGGGTTACGTCCAGGGCCGCCCGGCCCCGGACTGGCGGCGCCGGATCAAGCTCGGCGCGCTGACCCTGGTGGTCGCGCTGCTCGCGGTCTCGATCTCGACGTACTTCTGGGCCGACTCGAAGCTGAAGCGCGAGGTGGACCTCTCCAAGGTCATCGAGCGGCCGGAGTCCGGCGACGGGACGAACTACCTGATCGTCGGGTCCGACAGCCGCGAGGGCATGTCGGCCGAGGAGAAGAAGCGGCTGCGCACCGGTTCCGCCGAGGGCAAGCGCACCGACTCGATGATGATCCTGCACGACGGCTCCAACGGCCCGACGCTGATCTCGCTGCCGCGCGACTCCAACGTGGAGATCCCGTCCTTCAAGGGGTCCGAGTCCGGGAAGATGTTCCAGGGCACCGGCCGGCAGGTGAAGCTGAACGCGGCGTACGCCGAGGACGGCCCCGAACTCCTCGTCCGTACGGTCGAGTTCAACACCGGGCTGCACATCGACCACTACGTCGAGATCGGCTTCGGCGGCTTCGCGAAGATCGTGGACGCGATCGGCGGGGTCGAGCTGGACATCCCGAAGGCCTTCAAGGACAAGAAGTCCGGGGCCGACTTCAAGGCGGGCAAGCAGACGCTGAACGGCGAGCAGTCCCTCGCCTTCGTCCGTACGCGCTATGCGTTCGCGGGCAGCGACCTGGACCGTACGAAGAACCAGCAGAAGTTCCTCGCGGCGCTGGCGAGCCAGACGGCGACCCCGTCCACGATCATCAACCCGTTCAAGCTGTACCCGACGATGGGCGCGGGCCTGGACACGCTGATCGTGGACAAGGACATGTCGCTCTGGGCGCTGGGCAACATGTTCTTCGCGATGAAGGGCGTCACCGGCGGCGAGGGTACGTCGATGAACATGCCGATCTCGGGCAGCGTCGGCGGCAACCTGGTCTGGGACAAGGCGAAGGTGAAGCAGCTCGTGGAGCAGCTGAACAACGACGAGAAGGTCACGGTCAAGGGCAACTGAAGCCGTAGGCAGAGCCGTTGAAGGGCGCCGGGCCGTTGCCCGGCGCCCTTTCGTCGCCTGTCGCCCTTCGCACCTGGCCCTTCACCCGTCGCCCGGGGTTGCTACGTCCCGTAGGTGATGTTCCCGTGCTCGTCCATGGGCGGGTGCACCTGGGACGGGCCGTACTCGTCCACGTAGGACGGGCGCGGCTTCTCCGGTCCGTCCGGCCCGATGCGCATCATGCGCTCGACCCTGACGACCTCGAACCGCTCTCCCCGCACCACGAGGAAAATCGCCTCCGCCCTGCGCGAGCTGGATACCCACGGCTGCCACCCCAGCGACGCCTAGCGTGATGGTCAACGGTAGCCACTTCTTGTCCATGAGCGTTCCGAGCTCCCGTCAGGCGGCGCAGTCGTACTGCTTGGTCAGGTTTTCCACGGCCTCGAGGATCACCGTCCGCGAATCCTTCATCAGGGAGGCGTAGTCGTAGTTCCGTCCGACGAGGGTGACCGGTGAGATCTTCAGGGTGACGGTGATGTATCGCGCGTCGGGCCGCTTCATCTCCTTCGCGCAGCCGTCCGGCAGTTGGACCTCGCTCTGCCGCTGCCCCACCCAGCCCGCGAGTCCACCCTTGACGGGGATGGCGCCCTTCGGGCGGTCGTTCAGCGTATTCGTGGACCGCGCATCCAGGGTGTACAGGAGCCGCATGCTGCTGTTGTCGTCGGCATTCTTCCGATTGACGAAGCAGATGGTGGAGAAGATCGGGTCCGCCGCCTTGTTCGCGGATCCGGAGCTGTCCGGGATGGACTCCTCGACCACGACGGGCCCGCCCTTGCCGTCCTGGATCAGGCCGGCGGTCTGCTCGGTCAGCATGCCCAGGCAGAGGTTCTCGTCGCGAAGCTTCTTGAGATCCGTAGGCCACAGGCTGACCGTCACGACGACCGCCGCCGCGACGACGAGCACAGCGGGCAGGGCCAGGTACTTCTTGTTCATGGTTACGGCTGCCCCATCTTCTTCTGGGCGTCCTCGATGCCGTACTGGTACCAGTTCTCGGCAGCCGTTTGAAGATGGTCCTCGTACTCGCCCGGGGTCGCGTCCAACTCCTCATCCGTGAGGCCCTTGTCCTTCGCCATCTCGCGCATCATGGCGTCCATCTGCCGCTCGCCGTTGTCGAAGTGGTCGACCATGTTCTTGCGGGTGTCGGCGTCGACCTTGGCATTCAGCTCGTTCATGTACGTGGCGGTGCCGACGTCGACCGAGCGCTGGACCGCGTCGCCGACGATGGGGATGGCTGTCAGTGGCGCGCCGATGACGTGGTAGTTCATCATCTTGTTCCAGCCGTTGGCGTCCTTCTCCGCCTGGCCCAGGTCGTAGATGACATCGCCGCGCACGCCGTCGAGGTGCCCGAGCACCGATGCGGACTGCTTGACCCAGGCGCGGAGTTCCGGGTCCTCTGCTCGGTACGAATTCGCCGGGTAGTCCTTCATCCCTTCGGCGATCACCGCCGTCTGCGACTGGTGGATGACACCGAACGCCTTGGGGTCCTCGGCGGCGCCGCGCATGGCACGGAGGAGGTCGCCCCGCTCGACTTCGATGTTGTTGAAGTCGGTGGGCCCGTCCATCTTCTTGCCGAGTATCTGGTGGACGTCCGAGGCGTAGTCCCCGAGCATGCCGCCCACGCTCGTGCGCATGGACAACGGCACGGAGCTCTGGTTCCCCGCCGCTTCGTCGCCGCTGTACTCCTTGAGAACCCGCTCGAAGATCGCGGTCTCCGCCTCGTCGTGGTGGGCGGGCGGAGCGTGCAGCGGAGTGCCGGGCTCACGACCGGTGGCCCCGGCCTCCAGAGCCGCGCCCAGCTCGGCGCGGGCCGAAGTCTGCTTCAGCTCGTCGGGCATCTTGTCCTCGACGGCGCCGCCGGGCCACTTCCGGTCTTCCATGAAGTACTTGAGGTTGTCGGTGCTGTTCGGGTCGAAGTAGTGGGTGGAGGCGGACGGGTTGCGGCTCATGGCGTTCAGCAGACCCTTCATCGGGTCCTCCTGCGTGCCCTGCCAGTTCTTCATGACGCCCTCGTAGGCATCGTCGTTGCCCGTCTCCCAGCCACGGATGCTGTCGCCGACCTCGGTCAGGAAGGCTTCGCTGAAGACGGGGTCGCCCTTGTCCTTGTCGTACGGTGAGGCTTTCTCGTCCTTCGGGTCGTACGCCTTGTCACCGACGTCCGCCGCCATCAGGTCCGTCAGGTCCTTCAGGGTCGCGGCGCCGCCCCCGATGGCACCGGGGTGACGCATGGGCAGGCCGTTGCCGTCGCGGGCCGTGCTGATGAGCTTGTCGGTCCAGGGCGAGGTGACACCACCGGGGGAACCGATCGGGGAGTCGGGTCCGGTGGCGGTGGCAAGGGAGCCGGACAGTGCCTTGTAGAGGCGGGCGTCGGCGCTGGAGAGCTGGCCGTCGCGGCCGCCCGACTCCAGACTGCCGGCGAGCAGCAGGACGGCCTCCTGCTGGTCCCGGCCCCGGTAGCTGAGGTTCGTCATCAGCTGCTCGGCGAAGGCCGGCGAGTTCTTGCCCTGCTCGGCCAGGGTGAGGAGCCGCTCGCGCTCATCGTCGTCGAGGTGTTCCCAGCGCGCGTAGAGCTTGGCGGCCTCGCGCCCGTTCTCCGCCTGCTGCTTCTCTTCCGCGCGCGCCTTCTTGGCGTCGGCTATGCCGTTGAAATCGGTGCTGCCGAAGTCGTTGGGGTGATTGCGTATCAGTGCGCGCAGGCCCCAGGCGCACAGCTCGTCGGCTTCGTTGGCACGCTTCAGAATGCCTTCGAGCTTTTCCCGCAGCGCCTCGAACTGGGCCTCGGTGGCAACGGGTTCGGTGCTGTCCTTGGAGCGGCGGTCGGGGTGCACCCGATGGCTGAGAACGCCGTTGGAATAGACAGTGATGCCCGGCGGGGGGTTCTCGTACGCGTGCTTGAGGTCGTCCTGGGCCGCCTTGAAGAGGCCGTGGGCGTCCTTGAGGAGATCACGTACGGACTCCGCTTCGATGACGGCGTCGCTGAACTCCTTGGCGGTCTTGGTGACGAACTCCTTGGTGACGGAGGCGTTGTCGCCCGCCCAACTGGACTTGTCTGCCTTGGACTTCATCGCCTTGGCGTCGTCTTGAAGGGGGGATTTCAGCTTGCCGATCATCTCGGTCCACTGAGTCACCGCCGTGGCGAGCGGCGTGAGGCGGGCGGTGAGGAGCTGCTCGAAGGTGGGCACGGTGGCGACTCCTTACCGGAAGTACTTGCTGATCTGAGAGGCGGGAACGGCCCCGTCCGACCCTGGGACAGGGGGCCCGACAATGCGCATCTTCGCCTCGATCCAATCGTCGTCAGCCTTGCTGGACTTCTTCGTGTGGTTGAGGTGATTGGAAATATGGGCGCATGCCTGCAGGAGGGTCTTCACCTGCTTCTCCCAGGTCCCGATCACTTCCGTGAACGCCGCGCCGGAGTCGAACCCGTCGCCCTTGAGGCTCGTACCAGCGGTCTCGCTCGCCGCCTTCGCGTGTTTACCGGTCGGTTCGAAGCCGTTGAACAGGTTGAACGCGGCGTGACCGATGTCCCCCAGCTCGTCGTCCGGGACGGCGTAGTCGGCCGCCTTCGACCCGGAACCACCGGTGCCCCCGGTACCGCCGACCTGGTTCAGCCTCATCGCGGCGGCGGCCTTGAGCTCGCCCCACTCCTGTTCGAACGACATGATCCACACCCCGTGTACTGCCTAGAGAGTCGTCTCGCGCGCGTCACCATACCTGTACGATCAAACGATTCTCCAGCAGTGGATCTCCGGCTTTCCTCCCCTCCAGGCTCTGCCGCACGCCAGCAGCGCGAGGTGCGGCAGCTCCAACAGCCCGTCCGCCGAACCGAATTCGGCGCACAACTCGTCGTATGCGCGCCGAGCCGTCGCCAGCCCCTTCGCGCCCCTGCTGTTGAGGACCTGCCCGATCGCACCGATCCCCCGCTCGGCCCCGGCCCACCAGATGTCCGGGTCGCAGCGGTGCTCCCAGGCCGCCTCGGAGCACTCCGCGCCGAGGAGCCCGGCCGCGTCGAGCAGGGCCGCGAGCCCCTCCCGCGTACGGGGGAAGTCGTCTTCGGGGGCGAGGGCGGGGAGCCAGTCGGGACGGGACAGGCCTGCGGCCCGGGCGGCTCGGGCGATCAGGGTCTGGCCAGGGGCTCCGGGCGACTGCCAGACGGTGACCGCGACCCGGCCGCCGGGCCGGGTGATCCGGCGGAGCTCGGTCAGCGCTGCGCGCGGGCGGCCCACGTGGTTGAGGACGAAGTTGCCGACGACCGCGTCGAACGTGTCGTCCGCGTAGGGCAGTTCGGGGAGTCGAGCGATGTGCGCCCCGACACCCGGCACCGTCCGGCGGGTCGCGGCCACCATGCCGGGCTCGGCGTCGACCGCGTACGCGGATGCCCCACGCGCGACCGCCTCGGCGCTCACGGTCCCGCTGCCGCAGCCCACGTCGAGGACGCGGCTGCCGGGCCCGACCTCGGCGGCGTCGAGAAGGGCCGCCGCCGGGTGGGCGCAGAGCCGGGCATAGGTGTCGGCGTACGCCTCGGCCTTGCCCGACCAGATGCGGCGCTCGGCGATGTCGAAGGGGGTGGTCGCGGTGGCCATAGGGATCACGGTGGCCTCATCGGTCGCGGCAGTCTTCTCGGCCACACCGGTCTGAGCGGTCACATCAGTCACGGCGGTCACGGCGGTCACGGCGCGATTCCCTTCGGCTCCAGTTCGGCGAAGTCCTCGTGGAGGGCGTCGAGATGGCGGCCGGTCGGTGCGCCCTCCGCGTTCAGCTCCGCGAGCCGCCAGCCGGGCAGTTGCGCCTCGACCTCGGCCGGGAGCGAGCCGTCCGCCGGGTCCGCCAGGGCGTACAGCACCCCGAACGCTGTCTCCCTCGCGACCTCGCGGGCCAGCGCGCCGAGGTCATCGGGGGTGAGCCCGGCCGCCAGGGCCCGGTCGACGGCATCGGCCGCCGCCCCGTCGGCGCGGTAGGCGTCCACCCACTGCCGGGCGGCCGTGCTCCAGGCGTCGACGTCCTGCCAGACCGTCCGCAGGAGGCGGTAGCGAGCGAGCTGCGGCAGCCCCTCCTCCGTCTCGGACTCGGCCCAGTCCCGGGCGTCGGCATCCGCCCCCAGGGCGCTGAAGAGGGTGGTCAGCCTGTCGAGTTCGGTCATGGGGAGGGAGGCTACCGGCCGTGGTCCGGACGGATGGGTTCGGCCGGACCGATGAGTTTCGGCGGGGCGCGCGGTCAGTACATCCGTGAGAGTGGGTGCCCCACGGGCCGCCCACCACTGGCCGCTCACCATGGGCCACCCACCACGAGACGCCCGTAAGAGATACCCAGGAGACCCCGATGCGCACCCTGATCAGCACCGCCTTCGTCTCGCTCGACGGCGTCATGGAGGCCCCGGGCGGCGAGCCCGGCTACCGGAACACGGGGTGGACGTTCAAGGACGTGGAGTTCCTGCCGGAGGCGTACGAGATCAAGGGCCGGGAGCAGGAGGAGGCCACGGCCCTGCTGCTTGGCCGGGCCAGTTACGAGGCGTTCAGCCCGGTGTGGCCGGGCATGGAGGAGTTCACGGGGTACAAGGCGATGCCGAAGTACGTCGTCTCCACCAAGCTGGCCGAGGGCGACCTGGTGTCCGACTGGGGCGAGACCACGATCCTGCGGTCGCTCGACGAGGTCGCCGCACTGAAGGAGACCGAGGGCGGCCCGATCATCGTGCACGGCAGCACCGAGCTGAACCGGAACCTCGCGGACGCCGGCCTCATCGACCGGTACCACCTGCTCGTCTTCCCGCTCCTGCTCGGCGCGGGCAAGCGTCTGTTCAGCACCACGGACAAGGACACCCAGAAGCTGAAGCTGGTCGAGTACGAGGCGTACGCCAACGGCATCCAGAAGAACGTGTTCGACGTCGTCCGCTGAGACGTCGTCCGCTGACGCGTCGGGCCGGTCAGCCGGTGCGTACGCCGCGGAGGACGGTCTCCGCCACTTCGGCGGGCAGGATCCCCGTCGTGTCGACCGCCTGAGCCTCCCGGCGGAGCCAGGGAAGCGCCCGCTCGTAGTCGGGGAGGTGGTCCAGGCGCCACTGCCGGGCGTTGGCACTCTCCGGCGCTACGTCCGTCTCGATGCGTCCGACGAGGGTGTCGCGGTCGGTGTGGAGCAGGAAGTGGTGCACGGGGATACCGGCCCGGGTCAGGCCGTCGTGGATCTCCTGCCAGTACGCCTCGACCAGCACGGTCTGCGTGACCACCAGCGTGCCGCCCACGTGGTCGAGGACCTGCCGTGCGGTCTCCACCACGAGGCCCCGCCAGGGCGGGAAGTCCTGGAAGTCCTTCTCCGGCACTCCCAGGACATGGCAGAGCATTTCGCCGACCTTCTCGGCGTCGAACAGCCGGGAATCCGGGAGAAGCGAGGTCACCTCCTTGGCGGTGGTGGTCTTGCCCGCGCCGAAGGTTCCGTTCAGCCAGATGATCATCGGTCCACCTTGGGGTCAGGCGCAGGGGCCCCGACGGGCGGCTGATGCCAGACCAACGTGTAGCGCCAGAACAGGCGTCGGCGCAGCCGGGCGCCGGGGAGAACGCGGCGGGCGTCATGGACGATCTCGGCGAAGCTCATGGTCGCCGGCCGGGTGGGCGCGGTCATGGAGTCCGGCCGTGGTGCTCGGCGCCCCTTGTTCTTGATCCATGCCATGGCGATGTTCAGCGGGATCGCGGCAGCTCCGAGGAGGTGATCACCGGGGGACTGCGCGCGGGCGACACCTACGACGACCAGGGTCCCGCCCGGTGCCAGGTGCCGGCGAAGGCAGGTGAGGGCTTCGGAGAACGGCAGGTGGTGGAGGGTGGCGACGCACGTGATGACGTCCGTGGGCCCGGGTGGTGTCTCCGTCAGCGCGTCTCCGGCGGTGAACGTCACGGGGACCGCCGGGCCCGTGAGTTCCCGGGCCCTCGCCACGATGGCGCGGTCGGCGTCCAGACCCTGCACGGTCGTGGCTCGTGTGGCCAGGAGCCGGGCCAGGTCTCCGCTGCCCGATCCGATGTCCAGAGCCCTGTCGAAGTGGCTGGGGATCTGCCGCATGATCCACCGATGGTAGTGAGCGTTATGGTCCCACGGGTGGACGCCGTGGAAGCGGTCGATCGCCTGAAGGACGCGGGTCGTCATGGTCGGCATGGCCCGCAGTCCATCATCTCGGGAACCTAACGGCCACAGGTCGCAAGGACAAGGACAGGGAGCTCGCATGGCAGCCATCCACCGCACCACCATGACCCCCACCAAGCTGGAGCTCATCACCGGCTGGCTGCCGAAGCAGAGCTGGTACACGGGGACCGCCGGAAGGCCGGACCTGGTCAAGGCCGGCGGGTTCCGGCTGGACGACCCGGAAGGGGCGGTCGGGATCGAGTTCATGGTCGTGGTGGACTCCGCCGGACCGGAGCCGGTGGCGTATCTGGTGCCGCTGGGCTATCGCGGCGCGGCGCTGGAGGGCGTACCCGACGAGGCGCTGATCGGCACCTCCGAGCACGGGGTGCTCGGCACCCGGTGGGTCTACGACGGCGCCCACGACCCGGTGGTGCTGGCGCAGCTGAGCGCCCTGCTGCGGGGCGAGGCAGACCCGCAGCAGCAGAGCGTGAGCAACACCCCCGACCCGACCGTCACCGTGCAGGGAGCCGACGCCGACACCGGAATCGGCCACGACCCCGACGTTCGGATCAGCCGTGTCCTGCGGGTTCCGGATACCGAGCAGGGATCGGCGGTACGTCTTGTCGCCGGATGGACCTGGCCCGACGGGACTGCCGCACGCGGAGTGTTCGCGGCCGTCGCTCCGCGGTAGCGCCTCGCGCGAACGTCGGCCTCGGGGCCGGAGGCAACCTCATCCGACCGGCCCCTTCGATTCGCGTTCGGGACGAAGAGGTCGTGGAGGGTATCGGGACGGCGGCCGGTCGGCGCGCGCCCGGGGCGTACATCACAGCACCCCGAACGCCCTCTCCCGGGCGACCTCGCGGGCCGCCCCTCCTCAGCCCGTGCCCACCGCGGAGGGACGGCCCCGCTCCTCCAGGAGGGTGGTCAGTTCCTTTCGGTCGACCTTTCCGTTGCGGCTCAGCGGCAGCGCGTCGAGCACCACGCAGCGGCGCGGAATCTTGAACTCCTCGATCTGGTCCTGCATCCGTTCGAGGACGGTTCCGGGTTCCAGGTCGGTGACCACGACGAGGAGCGCCGACTTCTTCCCGGCCGGAGGGAGGACCGCGGCGGAGACGATCTCCGGGATGCGGTGGGCCGCGGCCTCCACCTCGGTGGCGCTGACCCGGAAGCCGCGCTCCTTGTAGAGGTCGTCGCGGCGGCCGGAGAAGTACAGAAAGCCGTCTTCGTCCAGCCGTCCGTAGTCGCCGGTCCGCAGTTCGGGAAAGAGGCCGTCGCGCCGCGGGAATCTCTGCTGGTTCAGTTCCGGACGCCGCCAGTAGCCGGACATGACGTGCGGGCCGCGGACCGTGATCTCGCCGGTCTCGCCCGCGGGCAGCCGGTTTCCCTCCTCGTCGACCGTGAAGACCTCGGTGCCGGGCAGCGGCAGACCGCAGGATCCGGGGCGCTGCAGGTCCCCGTCCGGGGGCATGATCGTGGCGCGCTTGCACTCGGTCAGCCCGAACATCACCTGCCCCTTCAGCCCCGGTATCGCCGCGCGCAGTGCGTTGAGCGTCTCGGTGGCCAGGGCCGCCCCGGTGTTGGTGACCAGGCGCAGGGCGGGTCGCCGGGAGGCACGCTTCAGCAGCCAGGCCAGTGATTCGGCGACCGAGGGGACGGCCGCGAGCACGGTCGCCTCGCTCTCCAGGAGGTTGCGCAGCAACGTGGGCCCGGCCTCGGCCGCGCTGCCCAACACGATGTGGGCTCCGCCGAGTGCGCCGAGGAAGAGCTGGTAGAGCCCGTAGTCGAAGGACAGCGGCAGCGGGCAGTAGACGACGTCGTCGGCGCGGTAGCCCAGGGCCTGCTGGATCGCCCGGGCGGCGAACACGGCTTGCTGGTGCGTGCTCACCACGGCCTTGGGTGCCGAGGTGGTGCCCGAGGTGTAGATGAGCGAGAGCGGGTCCACGGCGAGGGGTGCGGGCAGTGGCTCCGCGGAGAGGTTCGGTGCGGCCGTGCCGGGGAACGCCGTGGCCCGGGCTTCGGCGGCGGGAACCGCGGTGATGCCCCGGGCGCGGGCGGTGTCCAGCACCGAGGTTTCGTCGGCCACCACCAGGGTGGGCTCGCAGTCGCCGAGCACATGCTCCAGTGGCACCCCGACGACCTGCTCGTGGATGACCGAGTAGACGGCGCCGACGCGTGAAGCCGCGAAGACGAGCGCGGGCACCAACGGGTCCGACGGCAGGGAGATGACGAGCCGCCGGCCCCGGCAGACGCCCTCGGAGTGGAGCCGTGCGGCGAGCCGCAGGCTGCTGTGCCGCAGCTCGGCGTAGGTCACGGTGGTGCCGAGCCCGGACACCGCGGGACGGTCCGGCCACCGTTCGGCGGCCGCGTCCAGCACATCGTGCAGCAGGGATATCTCAGACATGGTTCAGCATCCTTGGAGTACGGACGGTCAGGGGGTACGTACAGCTCCCAGCTGGGACAGGAGGCCGAGGCCGTCCGAGAGCACCCAGTACTCGGCGAGCTTGCCGTCCCGCAGACGGACGATGGACATGCCCGCATAGCGGACCGGGGTGCCGGGTTCGGCGGTCGCGGTGGGGGCTCCGCCGGCGTACGTACCGGTGACGATGTAGCCGCCGGCCACGTAGTCGCCGTCCCGGATGGGACCGGGGTCGGTCGTGAACCGCACGTCGTGCAGGAGCCCGCGCACGGCGCGGACCCAGTCGAGCAGACCGTCCCGGGTGGTGATCCGGTTGGAGTCGGGGAAGCCCAGGTAGCGGGCGAGTTCGGCACTGTGCACCGTGAACTCGTCGGCGATGAACTCCGGGGTGTCCGCGAAGTCGACCTCGCCGTTCCACAGGTCGACGAACCTCTCGAAGAGGATCTTCCCGTGATCCGTCTCCGGTGCGGCGGGGGCGCTCATGCGGAGGCCTCCGTCCCGGGGGCGGGCTGGACCGGGGCCTTCTGCGGCGCGGTGACCCGTACGCCGACCAGCAGGGGCAGAACGGCCAAGGCGCAGACCCCGCAGAGCACGCCGATCGTGGTGAAGGAGAAGCTGCCCTGGAGGAGGGCCGCCGCGATGCTGGTGGCCAGCATCATTCCGGCGTACTGCGCGGAGCCGTTGAGGGCCAGGGCGGTGCCGCGCATCTCCGGGCGCAGCTCGCTCACCAGGGTGTTGAGGACCGGCTGGCCGACGCCGACGGCGGTGCCCCACAGGATGAACACGATGAGCACGGGTACGAGGTGCTCGCCGATCAGCGGCACGGCGCTGACCCCCGCCGCGGCGACCAGCGCGGCGGCGACGAGGACCCGGCGCTTGCCCAGCCGGTCGGCGATCCGGCCGCCGAGGAGGGCGCCGGCCATGCTGCCCGCTCCGGACCCCATGATCGCGAATCCGGTCTGGGCCTCGTTGAAGTCGAAACGCTCGGAGAAGAAGACGCCGATGTTGGAGAACATGCCGTACAGGGCGGCGCTCCACAGCAGCGTCGAGCCCAGGACGCACAACAGGGCCGGTGTGGTGACGGCGCGTCGGATCATGCCGAGGTAGCTCGCCACCGGGTTACCCGCCCGCTCCAGCGGGTCCTTGGGGGCCATGGCCGGGAGTCGTACCAGGACCATCAGGTAGACGGCGGCGGCGACGAACGCGACGGCGACGAACGCGGCGCGCCAGTTCATCAGGTACGCGAGGTAGGCGCCGAGCGGAACGCCGAGCACGGTGGAGCTGAGCAGTCCGGCCACGACGATGCCCATGATCTTGCCGCGCTTCTCGAACGGGAAGTTCTCGGCGATCATGGCGTAGACGCTGGGCATGATCATGGCCGAGCCGAGTCCGGCCACGGCACGGCTGATCAGGATGACGGTGAAGTCGCCGCCGAGGCCGGTGAGGACGTTGGCCAAGGCGAAGATCACCAGGCCGGTGCAGAGGATCCGGCGCCTGCCCAGGCGGTCCGACATCGCGCCGCACAGCGGTGCCACCAGGGCGAAGAGCAGCGCATAGGCGCTGACGAACAGACCGCCCGCACGGGCGGCGGTGTTCGTGTCGGCCGCGATCTCGGGGATCAGCGGAACGGTGATCATCGAGTCGAGGCCGACGAGGAACGCGCTGCACACGGCAACGGCCAGCACACGGCCCGGCAGGGCCGGAGCCGATGTGGGGGTGGTCATGAGGAACAGTCCTTCGGTCGTCTTCTGGGTGCCCGGTCAGACGCGGGAGGTTGAGGTCTGGGCCAGGGTTCGGGTGGGTGTGGCATTACGGCGTGCGGCGGCCGGCGGAACGACCGCGGTGCCGATGGCACGGCAGACCAGGGCTGGTTCGCCGGACGCCTCGGCTCTGGTGGGCCCGAGTTCGTACCGGGCCTCTATGGCCTTGTGCGCGGTGAACTCGACGGTTCTGCGCAGCCGGCTGCGGCCGACCAGTCGTGCGGTGGCCTCGATGTAGTCCCCCGCGTGCACCGGGGCGAGAAATTCGACCTGCCGGTATTCGGTGAGCAGGCCCTCGTCGCCGTCGCTGCGGATGGTGATCTCGGTGACGAGGTCCCCGAACAACCGCAGCAGCCGGGCGCCGTCGACCAGGCTGCCGCCGTAATGTGCGTCCTGCTGGCTCATACGCACCCGGAGGGTGGCGGTGACTTCCTCAGGCATTGCCGTTCCTCGCTTTTCCGATGTCGGCTTGTGAGCGGGCGATCTTCTCCAGGGCGATCCGGGCGCCCGCCGCTGCCCGGTCCGCGCCGAGTGCCTTGTCTCCGGGGGAGGTGCCGCCGATCGCCACGGCGACCACACACTCGTTCTTGTGCGCGATGGAGACCGTGATGGCGCCGATCCCCAGCTCGTCCGCCCGCCGCGCGGCCGCTCCGGCCAGCCGCACGACGGGGGCGGAGCGGTTGTCGCGCAGCACGCGGACATGCGCGGGGCTGATTCCCTTGCCGAAGCCCGTTCCCAGGACCTTCAGGACGGCCTCCTTGGCGGCGAACCGGCCTGCGAGGAACTCCCGTGCCCGGCTGGGCGACAGTGAACCTGCCAGCTCCAGCTCCTTCTGGTCGTAGGTGTGCTGCCGGAACCAGCCGCGGGTGTGCAGCCGGTCCAGTTCGCCGATGGCGAGCACGTCGACCCCGATGCGCATCCGGTGTCCGCCCTAGGCCGCGACGGGGTCGGTGGCGGTGAGCAGCGCCAGATGGCCTCGGCCGGACAGCGGGTCGGTGTCGCAGAGGACGACCCGCCGGTGGTCGCGCTGCCACTCCTGCCAGTGCTCCGCCAGGCCGAGCCAGACGCTGGTGCAGTAACTGCCGGGCGCGACCCGATGGCTTCGCGCCTCGACTCCCGGTTCCTGCTCGGGGACCCAGGGGCCCAGGACGATCAGGGTGCCGTCGTCGCCGTCCGAGGCCAGCTCCGCCAGGCGGGCCGCGGTGCCCTTCTCGTCGTCGAAGGACTCGACGCCGCCCACCCGCAGCCCCTCGCCGCGCTCGAACACGAGCAACGCGCCGGAGTCCACCAGGCCGCCGGAGTCCACCAGCGGGTGCGGCGTCGGCAGTGTGGTCTGCTCCAGCACGGCGAGAGCCGCGCGCTCGGAGCGGCCGCCGCGCTGAAAGGCGGCGATGATCCGCAGCGCCGTGAAGGGCGCCGCCAGTCCCTGTTCGCTGATGCTGAAGCTCTGCGCACCTCCGCCGAGCAGCATGTTGAGGTGCGAGGCGACCGCGGTGAAAGGGTGTACGTCGGGCAGCGCGTGGGTGACGATGACCAGATCGGCGGATCCGTCGACGCCCTCGCTGCCCACGAGCCGGTCGACCAGGTCCTTGTGGAACACATTGCGGCCGTCGCGCAGCGACTGCTCGTCCACGGTCGAGCCGAACGGCTCGACCAGGTCCCGGTAGAAGCCGAGGACCGCGGGGTCCTCGTGGAAGGGCCGGCTGTCCGGCGCACGGACGGCGGAGGATGCGGTTACGGTCGTCATCTCATTCACCCGCGCCCTGCGGCTCGGGGCTGATCCGCCGCAGGTACCCGGTGAGGGTGGCGATGGTCTGGAAGTCGTCCATGTCGAGGTTCTCGGGGTCTATGACGATCCTCATGCTGTCCTCCAGCTCCATCAGCATCTCCATCACGGAGGTGGAGTCCAGATGCAGGTCCTCGAAGAGGCGGATCTCCTCGGTCAGCCCGGTGACCTCGCGCTCCAGTACCTCGCTGAGCGCGGTCTCGACCTGCGCCACGATGGTGTTGTCGTCCATGGTCATGCTCCTTGAGAGGTGGTCAGGGGTGAGCGGAAATCGATGAGTCGTTGCTTGCCGAGGAGGTCCTCGACGGTGTCCCGGCTCCGCACCAGATGGGCAGCGCCGCCGTGGACCATGACCTCGGCGGGGAATCCGTGGCTCAGGAAGAGCCCCGGTGAGGCCGAGGGGCCGTACGCGCCGGAGAGCTCTACGCCGATGAGGTCGCCGGCCGCGACGGGGGGCAGGGCCACCCTCTTGCCGATCACGTCGTTGGGCGTGCACAGCGGCCCGGTGACCGTGTAGGCGCCGGCGGGCTCCTCGGCGTACCGGGTCAGGGAACGGATGGGGAAGTTGCGCTTGACGAAGCTGCCGATGCCCACTGCGGCCATGTGGTGATTGGTGCCGCCGTCCGCGACGACGAACTGTTCGCCCATCGACTCCTTCACGAACAGCGCCCGGGTGACGTAGGTGCCGCACTGCGCGGTGAGGTAGCGGCCGAGTTCGTTGATGAGGCGGCACCGGGGGCGCCCTTCGAGGAACTCCCCGACGACGTCGTTGATGCCTTCGGTCAGCGCGGGGAGGTCCAGCCCGGTCTCGTTGTCGAAGTAGGGGACGCCGAAACCGCCGCCGAAGTCGACGGTCCTGAGCTCGATACCGGTCTCCTCGGACAGCGACTCGGCCGTCGCCAGGATCTCCCGGGTGTTGTGGACCAGGTCCTTGTGGTTGAGGAAGCGGGTGCCCATGTAGGCGTGCAAGCCCATGACATGTACCCGTCGCAGCCCCTTCAGACGTCGCTGCGCACCACGCACGTCGGCCACGTCGATGCCGAATTGGCGGGGCTTTCCGCCCATGGCCAGTCCGGAGCCCTTGGTCTGGAAGTCCGGGTTGACGCGCAGCATGACCGGGAGCCGGTCGAGGCCGGTGGCCACGGCAAGGTCATCGAGTGCTTCGGCCTCCTCCAGCGACTCGCAGACGATGGCGTGCAGTCCGGCGGCCGCGCAGGCCTCCAGTTCGGCACGGGTCTTGCCCGGTCCCAGGAAGATCGTGTTCTGCGGGTCGATCCCGGCACGGCGCGCCGTTTCCAGTTCGGCCAGCGAGGAGACCTCGGCGCCCGCCCCCAGGGCGCCGAGAAAGCCGATGACGCTGATGTTCGGATTGGCCTTGAGGGACAGGAAGATGTCGATGCCGGGGTGAAGGCGGGTCCGCAGTCCCTGGTAGACGTCCCGCAGGACATCGGTGTCGTAGACGTACAGCGGCGTGCCGAACTCCGCGGCGATCTCGGAGACGGGCAGTCCTTGCACCTGGAATTCACCGTCGGTGGTCATGAGGTCTCCCCGGCCGGGTCGGTCTGCTGATGGGTGATCACCATCGCGGCGAAGGTCGCGCCGAGCCCGACCGTGGCGAACAGGTAGTTGCGCCCCGGGGTCAGACGGCCGGCGTCGCGCAGCGTCGTGTAGTTGAGGAAAACGTCCGAGGCGAAGCAGTGGCTGTAGCGCTCGATGTTGTCGAGGAACACCTGCGAGCGGTCGATGCCCAGTTCGCCGATGGTCTGGCGCCAGGACTGGAGGTTGACGTTGTGCGGGATGATCAGGTCGATGTCGGGGAGCGTCAGCCCCGCCCGTGTCACGGCCTCCTGGACGACCTCGGCGAGCACCGGCGCATAGAACTTGCTGACCTCCAGGGACCGTTCCTCGTCGAGGAGCATGGCCGCCGAGAACTCACCCAGGGTGCGGGTGACGTAGGAGAGCACCCGGTCGCCGCCGCCGTCGAGCGTCACCAGGCAGGCGGCTCCGGCGTCGCCCATGATGGCGACGTCGGGGATGAGCTGGATGTGGGGTGAGAAGGCCTGTTCACCGGTGATCACCAGGGCGCAGTCGCCCGGTCGGCCCTCCGCCCTGAGCAGTTCCGCGGCGGTGTCCACGGCCGCGATGCCGCTGGCGCAGTTCTGCTGGCTGAGGGCGAAGGCCTCGGCGTCGGCCAGCCCCAGCCGGTCCTTGATCTCCTGGGCGGGGCTGATGTGGGCCGGCGCCACCGCTTGTGTGGTGTGCGCGTAGACGACGTACTTGATCCGGTCCCGTACCTGTGGGTCCGCCGTGATGCGGCGGGCCGCCGGCAGCACCACGTCGAACAGGCCGAGGTCCGGGTCGAAACGGATCTCCTTGAGCCCGTGGACCCGCTCGAAGAGACGGAGCTTGGTCCGGCGCAGGCCGAGCCGGTCGGCCAGCTGGCCGATGGGCACGATCCGCTGCGGTGCGAAGGACTCCACGGCCTTCAGGGTCGTGACGGGCGCCTTCATCGCAGACTCTCCAGGTTCGTAGGGCAGGCCGGTCCGGCTCCGCTCGGTGGCTGTCACCCAGCACCTCCCCGGTGGGTCAGTGCCAGGGCGGTGAATGTCGCGCCCGCACCGACACCGGCCATCAGGTAGTGCCGGCCGGTGACGAGGTGTCCCGCGGCCCGTAGGGTCGTGTAGTTGACGAACGGGTCGGCGGCGAAGCAGTGGCTGTAGCGGGGGATGTTCTCCAGGAACACCCGGTCAGCTGTGATGCCCAGCTCGGCGATGGTGTTGCGCCAGGCCAGCATGTTGACGTTGTGCGGGATGACCAGGTCGATGTCGTCAAGGGCGAGGCCCGCCTCGCGCACCGCCCCGCGCATCACGTCGGCGAGCACCGGTGCGTAGGCCTTGCCGTACAGCGCGGCTTCTTCCGGGGACAGCGAGATCAGTTGCGCGAACTCCCCCAGCGTGCGACTGACATGGGAGAGCACCGGGTCGCCCGGGCCGGCCGCGGCGATCAGGCAGGCCGCGGCGCCCTCTCCCATGAGGGCCGTGTTCGGCACCTTCTGGATCAGTGGCGAGTGGGGCTTGTCGCCGATCACGAGCAGGGTCCGGTCGGCCGGGTCGCCGTCGGCGAGGAGCCGGGCCGCGACCTCGACGGCTCCGAGTCCTCCGGCGCAGTTCTGCTGGCTCAGCGCGAACGCCTCCGCCTGGCCGAGCCCCAGGGCGTCGCGCAGTACGGCGGCCGCGTCGACACCGGCGGGCGCGACCTCGTGGATGGCGTGCACGTAGATCAGGAAGCGGATCCGGCGTGGGTCCTCCAGGCTCTCGACGACCTGCCGGGCGGCCGGCAGGAGCAGGTCGAACAGCGATGCCCCGGGGTCCTGGTGCAGGGTGTGCAGGCCGTGGACCTTGCGGAACAGGGACATCTTCGCCCGGCTCAGGCCGAGCGGACCCGCCAGGGTCTCGATGGCGACCCGGCGGTCCGGGAAGTGGCTCTCCACCCGTTCGAGGGTGGCGATCGGCGCGGTCACGACTGTGCTCCGTCCCGGTCCGCGCCGTCGGCCAGGACCGGGTCCAGCCAGCGGGTGACGGCCTGTGCGGTCGTTCCCGCGTGCTCCGCCAGCACGGTGAAGTGGTCGCCCGGTACATCCACCGTGGTGTCCGCGAGCGCCCAGCGCGGCCGGTCGTGCGTGCCGGTGCGCTCCCCAGCCCGTACGAGCAGGGTGGGTACGGGCAGCCGCTGCGGAGTCCACCCCTCGAAGAGCTGGATGTATCCGCCCATCGCGACGAGCCGGTCGTCGTCGAGCCACTGGCTGCTGTGCTCGTCCAGCATCTGGTCGGCGACCATGGACAGATCGCTGATGTCCAGCGGGCAGTCCAGGGTGTCGATCAGGACGACGGACCGCGGGGTGGTGCCCTGTTCGGCCAGTCGCCGGGCGACGGCGTGGGCGATCCAGCCGCCCGTGGACCGGCCCAGCAGCACCAGCGGCCTGCCGTCGGCGAGTCGGGAAGCGCCGTGGGCGAGCGCGTCGACGAGGGCCGGCAGCGAGGACGGCAGCGGCTGCCCCGGGGCAAACCCGGGAAGCGCGGGGACCGAGACGGCCGGGCCGTCGATGTGCGCGGTGAACTGGTCGTACTCCTGGGGCCCCGAGATGGCGATCATCGACGGGAAGCAGACGATGACCGGGGCCCCGTCCGGTCCGGCGGCGGGCGGGAACGGCGGCATGTGCACCGTGTCCTCGGAGCGCGGCCGGATCCCCGCCGCCGACACCAGCAACTCGATCGCCCGGTCGAGCCGTCCGTTCTCGTGGGCGGCACGGAAGAGCGCGACCAGGGTGCCCGACGGGCCGGCCGGTACAGGGGCGCCGGGCGCCCAGGTGTCCAGCTGGTCGAAGACGTGCTTCGCCAGGTCGTCGATGCTCGGCCGGTCGAAGACGACGGTCGCCGGCAGACGCAGGCCGGTCGCCCGGTTCAGCGCGTTGCGCAGCTCCAACGAGGTCAGCGAGTCGAAACCGAGGTCCCGGAAGGGGGCTTCGACGTCGATGGCGTCGGCGTCGCTGTGGCCGAGTACGGCGGCGACAATGTCCTGCACGGTGTCGGCGACCGCCTTGAGCCGGCGGTCCTCGGGCAGCCCCGCCAGCTTCTCGCGCAGGGCATCGGCGTCCGCCGCCGGGCCGCCGGCGGCGGACGAGGCCGTCTGCGCGCCGCTGCCCGCGCGCCGTGCGGCGGTCCTGACGAGTCCGCGCAGCAGTGGCGGCAGTTCCTGGCCAGAGGTGCGCAGGGCCTTGCGGTCCAGCCGCACCGGCACCAAGGCGGCGGCGGGGTCGCCGCATGCCGCGTCGAAGAGCGCCATGCCCAGTTCCGCGGAGACGGGCAGGACGCCGTAGCGCCCCATGCGCTTGAGGTCCGCGTCCTGCAGGGTGTCGGCCATACCGCCGGTGGGCTCCCACACGCCCCAGGCCAGCGCGGTCGCCGGCAGGCCGCGACGGCCACGGTGGTGCGCGAGGGCGTCGAGGAAGGCGTTGCCCGCCGCGTAGCTGCCCTGCCCGGGGCTGCCGAGGGTGCCGGCGACCGAGGAGAAGAGCACGAAGGCGCCCAGATCCATGTCCTGGGTGAGCTCGTGCAGGTGCAGCGCGGCGTCGACCTTGGGCGCGAGCACCTTGTCGAGCCGCGCGGGGGTCAGCGAGGTCAGGATTCCGTCGTCGAGGACGCCCGCCGTGTGGATCACGGCGGTGAGCGGGTGCTCCGCGGGGATGGAGGCCAGCAGTCCGGCCACCGCCTCGCGGTCGGTGACGTCGCAGGACACCACGGTGGCGGTGGCGCCGAGTTCGGCCAGCTCGGCGACCAGGTTCCCGGCGCCCTCGGCCCGCGGGCCTCGGCGGCTGACGAGGAGGAGACGGCGTGCGCCGTGTGCCGTCACCAGGTGGCGGGCGAGCAGCGCGCCGAGTCCGCCGGTGCCGCCGGTCATCAGGACGGTGCCCTGCCAGGCGGCGGGGTCGGCGCCGTCCGCCGCCACGGCCTTGGTCTTCAGCCGCGGGGTCAGCAGAACCCCGTCGCGTACGGCCAGTTGGGGTTCACCGATGGCGAGGGCCTCGGACAGGGCCGGGGTGTCCGGGCCGGAAGCGCCGGGCCCGTCGTGGTCGATCAGGACGAACCGGCCGGGAGCCTCGGACTGGGCCGAGCGGACCAGCCCCCACACGGGGGCGGCGGCCAGGTCGCTCACCTCCCCCTCGGGTCCGGCCGCGATCGCGCCCCGGGTGACGAGGGCGAGCCGCGCGGGCGCCTCGGGCCCCCGGTCGAGCCACTGCTGCAGGAGCTCCAGCACTTCACCGGTGGTGGTCCTGACCGCGGCGGCGAGATCGTCCGAGGCGGCCGGGAGGCAGTCCACGACCGTGGTCGCGGCGGTGACGGAGTCCGAGGCGAGGGCTGCGCGCAACTGCGCGGGAGAGGCGAAGTACTGGACGCTTCCCCGGGCGGCCGCGGCCGCGCCGACGGCACCGGCCGACACCCAGTCGACCTGGAACAGCGCGTCGTTGAAGGTGCGGCGCTCCCCGCCGATCCGGTCCCCGGTGACACGGCGGGAGACGAAGGAGTCGACCGAGGCGACGGCGTTGCCCTCCCGGTCCGCGACGGTCAGGGCGATCGTGTCGGGGTTCTCGCGGGAGAACCGTACGCGCAGCGCATCGGCGCCGACAGCGTGCAGCCGTACGCCGTTCCAGGAGAACGGGAGCCGTCCCTCTGCCTCGCCGCCGCGGATCCCTTCCCAGGCGAGGGCGTGCAGGGCGGCGTCGAGCAGCGCCGGGTGCAGGCCGAAGGCACCCGCCTCGTCCCGCTGTTCGGCGGAGAGCGTGACCTCGGCGAACAGCTCGTCGTCGCGCTGCCACACGGCCTGCAGCCCCTGGAAGGCCGGCCCGTAGGCGAAGCCGGTGTCGGCCAGGCGGTCGTACAGGCCCTCCAGATCCACCTCGGATGCGCCGTGCGGGGGCCAGTCCGTCAGCCCCTCCGGGGCCTCGGCGGTGGCGGGAGCGGCCAACCAGCCCGCGGCGTGCCGGGTCCAGGCGTCCTCATCCGGCGCCTCGTCGGGGAGGGAGTGGAGTAGGACCGGGCGGCGGCCGTCGCGCTCGGGCGTGCCCACGGAGAGCTGGACGCGGACGCCGCCCTGTGCCGGGAGCACCAGCGGTTCCTGGAGGGTCAGTTCCTCCACGACGTCGCAGCCGACGTGGGCGGCGGCCCGGGTGGCCAGTTCCAGCAGCGCGGTACCGGGCACGAGGACCGTGTCGTGGACGACGTGGTCGGCGAGCCATGGGTGCGACTGCCGGGACAGCCTGCCGCTGAACACCACGCTGTCGTCGGAGGCGAGGTGCGTCACCGCGCCGAGCAGCGGATGCTCGGCGGAGCTGAGCCCGACCGCCGTGATGTCCCCCGCCGCGGTGGGCTCGTCCAGCCAGTAGCGCTCGCGCTGGAAGGCGTACGTCGGCAGGTCGACGCGGCGTCCGCCGAGACCGGCGAGGACCGCCCGCCAGTCGGGGGCGACGCCTTGGACGAAGAGCTCGGCCAGCGCGGTGAGCACGGCCACCTCCTCGGTGCGGCCGCGCCGCAGCAGCGGTACGACCAGGGCCTGACGCTCGTCGCCGAGGCAGGCCTTGACCAGGCCGGAGAGGGTGCCGTCCGGGCCGATCTCCACGAAGGTGCGCACGCGCTCCGCGTGGAGCGTCTCGACGGCGTCGGCGAAGCGCACGGGGCGGCGCACGTGTTCGGCCCAGTAGCCGGGACGGCACAGCTCCTCGGCGGTGGCGAGCGCGCCCGTCACGTCGGACACAAGGGGGATCCGGGGGGCCGAGAAGGACAGTCCGGCGACCACCGCGGCGAACTCGTCCAGCATGCCGTCCATGTGCGGCGAGTGGAACGCGTGGCTGACCGGCAGGTCCTTGGTCCGGCGGCCCTGTTCCCGGAACCTCCCGGCGATCTCGGCCACGACGTCCGCGTCGCCGGACAGGACGACGGACTGCGGGCCGTTGAGCGCCGCGATCGACACCAGGTGCTCGCTGCCGGCGAGGGCGGCCAGCGCCTCCGCCTCGGTCGCCTGGACCGCGGTCATGGCGCCGCCGCCGGGCAGCGCCTGCATGAGACGGCCGCGGGCAACGACCAGTTCGGCCGCGTCGGCCAGGGACAGCACTCCGGCCACGTGGGCGGCGGCGATCTCACCGATGGAGTGTCCGGTGACGTAGTCGGGGCGGATGCCCCAGGACTCGGCGAGCCGGTAGAGCGCCACCTCGAACGCGAAGAGCGCGGGCTGGGTGAACTCAGTTCGGTTCAACAGCTGTTCGGGATCCTCCTCGGCGAAGAGGATCTTGGAGAGCGGTACGTCGAGGTGGGCGTCGAGGGCGTCGCGCGCGGCGTCGAAGGCCTTGGCGAACGCGGGGTGGGCGGCGTGGAGCTCCAGCCCCATCCGCAGTCGCTGGCTTCCCTGTCCGGTGAACAGGAAGGCGGTGCGGCCGGAGTTGCGGGTGGTTCCGTGCACGACGTGCCCGGCGGAGGTCCCGGCCGCGACGGCTTCCACGCCGCGCAGCAGGTCGGCGGCGTCGTCGCCGATGACGACGGCGCGGTACTCCATCGGCGTCCGCGCGGTGGCGAGGGTGAGCGCGGCGTCCGCGGTGTGCCGGGCCGCGAGGGCCGGGTGCAGCTTGGCCGCCTGCCCGCGCAGCGCCTCGGCGCTGCGGGCGGAGAGGACCCACGGCACCAGAGCGCCGTCGACGGGCGTCGGCTCGGGTGCCTCCGGCACCGGCGGTTCCTCGATGATGACGTGGGCGTTCGTACCACTGATGCCGAACGAGGAGACACCGGCGCGGCGCGGCCGCCCGGCCCGTGGCCACGGCACCGGCTCGGTCAGCAGGCGTACGCCGCCGCTCTCCCAGTCCACGTGCGAGCTCGGCGCGTCGACGTGGAGGGTCCTGGGCAGCCGCCCGTGCTCCATCGCCTTGACCATCTTGATGATTCCGCCGATACCCGCGGCGGACTGTGTGTGCCCGGTGTTCGACTTGAGCGAGCCCAGCCAGAGGGGGTTCCCGGGGCGTCCCTGGCCGTACGTGGCCAGCAGTGCCTGGGCCTCGATCGGATCGCCGAGCTTCGTTCCCGTTCCGTGGCCCTCGACGGCGTCGACGTCGGCGGAGGTGAGTCCTGCGGACGCCAGGGCCTCGCGGATCAGCTTCTCCTGCGAGGGGCCGTGCGGGGCGGTCAGTCCGTTGCTGGCACCGTCCTGGTTGACGGCGGATCCCCGGACGACCGCGAGGACGCGGTGGCCCTTGCGGCGGGCGTCGGACAACCGCTCGACGAGGAGCGTCCCGGCGCCCTCTGCCCACGCGGTGCCGTCGGCGCCCTCCGCGTACGATTTGGCCCGCCCGTCCGGGGCGAGGCCGCGCTGGCGGCTGAACTCGGTGAAGGAGAACGAAGTCGCCATCAGCATCACGCCGCTGACGACGGCGAGCGAGCACTCGTCGCGGTGCAGGGACTGCCCGGCGAGGTGCAGGGCGACGAGCGAGGAGGAGCAGGCCGTGTTGACGGTGACGGCCGGGCCGTCGAAGCCGTACGTGTAGGAGATACGGCCGGAGGCGACGCTGCCCGCGCTGCCCACGCCGAGGTAGCCGTCGATGCCCTCGATCGGCGTCTTGAGGAAGCGCAGTCCGTACTCGTCGCACATGATGCCCACGAACACGCCGGTGTCGGTGCCACGCAGGTCGTCGGCGACGATCCCGGCGTCCTCGAACGCTTCCCAGGTGGTCTCCAGGAGAAGCCGCTGTTGCGGGTCGATCGTCAGGGCCTCGCGGGGCGAGATGCCGAAGAAGGCCGGGTCGAACTCGGACGCGTCGTGCAGGAACCCTCCGTCCCGGACGTAGCTCTTGCCGATACGGGACGGGTCGGGGTCGTAGATGTTCTCCAGTTCCCAGCCCCGGTCGGTGGGGAAGCCGGTGATCGCGTCCCGGCCCTCGTCAACCAGGTTCCACAGCTCGTCGGGAGTGCTCACGTCCCCGGGAAAGCGGCAGCTCATGCCCACGATCGCGAGGGGCTCGCGGGCGCGCTCCTCGACCTCGCGGAGACGGGCCTCCGTCTGGTTGAGTTCCGCGGTGGTGCGCTTGAGGTACTGCAGAAGTCTCGCTTCGTCGGACATGCGCTTCATCTCTCTGCTCGGCGGGGGGCTGGCGCGTCTGGCGGTGACGGGTCAGCCGGAGTGCTCGGCCGGGCCGAGCCTGCTGTCGAGGTAGGCGAACAGTTCTGCGGCGGAGGCCTCTTCGATCTGTTCCTGGGCGGCGGGCCCCGGGGCGAGGTATTTCGCCAGGCTGCCGAGACGCTCGCCGATCTCCGCACGTAGGGCTTCCTGACCGGGTCCGGCGAGAACGGGCGCCAGCTCTTCCAGTCGTGCGAGCGCGTCGAGCGGGTCCGCGGAGTCGGCGGACTTCCCGTCCAGCCGCGTCCAGAGGTAGCCGGCCAGGGACTGGGGGGTCGGGAAGTCGAAGGTCATGGTGGCGGGCAGCCGCAGCCCCGTCTCCTGCTGGAGGCGGTTGTGCAGCTCGACCGCGGAGAGGGAGTCGAGGCCGAGGGACAGGAAGGTTTCGATGCCGAGGGCGGTACTCACCTTCTCGTCCTCCAGGAGTTCGGCCGCCAGGTCCAGCACCCGCTCCACCAGGACGGCACGGCCGTCGTCCGGTCCGAGGCCGGACAGCCGGGCGGGCAGCGCAGCCTGCTGGGCCTGGCCGACGTCGGCCACCGCGCCGAGCTGGGCGTAGAGGTCGAGCTGGTCGTCGGTGAGCCAGTACTCGGCGATCCGGCCGTCCTCGAAGCGGAGGATGTCCACGCCGCGGAAGGTCACCTCGGTGCCCGGCGCGACGGTGGCGATCGCGGGCCTGCCCCCGGTCCAGGTGCCGCGGAAGACCCAGCGGCCGATGGCGTAGTCGCCCACGAAGAAGGGGCCGAGCTCGCCGGTGATGGCGGCATCGTCGTCGTAGGAGGACCGGAAGGCCGCGATCCAGGCGGCGATCCGCGGGCCGTCGCTCAGCGTCGCGGGATCGGGCATGCCGAACTCGGGGATGTTGACCCGCATCGTCCGGGAGACATAGTCGTCGGCGATCGCGTAGTCGCCGTTCCAGAGCCGGTTCCAGGCATCCCACAGCTCCTGGGGGGAGTGGCCCCCGGTGGTCCGGCTCATCGTGCGACTCCCTCGAATACGTCGCCGGCGGCCTCGTCGCCGCTGTCCGCCACGTCCTCGCCCGTCAGTTGCCGGAGCACCTCGTCGGACAGGCCGTGCCCGTTGACCTTCTCCATCTGCGCCACGATCTCGGGGGACAGGAACTCCTCCACTGTCATGAGCCGGGAGCCGAAGGTGTGGAAGTGGGCGGCCATCCGGGCGTCGCGTGCGGCGGCGGAGAAGGAGAACTCCTCGATCTCGTTGAACGGACGGGCCGCCGCGTAGTCGGCGATGAGGTGGTGGTGCGGCCCGGTCTCCTCGGCGTGGCGCGCGCCGTACCGAGCGAGCGCGGCGTCGAGAACGGCGCCGGAGGTCGCCTCGGCGCCCGTCACCGCGGAGGCGCTCTCCGAGACCAGCCACTGGGCGGACTGCATGGCCCAGGCGCAGCCCACGGCCGCCAGGGGATCGCTGGTCAGTGCCGCGTCGCCGATCAGGGCGTAACCGGAGCCGGCCGGATCCCGGGAGACCAGCGGGTAGTTGACCGTTCCGATGATCTTGGATATGCGTTCGGCGTTGTCGATGTCCGGGGCCTCGGGCAGGGACCGTACGAAGTTCGTGTACGCGCCGTCCACGTCGGCCTTGAACTCGTCCAGGCGCGCTTTGGACACCACGGCCGCGATGACGGTGACGTCGTTTTCCATTGGCATGACATAGGCGTTGTCGGGCTCCAGGTAGTAGACGCGCGCGGTGTCGCCCGCTTGCCGGGCCAGGCCCTTGAAGTAGGCGAAGTAGCTGAAGCGGCCGTTCTCCGTCGTCTCGGTCCTGGCTCCCGCCAGCCGCGCGACCGTCGACTCCTTGCCGTCCGCGCCGACGACGAGCCGGGCGCGCAGGGAAAAGATCTCCTCACCCGCGGTGCCGGCGACGCCCACGACGCGGCCGCCCTCGACGAGGAGCTCGTTCACCGTGTGACCCGGCTTCAGGTCGACGCCCTCGGTTCCGGCGGCCAGGTTCCGCAGCAGCGGATCGAGGGTTTCCCGGCGCACGCTGTAGCCGTGCGCGCCGGCCGGATCGTGCGGTGGCCTGATCCAGCCCCAACGAGTCCAGTAGTGAGCTGTGTTGGGAATGGCGCCGACCTGCTCCAGCGCCTTGTCGAGGCCGGTCGCGGCCATGACGGGATAAGCGGAGGCCTGGATGTAGTGGGTGCACAGGACCTTGTGGGCGTTCAGGTCGGAGCGGCGCTCCAGCAGAGCCACTCGGGCCCCTTGCCGCGCGTAGAGAATGGCCGCGGTACACCCGCCGACGCTCGCGCCATTGATGATCACGTCGTATGTGTTGCTCACTGCTCAGCTTTCCTTTCGCCCCGGCCAGGGGCGCACGCGCCCGCCGGGAAGAGAAATGACCTGGTGCCGGAGGTGCTCAGGACGGACCTGCTCTGCCGTTACGGGGCTTCCAGGACGGCGCACGACCAGGTGAAACCGCCGCCTCCGCCGAGCACCAGGGCGATGTCGCCGGACTTCAGGGCGCCGGAACCCGCGATGTGCTCGGCGTTGGCCAGCAGGTCTCCGGCGCCGAGGTGTCCGCTGGATTCCCGCACGGAGAGGACCTCCGCCCGCACGGCGCCGTCCAGCACGGGGCGGTACATGAGGTCGAGAACGCTGTCGCCCAGCCGGGGCAGCGCCACGAGCGCGATGCGGGGGTCGTCCGCCTCCAGCCCGGCATCGGACAGGGCGGTCAGGAGCACCCGATCGACGCAGCGCACGGCCGCGCGCCGGAACTCCTCGATGCCTCCGCGCATCTCCAGATAGGCCTTCTTGGGGCGCTTCACATCGACGCGGCCGCCGTGGGCGAGGGGCGCGGCACTGAAGGGGTCGCGCCCTCGGTACATCTCCTCGAAAGAGGCGTCCGTGACGAAAGCCAGGGAGCGCAGCAGCAGGGTTCCCGGGTGATCGTCCGACCCCGGGCGCCGCAGCAGCGCGGCCGTGCCGGCGTCGCCGTACGCCACGCCGTAGTCGGCGGACCAGCGGTCGAAGCCGGGAAGGGAGAACCTGTCCGCGGTGGTGATCAGGGCGGCCTCGGCGCCCGGGTCGGCGATCAGCTTCTCCGCCGCCATCCCGAGGGCCGCCGCCCCGGAGTTGGACATCTGCTGCACGCCCACCGGCAGGGCCTCGCTCGCACCGACGCGACAGGCGATGTAGTGGGCCGGCGACCAGAAGTCGTGCCCCTGGTGGTACGTCCACCCGTGCGCAACGAGTCCGATTCGGGTGGGGTCCCACCCGGTGTCGTCGAGCACGCGGCCGGCGGCTCGGACAGCCATCTCGGGCGCCGCAAGGTCTTTCGAGACCGGCACCTCCGTGAGTGCCAGGTCCTCGACGTCACCGGCCGTCAGGCGTCCGGCGGAAACCATCTCGCTCACGCTTTCCCGACCGTCGGGAATCCACGTGGCCACGTCCAATAATAATGACGGCTCTAACTTCACTGCTGCCTCTCCCCCGTATTCACCGGTACGCACTCATACGCGTGGGCAGATGCCCGTACAGCCGGGCACAAGCCCATTCCGTCTACCGATGATCTTCGGATCCAACCCTGTCAACCACCCGATCGGCATGTCAAGGCGAATTCTGCCGACCGATCCCGCCATACGGGCAGTGGCTCAAGTGCATTCCCTCTTCGACCGCCAAACGGAAGGTTTACCGTGACCCACGGGGGCCCCAACAGGGCTTCAGGCCCCGGAAGGGAGGGTACAAGCGGAATAAATTCGACCGTCGCAGATTCGGAAATCGGCCAAATGTTACGCAGCCGGAAACCAGCCCCTCGATGTGGACAGCCAAGCGGAGAACACGTAAATCGAATGACGTCGTACCACATGTGAGGGTGTTGTGACGGCCGACATCGACAGGCAGAACAAGATGAACGACAAGATGAATTTCAGGCTTCCTGCCGCTGAAATAAGCCTCTCCATTCCGCTGACAACGACAAAGCCCCCGGAGTGACTCCGGGGGCTTTGTCGCATCGATGCGTGAGGAGCCGTCTCCGACCCACCGCGCAGGAGGGCGCTACGGCAGGTTGCGCGCCATCACGATGCGCTGGACCTGGTTCGTGCCTTCGTAGATCTGGGTGATCTTGGCGTCGCGCATCATGCGCTCGACCGGGTAGTCCCGCGTGTAGCCGTAGCCGCCGAGCAGCTGGACCGCGTCCGTGGTGACCTCCATGGCGACGTCGGAGGCGAAGCACTTGGCCGCCGCGCCCTGGAAGGTGAGGTCCGCGTCGCCGCGCTCCGACTTGGCCGCCGCCGCGTACGTCAGCTGACGCGCGGCCTCCAGCTTCATCGCCATGTCGGCGAGCATGAACTGGATGCCCTGGAAGTCCGCGATCGGCTTGCCGAACTGCTTGCGCTCCTGGACGTACCCCTTGGCGTAGTCCAGCGCGCCCTGGGCGATGCCGAGGGCCTGGGCCGCGATCGTGATGCGGGTGTGGTCCAGGGTCTTCATCGCGGTGGCGAAGCCCGTGCCCTCCTCGCCGATCATGCGGTCCGCGGGGATGCGGACGTTGTCGAGGTAGACCTCGCGGGTCGGGGAACCCTTGATGCCGAGCTTCTTCTCCGGGGCGCCGAAGGAGACGCCCTCGTCGGACTTCTCGACGACGAACGCCGAGATGCCCTTGGAGCGCTTGGTCGGGTCGGTGACGGCCATGACCGTGTAGAAATCGGAGACGCCGGCGTTGGTGATCCAGCGCTTCACGCCGTTGAGGACCCAGAAGTCGCCGTCGCGCACGGCCTTCGTCTTCATGCCTGCCGCGTCGGAACCGGCGTCCGGCTCGGAGAGCGCGTACGAGAACATCGCGTCGCCCTTGGCGAGCGGGCCCAGGTACTTGCGCTTCAGCTCCTCGGAGCCGGAGAGGATCACCGGGAGCGAGCCGAGCTTGTTGACGGCCGGAATGAGCGAGGAGGAGGCGCAGGCGCGGGCCACCTCCTCGATCACGATGACCGTGGCGAGCGCGTCGGCGCCGGCCCCGCCGTACTCCTCCGGGACGTGGACGGCGTGCAGGTCCGAGGCGACCAGGGCGTCCAGCGCCTCCTGCGGGAAGCGGGCCTCCTCGTCGACCGCGGCGGCGAAGGGGGCGATCTTCGTCTCGGCGAGCGCACGGATGGTCTCCCGGAGCATGTCGTGCTCCTCGGCCGGACGGTACAGGTCGAAATCGGTCGAACCCGCCAAGACGCTCACTCCCCAGATGCTAACTACCGTTAAGTAACCCAATTTTAGTGCGCCGCACGCCCGGCGGCATACGTGCGGCGCACGTGAGCTTGCCGACAGGGGTGGAACATAGCGGCCATACCAGGCAGATGGAGCGGTGAATGTCGGCCTCCGGGTCCCCGACTATGCTCGGTCCGCACGTTCGTCCGTACCTCCCAGGAGCACTCCATGGCCCTCAGGATCACTGTGATCGGCACCGGCTACCTCGGCGCCACCCATGCCGCGGCCATGGCCGAGCTGGGCTTCGAGGTCCTGGGGCTGGACGTGGTGCCGGAGAAGATCGAGCTGTTGTCCAGCGGGCGCGTGCCGATGTACGAGCCGGGGCTCGAGGAGATGCTTCAGCGGCATGTAGCGGGCATCGAAGGGTCCACCGGGCGGCTGCGCTTCACCACCTCCTGGGAGGAGATCGCGGAGTTCGGCGACGTCCACTTCGTCTGTGTGAACACTCCGCAGAAGCACGGCGAGTACGCCTGTGACATGAGCTATGTGGACAGCGCCTTCGAGTCGCTGGCCCCCCATCTGACCCGGCCCGCCCTGGTCGTCGGCAAGTCGACCGTCCCCGTGGGCTCCGCCGCCCGGCTCGCGGACCGGCTCGCCGAGCTGGCTCCGGCGGGGGCGGACGCCGAGCTGGCCTGGAACCCGGAGTTCCTCCGCGAGGGCTTCGCCGTCAAGGACACCCTGCACCCCGACCGGATCGTCGTCGGCGTCACCAGCGAGAACGCCGAGAAGCTGCTGCGCGAGGTGTACGCCGTGCCGGTGGCCGAGGGCTCGCCGTTCGTCGTGACCGACTTCCCGACCGCCGAGCTGGTGAAGACCTCCGCCAACTCCTTCCTCGCCACCAAGATCTCCTTCATCAACGCGATGGCCGAGGTCTGCGAGGCCGCCGACGGGGACGTCGTGAAGCTCGCGGAGGCCATCGGGCACGACGAGCGCATCGGGAAGAAGTTCCTGCGGGCCGGGATCGGCTTCGGCGGCGGCTGCCTGCCCAAGGACATCCGCGCCTTCATGGCCCGCGCCGGCGAGCTGGGCGCGGACCAGGCCCTCACCTTCCTCCGCGAGGTCGACTCCATCAACATGCGCCGCCGCGGCCACATGGTCGAGCTGGCCCGCGAGGCCGTGGGCGGCGACTCCTTCCTCGGCAAGCGGGTGGCAGTGCTCGGCGCCGCGTTCAAGCCCGACTCCGACGACGTACGCGACTCCCCCGCGCTCAACGTCGCCGGGCAGATCCACCTCCAGGGCGGCCAGGTGACCGTGTTCGACCCGAAGGGGATGGACAACGCCCGACGGCTGTTCCCGACCCTCGGTTACGCCGACTCCGCGCTGGAGGCGGTGCGCGGCGCGGATGTGGTGCTGCACCTGACGGAGTGGCGCGAGTTCCGCGAGCTGGACCCGGCCGAGCTGGGTGAGGCCGTCTCCCGCCGGATCATCCTGGACGGGCGCAACGCCCTGGACAGCGCGGTCTGGCGCGAGGCCGGCTGGACCTACCGGGCGATGGGCCGCCCGAAGGCCTAGGGTCTGTCGTCAGACTGCCGTCGTCCCGCTTCGCCCCGCGTCCCGTGGACAGGCTGAGTCCATGGACCACTCGCGCGGCTGGATCACCACCCCCCTCACCGACGACCTCCTGCGCGGCGCGCTGGAACTGGAGCGCACCGAGCGCGGCGGCCTCCTCCCCCACCGGCTGCCCGCCCCGGCCCGCGCCCGGTCCGGCGGCGACGAGCAGGTGACCCAGGCCGAGTCGCAGCCCTCGGGCGTCCGTGTGGTCTTCCGCACCCGGGCCACCGCCGTGGAGCTGGACGTCCTGCGCACGGTGATGGCCCACCGGGGCGTCCCGTCCCGCCCCGACGGCGCGTACGACCTGCACGTCGACGGGAAGCCGGCCGGCCGGGCCACGGCGAGCGGCGGCAACGTGCTGATGGTCGACCTGTCCGACGGGTCACGCGAGCTGTTCCCCGGCAGCGTCGGGTCCGTCCGCTTCGCCGGGCTGCCCGGCGAGGCCAAGGACGTCGAGATCTGGCTGCCGTACACCGAGACCACCGAGCTGATCGCGCTGCGCACCGACGCGCCCGTGGCGGCCCTGGAGCCGGGCGGGCGGCGGGTCTGGCTGCACCACGGCAGCTCCATCAGTCAGGGCTCGGCGGCCGACAGCTCCGCCACGGCCTGGCCCGCCGTGGCCGCCGCGGTGGGGGGCGTGGAGCTGGTCAACGTCTCGCTGGCGGGCAGCGCGCTCCTCGACCCGTTCACCGCGTGCGCCCTGCGGGACACCCCCGCCGACCTGATCAGCGTCAAGATCGGCATCAACCTCGTCAACCGCGATGCGATGGGGCTGAGCGACTTCGGACCGGCCGTGCACGGGTTCCTCGACACCGTCCGCGACGGGCACCCCACCGCGCCGCTGCTCGTCGTCTCGCCCATCCTCTGCCCCGTGCAGGAGGACACCCCCGGGCCCGCCGCCCCGGACGTCTCCGACGGGCAGGTCGGGTTCACGGCCCTGGGCGACCCCGCCGACGCGGCCCGCGGGAGGCTGACGCTGCGGGTGGTGCGGGAGGAGCTGGCCCGGATCGTGGCGGAGCGGGCGGCGTCGGACCCGTATCTCTTCCACCTGGACGGCCTGACCCTCTATGGCGAGGCCGATCACGCCGAACTGCCGCTGCCCGACCGGCTGCACCCGGACGCCGCCGCCCACCGCCGCATGGGCGAGCGCTTCGGGGCGTTCGCCTTCGGTCCGGGGGGACCGTTCGCGGGGACGGCGGACAGCCCCTGAGGGCGCTACGGCGTCGACCACCCCGGCCCCACGCACTCGGGCCGGCCGCTGGTGGAGCGGGCGGCCGGCCCGGGGGTGCCTGCCCGGTGTCGGCCGGGCGCGCGAGGCGGTTCAGTTGCCGATGCCGGAGCTGCCCACGCCGGTGTTGCCGATGCCGGAGCTGCCGAGGCCCGAGTTGCCGAGGCCGTGGCTGCCGAGGCCCGTGTTGCCGATACCGGCGTTGCCCCAGCCCCAGTTGCCGAGGCCGGCGTTGCCGAAGCCACCGTTGAAGCCGCCCGCGTTGCCCACGCCCATGTTCGCGATGCCCGCGTTGCCGACGCCCTTGTTCCCGATGCCCGCGTTGCCCACACCGTCGGCGTTGGCCACGCCCGCGCCGCAGACGGCCAGCACGGCCGCGGCACCGAGCGCGGTCGTGACGCGGAGAAGATTCGTGCGCATCGTTGCGTACCTCCTGTTGAGGGGATTCCTGCCCGCTATCCCTAACACGAGGTTGCACCGGATATGGGGATGATTGCCCGAATCTTCCGTGTCGTCAGAGGGCTGGGGCGTGTCAGCGCAGCCGCTGCCCGTCCAGCTCGGCGATCGTCGCGTGGGACGGGCCGCGCGTGCTCTGCTCGTCGCGGGCGACGGCTTCCGCGTCGCGCAGCACCCGTACGGAGTTCTGCCAGGTCAGCTTGGCGAGGTCGCCCTCGGACCAGTGACGCCGCAGGAGCTCGGCGATCAGGTTCGGGTAGCCGGAGACGTCCTCCAGGCCGCGCGGGGTGAACGCCGTGCCGTCGTAGTCGCCGCCGATGCCGATGTGGTCGACGCCCGCGACCGCGCGCATGTGGTCGAGGTGGTCCGCAATGGTCGAAGCGGTGGCCTCGGGGCGCGGGTGGGCCGCCTCGAAGTCCTCGTGGATGCGCATCGCGACCGGGGTGGTGTCGAGGTGGTGCAGGCCGTGCTCGCGCATGTTGCGGTCGGCGGCCAGGGTCCAGGCGACGGCCTCGGGCAGCACGAACTTCGGGACGAAGGTCGCCATCGCGACGCCGCCGTTGGCCGGGAGGGCCGCGAGCACGTCGTCGGGGATGTTGCGCGGGTGGTCGCAGACGGCGCGGGACGAGGAGTGCGAGAAGATCACCGGCGCGGTGCTGGTGGCGATGGCGTCGCGCATGACGCCGTCGGCGACGTGACTGAGGTCGACCAGCATGCCGACGCGGTTCATCTCGCGGACGACCTCGTGGCCGAAGGCGGAGAGGCCGCCGAGGCGCGGCAGGTCCGTGGCGCTGTCGGCCCAGTCGATGTTGTCGTTGTGGGTGAGCGTCATGTAGCGGACGCCCAGGTCGTACAGGGCGCGCAGGGTGCCCAGCGAGTTGTTGATGGAGTGGCCGCCCTCGGCGCCCATCAGGGAGGCGATCCGGCCCTCGGCGCGGGCCTTCTCCAGGTCGTCGGCGGTGAGCGCACGGCGCAGGTGCGTCGGGTAGCGGGCGATCAGCTCGCCGACGACGTCGATCTGCTCCAGGGTGGCGCTGACGGCCGCGTCGCCGGTCAGGTCGGTGCGGACGTACACGGACCAGAACTGGCCGCCGACCCCGCCGGCCCGCAGCCGGTTCAGGTCGGTATGGAGCAGGCCGCGCTGGTCGGCGGCGATGTCCCGGGCGTCGAGGTCGTAGCCGACCTGTTCACGCAGGGCCCAGGGAAGGTCGTTGTGGCCGTCGACGACGGGGTGGGCGGCGAGGAGCTCGCGGGCGCGCTGCACGTAGTCCATCTGCCGGTCCCTACTTTCCGAAGCCGAAGGAGTCGGAGCCCTGGACCTTGGAGCGCAGGCGTTTGCCCTTCTCCGTGGCCTGGTCGTTCAGCTCCTGCTGGAACTCCCGCATCCGGTCCTGGAGCGCGGGATCCTGCGTGGCCAGAATGCGGGCGGCGAGCAGGCCCGCGTTGCGCGCTCCGCCGACGGAGACCGTGGCGACGGGCACCCCGGCGGGCATCTGGACGATGGAGAGCAGGCTGTCCATGCCGTCGAGGTACTTCAGCGGCACCGGCACGCCGATGACCGGCAGCGGGGTGACCGAGGCCAGCATCCCGGGCAGGTGGGCCGCCCCGCCCGCGCCCGCGATGATCGCCTTCAGGCCACGGCCCGCGGCCTCCTCGCCGTACGCGATCATCTCGCGCGGCATACGGTGGGCGGAGACGACGTCGACCTCGTACGGGATCTCGAACTCGTCCAGCGCCTTGGCGGCGGCCTCCATGACGGGCCAGTCGGAGTCCGAGCCCATCACGATGCCGATCACGGGCGCCGGGGCGGAGGGGGAAGTCATTCGGTGATCGTTCCTCGCAGGTAGTCGGCCGCGTGCCGGGCGCGCTCCCGCACGTCCGCCAGATCGTCGCCGTAGGTGTTGACGTGTCCGACCTTGCGGCCGGGCTTCACGTCCTTGCCGTACATGTGGATCTTGAGCTGCGGGTCGCGGGCCATGCAGTGCAGGTACGCCTGGTACATGTCCGGGTAGTCGCCGCCCAGGACGTTGCACATGACCGTCCAGGGGGCTCGCGGGCGCGGGTCGCCGAGCGGGAGGTCGAGGACCGCCCGTACGTGGTTGGCGAACTGCGAGGTGATCGCGCCGTCCTGGGTCCAGTGGCCGGAGTTGTGCGGGCGCATCGCCAGCTCGTTGACCAGGATGCCGGGCTTCCCGTCGGGTCCACGCGTCTCGAACAGCTCGACCGCGAGGTGTCCGACGACGTCCAGCTCGGCGGCGATGCGCAGCGCGAGCTGCTGAGCCTCGCCGGCCAGCGCCTCGTCCAGCTCGGGGGCGGGGGCGATCACCGTGTCGCAGACGCCGTCGACCTGGACGGACTCGACGACCGGGTAGGCGACGGCCTGGCCGTGCGGCGAGCGGACGATGTTGGCCGCCAGCTCCCGTACGAAGTCGACCTTCTCCTCCGCGAGGACCGGGACCCCGGCGCGGAACGGGTCGGCGGCGTCCGCCTCCGAGCGGACCACCCACACGCCCTTGCCGTCGTACCCGCCGCGCACGGTCTTGAGGATGACGGGGAAGCCCCCGACCTCCTCGGCGAACGCGGCGGCGTCCGCCGGGTCGCTCACGATGCGGTTGCGGGGGCAGGGGGCGCCGATCTCCGTGAGCCTGGCGCGCATCACCCCCTTGTCCTGGGCGTGCACCAGGGCATCGGGGCCGGGGCGCACGGGGATGCCGTCCGCTTCCAGGGCCCGCAGATGCTCGGTCGGGACATGCTCGTGATCGAAGGTGATCACGTCGCAGCCCTGCGCGAAGGCGCGCAGCGTGTCCAGGTCGCGATAGTCGCCGATGACGACCTCGCTCACCACCTGGGCCGCCGAGTCCTGGGGAGTGTCACTGAGCAGCTTGAATTTCAGGCCGAGGGGGATACCCGCCTCGTGGGTCATGCGGGCGAGCTGACCGCCGCCGACCATGCCGACTACCGGGAACGTCACGGCTCCAGGGTATCCGCCACGCCGGTGGTTCCCGGACGGCCGTACGGATGGCCGGATGGCCACCGCCCCCGCGGACTCACGGGCGTCACACGGGTGGGCTGGTTAGCATGGCGGAGTTGACGTGGTTGCGTCGACGCCATCGAACGGACGGACTGAGCGATCACCATGAGCGAACGGGGCGCACTGCGGGCCCGGCTTGATCTGCTGGGCCGGGAGGTCGCCAAGTTCGGCGCGGTCGGTGCGGTGGGACTGCTGGTCAACATCGCAGTCTTCAACCTGCTCCGGCACACCACCGACCTCCAGGTCGTCCGGGCGAGCGTGCTGGCGACCTTCGTCGCCATCCTCTGCAACTACGTGGGCTTCCGCTACTGGACCTACCGGGACCGCGACAAGACCGGCCGGACCCGCGAGCTGACCCTCTTCCTGCTGTTCAGCGCGGCGGGCGCGGTGATCGAGAACGGTGTCCTGTACCTGGCGACGTACGGCTTCGAATGGAACAGCCCGGTCCAGAGCAACGTCTTCAAGATCCTGGGCATCGGGATCGCGACCCTCTTCCGCTTCTGGTCCTACCGGACGTGGGTCTTCAAGGCTCTCCCCGCCGAGCCCCCTCCCGCCGAGGAGGCCGCACGCCCTGCGGAGCGGTTTCTGGAACAGCGGCGGTCGACGGAGACCGTAGAGCCCGATCCCGTACGGAACTGAGGGCCTCGTCCTCTCCGTGCTCAGCTCCGTGCTCAGCGCACCGGGCGCTCAGGGGTCCTGCGGTCGACCGGGACCCGGCTGAGGAAGAGCGCGAAGACCGCCGGGTGCTGCTGGAGCAGCTCCAGGCGACCGCCGTCCGCCTCCGCGAGGTCGCGGGCGACGGCCAGGCCGATGCCGGTGGAGTTGCGGCCGCTGATGGTCCGCTCGAAGATCCGCGCCCCCAGTTCGGCGGGGACGCCGGGACCCTCGTCGGTGACTTCGACGACCACCTGGTTGCCGGTGACCCGGGTGCGCAGGGCGACCGTGCCACCGCCGTGCATGAGGGAGTTCTCGATCAGCGCCGCCAGGACCTGGGCGACCGCTCCCGGGGTGCCGACGGCACGCAGCCCGTGCTTTCCGGAGCAGACCAGCGCGCGGCCGGCACTGCGGTAGGCCGGGCGCCACTCCTCGATCTGCTGTTTGACGATCTCGTCGAGGTCGAAGACGACGGCGGAGCCGGTGCGCGGGTCGCGGGAGTTCGTCAGGAGCCGCTCGACGACGTCGGTGAGGCGCTCGACCTGGGTGAGGGCGATGTTCGCCTCCTCCTTGACCGTCTCGGGGTCGTCGGTGACGGAGATTTCCTCGATCCGCATGGAGAGCGCGGTGAGCGGCGTACGGAGCTGGTGCGAGGCGTCGGCGGCGAGGCGGCGTTCGGCGGTCAGCATCCGGGCGATCCGCTCGGCCGAGGAGTCCAGGACGTCGGCGACCCGGTCCAGCTCGGGCACCCCGTACCTCTTGTGGCGCGGGCGGGGGTCCCCGGAGCCGAGGCGTTCGGCGGTCTCGGCGAGGTCGGTGAGGGGGGAGGCCAGCCGGTTGGCCTGGCGTACGGCGAGGAGCACGGCCGAGACGATCGCCAGCAGCGCCACCGCACCGATGATCAGGAGCGTGCGCCCGACCTCGCGGGTGACGGCCGAGCGGGACTCCTCGACGGTGACCTTCTCGCCCTGCTCCCCGGTCTCGGTGGCGCGCAGGACGCTGCCCTCGGGGCGCTCGCCGACCGCGATGGGCTCGCGCCCGGGGATCTCGATCAGCGCGTACCGCTTGGGGTCGATCTGCTCGCTCAGCACCCCGGGGTTGATCCGCTCCGAGCCCAGCAGCCGGCTCTCGACCACGCTGATCAGCCGCAGCGCCTCTGACTCGACGCTCTCCTGGGCGCTGGCGCTGATGGTGCGCGTCTCCACGATCACCAGCGAGACGCCGAAGACGGCGATGACGACGAGCACCACGGCGAGCGTGGAGTTGATCAGCCGACGGCGCATGCCCGCCGCCTCATGGGGCCGCCGGGACGGTTCTCAGGATGCATGGGAGCTTCGTACGTCAGCTCTTCTCGAACCGGAAGCCGACGCCCCGGACGGTGGCGATGTAGCGCGGATTGGCGGCGTCGTCGCCCAGCTTCTTGCGCAGCCAGGAGATGTGCATGTCGAGGGTCTTGGTGGAGGACCACCAGGTGGTGTCCCAGACCTCGCGCATCAGCTGGTCGCGGGTGACGACCCGGCCGGCGTCCCGGACCAGCACCCGCAGCAGGTCGAACTCCTTGGCGGTGAGCTGGAGTTCCTCCTCGCCCATCCAGGCCCGGTGCGACTCGACGTCGATCCTGACCCCGTGGGTGGCGGGCTGCGGGACGGGCTCGGAGGCCCCGCGGCGCAGCAGGGCGCGGACCCGGGCGAGCAGCTCGGCTAGGCGGAACGGCTTGGTGACGTAGTCGTCGGCGCCCGCGTCCAGGCCGACGACCGTGTCGACCTCGTCGGCGCGGGCCGTCAGCACCAGGATCGGGATGGTGTGACCCCCGGCCCGGAGCCTGCGGGCGACTTCGAGACCGTCCATCCCGGGCAGCCCCAGGTCGAGGACGACCAGGTCGATGCCGCCCTGGAGTCCGGCGTCGAGCGCGGTCGGACCGTCCTGGCGGACCTCGACCTCGTAGCCCTCCCGACGCAGTGCGCGGGCCAGTGGCTCCGAGATGGATGCGTCGTCCTCGGCGAGCAGTACACGGGTCATGGACTGATGGTAGTCCGGACGGGGAGCCCGAAGTGAGGCCTCCGACGCCACCTGCGGGTCAGCGCCACAAAGAGGATGGAGACCTTTGAATGTGGGAGTGTGGTTCCACCAGGACCTGTGATCCATGTCTCAAGTCCTTTCATATCCCGCCGTGTCGTGTCGTATGGTGTCCCGACGCCTGTTGCACTACTCAAGGACCTTTGGGCAGCCATGAGCGCCAAGGGTCTCTTTTGTGTGCGGGGTCGGTTCCCGCCGGCCCGTTCTGAGTGAATGACCTGTGAGCCGGGCCCGGAGCGCGAGGACGCGCGACGGGTGTGGATCCCGACGCGGTTCTTCCCCGCTCCGCCGCCGAGCCCCTGCCAGGAGCCCGGCCGCACGGAGCACGTCCCCTTCAGGCGTGGGGACGGGGTAACGCCGCGCCGGTGCCGGCTGCCCCCCACCGGGCGCGTACCGCTCACGAGGCGGCGCGTCCCGACCAGCAAGGATCGACCATGGCGTCCAGCCTGACGAAGGACTCGCCGAGTTCCGGCGAGAAGACCTTCTTCGGCCACCCCCGCGGTATGGCCACCCTGTTCATGACGGAGATGTGGGAACGCTTCTCCTTCTACGGGATGCGCGCCATCCTCACCCTGTACTTGGTGGCCGCGGTGCTCGACGGCCCCCTCGAGGGCCGGGAGGCGCTCGCCGCCTCCATCTACGGCGTCTACAACGCCGTCGTCTACATGGCCGCGATGCCCGGCGGCTGGGTCGCCGACCGTCTCTGGGGCGCCCGCAAGGCCGTCCTCGTCGGCGGCATCATCATCGCCCTGGGTCATTTCGCGCTCGCGCTGCCGAGTGACATCACGTTCTTCTTCGGCCTCGCGCTGATCGCAGTCGGTACGGGCCTGCTGAAGCCGAACATCTCGGCGATGGTGGGCGGCCTCTACGAGGGCCAGACGAGCGCACGCCGCGACGCCGGTTTCACTCTCTTCTACATGGCGATCAATATCGGTGGCTTCGCCGCCCCGCTGCTGGTCGGCTACCTCGGCGAGCACGTCAACTGGCACCTCGGCTTCGGCGTCGCCGGTGTCGGTATGACCCTCGCCGTCATCCAGTACGTCCTCGGCTCCAAGCACCTCGGCGACATCGGCAAGCTGCCCGCCAAGCCCATCTCCGCCGAGGAGCGCCGCAGCACGCTGCGCAAGGTGGGCCTGTGGACCGGCATCGCGGTCGCCGCGCTGCTGATCGACCTGGCGCTGGGCACGTACGACATCGAGCACATCGTCAACGTCCTGGCCGTGCTGGGCGTCGTCGTGCCGATCGTCTACTTCATCACGATCTTCCGGGACCCGGCGCTGACCAAGGAGGACCGGCCGAAGATCAAGGCGTACGTGTGGTTCTTCATCACCGCCGTGCTCTTCTGGATGATCTACGACCAGTCCGGCTCGCTGCTGACGATCTTCGCGGACAACAAGACGGACCGCTTCATCGGCGGCTGGGAGTTCCCGGCCTCGTGGCTGCAGTCGGTCAACCCGGCGCTGGTCATCATCCTGGCGCCGATCTTCGCCACGCTCTGGGTCAAGCTGGCCACGCGCAACCGCGAGCCCAGCACCCCGATGAAGTTCGCCCTGGCGATGCTCCTCATCGGTGGCTCCTTCGGCATCATGGGCCTGGCGGGCGCGGCCGCGGCCAACAGCGACACCGGCAAGGTCACCGTCTTCTGGCTGCTCGCCGTCTACCTGGCGCAGACCATGGGTGAGATGTGCCTCTCCCCGGTCGGCCTGTCGCTGTCCACGAAGCTGGCGCCGAAGATGTTCGTGGGCCAGATCATGGGTCTGTGGTTCCTGGCCACGTCGACGGGCAACGCCCTGAACGGCTGGACCACGAAGCTCAACGCGCCGCTGGGCGACGCCGCGTACTACACGTTGCAGGCGGTCGTGGCGGTCGCCGCGGGCATCGCCTTCATGGTGGCGGGACGCAAGATCCGCGCTCTCATGGGCAACGTCAAGTAGTTCCCCGCAGGGACACGTACGACAGACAGCGGGTCCGCACGAGAAGTTCGTGCGGACCCGCTGTCGTACGTCGTCGACCTCTGCCTCTACTTCTTGGTCTCGACCTTGACGCTGCGCAGGAAGCTGCTGAACCCGCACTTCACCGTGGACTTCTGGCCGGGCTTCTTCCAGTCGCCGTACAGCGTCCATGTGACGTCGTGCGGTGTCCCGCGGCCACGCACGACATCGCAGAGAAGCACGGCCCGGTGCTTCTTGACGGCCTTCCCCTTGGCCGACTTCTTGCAGGAGGACGTCGAGACCGGACGTCCCAGCGAGAGACTGGGCGTGGCCTTGCAGGTGTACTTCGCGCCCGCCGCAGCGGCCGGCGCAGCGGCGGCCAGCGTTACTCCCGACGTCATCAGCAGGCCGGCGAGCACGCCTGTCGCCGCCTTCTTCCCCCAGGTCAGGTTCATCATGGTCCTTTTCTCACACGGTGGCGCGCGATCAGGTGGTCAAGCCTGTCGCATGCGTCACAACCAGACGATCCTCTTCGCTTCTGCGAAGAGATACCTGGAGAACCTAACCTTTTCGATCTTGTGGGAGCAAGGCGAGGCAGCTGATGTGAGGGAGTTCTGAGCCCGGGCCGACGGCGGTCCGCGCTCACCGGTGTGTCGCCGGAAGGTCCTCCGGCCGACGACACACCGGCTCAGGGCCCCGCTCAGCGCATACCGCGCAGCTTCCGCCACGGGGTGAACGTGAACACCGCGCCGCCCAGCAGGATCGCCGTGCCGGCGACCAGGCCGAGCGCCCTCAGCGCGCCGTCGTCCTCGGCCCCGGTGGCGGCCAGGCCGCCGCCCGAGTCCGTGCCGCCGCCGGACGCCGCGGCTCCGCCGGAGCCCGCCGCGCCACCGCTTCCGCTGCCGCCGGACGCGCCGCCCGGCTGGGCGGAGGTGTCCAGCTCCAGGGAGACGGCCACGTCGCCGGACGGCGTGCAGGTGGTCGTCGTACCGGCGGCCATCACCGTCAGGACGCCGGGGCTGAGCGTGGACTTCCCGCTTGCGCCGGGCTTGTACGTGCCGGTGAGGTCCGGGATCTCGATCGGGGCGCCGGTCTTGATGACCTCCTTGTTCAGCGGCCCCTCGACCTTGACCGTGCCCTTGTCCGCCCCACCGAGCTTGACCTCCATGGACGGCTTGACCTGGTTGGCGGGAATGTCGATCGGGCTGTCCATCACGGACTTGCTGAACTTCACCGTCAGGTCGTAGGCGCCGCCGTTCTTCTTGGCGCTGATCCGGACCGGGGAGGTGGCGTTCTTGTCGCCGATGGGGGTCTTGCACGCGTAGGCGACGGACACCTCCCTGCCGGGGAAGTCGGTCTCGCCGCCCCCGCCTCCGGTGCTCCCGCCGGAGTCACTGCCTCCGGAGGTGGTGCCGCCCGCGTCCGTCCCTCCGGAATCCGTGCCGCCGGACGTGGTTCCTCCGGTGTCGGCGCCGCCCGACGTGGTACCTCCGGAGGTCGTGCCGCCCGTGGTGGAGCCGCCGCCCTCGGTGACCTTGATCGTGACGCCCGGCCGAACCTCTTCCTTAGGCGCACACTTGGTGTCCGTGGAGATCGGCTTGGACACGTTGATGTTGTACGCGCCCGGGGTCAGCGTGATCTCCCCGGCCTTCTCCAGCTTCAGCGTGCCCTTCATGTCGGGCAGCACCATGGGGCTGTTCTTGGGAATCGGCGGGTTCTGCCGGGGGCCCTCCAGCTTCAGCTCGCCGCTCGCCGTGCCGCCCAGGGTGACGGTCCCGGTCGGCTTGACCGTGTCCGCTCCCAGGTCCAGCACGTCCGGGTTCTTGGACGCGGCCTCGACCGTCTTCCAGACGACCTCGATCTCGTCGCCCACCTTCGCCTCGGCCGGAGCGGTCAGCTCCACCTTCGTGGTGCCCTGCACAGCGGGCAGTCCCGAGATCGGCGGCGGAACGCACTCCGTCGCGTAACTGACCTCGGCGGCCTGGGCCGGGCTCGCGGCCATCAGGATGCCCGCGCCGCCGAGCATCAGCGCGACTCCGGCCGCGCTCATCCTCCGTTGCGTGCTCACGCTTGTCCCTTCGTCGTGGGTCGGGGTCGGTTCTCTGACGGTGCGGAATCCGGGGTGAACCACGGCAGCACGGCCGTGTTCGCGGTCGTGCTCGTGGTCGCGGTGGTCTCTGCGGTCGCGGGAGCGGAAGGGCCGGGACCGGGGCCCGTGGCGGGCTTCGGCCTGAGGCCCGGCCTCCGCCTCCGCGTGCGGTGCGCGCCGGCGGGGCGGGGCCGGACCTTGTCCACGATCGCCATGCCGATACGGAAGACGGCCGCCGGGACCACCAGGCACAGCAGGACCCAGAAGAGGGTGACGCCCCAAGGGCGGCCCACCCCCCACGGCTGCTCGGCCAGCACCTTGTCCCCGTACCGCAGGGAGACCTGGTAGTCGCCGTGCGCGCCCGCGGACAGTTCGACCGGCAGCTCGATCCGCGCCTTGCCGCCGGCGGCGACCGAGCCGCGCCACTGGCGTTCCTCCCACTGGGGCGCGTAGACGCCGTGCGCGGTGCCGATCTCGAAGACGGGATCCTTGACGGGGGCGGACCCGAGATTGCCGACGGTGAAGACGAGCCGACGGGCGGGCGGGGCCCCGAACCAGGTGAGCAGGGAGCTGTCGCCCTCCAGGCGGGTGGTGGCCAGCACGGCGAGCCTCCCGTCGCCGGTCTGCCGCGGCAGGTCCGCCGTGGGATGACCCGCCACCGTGAACACCACGTCGGCCAGCGCCTGTTCGCCCGTCACCGTGGCCACGTGCACCACGCAGGGACAGGGTTTCGGCGGTTCGGTGACCGGCAGCTTCTTACGGAAGGCGCCCTTCTTGTCGGTCGTGACGGCGCGACCGTCGGCGTTGGCGCAGGAGTTGGTGCCGCCGATCACGCCCCGCTCCGGCGTGGACCGACCGCAGATCAGCAGCATCAGCAACGCCTCGGGGCGCCAGTTGCTGCCGCTGACGGTGATCTCCCCGCCCTTGCCCGCCTCCTTCTTGGACAGGCTGACGGTGGGGTCGCCGTCGGCCGCCCGGGCGGTGCCCTGCGCGGTCAGGACGAACAGCGCGGGCAGGAGGGCCAGGAGCGCCAGGAGGGCGATGTGGGGCCGGGGGCCGGTGCGTCGGGGGGCTGCGGGGCCGGGCTGTTGCGTCACGTCTTCACTCCCGCCTTCACAGAGGGTTCCGCCTTCACCGGGAGTCCGGCCTTCACCGAGGGCCTCGTCTCCGTGGTCGGCTGCCGGGCGTCGGCGGATTGCGTGCCCGACCCGTGCCCGATACGTCGCCGTCGGTACGCGCCGGAGGCGAGCGCGGCCAGGCCGCCCAGGACCAGCAGCCCGCCGCCGACGGCCGGGGCCTCCGGGATGTACGCCGCCGAGGCCTCCGCCTCGTCCCGGGCGCCCCCCGACGCGGTGACCCGCAGCCGTACGGTGACGGCGTCCAGGGCCGGGGCGTCGGGCCAGGCTTCGGTCCGCTCGACCCGTCGGCCGGGGGCCAGTTCCAGCGGCAGGGGCCGTTCCGGGCGGTCCAGCAGTGTGCCGAACACCCCGTCGGCGCGCACCGCCAGCCGGGGCCTGAGCAGCGCGTTGCCCCGGTTGACCAGGGCGTAGCGGATGGTACCGCCGGATATCTCGACGTCCTCGACGGTGAGCGCCGCCAGCGTCGGGCCGCCGATCCGGACCCGGACCGGTACGCGGATCTCCTCGCCCCCACCGACGGCCACGGCCTCCCCGGAAGCGTCGCCGGGCACCGCGTCGGACGGCACCGTGAGGGCGAGCGGCACCTCCGCGCGGGTCCGGGCCGGGACGGTGACCGCGTCCTCGGCGAACCTGATCCAGCCGCCGGCCCGGCCGTCGCCCCGTAGCCGTACGGTCAGCGGGTCCCGGCCGGGGTTGGTCACCGCGAGGCGGTCCTGGAGGACCGTGCCGGGGGTGCCCTCCAGATAGACGTACGGCCTGGCGTCCCGGTCGGTCCGTCCACCGGCGGGCCGGGCCGTCCAGTCCGCCGGACCGTCGTCGGCGGCGGCGACCGGGAGCGGGGTGAGCCCGCACAGCAGCGCGGCGAGCGCCGCCGTGAGGACGAGCAGCGCCCGGCCGGGACGCGGGGTGGGTGGCGACATGGGCGGCTCCTCTGCCTTCCGGCGGCGATGGCGCTGCCGTGCGGGCCGTACGTACCGTGCGCTCCGGATGTACTGGACGGGCCGTGGTCAGCCCGCGGAGCGCTGCCCTCGCCGGGTCAGCCAGAGCACTCCGGCCGCCCCGGTCAGCAGCACGGTGCCGCCGAGCGTGCCGAGCGCCGCCGCCGAGTCCAGCGGGCCGGTGCGGGGCAGTTCGCCGCCTCCCGAGGCGCCCCCCGTAGCACCGCCGGTGGAGCCACCGCCCGTGGAGCCGCCGTCCGTGGAGCCGCCCGCCCCCTGGACGTCGAGTTCGAGGGACGGGCCGGGGCTGTTCTTGGGCGTACAGGTGGTCGTCGTCCCGAGGGCCTTGATGGTGAGGACCCCGGCGGTGAAGGTGACCTTGCCGCTCTTCTTCGGGGTGTACGTCCCCGACAAGTCACTGATCCGGATGGGGGTGTTGGCCGGAATCGCCTCGGTGTTCGCCGGGCCGGAGACCTGGACCTTCCCCTCCTCCGCGCCGCCCAGCTCGATCACGGCGCTCGGGTTCATGGCCCCCTTGCCCAGCTCGACCGGACTGGAGGAGACGCCCTTCTGGAAGGACATGGTGAGCTTGTAGCCGGCGCCGCTCTCGACGCCCTTGATATCGATGGGCGAGACCGCGCCTTTGGGCCCGATGGGCGTCACGCACTGGTAGTTGACGTCCACGACCTCGGCGTGCGCGGCGGGCGCGCCCGCCACCACGATCGAGCCTGCCAGCGCGGCCGCCAGCGCGAGAGTTGTCCGCTTCTGGTTCGACACCTCGTGTTCCCCTCTTGCCGGACGCCGCCGCGCGCCACCACCCTTACGGGCGAGCATTACTGACGGCACATCAGATTTGGCGCTCAAGGTACGCCCGGGGCCTGATGGAGGGAAGACAAAGAGCGCGCCGATCCGGCGCGCTCTTCGGTGGTGCGGAGGTGCGGGGGGGTGCGGTCAGGCGGGGGCGGCCAGCTCCGCCCAGACGGTCTTGCCCGGGGCGTCCGGTGTGCGCAGGACACCCCAGTCGAGGCAGAGGCGCTGCACGATGAACATGCCGTGCCCTCCGGGCCGGCCGGCGCGGTGCGGCGTACGGGGTGCGGGCTGCCCGGCTCCCCGGTCGACGACCTCCACCCGCAGCGCCTTGGGGCTGCGGCCGATCCGGAGCTCCTCGGGACCCTCCGCGTGCAGGCAGGCGTTGGTCACCAGCTCGGAGACGACCAGCAGGACGTCTTCGGCGGCCGCCCTGCGGTCCGCGGTGGACGCCGGGAGCCAGCCCCAGTCGTGCAGCGCCTGCCGGGCGAAGTCACGGGCCGTCGGAACGATGCCGCTGGCCTGCCCGAGTGAGATCGTGCGCCACTGCCGCTCGGCCGGGACGGGCGAGGCTGCGCCCGCATCGTCCGGCTCGCGACCGAGGTCGCCCGGCGGATGCTGCCGGGTGGTGCTCATCAGCGCTTCACCTCACCGATTCGCCATGTCGCCATGTCGCCGTTGAACAGATAGTGATCAGTTACCGAGTGTGCCGGATCCCCTGCGGGGCGCCGCCGGGGTGTCTCCTGCCCTGCCATATCGCAACAACACCCACTTGAGGCACACGATCGCGTGACACTGACGACATCGGGGATGTCCGCGGTCCCGCGCTCGTGCCGGGTCAGGTGGCCAGGGCCTCGTCGAGCGTGGCGTGGACGGTGAAGACCGCCTCCGCCCCGGTGATCTCGAACACCCTCGCCACGACGGGCAGCATTCCGGCCAGATGAACCCCTCCTCCGGCCGCCTCCGCCTTGAGGCGGGCGCCGAGCAGGACGTTCAGCCCGGTGGAATCGCAGAAATCCAGGCGAGAGCAGTCGACCACCAGGCGCGAACGCCCCTGTTCGACCGCACTCTCCAGAGGCGCGCGCAGGAGATCGGCGGTGTGGTGGTCGAGCTCACCCACCGGCGTCACGACCTCACTGATCCCCTCGGCCCGGGCCTCGACCTGAAGCCGCCCCCGGTTCGCACTGCCGACCGTCCCGCGGTCCATGCCTGTCCCTCTTCGCCGTTCGTCACTGTGCGCGTCACTGCCTGTGCGGCTGAATGCGTAGCTGCCGCCGACGTGCGTAAAACAGTACGCGTTTCGTTCGCCACGCGGTAGTCGGAGACCTCAACAAACCGGACATATAGCAGCAATTGGCGCTTGTCACTGCTGGCCAGGACCGGGTATGGGTAGAGGGACACCAGAAACGCGACCGGCTTCGGAGGCGCCGCTTCACCGCAGGAACACGTATGGGCATCGGCAGCCATATGCCGAGAACGATGGAGGAGAACCATGTCACCCCGGCTCGACGTAGCGCGTACCCACAACGCGTCGTCGGCATGTCCTCAGGGACCGACCAATTCCGACTCCCCCGCCGCGAGCGCCGTTCCCGGCCCGCGCACCAGCACCACCAGCACCACCGGTATGACCAGCACGACCGGCACCACCTCAGACTTCTCCGTCGCTTCCGGCGAGGGGCTCGAAGGGCTCCCCGAGATCCCGCCCTACGCCGAAGTGGGCGCTCTGGACGCCAGGGCCCTGTCGAAGACGCTCTTCGAGCGGCTGGAGTCCCTCGAAGAGGGCACTCACGAGTACGCGTACGTCCGCAACACCCTCGTCGAGCTGAATCTCGCGCTCGTCAAGTTCGCCGCCTCCCGGTTCCGCTCCCGCAGCGAGCCGATGGAGGACATCGTCCAGGTCGGCACCATCGGCCTGATCAAGGCGATCGACCGGTTCGAGCTGAGCCGCGGCGTGGAGTTCCCCACGTTCGCGATGCCGACGATCGTCGGCGAGATCAAGCGCTTCTTCCGTGACACCAGCTGGTCCGTGCGCGTGCCGCGCCGGCTCCAGGAGCTGCGGCTCGACCTGGCGAAGGCGGGCGACGAACTCTCCCAGCAGCTGGACCGCGCGCCCACCGTGGCGGAGCTGTCCGAGCGCCTCGGCATCACCCCGGACGAGGTCGTCGAGGGCATGTCCGCGAGCAACGCTTACACCGCGAGCTCGCTGGACGCCAAGCCCGAGGACGACGACAACGAGGGCGCCCTCGCGGACCGCATCGGCTACGAGGACCACGGTCTCGAAGGCATCGAGTACGTCGAGTCGCTGAAGCCGCTGATCGCCGCGCTGCCCGCGCGGGACCGGATGATCCTCTCGCTCCGCTTCGTCAGCAACATGACGCAGTCGGAGATCGGCGAGGAGCTGAACATCTCGCAGATGCACGTGTCCCGGCTGCTCTCCCGGACGCTGACGAAGCTCCGCAAGGGTCTGACCCTGGAGGAATGACCGAACCCGGCCCGCTGCCCCGCCCAGGGGCCCGGCGAGCCGTCGAGCAGTGCGGAAGGACCCGCCCCGGAGCGCCGGGAGCGGGTCCTTCCGCGTGTCGGGGTGCTACACCACGCGCTGCCCGCTCCGCCACACCGCGCTGACCAGCGGGACGCCCGGGCGGTAGGCGAGGTGGACGTGGCTCGGGGCGTCGAGAAGGACCAGGTCGGCGCGGGCTCCTGGGGTGATCCGGCCGATGTCGGTACGTCGCAGGGCGGCGGCCCCGCCGGTGGTTGCGGACCAGATCGCCTCGTCGGGCGTCATCCCCATGTCGCGTACGGCCAGCGCGATGCAGAACGGCACGGACGAGGTGAACGACGAGCCGGGGTTGCAGTCCGTGGAGAGCGCGACGGTGGCCCCGGCGTCGAGGAGGCGGCGGGCGTCGGGCCAGGTGGCGCGGGTGGAGAACTCGGCGCCCGGGAGCAGGGTGGCGACCGTGTCTCCCTGGCCGAGCGCGTCGACGTCCGCGTCGGTGAGGTGGGTGCAGTGGTCGGCGGAGGCGGCGTCGAGCTCGACGGCGAGCTGGACGCCGGGGCCGTAGCTCAGCTGGTTGGCGTGGATACGGGGGTGCAGCCCCTTGGCGCGACCCGCCGTGAGGATCGCGCGGGCCTGGTCCCCGTCGAAGGCGCCCTGCTCGCAGAACACGTCGATCCAGCGGGCGTGCGGGGCGCAGGCCTCCAGCATCGGGCCGGTGACCAGGTCGACGTACCCGGCGGGGTCGTCGGCGTAGTCGGGGGACACGATGTGGGCGCCGAGATAGGTCACCTCGTCGGTGTGACGGCCCGCGACGCGCAGGGCGCGGGCCTCGTCCTCGACGGTGAGGCCGTAGCCGGACTTGGTCTCGAAGGTGGTGGTGCCCTGGCGCAGGGCCTCGGCGAGGTAGCGGGCGACGTTGGCGGAGAGCTCCTCGTCGGTGGCGGCCCGGGTCGCGGCGACGGTGGTGCGGATGCCGCCGGCGCGGTAGGGCTGCCCGGACATGCGGGCGTTGAACTCCTGGGTGCGGTCGCCCGCGAAGACCAGGTGGGAGTGGGAGTCGACGAAGCCCGGGATCACCGCGCGGCCGGCCGCGTCGAGGACGTTGTCAGTGGCGGGTGCTTTGCTTGATTCACCGGTCCAGACGATGCGGTCGCCCTCGATGACGACGGCCGCGTCCTGGATCAGGCCCAGGGGGGTCCCGTTGCCGAGGGAGGGGTCATTGGTGACCAGGCTGGCGATGTGGGTGACGGCGGTGGTCGTCATCTGGAGAGTGCTCTCCTTGCGTTACGGGGGATCCGGGGTGGTTGCGCGTTCCGGGGGTTCGGGCGGGTCCGGGGTCAGCCGTGCAGGGCCGCGATGGCTGTCGCGAGCGCCCGGGGCACATCCTCGATCCGCGCGTGACGGCCGTCCCGGACGATGTGCCGCCCTGCCACGACCGTGTGCCGCACATCAGCGGCGGAGGCGGCGAATACGGCGGTCTCCGCTGCCAGTCGGGGCACCGGTCCTGCCGTCCTGACGGAGTCCAGCGCCACGGTGGTCAGATCGGCGGGGGCGCCCGGCTCCAGCACACCCGCGTCGGGGCGGCCCAGTGCGGCGTGCCCGTCGGCGGAGGCGGCCCGGAGCAGGGCGGCGGCCGTCCAGTGGCCCCGGATGTGGGTGCGCAGCCGCTCGTTGAGCTCCATCGCGCGCGCCTCCTCGAAGAGGTCGATCACGGCGTGGCTGTCGCTGCCCAGCGAGAGCGGCGAGCCCGCCTTCTGCAGGGCGACGGCGGGGCCGATGCCGTCGGCCAGGTCGCGTTCGGTGGTGGGGCACATGCAGGTGCCGGTGGCGGAGGACCCGAGCAGGGCGATGTCCTCCTCGGTCAGGTGCGTGTTGTGGATGCCGGTGGTGCGCGGGCCGAGGACCCCGTGGTCGGCCAGCAGCCGAGTGGGGGTGCGGCCGTGGGCGGCCCGGCAGGCGTCGTTCTCCGCCGTCTGCTCGGAGAGGTGGACGTGCAGCGGGGCCCCCCGCTCCTCGGCCCACTGCGCCACGGTGGCCAGTTGGTCCGCCGGGACCGCCCGGACGGAGTGGACGGCCGCGCCGATCAGCGTGTGGTCGTCGCCCTTGAGGAGGGATGCGCGCTTGGCCCAGGCCTCGGCGGTGGTGTCGGAGAAGCGCAGCTGGTGCTGGTTGGGCCGCTCGCCGAATCCGGCGGCGAGATAGGCGGTGTCCAGCAGGGTGATCCGGATCCCGGCCTCGGCGGCGGCCGCGATGAGCGCCTCGCCCATGGCGTTCGGGTTGGCGTAGGGGGTACCGCCGGGGGCGTGGTGCAGATAGTGGAATTCGCCGACGGAGGTGATGCCGGCCAGGGCCATTTCGGCGTAGGTGGCGCGGGCCAGGTCGAAGTAGGTGTCCGGGGTGAGCCGGGAGGCCGCCCGGTACATCAGCTCGCGCCAGGTCCAGAAGGTGCCCGAGCCGACCTGGACGGTGGCGCGCAGGGCCCGGTGGAAGGCGTGGGAGTGGGTGTTGGCGAGGCCGGGGAGGGTGAGGCCGCGCAGCGCGGTCGCGCCGGGCGGCGGCGCCTCGACCCCGGTCCTGATCCCGGCGATGCGGCCGTCCGCGACGTCCAGGGTGACGCCCGGCTCGACGTGCGTGCCGAGCCAGGCGTGGTCCATCCAGTAGGTCGCGGTGACGGGTGCGCCCGCCGTCCGGTGTGTCAGCTGCACGCGAGACCTTCCAGTACGTCGGCGAGCGCCTCGATCCCGGCCGTGCAGTCGTCCTCGGCGGCGTGCTCGGCGGGTGAGTGCGAGATGCCGGTGGGGTTCCGTACGAAGAGCATGGCGGTGGGCGCCGAGGCGGACAAAATACCCGCATCGTGGCCGGCGCCGGTGCCGAGGACGGGCACGGGCCGCCCCGTGTCGCCGGCGCCCTCCAGGATCTTGCCGAGCTCGTCGCGCAGGGCGTGCTCGAACTCCACGACGGGCGTGAACGATTCGCGGACGACGTCGAGGTCGATCCCGGCCCGCTCGGCGTGCTGGCGGGCGGCGCGCTCGACGCCGGTGACGACGGCGTCCAGGGTGGCCTGGTCGGCGGCGCGGGAGTCGAGCCAGCCGCGGACGAGGGAGGGGATGGCGTTGACCCCGTTGGGCTCGACCGCGATCTTGCCGAAGGTGGCGAGCGCGCCGGTCAGTTCGGCCTCGCGGCGGGCGGCGAGCACGGTCTCGGCGTACGTGAGCATCGGGTCGCGGCGGTCGACGAGCCGGGTGGTGCCCGCGTGGTTGGCCTCGCCCCGGAAGTCGAACCTCCAGCGGCCGTGCGGCCAGATGGCGGAGGCGATGCCGACGGGGTCGCCGGTCAGGTCGAGGGCGCGGCCCTGCTCGACGTGGAGTTCGACGAACGCGCCGATCCGGGCGAGCCGTTCCGGGTCGGGGCCGATGGCCCCGGGGTCGTATCCGGCTTGCTCCATGGCGGCGGGCAGGGTGGTCCCGTCCGCGTCCCGGAGGCGGTGGGCGTCGGCGACGGTGAGCTGTCCGGCGGCGAGCCGGGACCCGACGCAGGCCAGCCCGAAGCGGGCGCCCTCCTCGTCGCCGAAGTTGGTGATGGCCAGCGGCCGGGTGAACACGACTTCCCTGCGCCGGAGTTCGTCGAGTGCGGCGAAGGAGGACACCACGCCGAGCGGGCCGTCGAAGGCGCCGCCGTCCGGGACGGAGTCCAGGTGGGAGCCGGTGACGACGGCGTCCCCGGCCAGCGGGTCGCCGAGCCAGGCCCACTGGTTGCCGTTGCGGTCGGTCTCGTAGGCGAGCCCGCGCGCCTCGGCCTGCGCGCGGAACCAGGCCCGGCAGTCGAGGTCGGCCGCCGACCAGGCGTAACGCCGGTAGCCGCCGCTGTCGGGGTGGCGCCCGAGGGGGGCCAGCTCCCGCCACATCGAGAGGAAGGAGTCACCCGCACGCCACCGCCCCGGCGCACCGGGAGAGGTGGCGGATGGCCCGGTGGGCATCAGTTGCCCTCCGTCATGGGTACGCGTACGCCCTTGTCCGAGGCGACGGACTCCGCGATGTCGTAGCCCGCGTCCACGTGGCGGATGACGCCCATGCCGGGGTCGTTCGTCAGGACGCGGCGGATCTTCTCGCCCGCGAGCTTCGTGCCGTCCGCGACGGAGACCTGGCCCGCGTGGATGGAGCGGCCCATGCCGACGCCGCCGCCGTGGTGGAGGGAGACCCAGGAGGCGCCGGAGGCGACGTTGACCATGGCGTTGAGCAGCGGCCAGTCGGCGATGGCGTCGGAGCCGTCGAGCATGGCCTCGGTCTCGCGGTACGGGGAGGCGACCGAACCGCAGTCGAGGTGGTCGCGGCCGATGGCCAGCGGGGCGGCCAGTTCGCCGCTCGCGACCATGTCGTTGAAGCGCTCGCCGGCCTTGTCGCGCTCGCCGTAGCCGAGCCAGCAGATGCGGGCGGGCAGGCCCTGGAAGTGGACGCGCTCGCCGGCCATCTTGATCCAGCGGTGCAGCGACTCGTTCTCCGGGAAGAGCTCCAGCATCGCCTTGTCGGTCTTGTGGATGTCGGACGCCTCCCCGGACAGCGCGGCCCAGCGGAAGGGGCCCTTGCCCTCGCAGAAGAGGGGGCGGATGTAGGCGGGGACGAAGCCGGGGAAGTCGAAGGCGCGGTCGTACCCGGCGAGCTGGGCCTCGCCGCGGATGGAGTTGCCGTAGTCGAAGACCTCGGCACCGGCGTCCATGAAGCCAACCATGGCCTCGACGTGCCGGGCCATGGACTCGCGGGCGCGCTGGGTGAAGTCGGCGGGCTTCTCGGCGGCGAGGTCCGCCATGTCGTCGAAGTCGACGCCGAGCGGCAGGTAGGCCAGCGGGTCGTGGGCGCTGGTCTGGTCGGTGACGATGTCGATCGGCGCGCTCTCGGCGAGCATCCGGGGCAGCAGCTCGGCGGCGTTGCCGAGGAGGCCGATGGAGAGCGGGCGGCGGGCGTCGCGGGCCTCGACGGCGAGCTGGAGGGCGTGCTCCAGGTTGTCGGCCTTCACGTCCAGGAAGCGGTGCTCGATGCGGCGCTCGATGGCGCGCGGGTCGACGTCGATGCAGATGGCGACGCCGTCGTTCATGGTGACGGCGAGCGGCTGGGCGCCGCCCATGCCGCCGAGCCCGGCGGTCAGGGTGATCGTCCCGGCGAGGGTGCCGCCGAACTTCTTCGCGGCGACGGCGGCGAAGGTCTCGTAGGTGCCCTGGAGGATGCCCTGGGTGCCGATGTAGATCCAGGACCCGGCGGTCATCTGGCCGTACATGGTGAGGCCGAGTGCCTCCAGGCGGCGGAACTCCTCCCAGTTGGCCCAGTCGCCGACCAGGTTGGAGTTGGCGATGAGGACGCGCGGCGCCCACTCGTGGGTCTGCATGACGCCGACCGGCCGCCCGGACTGCACGAGCATCGTCTCGTCCTGCTTGAGCGTCTGCAGCGTGCGGACCATCGCGTCGAACGAGCGCCAGTCGCGGGCCGCCTTGCCAGTGCCGCCGTAGACGACGAGCTTGTCGGGGTGCTCGGCCACCTCGGGGTCCAGGTTGTTCTGGAGCATGCGCAGGGCGGCTTCCTGCTGCCATCCCAGGGTGCTGAGGGAGCTGCCGCGCGGCGCTCGTACGGGGCGGGGTCCTGACATGGCGGTGCCTCCTCGCGACGGTGAAAATCTATTCACATCCTGCTGCTCTGAATAGTCGTAGTCAACAGGTGCGGTTCACGTCGCGATCGGGAACACGTTCTCCCTACCGAGCAGGAGGCCGAACCCGAGGCCGGACCCGAGGGGCATCGATGAGCACGTCCGACACACCCGAACCAGCGAAATCCGAAGGGCGCGGGCGCCCCGAGGGCCCGGAAAGACCCGGCGGATCGCCGCCGCTCAAGCGCGCGCTCGGCCCCAAGCTGCTGATCCTCTTCGTCATCGGCGACATCCTGGGCACCGGCATCTACGCCACCACCGGGGACGTGGCGGGCAAGGTCGGCGGAGCGCTGTGGCTGCCGTTCGCGATCGGCTTCGTCGTCGCCCTGCTGACGGCGGCCTCGTACGTGGAACTCGTCGGCAAGTACCCGAAGGCGGCCGGGGCCGCGCTCTACACCCAGAAGGCGTTCAAGATCCCCTTCCTGACCTTCGTCGTCGCCTTCATGGTGATGTGCTCGGGCCTCTCGTCGGCGAGCGCGGCCGCGCGGGCGTTCAGCGGCGACTACCTGGGTGAATTCACCGACGCGGTGCCGCCGACACTGATCGCGATCCTGTTCGTCCTCGCCCTGGCCGCGATCAACCTGCGCGGGGTCGCCGAGTCGGTCAAGGCGAACGTCGTCCTGACCCTGGTCGAGGTCAGCGGGCTCGCGGTGATCCTCGCGATCGGCGCGTACGCCGTGTTCAGCGGCGAGGGCGAGCCCTCCCGGCTGACCCAGATCGAGACCGGCGGCACCGGGTACGCCCTGCTCACCGGCGTCCTCGGCGCCACCGCGCTGGGCTTCTTCGCCTTCGTCGGCTTCGAGGACTCGGTGAACATGGCCGAGGAGACCAAGAACCCCGCCCGCTCCTTCCCCCGCGCCATCTTCATCGGCGTGGGCGTCACCGGCACCGTCTACGTCCTGGTCGCCCTGGTCTCCTCGCTCCTGGTCGACTCGCGCACCCTGTCGGGATCCAGCGGCCCGCTGCTGGAGGTGGTGAAGGCCGGGGGCGTCGATTTCCCGCCGAAACTCTTCGCGCTGATCGCCCTGTTCGCCGTCACCAACTCGGCGCTGATCAACATCATGATGGCCTCGCGGCTCTGCTACGGCATGGCCAACGAGCGCATCCTGCCGCCCGCGATGGGCAAGGTGCTGTCCGGCCGGCGCACCCCCTGGGTCGGGATCGTCTTCGTCTCCGCCCTGGCGATCGGCCTGGTCGCCACCGGCGAGATCGAGGGGCTCGGCGACACCACCTCGTTCCTGCTGCTCTGCGTCTTCGCCGTGGTCAACATCGCCGTACTGGTGCTGCGCAAGGACCGGGTGGACCACCACCACTTCCGTACGCCCACGGCGCTTCCGGTGCTCGGCGCGCTCACCTCGCTGATCCTGGCGAGCCCGCTCGCCGACCGGGGCGGGGACGTGTACGTACGCGCCGGGATCCTGCTGCTGATCGGCATCGGGCTGTGGGCGCTCAACAAGGTGGTGATGACGGCCCGCGAGAAGTCCGGCGCCGACACCGCCTGACCGGGCGTCACCTCACCTACCGGCCACCACATTTCAGCCGCTCCTTTACACCCCGGAGGGCATGTACCAAAGGAAAATGCCAGAACCTCCACCCGCTCTGAGCACGTTGCGTAGCCTCTGCGTTACAGCCGTACGCCACGTCGGGAGGGGAAAACCGCGTGCCCGGAATCGACGAGTGCCTGCTCGAAGTCATGAGGCTGCCCGGTGCCCGGGGCGCCTCGGTGGTCGACTGGACGAGCGGTCTCGCCCTCGGCACCATCGGGGACTCCCCCAACGGCGACCACGAGGCGACCGCCGCCGAGACGGCGGAGGTCGCCCGCATGACCGCCGAGCAACCCGCCTTCGCCCACCTCGCCGCGGAGAGCCGGGGTGAGCCGCCCGGCGGCCCGGCCGGCTCACCGAGCACCCCCGTCGAGGACGTCATCGTCACCACCCACGACGGATACCACATGCTCCGATTCGTGGAGACGGCATTCGACAGCAGCGTCTTCCTGCATCTGTGGCTGGACCGCTCCGCGGGCAATCTCGCGCTCGCCCGGATGCGGCTCGGCGAACTGGCCGAGCGGCTGGTGCTGGCATGAGCGCGATAGCCGCCGACCCCGACGCACCGGAGACGGACCGGCTCCCGGTCCTCTCCCCGATGCTCCAGCGCCTGGCCGCCGAGCGCGCCACCGGCGCCCTGATGCGCGACCGCGGCACGCTCTACCTCGCCGACGGCCAGGTGGTGCACGCCGAGAGCCCCGCCACCCCCGGCATCGACGTCCTGCTCACCACCGGCGGGACCCTGCGGCACGAGGGCTGGTGGGACGCCGTGGCGCAGGCCGGGGCGGGCCGCCGGGTCGGCCGCTATCTCGTGGACAGCGGTCATGTTCCGGGCGGCGCACTGGAGTTGTGCCACCTGGGCGCGCTGTACGACGCCGCGTTCTTCGCCCTCGCCCCGACCGGGACGCCCGCCCGCTTCCGTTACGGGGTGGCGCACTGGATCGGTCCGGTGCGACCCGTCCCGGTGGCCGCCGTCGAGCGCGAGACGCTGCGCAGACGGGATTTCCTGGACCGGATCTGGCCCGACCCCGCCTGCGACAGCGCCCCGCTCCTGCGGACAACGCACCGGACCGACGCCCCGGTCCCCGCCCGGCAACGCCGCCTCCTGGAGCTGGCCGACGGGGCCCGCACGGCCTCGGACATCGCGCAGGCGCTGGGCCGTTCGGCGTTCCACATCCTGGTCGACCTGCGGCGCCTCGCCGCGGCAGGCCTGGTGGAGGCGGTGCGCGACCAGCCCCTGCCCGCCGTCGCGACGCCCGGCCGGATCGCGCTCCCCGAGGTGACGGCCGACCCCGATATCGCCCTGCTGCGCCGACTCCGAGACGCATTGGAGGCCCTGTGATACGCGCGCTCAGACAGCGTGCCGGGAGGAGACAGCTGATGGTGCCCGAGGCCGAAGTGCGTGATGTCCTCGACGAGCTCCAGCGGTTACGCGCCCGGGTCCCGCTGCTCTCCGGGGCGCTGGCCGCCTCCACCGACGGTCTGGTCCTCGCCCACGACACCCCGGGCGTCGAGGCGGAGGGGGTCGCCGCCCTCACCGCCGCCGCCCTCGGCGTCTCCATCCGGATGACCGACGCCACCGGCCGGGGCGGCTTCCGCGAACTCCTGGTCCGCGGCGGCAGCGGCTACATCGCCACGTACGCCGCGGGCTCCTCCGCCGTCCTGACCCTGCTGGCCGAGGACCGCATCAACGTCGGCCGGCTCCATCTGGAGGGCCGCCGCGCGGGCGCCCGGATCGGCGAACTCGTCGACGCCGCCCTGGAACGCGTCGAACGTCCCGCAGCGCACCCCACCCGCGCCGCGCCGCCGCGCCCCGCCACCGCACCCAACCGCGCCCTGCCGCAACGCCCCACGTAACGCGCCTTCGCGCAGCGGCCGCCCGATCCCCCCACCCGTGCCGCCACAACCACCGGGACTCAGCCATCACGCAGAAGCCCGCGCACCAGCCCGCACAGAAACCGGCACAGAAGCCGGCACCGAAACGGACCCGGTCACCGCGACCGGCCAGGGAAAGGAAACGAGCCCCCATGGCGAACACCGAAGCGACACTGAAGGAAGCGATGAGCTCGATCGAGGGCACCACGGGTGTCGCCCTCGTCGACTACACGAGCGGGATGGCCCTGGGCACGCTCGGCGGGAGCAAGGACTTCAACCTGGAGGTCGCCGCCGCGGGCAACACCGACGTGATCCGCGCCAAGCTCCGCACCATGGAGCACCTGGGGCTCAAGGAGGAGATCGAGGACATCCTCATCACCCTGAACACCCAGTACCACCTGATCCGGCTGCTCAAGACCCGTGGCGGCAACGGCCTGTTCCTGTACCTGGTGCTGGACGCCAGCCGGGCGAACCTGGCGATGGCCCGCCACCAGCTGAAGAAGATCGAGGCGGAGCTGGAGGTCTGACGCGTCCGGGGCCGGCCCGTCGCCCGGTGGGCTTTCACCCGCTCGCCGACGGGCCGCCCCGCGCGGGCCGGGCGCGGGGCCTCACTCCACGAACAGGCCGCGCGCCGCCGCCCGTACGTCGAACTCCTCCAACCGCGCCTGGGCGTCGGGGAGTCCGTCGCACATAGCCTCCAGCAGCACCCGGCCGAGCAGCATCGGCGCGCAGACGGTGTCGAAGGAGAGCCCGGAGCCGATCGCCGCCGGGAGCAGCAGGTCGCTGTGCTTGGCGACGAGCGCGAAGGCGGAGTCGGCGACCGTCACCACGGTCAGCCCCTGGTCCTGGGCGTACGCGAGCGCGTCCACGCTCTCCTTGGCGTGGCGCGGCAGCGCGAAGCACATCAGGGCGGTGGCGCCGGCCCGGCGGGCGGAGTCGATCCGGTCGGGCAGCATGCTGCCGCCCTCGTCGAGCACGCGTACGTCGGGGTGCACCTTGGCGGCGAAGTAGCCGAAGCCGCGCGCCTGCGAGGAGGCGGCGCGCAGCCCCAGCACCGGCAGCGGCCGGGAGCCGGCGAGCAGCCGCCCGGCCCGCTCGACGGGGGCGGGGTCGGCGAGCATGTCGGAGAGGTGCTGGAGGTTCTCGATCTCGGCGCGGACGGCCTGCTGGTACTCGTTGTACGCCTCCCCCGCCTCCTCCTGCTCCGGGTCGGCGGGCGCGACCTCCCGCAGGTGTCTGCGCAGCGCCGGATAGCCGTCGAAGCCGAGGGCGACGGCGAAGCGGGTGACGGAGGGCTGGCTGACCCCGGCCAGCTCGGCCAGCTCGACGCTGGAGAGGAACGGCGCGTCGGCCGCCCGGCGGACCATGCAGTGCGCGATGCGCCGCTGGGTGGGCGTGAGCCGGTGGCCCTCGAAGAGCCGCTGCAACCGTGCGGCGGGGCTGCTCCCACTCATGCTGTCCCCTTGCTGGATCCGTCTCGCCCGACCGGCGCCGACCATTCTATTCAGCCAGGAAGGTCGCTGTATGTCCATATGCAGGGGCGGACCGGGGGAAGTCCGCGAGGGGGCCGAGAGGGGGGTTAACCCCAAGGAACGCGGGGGCTAGCCCCACTGTCGACGGCCCCCCGGCTCCGTACCGTTGTCCGCATGGAAGCCCGTGACCACGAGCTCAAGAAGGAGCTCGCCGCCACCCTCCAGGCCCGCGGCGAGCTGGGCGCGGAGTACGAGTCCGTGCTCATCGAGTCGTTCCTGGAGAAGGTCGAGCAGCGCCTCGACACCACGCTCGACCGCCGGGTCCGCCGTCAGCTGGCCGAACAGCAGATGACCGCCGCCCGGGGTGCGCGTCCGACGGAGCCGGGGAGCTTCGGGGAGCGGCACGGCCTGGGGATCGTGTCACTGGTCCTGGCGGTCCCGCTGTCCGCGATCGGCGTCGTGAACGCCGGGATCGAGGGGCTGGTGGTGGCCTGGCTCGGCATCGTCGGCGTCAACGCGTTCCAGGCGGCGCGGGGCGGGGGGCTGTTCCGCCGGCGGGAGGAGCGGACACCGTCCGACTGGAAGGACTGAGACCACCCCCGGAGCCTCCCGGACACGGCGGAGGCCTCCGGGTAGGACCGGGGCCCGGCACGACGGCGGCCCCGCGTACGACTGTGCGGCCGGACTCCCCCGTGGAGTCCGGCCGCACAGTCGTACGCGGAAGTATGTCGCGGGGACCGCCGCACCCCCGGTCGCCCGGGGGGCGGGACGACGGCGGTCCCCGCGAGGGACGCGGTCCGGGTCAGGGCCGGATACCCGCGTCCGGGCGACGGTGGAGGTCCGGGAGCCGCTCCGTAGTCCGGTGTCGCCGTTCTGGGTGCCGGCGGGTTTCCCTGCCGACACCCACCAATGTGCCGGAACCGTGTTAAGCGGGTGCTGCGCGGACGTGACGCGCTCGTACCGTTTTCGCGAAGCCCCGTCGGACGCCCCCGGGGGCGCCTTGCCGCGTCGTCAGGCCTTCGCCGTGCCCGCGTCCTTGGCGAGGAACGCCAGCAGGTCCTGCCGGCTCACGACGCCCTTGGGCTTGCCCTCGACGAGCACGATCGCCGCGTCCGCGCCGTTCGCACCGCTGAGCACGGCCATCAGGTCCTCGACCGGTTCGCCGGAGCCGACCTGCGGCAGCGGGGCCGACATGTGCTTCTCCAGCGGGTCGGTCAGCGAGGCGCGCTGGGTGAACAGCGCGTCCAGCAGCTGCCGCTCCACGACGGAGCCGATGACCTCGGCGGCCATCACGTCCGGGTGGCCGGCGCCCGGCTTCACGATCGGCATCTGGGAGACGCCGTACTCGCGCAGCACCTCGATGGCCTCGCCGACCGTCTCCTCCGGGTGCATGTGGACGAGGGAGGGCATCGGGCCCTCCTTGAAGTCCAGGACCGCGCCGACATTGGCGGAGGCGCCGGAGTCCTCCAGGAAGCCGTAGTCCGCCATCCACTCGTCGTTGAAGATCTTGCTCAGGTAGCCGCGCCCGCTGTCGGGGAGCAGCACCACGACGACGTCGTCGGGGCCGAGCCGCTTGGCGACCTCCAGGGCCCCCACGACCGCCATGCCGCAGGAGCCGCCGACGAGCAGGCCCTCCTCCTTGGCGAGGCGGCGGGTCATCTGGAAGGAGTCCTTGTCGGACACCGCGACGATCTCGTCCGTCACCTTGCGGTCGTACGCGCTCGGCCAGAAGTCCTCGCCGACGCCCTCGACCAGATACGGCCGCCCGGAGCCGCCGGAGTAGACCGAGCCCTCCGGGTCCGCGCCGATGACCTGGACCGCGCCGTCGCTGATCTCCTTGAGGTAGCGCCCGGTGCCGCTGATGGTGCCGCCGGTGCCGACGCCCGCGACGAAGTGGGTGATCTTCCCCTCCGTCTGCTCCCACAGCTCGGGACCGGTGGTCTCGTAGTGCGAGCGCGGGTTGTTCGGGTTGGAGTACTGGTCGGGCTTCCAGGCCCCCGGCGTCTCGGTGACCAGCCGGTCGGAGACGTTGTAGTACGAGTCCGGGTGCTCGGGGTCAACGGCGGTGGGGCAGACGACGACCTCGGCGCCGTACGCGCGCAGCACGTTGATCTTGTCCGTGGACACCTTGTCCGGGCAGACGAAGATGCACTTGTAGCCCTTCTGCTGGGCGACGATGGCGAGGCCGACGCCGGTGTTGCCGCTGGTCGGCTCGACGATCGTGCCGCCGGGCTTCAGCTCCCCGCTCTGCTCGGCCGCCTCGATCATGCGCAGCGCGATGCGGTCCTTCACCGACCCGCCGGGGTTGAAGTACTCGACCTTGGCCAGGACGGTCGCCTGGATACCTGCCGTGACGTTGCGCAGCCTCACCAGCGGGGTGTTGCCGACAAGACTGATCATCGAATCGTGGAATTGCACCGTGTACTCCGGGATCTCCGAGATGGTCCGGCCCAGAGTATGCGTACGGGACGCACTGTGCGTCGGGAAGGAGTACACCGAGCCCCGAGCGGGGCAAGTAGGTACGTGTACGGCTGTACGGCGAGAAGGAGGTGGACCGGACTGTGTCGAGGGCAAGGGTGGCACGGCGGATCGCGGCGGGCGCGGCCTATGGCGGTGGCAGCATCGGATTGATCGGTGCGGCGGCCGTGGGCGTGTTCCTGGCGGAGGTCCAGCTCGCGAAGAGGCAGGTCGGCGGGGGTACGGCTCCGGTTCCGCCGAGCGCGGACGGACGGTACGGAGTGGCGTTCGCCGGGCCGAACGACGCGATGCGGCTGGGGATGCTCGGGGACTCGACGGCCGCCGGGCAGGGGGTGCGGCGGGCCGGGCAGACCCCGGGCGCGCTGCTGGCCTCGGGGCTCGCGGCGGTGGCCGAGCGGCCGGTGGACCTGCGGAACGTGGCCCTGCCGGGGGCCCGGTCGGACGATCTGGAGCGGCAGGTGTCGCTGCTGCTCGCGGACCCGGCGCGGGTGCCGGACGTCTGCGTGATCATGATCGGGGCGAACGACGTCACTCATCGGATGCCCGCGACCCAGTCGGTGCGCTGTCTGACGACGGCGGTGCGCAGGCTGCGGACGGCGGGGGCGGAGGTGGTCGTCGGGACCTGCCCGGACCTCGGCACGATCGAGCCGGTCTACCAGCCGCTGCGCTGGCTGGCCCGGCGGGTGAGCCGGCAGCTCGCGGCCGCGCAGACGATCGGCGCGGTGGAGCAGGGCGGGCGCACGGTGTCGCTGGGCGACCTGCTGGGCCCCGAGTTCGCGGCGAACCCGCGCGAACTCTTCGGCCCGGACAACTACCACCCCTCCGCCGAGGGCTACGCCACGGCGGCCATGGCGGTGCTGCCCACGCTGTGCGCGGTGCTGGGCCTGTGGCCGGAGACCGACCGGCTGGACGGCGCACGCCGCGAGGACATCCTCCCGGTGGCGAAGGCCGCGTCCCAGGCGGCCCGGGAGGCCGGCACGGAGGTCACCGGGGCGCGCGCTCCCTGGGCTCTCCTCAAGCACCGCAGGCGGCGGCGTCTGCCCGCCTCCACGGAACCCACTCCGCACGCCCACCCTGACGCGGCCCACGGGCACGCGTAGGGGCCGGCACACGGGGACAGCAGGGCAGGAGCCTGCCCTGAGCAAGCGCTTAGAAAAGAGTCCCGCATCACACGGCCTGCCGGGTGACCCCGGCCATACCTCCAGGTAACTTCCAGAGGAGTTCCGCCGTCCACACAGCCTTCCAGCCCCTTGGAGCCGCGTGATGCCCGAAGCCGTGATCGTCTCTGCCGCCCGTTCGCCGATCGGCCGCGCCTTCAAGGGGTCGCTGAAGGACCTGCGCGCGGACGACCTGACCGCCACGATCATCCAGACCGCGCTGGCCAAGGTCCCCGAGCTGGACCCGAAGGACATCGACGACCTGATGCTGGGCTGCGGCCTGCCCGGCGGCGAGCAGGGCAACAACCTGGGCCGCATCATCGCCGTGCAGCTGGGGATGGACCACCTTCCCGGCTGTACGGTCACCCGCTACTGCTCCTCCTCGCTGCAGACCAGCCGGATGGCGCTGCACGCGATCAAGGCGGGCGAGGGCGACGTCTTCATCTCGGCCGGCGTCGAGATGGTGTCCCGCTTCGCCAAGGGCAACTCCGACAGCCTTCCGGACACGCACAACCCGCTGTTCGCCGAGGCCGAGGCCCGCACCGCCGCCCGCGCCGAGGAGTCCGGCGCGAGCTGGCACGACCCGCGCGAGGACGGCCTCGTCCCGGACGCGTACATCTCGATGGGTCAGACGGCGGAGAACCTGGCCCGGACCAAGGGCGTCACCCGCCAGGACATGGACGAGTTCGGCGTACGGTCGCAGAACCTCGCCGAGCAGGCCCTGAAGAACGGCTTCTGGGAGCGGGAGATCACCCCGGTCACCACCCCCGACGGCACCGTCGTCTCCAAGGACGACGGCCCGCGCGCGGGCGTCACGCTGGAGGGCGTGCAGGGCCTGAAGCCGGTCTTCCGCCCCGACGGCCTGGTCACCGCGGGCAACTGCTGCCCGCTCAACGACGGCGCCGCCGCCCTGGTGATCATGTCCGACACCAAGGCGCGCGAGCTGGGCCTGACCCCGCTGGCCCGGATCGTCTCCACCGGCGTCTCCGGCCTCTCCCCCGAGATCATGGGGTACGGCCCGGTCGAGGCCAGCAAGCAGGCGCTGAAGCGGGCCGGCCTGACCATCGACGACATCGACCTCGCCGAGATCAACGAGGCGTTCGCCGCCCAGGTCATCCCCTCCTACCGGGACCTCGGCCTGCCGCTGGACAAGGTCAACGTCAACGGCGGCGCGATCGCGGTCGGCCACCCCTTCGGCATGACCGGCGCCCGCATCACCGGCACGCTGATCAACAGCCTCCAGTTCCACGACAAGCAGTGGGGCCTGGAGACGATGTGCGTGGGCGGCGGCCAGGGCATGGCGATGGTGATCGAGCGGCTGAGCTGAGTCACCGAGCTCCGACCGTGACCGAATCTCCCCCAGGATGTGATCTGCATCCCGGGGGAGAGACGTTTCCGCAGGTCACGACCAATATGGGCCTAAACATCGGACCGAAAGACCTGTCCATTTCGTGACGTAATGCACTGACAGCACGTACCGGTACAGGCCAAGCTGATGTAGGAAGTCGGGGGTATCGATTGAAACCGGGAGTATGTCAGTGAGCGCCATGTCATTTGCCCTGTTGCTGACCACCGCCGCTGCCACGGCCGTCGGCGCCGCCGCACTGCACGCCGCTCACGGGCTGCGCAAGCAGGTCGTGGCCCTGCGCACGGAGCTGGCCGCCGGCCACGCTCTCAGCGCCTCGGTGCCACCACAGAGCCGCAGTACGGCCACCCCCGCCGAGGAGATACGCGCGGCCGTCGCCGACGCGCTCGCCGAGGAACGGGAGCGGGAGCTGGCCGAGGCGCGCGCCTTCTGGGCCGCCCAGGAAGCCCGCGACGCCGCCGATGCCCCCTCCCTGCTGGGCGGCCTGTCCGGCCTGGGCGACGACGCCCCGTACTACCTGCCCCGGCAGGCCGACTTCGCCGGTCTGGAGTCGATGGACCTCGAAGCGGCCGAGGCGATGGAGGAGCTCGCGGAGCTGAGCGAGCGGACCCTCGCGGAGCACGAGATCGGAGAGCTGACCGATCTGCCGGCGGATCTGCCGACGGACCTGACGGCCGGCCTTCCGGAGATCGCGGAGTTCCCCGAGGACTCCCCCGAGCTGGCCGCCGCCCGCCGCCGCCACCCCTCGCACCCGGACTTCGTCCCCGTGCAGACACCGGTGGTCACCGACCATGAGCGCACCGTGAACCGGCTGGAGGAACTGGCCGACACGGCGACCGAGCTGACCGATGTGCGGCCCGGCCCGCTGGGCACGCTGGATGTGTACGTCTTCGCCGACGGCACCACGCTCTGTATGACCCCCGGCCACCGTGAGACGGCCGAGCGGCTCGCCGACGCCCTGCGGGCGGGCCGGCAGCCGGTGCTGCTGGGCGGCTCGGGCGTCTCGGGCGCCTATGCGCTGACCTTCTCCTGCGGCGAGGACAACGTCTACATCCTCGCCGACCGCGTCATCGCCTCGTTCTGACCGCCGGGCGCGGGCCGCTCACACGCATCACGCGAAAGCCCGCGCCGCCGCTTCCCCGACGTATCGCACGGCCTCGTCCAGCTCCTGGGACGGGGCCGTTTCCAGTGCCACGGCCAGGTCCCGCCCGGCGACGGCGAGTTGGTCGCCCACGGCGAACATCCCGGCGTCCGGCAGCTCGCGCGGCTCTGCGTCCGGGTGCTCCAGGCGCTGCGCGCGCACGGCCAGTTCACGGGCGGCGGCCAGCGCCTCGGTGGCGGCACCGCGCTGAAGGCGGCTCTGCGGGGCCGAGCGCAGCCGGTCGGCGAAACGGTCCACGGCCAGGATCAGGGGCGTCGTATCGAGCACCCGGCCGACCCTACGCGCCCCTCCCGCACGGCCGCCAACGCCCTGGACCGCCCGCCCGCGTCCCGCACGCCCCGGAACACCCCGTGCGCCCGCTCCGGAACGCGGAACGGCCCGCAGGCGCGATGCCTGCGGGCCGTTCCCGTACTGCGGGTGCTGCGGGGCGGCCGGTCAGTCGTCGCCGCTGAGGATCGCGACCAGGCGCAGCATCTCGATGTAGATCCACACCAGGGTCACGGTGAGGCCGAACGCGGCCAGCCACTCCTCCTCGCGGGGAGCGCCGTACGCGATGCCGTCCTCGACCTGCTTGAAGTTCAGCGCGAGGATGGCCGCACCGATGACGATGGCCACGATGCCGAAGACGACGCCGAGCGCACCGCTGCGGAAGCCGAGGCCGTCACCGCCGCCGAACACGGCGAACAGGAGGTTGACCATCATCAGCAGCATGAAGCCGATGGCGGCCGCCATCACGAAGCCGTAGAAGCGGCGCGTGACCCGGATCAGGCCGGTGCGGTAGGCGATCAGCACACCGGCGAAGACCGCCATGGTGCCGATCACCGCCTGCATCGCGGCGCCGGGGGCGACGTACATGCTGACGATGTTGCTGACGATGCCGAGGAAGACACCCTCGAACGCCGCGTAGGTCAGGATCAGCGCGGGCGAGGGCCGGCGCTTGAACGAGTTGACCAGCGACAGGACGAAGCCGATGAGCGCGGCGCCGATGGCCACGCCATAGGCGGCGCCCAGGTTCGCCTGGTCGACCGGCATGACCCACCACGCGGCCGCGGCGGCCACGATCACGGTGCCGAGCGTCATCGCCGTACGCGTCACGACGCCGTCGATGGTCATCACGTCGGAACGGGCGGGCGCCTGCGGGGCGCCGTGCATGTCCGTCTGCGCGTACGGGTTGGTGGCGTACGGGTTGGCGGCGGTGCCCTGCGCGTACGGGTTGGCCCCCGTCGCGGTGGCCCCGGCCTGCGGCGCCGCGTTGAAGCCCGCGTGGCCGTTGTCGCGGCTGAAGCCCCGTCGCGAGAAGACCGGGTTGCTGCTCCTCATTTCACTCCTCCATGGCCACACTGCGTGGCCTTGCCACAAGAGTAATGGGTAGGCAAAAGAATCACCCTAGTGCCAGGGGAGGATCTTTCCGGCGGCCCGCGGCGGGGGCCGGCCGGGGCCCGGGAGGAGCCGTCGCACGGGGCCGGGATCCCGGGACCGGAGGACGGTCACCGTCTGGGCCGTCCGGGTCACGCACGGTGCGGCGCGTGGTGCCCGGAGCCGGACTCGAACCGGCACGCCCCCGAGGGGCAGCGAGGTTTAAGCTCGCCGTGTCTACGTTCCACCATCCGGGCGTGCCGCGCGGCTCCGCGTCTGGCTACCGACCCTATCCGGGGGCGTCCCTCGATCAGCGGAACAGTGGCGCGATGTTGTCTTATTTTATTGACCGTTTGAGGGACCGTCAGCACATCCGGCCGGGCTGACCACACGCCCACGGCCGATCTTGGGCGGTCGGCACTCCGCGCGGGAATGACGGAAAGTCGCCGCACTCGTACGGCCCAACGCGCCAGGTCCGCGCCAGGCCTCGCCAGGGCGTCCGCCACCCTCGGCTCCGGCGCCGCTCCGGCCTCGGGCCCGGCGCCCCTCCGGGACGGCCCGCCCGCCGCCGCGACCGGCCCTTCGTCCGCACCCCACGCGCTCACGCTGAGTCACGACGGTGGCTCTGCCGCGGTGCCGACCTCCACCCCGGTCAGGGTCGGCGTCATACCCGAGGAGGACGCGACCACACTCTCGATGCGACTCAAGACGGCCCCGGGAACGGGCATCGGGGGTGACGCCCCGGGGCAGTCGGGCCGTAAGGATGGAGTAAGTCCCCGAGGCATGGCGTCAGCGCCCGCCTCAGCACGGCCCCAGCATCCGCAACACCCGAACCAGGAGCGTCCCAGTGACCACCACCCCCACCGTTCACCGCGCCACCGCGGTGGCTGCCCGCGCCACGGAGCTGTCGAAGGTCTACGGCGAGGGCGAGACGCAGGTCGTCGCCCTGGACCGGGTGACCGTGGACTTCCCGCAGGGAGAGTTCACCGCGATCATGGGCCCCTCGGGCTCCGGCAAGTCGACGCTGATGCACTGCGTCGCCGGGCTCGACAGCTTCAGCAGCGGTTCGGTGCGGATCGGCGAGACCGAGCTGTCCACGCTCAAGGACAAGCAGCTCACGCAGTTGCGCCGGGACAAGATCGGCTTCATCTTCCAGGCGTTCAACCTGCTTCCGACGCTCACCGCGCTGGAGAACATCACCCTGCCGATGGACATCGCGGGCCGTAAGCCGGACTCGGCGTGGCTCCAGAAGGTGATCGAGATGGTCGGCCTCTCGGAGCGGCTGAAGCACCGCCCGACCGAGCTCTCCGGCGGTCAGCAGCAGCGGGTCGCCGTGGCCCGCGCCCTGGCCGCGCAGCCCGAGATCATCTTCGGTGACGAGCCGACCGGAAACCTGGACTCCCGCTCCGGCGCCGAGGTACTGGGCTTCCTGCGCAACTCGGTGCGCGAGCTGGGCCAGACCGTGGTGATGGTGACGCACGACCCGGTGGCCGCCTCCTACGCGGACCGGGTCATCTTCCTCGCGGACGGCGCGGTCGTCGACCAGATGATGCACCCGACCGCCGACGGCGTCCTCGACCGGATGAAGGCGTTCGACGCGAAGGGCCGCACCAGCTGACGCCCGCGGCCGGCCACGTCGACCGGCCGCCGCACGGCTGACGCGTACGGCCGCCCCTCCCGGCCCCCGTACCGCGCGCCCCGCCCTCCCCTTCCGGAACCCATCCCAGGACACAGACATGTTCCGTACCGCCCTGCGCAATGTGCTCGCGCACAAGGCCAGGCTGCTGATGACCGTGCTCGCCGTCATGCTCGGCGTAGCGTTCGTCTCCGGCACGCTGGTCTTCACCGACACCCTCGGCAACGCCTTCCGCAACCAGTCCGCCAAGAGCTACGACAACGTCGCCGTCTCCATCGAGACCTACGCCGGCGACGACGAGAAGACCCCCGGCATCGACGACGCCACCCTGGAGAAGATCCGGGGCCTGGACGGCGTCGCCTCCGCCACCGGGCGCGTCGACGGCTTCGCCGGGGTCGCCGACCCCGACGGCAAGCTGATCGGCAACGGCTGGTCCAACACCGGTGCGAACTTCGCCCCCGGCAAGGACGGCAAGGACGCCCAGTACGACTTCACCGAGGGCTCCGGCCCGGTGAAGAACGGCTCGATCGCCCTCGACAAGGACACCGCGAGCAAGGGCGAGTACAAGGTCGGCGACCCGGTGCGGGTCGCGACCAACGGCCCGGTGAAGGAGTACACCCTCGCGGGGATCTTCACCACCGAGGACGGCGCGGTCAACGCGGGTGGCAGCCTCGTGCTGTTCGACACCGCGACCGCCCAGCAGCTCTACCTGAAGCCCGGCGTCTTCCAGAACGCCACGGTCAGCGCGGCGGGCGGCGTGTCCGACAAGAAGCTGCTGGACGAGATCGAGCCGCTGCTGCCGGAGGATGCCACCGCGCAGACCGGCAAGGCGCTGGCCGACCAGCAGGCCAAGGACATCGAGTCCGGCCTGACCAGCCTCAACACCATGCTGCTGGCCTTCGCGGGCATCGCGCTGTTCGTCGGCATCTTCCTCATCGCCAACACCTTCACCATGCTGATCGCCCAGCGGACCCGTGAGCTGGCCCTGATGCGGGCCATCGGGGCCACCCGCCGCCAGGTGAAGCGTTCGGTGCTGCTGGAGGCCGCCTTCGTCGGTATCCTCGCCTCCGTCATCGGCTTCCTCCTCGGCCTCGGCCTCGCCACCGGTCTGCGCTCCGCGATGGGCGTCATGGGCGGCAAGATCCCGGCCGGTCCGCTGGTCGTCTCGCCCACCGCCGTCGTCTCCGCCTTCGCGGTCGGCGTCCTGATCACCGTCCTGGCCGCCTGGCTGCCCGCCCGCCGGGCCTCGAAGATCGCCCCGGTCGCCGCGATGAGCAGCGTCCACGCCACCGCTTCCGTCAAGTCCCTCGTCGTACGGAACTCGATCGGCGGCGTGATCACCCTGCTCGGCTCCGCCGGCATCGTCGGCGGAGCCGCGACCGGTGGCACCTCCGGACGGCAGTTGGTCGCGGCGGGCGCGTTCTTCGCCCTGATCGGCGTCATCATCCTGATCCCGCTGCTCTCCCGCCCGGTCATCGCCCTGGTCCGGCCGCTGCTGAAGAAGCTGTTCGGCGTCTCCGGGAAGCTGGCCTCGCAGAACGCGGTCCGCAACCCGCGGCGTACCGGGGCCACCGCCTCCGCGCTGGCCATCGGGCTGACCCTGGTCACCGGCATCTCGGTGCTCGGCGTCACCCTCGGCCAGGCCATCGACAAGATGACCACGGACAACATCAAGGCCGACTACATGGTCACGATGGCCAGCGGCGACTCGCTGGACCAGTCCGCGCTCAACGCCCTGGCGAAGGCCGACGGCGTGTCCGCGCTCTCCCCGCAGCAGTCGGCCTCGCTCCAGGTCGACGGTGAGTACCACTCGGCCTCCGGCGTCACCCCGGGTGACGTGGAGCGGGTCTTCTCGCTGACGACCGAGTCCGGTTCGCTGGCCTCGCTCAAGGACGGCCAGGTCGCAGTCGGCTCCAAGACCGCGAAGTCGAACGGCTGGAAGACCGGCGACACCCTCCCGGTCACGTTCGAGGACGAGAAGAAGGGCGAGCTGACGATCGGGGCGACGTACAAGGAGAACGAGTTCCTGTCGCCCTTCGTGATGCCGAAGCAGCTCGCCGACCAGCACAGCACCTCCACCCGCCCCGAGATCCGCGAGATCTGGATCAAGGCCGACGGCGGCGCCAGCAAGGCCAACGAGCAGTCCATCGTGAACGCGCTCGGCGACAACCCGGCGATGAACGTCATGGACCGGCAGGACATCCGTGACATGTTCGGCGGCTTCATCAACACCGCCCTGAACATCATGTACGGGCTGCTCGCCATGGCCCTGCTGATCGCGGTCCTCGGGGTCGTCAACACCCTCGCGATGTCGGTGTTCGAGCGGCAGCAGGAGATCGGCATGCTCCGCGCGATCGGCCTCGACCGGGGCCGGGTGAAGCGGATGATCCGTCTGGAGGCCGTCGTCATCTCGGTCTTCGGCGCGGTGGTCGGGGTCGGTCTCGGCGTCTTCCTCGGCTGGGCGATCGGTCAGACCCTGTCCGCGGACATCCCCGGCTACGCCCTGGTCATCCCGTGGGACCGGCTCGGCGTCTTCCTGCTCCTGGCCGGCCTGGTGGGCGTCCTCGCCTCGCTGTGGCCCGCCCGCAGCGCCGCGAAGCTCAACATGCTGACGGCGATCAAGACGGAGTAGTCCGGGCCCGGGGAGACCGGGACGAGGGGACGTCAAGAGGTGAGGGGCCGGTGCACCGCTGGGGAGCGGAGCGCCGGCCCCTCGCTCTGTGCCGTACGGGTCAGGCGTCCGTGTCCTCGGCGGACTGTGTCCACCTGCGGGCGCGCAGCGGCAGCCGGGAGCCGCCGTCGTCCAGCGGGCGCACCGCGAGGATCTGGTTGACGCCGATCTTGTTGTGCTCGAAGGAGAGGGCCGAGGCCGCCATGTACAGCCGCCAGACCCGGGCCCGGCCCGGGGAGGTGGCACGTACCGCCTGCTCCCAGTGCCGCTCCAGGTTGGCCACCCACTGGCGCAGGGTCAGTGCGTAGTGCTCGCGCAGCGCCTCGACGTCCCGGGCCTCGAAGCCGGCCTCCTCCAGGGTGGCCAGGGTGCGGCCGACCGGGGCCAGTTCGCCGTCGGGGAAGACGTAGGCGTCGATGAACGCGTCGATCCGGTAGGCGTCCTCGTTCTTCTCGGGCCGCCGGGCGATCTGGTGGTTCAGGAAGCGGCCGCCGGGTTTCAGGAGGGCGTAGAGGTCATCGGCGTACTCGCGGTAGCGGACCGAGCCGACGTGCTCGGCCATGCCGATCGAGGAGATCGCGTCGTACGGGCCGTCGCGGACGTCCCGGTAGTCCTGGACCCGGATCTCGATCCGGTCGGTCAGGCCCTCCTCGGCGATGCGCTTGCGGGCGTGGGCGGCCTGTTGCCGGGAGAGGGTGACGCCGGTGACCTGCGCGCCGTAGTGGCGGGCGGCGTGGATGGCCATCGAGCCCCAGCCGCAGCCGACGTCCAGGAGCCGGTCGCCCTCCTTCAGGCCGAGCTTGCGGCAGACCAGGTCGAGCTTGTCGCGCTGGGCGTCCTCCAGGGTCCCGCCCTCCTGCCAGTAGGCGCAGGAGTAGACCATGGAGGGGCCGAGCACCAGGGCGTAGAAGTCGTTGCCGACGTCGTAGTGGTGGCTGATGGCCTCCTTGTCACGGCGTCTGGTGTGCAGCGGGCCGGCGCGGCGGCGCACCTCCTCGGCGGGCGGCGCGGGCGGGGGCCAGGGGCCGGCGAGGTCGAGGAGGCCGCGGGCGAAGGCACGGACCTTGGGGTCGCGGACCGGGTGGACGGTGTCCTTGGCGTCGGCGCCGCGGTCCCAGAGCAGCCCGGCGATCCGGTCGAGCACCTCGTACAGATCGCCGTCGACGTCGATCTCCCCGGCCACCCAGGCGCGGGCCAGGCCCAGTTCGCCCGGCTTCCACAGGAGCCGACGCAGGGCGCGGCGGTGGCGGATCACGAGGACCGGGGCGCCGGGCGGCCCCGACTCGCTGCCGTCCCAGGCCCGGATCCGGACCGGCAGGGGTTCCGAGAGCAACTCCTCGGCGAGAGCGGTCAGCCGCGACGCGGCGTCTGCCATGGCGCACACCTCCGTGGTGTTTCCCCGACAAGCACGGGGACAAGCACAACAAGCACAGGCAACAGACATGCTCGTAGGGGGTGTCCCGTCGACCGGGGCCGGGCCCACGACGCCTGCCTGACCGACCCCGATCAACAAGACACCCCCCGCCCCGCCGCGACACCCCGGTGCCGTCGCGAGGTACACCTGCGTCAACTCTCCCCGCACACTCCGTCATCCCGCTACCGGGCAACGAAACGGCAAAGTGCGTGTACGCACCACCCACATCGGCGGGGGCGGGCCACCGCAGCTCGCCGGATCCCGGCCGGGATCCGCGCCCGGATACGCCGAAGGGGCCGTCCGCACCACGGATGGCGGACGGCCCCTTCGGGCGTCGTACGTGCGGCGCGCTCCCCGCGGAGCGCTTCACCGGAGGGTCAGGAGGCCTTGGCCTTCTCGCCCTCCGGCTTGGCGGCGGCCGGAGCCGGGGCCGGCTTGGCGGCCTCGTAGAACTCCTCGCGCGGCGTCTCCATGGCACCGAGCGAGACGACCTCGCGCTTGAGGAACATCGCCAGCGTCCAGTCGGCGAAGATCCGGATCTTGCGGTTCCAGGTCGGCATGGCCATGCCGTGGTAGCCGCGGTGCATGTACCAGGCGAGACGGCCCTTGAGCTTGATCTTCACCTTGCCCATGACGATCATCGCGACGCCCTTGTGCAGGCCGAGACCGGCGACCGCACCCTTGTTGGCGTGGCTGTACTCCTTCTGCGGGAAGCCCCGCATGCCGGAGATCACGTTGTCGCCGAGGACCTTCGCCTGACGCAGCGCGTGCTGGGCGTTGGGCGGGCACCAGGCATTCGGGTTGCCGGCGCGGCGGCCGACCATGTCCGGCACCTGGGCGTTGTCGCCCGCGGCCCAGATGTAGTCGGTGCCCTGCACCTGGAGCTTCTCCGAGGTGTCCACGTGACCGCGGGGGCCGAGCGGCAGGCCGAAGCGGGCCAGCGCCGGGTTCGGCTTCACACCGGCGGTCCACACGATGGTGCTGGAGTCGACCTCCAGGCCGTTCTTCAGGACCACGTGACCGTCGACGCAGGAGTCCATCGAGGTGGAGAGGTAGATCTCCACGCCGCGGCTCTCCAGGTGCTCCTTGCCGTAGGCGCCCAGCTTCGGGCCGACCTCGGGAAGGATCTTGTCGGCAGCGTCGACGAGGATGAAGCGCATGTCCTCGCGCTTCACGTTGGTGTAGTACTTCGCCGCGTCGCGGGCCATGTCCTCGACCTCGCCGATGGTCTCCGCGCCGGCGAAGCCGCCACCCACGAAGACGAACGTCAGCGCCTTGCGGCGGACGTCCTCGTCGGTCGTGGAGTCGGCCTTGTCGAGCTGCTCCAGGACGTGGTTGCGCAGGCCGATGGACTCCTCGATGCCCTTCATGCCGATGCCCTGCTCGGCGAGGCCGGGGATCGGGAAGGTGCGGGAGACCGCGCCCATCGCGATGACCAGGTAGTCGAAGGGCAGCTCGTAGGCCTCGCCGACGAGCGGCGCGATCGTGGCGACCTTGCGGTCCTGGTCGATGGTCGTGACCCGACCGGTGAGAACCTCAGCCTTGGGCAGCACGCGTCGCAGCGGGACGACGACATGCCGAGGCGAGATGCTGCCTGCGGCAGCTTCGGGGAGGAAGGGCTGGTACGTCATGTACGACCGCGGGTCGACGACCGTGACGGTCGCCTCTCCGTATCGCATCTTCTTCAGAATGCGACGAGCTGCGTACAGGCCTACGTACCCACCGCCTACAACGAGGATCCTGGGACGCTCCGTGGTGCTCATGCCATCGAGTATCCACCCCTCCCCAGGGGGGTGCTCGTGAGCCCCTTCACAAGGATTGACCGACCCTCTGCTACACTTCGCCGCCCACGTGACCCAGGTCATGGGCACCAAAGGGAACCACGGCACCGCGGGAAACGTTGTTCACCGCTTGTGAGCTGGACCTTGACCCTTCGGGCGGGGTGATTCGGCGCCCCGTTTCATGCGGGCGCAACACCCCTGGAACGCGCCCGCAGCACGCGCCCGCGACCCCAGCGGTGCCCCACAAGGGCCTATGGACCCCGATCTTCGCCCGACAGGGCCGAATTCCTTGTGAAGAAGTTCACGAACTTTCTCGCGGCGTGTCCCGAAAGGGCCCCCCGAGCAGCCCACCGAAGCCGGTGGACAGCTCAAAGGTGCAGGTGACGAAGCGATTGAGCAGGGCTTCCGGTCAGCCCGCCGCGCTCCAGGCGATGCCGTCCAGGATGTCGTGCTCGCTGACGACGACCTCGTGGGCTCCCGTCCGCTCCATCACGGCGAGCAGGACGAGCGCACCGGCCCCGATCACGTCGACCCGGCCGGGGTGCATCACGGGGATCGCGGCGCGCTCGTCGTGCGTCGAGCGCAGCAGGTGTTCGGTGATCGCGCGGACCTGGCCGCGGGAGACCCGGGAGTGGTGGATGGCCTCGGAGTCGTACTCCGCCAGCTCCAGCGCGATCCCGGCGACCGTGGTGACGGTGCCCGCGAGGCCGACGAGCGTGCCGGCCCCGGTGAGCGGCACGGTCTGCTCGGCGAGGTCGAGGGCGGCGTCGATGTCCGCACGGATCGCGGCGGCCCGCTCGTGGCTGGGCGGGTCCATGACGGCCCCGTCCACGACGAGGTGACGTTCCGTCATCCGTACGCAGCCGATGTCCACGGACCGGGCCGCCTCCACCCCGTCCGAGCCGAGGACGAACTCGGTGGAGCCGCCGCCGATGTCGACGACCAGGTACGGCTTCGCCAGGTGGTCGCTGCCGGCCAGCTCCTTGGTGGCCCCGTCGAAGGAGAGCTGGGCCTCCTGGTCGCCGGTGATCACCTCGGGCTCGACGCCCAGGATGTCCCGGACCCCGGCCACGAAGTCGGCGCTGTTCTCGGAGTCGCGGGAGGCGGAGGTGGCGACGAAACGGATCCGTTCGGCGCCCAGCTCCTCGATCGCCGCCGCGTACTCGCGGCAGGCCGCGAACGTCCGCTCCAGCGCCTCGGGGGCGAGCCGGCCGGTCCGGTCGACGCCCTGGCCGAGGCGGACGATGGTCATCCGCCGGTCCAGCTCGGTGAAGGAGCCGGTGGCGGGGTCCAGGTCGGCGACCAGGAGCCGGATGGAGTTGGTGCCGCAGTCGATCGCGGCGACCCGGGTCATGCGCCCTTCCCGTCGGCGGGGCCGTCGAGCGGGCGGAAGGCGAAATGGCCCTCGTCGCCCTCGTCCACCGTCCAGCCGTCACCCTCGCCCGTCGGCGCGCACGGCGTGACACAGGGACCCTTGGCCCACCACTCGGGCAGCATCGCGATGGCCTCGTCGCCGAGCGGGTTCACCCCGGGCCCGGCGGCCAGCGAGTGGCCCACCAGGACGTGCAGGCACTTCACCCGGTCCGGCATGCCGCCCGCGCTCGGGAAGCCCTCCAGGACCTCGATGGCGTCGCGGCGGGTGATGTAGTCCTCGTGCGCGGCCCGGTACGCGTCCGCCAGCTCCGGGTCGGTCTCCAGACGGGCCGTCATCTCCTTCATGACCCCGTTGGCCTCCAGCGTGCCGATCGCCGAGGCCGCACGGGGGCAGGTCAGGTAGTACGTCGTCGGGAACGGCGTGCCGTCCTCCAGACGCGGCTGGGTCTCCACCACGTCCGGGTTGCCGCACGGGCAGCGGTGCGCGATGGCGCGCAGACCGCGCGGCGGGCGGCCGAGCTGCTGCTCGAACGCGGCGATGTCCGCGTCGGTGGGCTTGGTGGACTCGGTCTGCGGAGGGGGCGTTTCCATGCCTGCCTTGGTTCTGCTCGAAAGCTCGTAGAAGGGGGTTGCGGGTCGGTCAGTCGCGGTCGGCACGGTCGGCGCTGTCCACGCCGTCCCAGAGGTTCGAGTGCCAGGGGCGGTCGCTCGCACCCGGCTCGCCGCGGCGGTCCCGGGCCGCGTCGGGGTCGGCCACGGTGTAGCCGGTCTCCCCGGGGAGGACGTAATGGAGGTGCTGGCGGGCCAGACGCATGATGTACGCGTCGTCCTGGAGCCGCGCCTTCTCGTCCCGCAGCTCCTCGGTGCGCCGCTCCGCCTCCTGCGAGAGCCGCTCCTGCTCGGCGATCTCGTCGCGCTGGGAGACGTACTGCCGCATCGGGTAGGCGAGCGCCACCACCAGGGAGCAGACCACCAGCGCCAGGAACGCGGCCCGGCCGGTGAGCCGGGAGCGGCGGGCCTGGCGGCGGTTCTGGGATCGGTACACGCGGGCCGCGGTCTGCTCGCCGAGCAGTCGCAGCCTGGTCGCGGTGGAGAACCGGTCGCGATCCTTCCCGGCCATGTCTCCCGCCTCCCCGTTACGCACGTCCGTCCCCGCACACGGTACGGGACCGGGTGCGGGGACGGGCGGAGGCTACCCTCTTGGGCCTGTGGGTCAGCCCTTGAAGCGCGGGAAGGCGGAGCGGCCCGCGTACACCGCGGCGTCGTCGAGGATCTCCTCGATGCGCAGCAGCTGGTTGTACTTGGCGACGCGGTCCGAGCGGGCCGGGGCGCCGGTCTTGATCTGGCCGCAGTTCACGGCGACGGCGAGGTCGGCGATGGTGACGTCCTCGGTCTCGCCGGAGCGGTGCGACATCATGCACTTGAAGCCGTTGCGCTGGGCCAGCTCGACGGCGTCCAGGGTCTCGGTCAGCGAACCGATCTGGTTGACCTTCACGAGCAGGGCGTTGGCGGAGCCCTCCTCGATACCGCGGGCCAGGCGCTCGGGGTTGGTGACGAAGAGGTCGTCGCCGACGATCTGCACCTTGGAGCCGATGCGGTCGGTGATGACCTTCCAGCCGGCCCAGTCGTCCTCGTACAGCGGGTCCTCGATGGAGACCAGCGGGTACGCGGAGACGAGCTCCTCGTAGTACTCGGTCATCTCGGCGGCCGAGCGGGACTTGCCCTCGAACTCGTAGACGCCGTCCTTGTAGAACTCGGACGCGGCGACGTCGAGCGCGAGCGCCACGTCGCGGCCCGGGACGTAACCGGCCTCGGTGATGGCCTCGACGATGAGGTCCAGGGCGGCGCGGTTGGACTCCAGGTTCGGGGCGAAGCCGCCCTCGTCGCCGAGTCCGGTGGACAGGCCCTTGGTCTTGAGGACCTTCTTCAGCGTGTGGTAGATCTCCGCGCCCCAGCGCAGGGCCTCGGAGAAGGACTCCGCCCCGATCGGCGCGATCATGAACTCCTGGATGTCCACGTTGGAGTCGGCGTGCGAGCCGCCGTTCAGGATGTTCATCATCGGAACGGGCAGCAGGTGCGCGTTCGGGCCGCCGAGGTAGCGGAAGAGCGGCAGGTCGGACGCTTCGGAGGCGGCGTGCGCGACGGCCAGCGAGACACCGAGGATGGCGTTCGCGCCGAGGGAGGCCTTGTTCTCGGTGGCGTCCAGGTCGAACATCGCCTGGTCGATGAGGCGCTGCTCGGTGGCGTCGTACCCGACGAGCTCCGGGCCGATCTGCTCGATGACGGCGAGGACGGCCTTCTCGACGCCCTTGCCCTGGTAGCGGTTGGGGTCACCGTCGCGAAGCTCAACAGCCTCGAACGCACCGGTGGAGGCGCCGGACGGAACAGCAGCACGGCCCGTGCTGCCGTCGTCGAGGCCAACCTCGACCTCGACCGTGGGGTTGCCCCGGGAGTCGAGGATTTCCCTGGCTACGACGACGTCGATGGACGGCACGAGGCATCTCCTTCTGGGATCTGACACTGGTTGTGCAGGGTCACTGTGGCCTTGCGGCACGAGCCTATCCGGCCCGGCCGCGTCGGCCAGCCGACCGCCCGCCTCCTGGGACGAAAAAGGACCCAAGGACCTGCATCACGGGACAAAACTCTAGAAATCTACTACGCGGTAACACCAAGAGGTGAACACATGCGGGCCTCCGGACGCCCGCCGCTCATCACTCGCCACTCACCGCCCGCCTCTCACGCAGAACCCGGCCCGGCGCGCTGGGGGGAAGAGCGCGCCGGGCCGGGAAGCCGTGCGAGGGGGAGTGCCGCCGGACGCTTCCCCTCCGGGGAGGAGAGACGGCGACTACTTCAGGTGGAGCTGCTGACCCGGGAAGATCAGGTCCGCTTCCTTGACGATGTCGTCGTTGAGCTTGAAGAGCTTGCTCCAGCCGCCCTTGACACCCTCCTTGCCGGCGATCTTGCTCAGGGTGTCGCCGGCCTTGACCTTGTACTCGCCGTCGCCCTTCTGGACCTTCTCGCCGGTCGGGGTGGTGACGGTCTTCTTGCTCTCGGCCTTCGGGGCCTCGCGCTGCTCGCTGCGCGTGGTGGGCTGCTCGGCCTGGCGCTCGGGCTGCGCCTGCTCGGGCTTGCTCTCGGACTGACCGGAGCCGCCGGGGTTCACGCCCGGGTCCACACCGTCGTTGGTGAGGCCGCCGGCGCCGGCGCAGGCCCAGGCGCCCGGGCCCTGCAGGTCGAGGAGCTTCTCGGCGGCGGCGATCTGCTGGTCCTTGGAGGCCAGGTCGGCGCGCGAGGCGTACTGCGTACCGCCGGCGGCGGCCCAGCTGGACTGCGAGAACTGCAGTCCGCCGTAGTAGCCGTTGCCGGTGTTGATGGACCAGTTGCCGCCGGACTCGCACTGGGCGACGGCGTCCCAGGTCTCGACCGAGGCGGCGGAAGCGTTGGTCGCGCCCATCAGCGGGACGGCGACGGCGGCACCGGCGACACCGGCGAGCGTGGCGATACGGGTGGCCTTGGACGGGCGGCGGTGCTTGCCCTTGCTGTTCAGCAGCATGGAACGAATCTCCTCACCGACGCCTACGAGGTGAGCTGTCGGGTTCGGGCTGATGAGTTGCCCGGTCGCGCGGCCTTGCGCACGACTTCACCCCTAGCCGGTCCCGTACGCCCCCGTCTTCTCGACGAGGCGTCCGGACCCGGCGGCTTACCTGGGTCCCCCGCTCCTGCCTACGGCGCTTACGCGTCTGTTCCCTTCGACCGACGGCAGGATTCGGCGTGACGGTCGACGGGGCCCGCGGTGCGAGCGGTTAGACCGTAAACACAGGCAACCCCGACATTCAAAGATGGACATAGGGGGCAATCAGCCCGAACTCACGGCGGTCGGCGAGCCGTTTCCGCAGGTCGGGGGTGATCCGCCCGGATCGGCCGGGCGAGACGCACGAGTTGAAGCAAAGAGACCCATGTCTCACTTACGCAAAGTGGACATAGGCCTCTTAACTGCCTCTGCTTTCGGGGCTTTTTCCCGAATTGAATCAGTTGGCGGCGGGCGCCCCGGCAGACGCTTCGTCGCCCTTCGACGCAGCCCGGTCGGCACTCCCGTCCAGCCCCAGATCCAGGTTCTGCCCGGGCAGGATCAGGTCAGGGTCGGAGCCCAGGAGGTCCTTGTTGGCCTCGTACAGGCCGCTCCAGCCCTGGGGAAGTTCCTGTGCGTCAGCGATCGCCCAGAGGTTGTCGCCGGGCCGCACCGTGTACCCGTCGGCGGTCGCCGCGTCGCCGTTCCGCGCGTCGCCGTCGCCGCGCGAGGCGTGCCGGCCGGATTCGCGGGGACTGTCCTGCCGGTCCGCGTCGGCCTCCTCGGGCGCGGGGGCGCCGCGGTGCTTGCCGCCCTGGCCGTTCGAGGCGTCGGGGGCGGAGGAGGGGTCCGCGGCGTCGGGGGCGCCGGAGGACGGCGGGTCGGAGGGCGTCACGGAGGAGTCGGGAGCCTCGCTCCCCTCCCCCGCACCGTCACCCTTGTCCTTGCCCTTCTCCTTCTGACCCTTGCCGGACTCATCGGTTTCACCGGACTTGCCGGATTCATCCGCTTCGTCGGTTGCGTCCACCTCGTCGGTCGGGGTGGACGAGGGGTCTGCCGACGGATCGGCGGACGGGTCGGGCGACGGCGAGGTGCCCGGGTCGACGCCGGGCAGACTGCCGTCCACCGCGAGGCCGGAGATCACCGCACAGCTGGGCCACGCCTTCGGGCCCCGGTCGTCCAGGACCTTCTCGGCGACGGAGATCTGCTGCGAGCGGCTGGCGAGGTCGGCGCGGGGCGCGAACGCCGTGCCGCCGTACGCCGACCAGGTCTCCTGCGAGAACTGGAGCCCGCCGTAGTAGCCGTTGCCGAGGTCGGCGCTCCACATGCCGCCGCTCTCGCACTCCGCGACCCGGTCCCAGGTGGAGGCCTCTGCGGCGGTTGCGCCGCTCGCGCCGAGCAGCGGGATGGCGATGGCCGATCCCGTCACGCCTGCGGCGACGACGATGGCCGGTGCCTGGCGAGGGCGGCGGTGTCTGCCGTTCGCGGAGCCCATGGGTATGCCTTCCGTGCGACTGACAAGCGAGTGACCTGAGCGCGCGCAGCGGGATTCCTTGCGGATTCCGTGTCTGCGTCGGCGCGCAAGTGACGCGTGAGCAAGGTGCGACCGACGCGTCGAACCGTGAACCTAGCGGGACTCGAACGTGTGTCACAAGTCGATGCAGCGCAGATCACGTGAAAGTCACAGAGTTGACAGTCAGTCACTTTTTTCGGAACGGCTTCCCGGCTCGAACTCGACCGGAAGGGTGCGCAGTCCGCGCATGATGAGCCCGCCGCGCCAGCGCAAATCGTCAGGTTCTTCCGCAAGTCGCAGGTCAGGAAGGCGCCTCAGGAGCGTGGCCAGCGCGGTCTGCCCCTCCAGACGGGCCAGCGGCGCCCCCAGGCAGTAGTGGATGCCGTGTCCGTAGCCGAGGTGCTGATTGTCACGCCGTGCGAGGTCCAGAGTGTCCGGATCCGTGAACCGCTCCGGGTCGCGGTCGGCGGCCGCCAACACCACCAGTACGGGGTCCCCGGCGGCGATCTCCTCGCCGCCCAGGGTCAGCGCCTCGGTGGCGTACCGCCAGGTCGCCATCTCGACCGGCCCGTCGAACCGGAGCAGTTCCTCGATCCCGGTGGTCAGCAGCGCGCTCTCCCCGGCGTTCAGGGAAGCTTGCAGCGCGGCGCGCTGCCCGGGGTGGCGCAGCAGCGCGTACATCCCGTTCCCGATCAGGTTGACCGTCGTCTCGAACCCGGCGAAGAGAAGGATGAACGCCATGGCGGCCGCCTCGTTCTCGGTGAGGTGCTCGCCGTGGTCGCTGGCCCGGATCAGCCCGGAGATCAGGTCGTCGCCCGGATTCTCCCTCTTGCGGTGGATGAGTTCGGCGAGATAGCCGCGCATCTTCTTCACCGACCTGGCGACCCCGCCGCGCGGCCCGCCACCGTGCCGGATCATCATGCCCGCCCAGTCCCGGAAGTCGTCCTGGTCCTTGCGCGGGACGCCGAGCAGGTCGCAGATGGCGTAGATGGGGAGCGGGAAGGCGAGGTCATGGATGAGGTCGGCCTTGCCCTCCTCGATGAACCCGTCGATGAGCCGGTCCGTCAGCTCCTGCACGCGGGGCGCGAACTCCGCGACCCGGCGCGGGGTGAACGCCTTGGACACGAGCCGGCGCAGCCGGGTGTGGTCCGGAGGGTCGATGTTGAGCAGATGCGTCATCAGCTCCGCCTTGCGCTCCCCCGGGATCCCCGTCTTCCCCTTGGCGTGCGGCGACTCGGCGTGGTTGGCCGGGTTCTTGGAGAGCCGCGCGTCGGCGAGCGCCTGCTTGGCATCCCCGTACCGCGTCACGAGCCAGGCCTCGACCCCGCTGGGCAGCGCGGTCCGGTGCACGGGGTGGTGCTCGCGGAGCCAGGCGTAGGCGGGGTAGGGGTCGGTGGCGAACTCCCAGGTGAAGAGTTCGGGGGCGGGGGCGGCCCCCTCGGGGGTGGCGCTGTGGGGGCAGGCGGAGGGTTCGGGGGTGCGTGGGGCGGGGCTGTCGTTCACGCCTTGACGTTATCGGGCGGGGTCTTGATGAGCGCCCGCAGCATGTCTGCGGCCGCCTGTGCGCCCTCGTCGCCGGACTCGCCCAGCCGATCCAGCCAGTAGACCGCCCGTTCGGCGATCAGCTGGGCGAGGTCGGCCCGCGCCTCGGCGTCACCGGCCTCCGCCGCTCGTTCCAGATACGCAATGGCGGGGACGGCTTCTCCGCGGTCGGCCAGTGCCCGCCCCACCGTGCCGGCGGCCTCGGAACGGGCGGGGTGTCCGGGCGGGCAGGCCGCGCAGATCCGTGCCGGCCGCGGGAGCGAGGAGGCGGGTCGCGCCCGGCAGGTTGGCGAGCATTCGCACCCAGGCGGTCCGGCTCTTCCCGGACAGGGGCTCGCCGGTCACCAGCACCGGCCCGCCGGTCTCGGCGGCCGTACAGACCAGCTTCTCCAACAGGGCGTCGTCGTCCCGGGCGACGTACGGGGGCAGCGGTGGCGCGTCGCCGATCCGACGGGTGCGCCGCACGCCGAAGGCGATCGGGTCGGCCGCGTCGAGCCGGGGCCAGTCGGCGACCGGGGAGAGGCCTGTGTGCTGCGGCGGCCCGTAGTAGGTGTGCACGCCGCCGTTGAAGGTCCCGGTCTGGACGACCGGAGCGTGGAAGCCACCGCCCGAGACGGAGCTGCCCGGTGCCACGTCGTTCCCTGCTCCCCGTTCCCCGGCAGCCACGCCGTTCCCCGCCCCTCGTAGATCCCCTGATGTCACCGTGCTAACCCGCGTCCCGCTCCGCCGCCAGGATCGCGTCCCTGTACGCCCGGGCCGCCGCGCGCAGGGCGGCCTCGGGGTCGGCGCCGTTCGCCTCGGCAGCAACGGCGAGGGCGAGGAGCTCGTAGCCGATGGAGTCGGACGAGGGAGCGCCCGTCGGCAGGGGCACGTCGAGGCCGGCCGTACGGACGCGGCTGCCGAGCTTCGCGGCGAGGGCCAGGCCGGGCTGGCCGAGGGGGACGCCCTCGGTGACCGAGGTGCGCTGCTTCTCGATCGCCTTGGTGCGCAGCCAGTGCGCGTGGACGTCCTCCGGGGTCTCGGCGGTCTCGTCGCCGAAGACGTGCGGGTGGCGGTGGATCAGCTTCTCGACGAGGCCGCCCGCGACGTCGTCGACGGCGAAGGGCTCCTCGGGATCCTCCTCGGCGATGCGCGCGTGGAAGACGACCTGGAGCAGGACGTCGCCCAGCTCCTCGCGGAGCTCGTCGCGGTCGCCGGTCTCGATCGCCTCGACCAGTTCGTACGCCTCCTCGATGGCGTACTTGGCGAGGCCCTCGTGCGTCTTCTGCGAGGTCCAGGGGCACGTGCGGCGGATCCGGTCCATGACCTGGACCAGGTCGAGGAGGCGGGCCCCGGGCAGGTCGTACGAGCCGGGGAGCAGTTCCAGGTCCGGCATGGCCACCCGGCCCGAGCCGCCGAGGCGGGCCAGGCCGTCGGTGAGGGGGCCGTTGCCCTCGCCGCCGGTCAGGACGACGACCGTCCGGCCGCCCGCGCAGTCGGCGACCAGTTCGTCCGCGGAGGGCGTGGCGTGCTCGACGCGTACACCCGCCTCGCGGAGGTACGGGAGCTGCGGCTGGTCCGGGTCCGCGGTGAGAACGCGGTCGGCGGCGTGCAGCGTCTGCCAGGCCGGCCAGGACAGCAGGCCGGGCGCGACCCGGTGGCTGGCGGTGAGCAGGACGATACGGCCGGGGTCGGCGGGGGGCTCGACGGATGCGTCGAGGGCTTCGGCGTTCACCCTGCGAACCTACCTCCGGCCGAGGCGGCCGCGCCGAGGGCCGACGGCACCGCACTCGCCGGGCGGGGCGGCACTCCGCAACCGGGGCCGGCTCAGGCTCCCGTCGGCTGCTCCGGGGTGAACTTCGTGCGCTGGGTGATCCAGGGCGCGCTGTAGTTCCCGAGCTGCATCTTCTGGTCGTCCCAGGTGCCGAAGCGCGGGTTGACGTCGATGTCGAGGGCCTTCGACGCCTTGGTGAGGGCCTCGCCGACGACCTGCTGACCGGCGGGCGTGCCCAGGTCCGCGCCGAGCGCCCGGGCCAGCTTCGGGAGCTGGACCTCCTGGCGCATGTCGGCGTCGATCTGGTCCGGGGCCACCCAGCGCTGCTGGAGCATCATCGCCTCGAACTGCTCCTCGCCGCCCTGCTGGGCGCGGCTGGCCTGCCGCATCTCCTGGATCTCCTTGCGGGAGACCGTGACTCCGGCGTCATCGGCGGCGCGGTCGAGGATCCGGCCGAAGATCAGCCCGTGCAGCTTGGCGCGGTTGAGCTGGCCCGACTTGTTCACCAACTGGGCGGCCTGCGGGGAGCTCTCCTGGGCGCTGCGGACCTCCGCCGCCCGGTCCTGGACCGCCGACACCTCGATCCGCTCGCCGCCCACGACGGCCGCGGCACCGGGGTGGGCCTGGTTGCCGCAGGCCGAAAGGAGCGGCGCGGCGACGAGCGTTGCGGCGAGGACGGTGAGCGCGGTGCGACGACGGCGGTGCAAAGGAGCCTCCCGGGGAGAGTTTGTGCATCGGTGCACAAAGCCTTGCGGTGATCGATGTTAGGCAGTGGATGTGGCCTGTGCCACTGATTCGACCAACGATTCCGGAGGAGTTGGGGATGTGGTCCGCGACGGGGGCGCTCCGGGGGCGCTCCGGGGGGGGCGATCCGGGGGGGTGCTGTCAGCCGCCGCGGACGTCCCGCTGGTGGCTGAGCAGGCGGCGCAGGTCCATGGGGAGCGGGTGGTGCGGACCGTAGGTGCGCTCGGCGTCGTACAGCAGCGCCTGGAGCTGGGCCCGGCCCGCGGTGTGGTCGCCGACCGCCAGGAGCAGTTGGCCGATGCGGTGCCGGATGTCGAGGGCGCGGCCGGGGTCGGAGGTGATCGGCCCGTAGGCGTTCTCGTAGTACGGCAGGACCGCGCGGTACTCGACCAGCGCGGCCCCGGCCTCGCCGAGCTGTTCGAGGCACTGGGCCGCGTCGTAGCGGAACTGGAGGGCCTGGGCGTCGGCCGGTCCCGCCTCGGCGGTGCGGTCCTCGGCGAGGCGGCGCAGTTCGGGCAGGGCGCGCCGGTACTGCCCGTCGTCCATCAGCGTCGCGGCGTACTGCTTGCGCAGGATGCGGACGACCGGCGAGTGCTCGCCGTGCTCGGCTGCGGCGGCCGGGAGGGTGGCGCCGAGGACGTCCACGGCCTGGGTGATCCGGCCCTCGCCGAGCAGCTTCTTCACCTCGTCCACGGCCCGCGCGACGTCCGGCCGGGCGGGGGGCGGGGTGGTGGGGCGCTGTCTCTTATACACATCTCTGATGGCGCGAGGGAG
>NTHE01000023.1 GCA_002551355.1 Streptomyces sp. man185 | reverse complement strand
CCGCTGGACGAGGCGGCCGCCGACCGTGCGGCCGCCGCGGCGGCCGCCGCCGCCCGGGCGGGGGTGTTCGTACGTTGAGGAGGGCGGGAACCCTTGGCGGGACCGGCTTCATGGCCCCCGGCGGCCCGTCGATAAAGTGCTGGAATGATATTCGGTAAAGCCGGGTTCGGGGGTGCCGTCGCCGACTTCGAGGCAGCGGTGACGGCGCAGGACGCCAAACGGTCCGGCAAGGCGTTCGTCCGGTTGCAGGAGACCTTCGGGCAGGCCAGGGAATCGGAGCTGCTGGACGGCGGGCCGCGGCTCGCCGCCGTGCTGGATCAGGTGCCGCCCGGCCCGCGTGCCGTCGTCGCCGTGCTCGTCGGGGCCTGCGTCGAGCGCGGTGCGGAGGCCGAGCGCTGTGCGCCGGGGGTACTGGCCGGGCTGCGGTGGGCCCTGGAGCAGGCCCTGGCGTTCTCCGACGCGTGGGCCGCGACCGGGGGCGGCGCGTTCCCCGCTCCGGACGGCGGCGAACCGGGCCCGGAGCTCGTGGAGCGGGCCGGTGCCGACGCGGCCTTCGGCTGGTCGACACTTCCCCAGTGGGAGACGGCCGCCGTCGCGATGCTGAACCACCCCGGCGTACGGCGGGCGGCCGGCTCCCGGGGCGAGACGCTGCGGCTGCTCCGCGCGGTGGAGCAGGCCTCCGGCATCGAGCTGAAGTCCCTCACCCACGCGCTCCTGGTGCTGGACGACGAACCGCTCGTCGCCCTCCACCGGACGAGCGGCACCGGCTACCTCCTGCGGATCTCGGGCATCGGGGACAACTTCCAGCTGCACACCCTGCTCGCCGACGCGCTCATCGGCGGCGGCCATGTGGAGGGCCACGCGCCGTCGTCGCAGGAGGCGGCCGTCTGCCGGGAGACCCCCGGCCAGGTGGAGACCGAGGGCTCCTTCGACCTGGTGGCCCCGGACGGCGAACTGATCTGGAACGAGGGCGCCCCCGCCGACATACCCGTCGTCGACGGCGTCCGGCTGCTGGTCCTGGACGAGCCGTCCTACCGGCGGACCTGGCCCGCGGGCCGCTTCTTCCCCGGCATGCGCGGTGATGCCCTGCTGGAGCGCGCCCTCGACCCGGGGGAGACGGAACGCTGGTACGCCCATGTCTCCCCGGCCAAGGACGCGACCGGCTGAGCCGAGCCCTCCTCGTACGTCGGTGGATCCCGCCGCCCCAGCGGGCCGGGCCGACCTCCAACGGGTCGGACCGACCAGCAGGCCGGGGCTCCCGCAGGCCGGGCAGTCCTCAGCCGATCCGGGTGCCCGTTCCGCTGACCCGGACCCGGGCGTCGCCCGCGCGCAGTTCGACGGTGAGCGTGCCGGGGCGGCCCATGTCCGCCCCCTGGCGCAGGGTGAGCACGGCCGCCTCCGGTACGAGCCCCAGCTCGCGCGCGTACGCGCCGAAGGCCGCCGCCGCAGCGCCCGTCGCCGGGTCCTCGACGACCCCGCCCACCGGGAACGGGTCGCGGACGTGGAAGAGCTCGGGCCCCTCGCGGTAGACCAGTTGCAGGGTGGTCAGGTCGAGCCGGCGCATCAGCACCTCCAGCCGCGCGAAGTCGTAGTCCAGGTGTGCCAGCCGCTCCCGGGTGGCGGCGGCCAGCACCAGGTGCCGGGCTCCCGCGTAGGCGATCCGGGGCGGCAGGGCCGGGTCGAGGTCGGCGGCCGCCCAGTTCAGGGCCGCCAGCGCCTCCGTCAGGTCGGCCGGGGCGGCCTCCTCGACGTGCGGCGCCACGCTGGTCAGGGTGGCGCGGAGTTCGCCGCCCTCCCGGACGACGGAGACCGGGACCTGACCCGCGGGTGTGGTGAACTCCAGCTCGCCCGGTCCGTCCCGTTCGGCCAGCGCGAGAGCCGTGGCGACCGTGGCGTGGCCGCAGAAGGACACCTCGGCCTTCGGGCTGAAGAAGCGGATCGTGTACGCGCCTTCGCCGGTCCGCTCCGTCAGGAACGCCGACTCGCTGTAGCCCAGCTCCGCCGCGATCGCGAGCATCCGCGCCTCGTCCAGCCCGGCGGCGTCCAGGACGACACCGGCGGGGTTCCCGCCCGCGGGGTCGGCGGAGAAGGCGGTGTAGCGCAGGACCTCGGGCCGGTGATCATGTGTCATGCAGCAGTCAACTGTGCCGCCGCTCCCGCCATTCCCGGGTCCGCAGGGGAGGGCTGGTCGCGGCCCCCCCGTTCCGCGACCAGCCCTCCCCATGCGTGTCAGTGGCAGTTCTTGGCGCCCTTGTTGGCCTTGGTGGACTTTCCCCAGGAGCAGGAGTCCTGGAGCTTCCCGTTCGGCTTGATCAGCCGGGCCTTGTCGCCGGTGTTGTTCCAGACGTACGAGCCCCGGTTCCAGTGCACGGTGCCCGGGACGTTCTTGCCCTTGCCGGTACGGACCTTGACCGTCTTGCCCGCGCCGATGGAGTAGCTGCCGAAGGTGTAGGTGTAGCCGGTGTTGTCCTTCACCTTGAAGCCCTTGAGCTGGACCTTCTTCTTGCTGTTGTTGTGGATGTTCACCCACTCGGCGTTCAGTGACTTCTTCGACCGGTCGTCCTTGCCGGGGCCGTCGAACTGAACAGCCCCGAAGTGCAGCCCGCCCTGGTGGGCGGCCGCCGAGGCCGGTGCCGCCGTGGCGAGGAGCGAGCCGGCCAGGGCGGTGGCGGCGGCCAGGGCGATCGGCGCAGCGGTGCGTATGCGCATGCGGTGTTCCTTCTGTGTCGTTCTGGTGAAGGTGTAACAGGATGCGATCATACGGACAGCACGCGCTTGCTCGGCCACCGTGGGAGAAATCCGCAAATCCGGTTATTCATTGGCGAGTTCGACCGGATGTGATCACATTCGGTCTCGGCCCCGGCTCCAGTCCCGGCCCCGGCCCCGGCCCCGGCCCGAGCCTCAGCCTCGTCCGACGTACGGCATGTTCGTCGCCATGACCGTCGCGAACTGGACATTCGCCTCCAACGGCAGCTCCGCCATGTGCGCCACCGTCCGCCCCACGTCCGCCGCCGCCATCACCGGCTCCACCGCCAGGTCGCCATTGGCCTGGAGGATCCCGGTCTGCATCCGCTCGGTCATCTCCGTGGCCGCGTTGCCGATGTCGATCTGGCCGCAGGCGATCCGGTGGGCGCGGCCGTCCAGCGACAGCGACTTCGTCAGCCCGGTGATCGCGTGCTTGGTCGCGGTGTACGCGATCGAGTGCGGGCGCGGCGCATGGGCGGAGATCGAGCCGTTGTTGATGATCCGGCCGCCCTGCGGGTCCTGCTCCTTCATCAGCCGGTACGCCGCCTGCGCGCACAGGAACGCGCCCGTCAGGTTCACGTCCACGACCGCCCGCCAGTCCGCCACCGCGAGGTCCTCCAGCGGTACGCCGCCGGGGCCGAACGTGCCCGCGTTGTTGAACAGCAGGTCCAGCCGGCCGTACCGCTCCCGTACGGCGGCGAAGAGCGCGTCCACCTCGCCGGCGTCCGTCACGTCCGTGGTGACGCACAGCGCCTCGGTGTCCCCGGCGGCGGCCGCCGTCTCCGCCAGCGGCTCGGCCCGCCGGCCCGCGAGCGCCAGCGACCAGCCCCCGCTCGCGAGGGCGAGCGCGACGGCCCGCCCGATCCCCGATCCCGCACCCGTGACGACGGCGACCTTCCGGCCGGCCTGTCCGGTCCGGTCGTCCTCCTCGGTCTGTCCGGCCCGCTCGGCCTGCTCTGTCTGCTCAGTGTTCATGGCCCGGCAGCGTACGGGACAGATCCGTGCACAGGGCACGCGGTGCTCATCGACCCGCCATGCGGATGTTGTGCACGCGACAACGGTGCGTCGTCCCCCACAGCTGCCATGAAGACCGACAGCATCCGGGCCGAGGAGGGGCATATGACAGCCGCACAGACCATCATGACGCCCGATCACAGCACCCGAGCCATCGAACTCCGCACCGCCGCCCGCTTACTGGAACCAGGGGTGGGCCGTCGGCGCTTCCTGACCGCCACCGGAGCCGCCGCCGCGCTCGCCTTCGCCGTCAACCTGCCCGCCGCCGGCACGGCGAGCGCCGCCGAACTCGACGCCCGCCGGATCGCCGAGGACCCCTTCACCCTCGGCGTCGCCTCCGGCGACCCGCACCCCACGTCCGTCCTGATCTGGACCCGGCTCGCCCCCCGCCCCTACGAGCCGGGCGGCGGACTGCCGAGCGGCCGGGTCGAGGTGCGCTGGGAGGTCGCCCGCGACGAGCGCTTCCGCCGCGTCGAGCGGCGCGGATCGGTCACCGCCCACCCCGAGTTCGCCCACAGCGTCCGCGCCGAGGTCCAGGGCCTCGACTCCGGCCGTCTCTACTACTACCGCTTCCGCACCGGCAACTGGACCAGCCCGGTCGGCCGCACCCGTACCGCCCCGGCCCCCGGAGCCCGTAACAGCTCCCTCACCCTGGCCGCCGTCTCCTGCCAGGCGTACCACGACGGGTACTTCACCGCCCACCGCCACCTCGCCGCCGAGGACGTCGACGTGGTCTTCCACCTCGGCGACTACCTCTACGAGTACGCCGTCAACGCCACCGGCGGCGCCCGCAACTACACCGACCGCACCCTCCCCGCGCACTACAACCGCGAGACGCAGAACCTGGAGGACTACCGGCTGCGCTACGCCCTCTACAAGTCCGACCCGGACCTGCGCGCCGCCCACGCCGCCCACCCCTTCGTCGTCACCTGGGACGACCACGAGACCGAGAACAACTACGCGGGCGAGATCCCCGAGAACGACGTCACCCCCGAGGAGTTCCTGCTGCGCCGGGCCGCCGCGTACCGCGCGTACTGGGAGAACCAGCCGCTGCGCACCCCGCAGCGCCCCACCGGACCCGACATGCGCCTCTACCGCCGCCTGAAGTTCGGCCGGCTCGCCCAGTTCGACATCCTCGACACCCGCCAGTACCGCAGCGACCAGGCGTACGGCGACGGCTGGCGCACCCCGGGACCCGAGTCCGAGGACCCCGCGCGCACCCTGACCGGGGCCACCCAGGAACGCTGGCTGATCGACGGCTGGCGGGCCTCGAACGCCACCTGGAACGTCGTCCCGCAGCAGGTCACCTTCGCCCGGCGGCGCGACGTGCCCACCGACGCCTACAAGCTCTCCATGGACTCCTGGGACGGTTACCCCGCCTCCCGGCAGCGGGTGCTCGCCGGGGCCGAGGCCGCCGGGGTGGACAACCTCATGGTCCTCACGGGCGACGTCCACGTCTCCTACGCCTTCGACCTGAAGAAGGACTTCGACGACCCCGCGTCGCGCACCGTCGGCACCGAGATCGTCACCACCTCCATCACCAGCGGCAAGGACGGCGCGGACCGGCCCGCCAACTGGGAGAACCAGACCCGCGCCAACCCGCACCTCAAGCACTACAACGGGCGGCGCGGCTACGCGCTCGTCACCCTCGGCACGCACGAGGCCCGCGCCGACTTCCGTACGGTGGCGGCCGTCACGACCCCCGGGGCGCCCCTCGCCACGGCGGCCTCGTTCGTCACGGAGGCCGGGAACCCGGGGCTCACGCCCGCGTAACGCGGCTCAGCGGTCCGCCGGGTAGCGGACGCCGATGCGGTCCCGTACCGCGTCGAGCGTCCGCATCACCGCCAGCGAACCCTCCAACGGGACGAGCGGCGACTCCAGCTCGCCCGCCCGCACCGCGCGCCCCGCCTCGACGGCCTCGTACTGCATGCCGGAGAGTCCCTGCGGCCCCGGCCCCGAGGTGATCGTCTCCGGCTCCTGACCCGCCCGCCGCAGGACGAAGTGGTCCGGGTGGAAGAAGTCGCGCGGGATGTCGATCCGCCCGGCCGTCCCGATCACGGTGGCCGCCGTCGGGTGGTGGCCGACGATCGAGCAGGACAGCAGCGCGTTCGCGCCGGAGTCCCAGCCCAGCAGCATCCCCGTGTTCAGGTCCACCCCCTCCGGCGACAGCAGAGCGTCCGCGCGCACCCGGTCCGGCTCGCCCAGCAGCAGATGCGCGAACGACACCGGATAGACCCCGAGGTCCAGCAGGGCCCCGCCGCCCAGGTCCGGGTCGCGCAGCCGGTGGCCGGGACCGAAGTCGCCCGCGAAGCCGAAGTCCGCCTGTACGGTACGGATCTCGCCGATCGCCCCGTCCCGGACCAGCTCGGTCAGCCGGCGGACCACCGGGTTGAGATAGGTCCACATGGCCTCCATCAGGAACAGGCCGCGCTCCCGGGCGAGAGCCACCAGCTCCTTCGCCTCCCGGCTGTTGAGCGTGAACGCCTTCTCGCACAGCACATGCTTTCCGGCCCGCAGCGCCAGCCCGGCCGCCGCGTGGTGCGCCGAGTGCGGGGTGGCCACGTACACCACGTCCACCGCGTCGTCGGCGACCAGCTCCGCCCAGCTGCCGTAGGCCCGGGAGATCCCGTGGCGTTCCGCGAAGGCCCGCGCCGAGGACTCCGTACGCGAGGCCACCGCCACCACCTCGGCGTCGGGGAGTCTCTGTACGTCCGCCGTGAAGGTCGCGGCTATGCCGCCCGTCGCCAGCACACCCCAGCGCACCGTCCCACCCATGCCCGTCACCCCAGCCCGCCCGAAAAAGGTATCGACCACTCCGGCCGAGCTGAGAGCATAGATGCGGATTCAACGATGTGGAGATGAGAATGCCGGACAGCGGCGGCGACCGGGCCCAGCGAGCACACATACCCACCTCCGGGACCCGTCCCGGAGCCGACGACGCCGCGGCCGTCCCGCACGGGGACGCGGGCGCCCTCTCCGTCGACCCGGCCGCCCCTCAGGTCACCGCCCCCGCCGGGCTCCCGGCAACCCCCGGACTCCCGCACGCCGTCGGCCTCCCCGGCCCGGCGGCGAAGGCGACCCGCCGCACCGGACTCCTGGTCACCCTGGTCCTCGGCGGGCTCACCGCCCTGCCGCCGCTGTCCATGGACATGTACCTCCCGGCGCTCCCCGCCGTCACCGACTCCCTGGGCGCCCCCGCCGCCACCATCCAGCTCACCCTGACCGCGTGCCTGGCCGGAATGGCGCTCGGCCAGCTCGTCGTCGGGCCGATGAGCGACCGCTGGGGCCGCCGCACGCCGCTGCTCCTCGGCATGGTCGTCTACGTCCTCGCCACCGCGATCTGCGCCCTGGCCCCCACCGCCGAACTCCTCATCGGCTTCCGCCTCCTCCAGGGGCTCGCGGGCGCGGCCGGCATCGTCATCGCGCGGGCCGTGGTGCGCGACCTCTACGACGGCGTGGAGATGGCCCGCTTCTTCTCCACCCTGATGCTGATCTCCGGCGTCGCCCCGGTCATCGCACCCGTGATCGGCGGGCAGGTGATGCGGTTCACCGACTGGCGGGGCATCTTCGTCGTGCTGACCGCCGTCGGCGTCGCGCTCACCCTGGTCGTGGCGAAGTGGCTGCACGAGACGCTGCCGCCCGCCGACCGGCACACCGGCGGCGTCACCGACGCCCTGCGCACCATGCGCGGGCTGCTCGCCGACCGGGTCTTCACCGGCTACATGATCGCGGGCGGGCTCGCGTTCGCCGTCCTGTTCGCGTACATCTCGGCCTCCCCGTTCGTCGTCCAGGAGATCTACGGGGCCTCGCCGCAGACCTTCAGCCTGCTCTTCGGGATCAACTCGATCGGTCTGATCGCCGTCGGACAGATCAACGGCAAGCTGCTCGTGGGCCGGTTCCGCCTCGACAAGGTGCTCGGCTTCGGCCTCGCGGTGATCGTGCTGGCCGCCGTCGCCCTGCTGCTCATGACGACCGGCGTCTTCGGCGAGGTCGGGCTCGTGCCGGTCGCCGCCGGGCTGTTCGTGCTGATGTCGGCGATGGGTCTCGCGATGCCGAACACCAACGCCCAGGCCCTCATGCGGACCAAGCACGCGGCGGGCTCCGCCTCCGCGCTGCTCGGCACGTCCTCGTTCCTCATCGGCGCGATCGCCTCCCCGCTGGTCGGCATCGCGGGGGAGGACACGGCCGTCCCGATGGCGCTGGTCCAGGTGGTCTGCGCGGTGGCGGCGGTGGGCTGCTTCCTGCTCCTGTGCCGCCCCTGGCAGCGCGCGGGGCGCGAGGCCGACGGCCTCTGACGCGACAGCCGGGGAGGGCTCAGCCCGTGCGCGGGTAGCCGATCAGATGCGTGCGGTCCTGCCGGTCGGTCCAGCGGAACACCCCGACCCCGGTCGTCTCCGTCCCCGGCAGCCGCGCGTTCCGCGACAACCGCTCGGTGCTCCAGGTGGCGAAGTCCATCGCGACCGGGAGCCCGCCGCCGGCCAGCGCCTCGGAGGCGTCGCGCGCGTTCTCCGCCCCGTACGCGATGCCGTCGTCCGTCACCGTGGCCAGCGTCAGATGCGCTGCCCCGCCCTCGTCCTCGAAGCAGCGGCCCTGCTTCGCCTCCAGGTCGAAGGCCAGGTTCCCGGCGATCAGGTAGTCGCCCGAGGGGGAGAGGACCGCCTGCGGATAGCGCCCCGGCTTTATGGCGGGCTTGTGGCACTCCACCGAGGTCAGCACCTCGCCGGTCTCCGCGTCGTGCACCGCCCACAGCTCATGGGTCCCCGCCCGCTTCGTCTTCTTCGCGGGCTCCCACTTCGCCAGCACCTGGTCCGGGGTCGTCGACGTCACCACGCCGCTGCCCCGGTCGGTCCCCTTGGGCGCGACGTTCCGGCTGAACCAGCCGCCGCGCACCCAGAACTCCCGGGCCCCGCCCAGCAGCAGCCCCTCGGCGGTCTGCCCGTGCACCTCGGTGAGCTGCTTGCAGGCCGGGCAGCCCTTGGGGTACTTCAGCTCGTCCGCGCCCAGTTCGGAGACCTCACCGGTGACCGGGTCGACCAGGGTGCTGTTCGCCTTCGCGTCGCTGATCACGATGGAGGGGCCGGTCGTGCGCACGTTCGGGGCCCCGGACCACGGCACCTCGACGCGCTGCCGGTTCCCGTTCGTCACGTCGTACAGATCGAGGGCGAGGAAGGTGCTCGCCGGGGACAGCCCGTCGCCGGTCTTCCCGTAGGACCAGGTCACGAAGAACTGCCGGTCGCCCTTGGTCACCGTGGCGAGCTTGGGGTAGTGCAGCGGGTCCGGTGGCGTCCAGGCCCTGCCCCGCCAGCCCAGCTCGCCGGTGGCCGTGTCGACGGTGCGCAGCCGGTAGCGGTTCTCCCCGGACCGCTCCAGATAGGCCAGCAGGCCCGTCGCGTGGGAGACGGCGACGTCGGGGGAGGAGCCGATGATCTCCCAGCCCCGGTCCGTCGCGTACTCCGGGGGAACGGTCAGCCGGGTCACCGGCCCCGCGCTGGGCAGCACCGGCTTCGCGGTCGGGGTGGCCGCGCCGTCCTGCTTCTCGTCGTCCTCGGGATTGCCGCCGCAGGTGGCCAGAAGGAGGAGCAGGGCGAGAAAGACCACCCCGCCGACCAGCGTCAGCCGCACGATCTTCTGCCTCATGGCTCCCCTGCTGGACCATCTTGATCTGGTGCCGTGCACGCGCGGGTCAGCGTAGCAACAGGCCTCCGGAGGAATGGAGTTCGCCGGACTCCTGTTCCGTACCGGTTACGTGAACCCTTCGTGCGGGCCCGTCCCGGACCCCGTGCCGCCCGCGCACGTGACGGCGTACCCCTTCCGGCCCCGGCGCAAGCGGAATGCGGCCGCCGGGTCGCCTCCGCCTACAATTCGTCGGTGAACGTCACCCTCCCCACCGCACAGTCCCTGCGCGCGGCGCTGGCCGGGCTGCTCGACGGACTGCCGCCCAAGCAGGCCCAGCAGGCCGTCGACCGGCTGATCGCCAGCTACCGCGGGGAGACCCCGACGAACGCCCCGATCCTGCGGGACCGCTCGGACGTCGTCGCGTACGCCGCGTACCGGATGCCCGCCACCTTCGAAGCCGTACGCTCCGCCCTCGACGCCCTCGTCGAGGCCGCGCCCGACTGGTCGCCCGCCACCCACACCGACGTCGGCGGCGGCACGGGCGCGGCGAGCTGGGCGGTGGCGGGGGCCTGGGAGGGGGCGGCCACGACGGTCCTGGACTGGGCGGAGCCGGCCCTCGCGCTCGGCCGCGAACTGGCCGGGGCGTCCGGCGTGCCGGCCCTCCGCGACGCGCGTTGGCAGCAGGCCCGGATCGGCGCGGCGCTGGAGCTGGACCGGGCCGACCTGATCACCGTCAGCTATGTCCTCAAGGAACTGACGGCCGCCGCCAGGACCGAGCTGGTCGACGCGGCCGCCGGGGCCGGGCAGGCCGTGGTGATCGTGGAGCCCGGCACCCCCGACGGATACGCCCGGATCATCGAGGCCCGCGACCGGCTGATCGCCGCCGGGCTGCGGATCGCGGCCCCCTGCCCGCACAGCGACGCCTGCCCCATCGAGGCCGGATCCGACTGGTGCCACTTCTCGGCCCGGGTCAGCCGCTCCTCGCTGCACCGGCAGGTCAAGGGCGGCTCGCTCAGCCACGAGGACGAGAAGTTCAGTTACGTCGTGGCCACCCGCTTCCCCACCGCCCCGGCGCCCGCCCGGATCACCCGCAGGCCGCAGATCCGTAAGGGCTTGGTCCAGCTGGAGCTGTGCACCCAGGACGAAGGGCTGGCCCGCACGACGGTGACCAAGCGCCACGGCGAGCTGTACCGGGCGGCCAGGGACGTCGCCTGGGGCGATCCCTGGCCGCCGGAGAGCACCGGCTGACGACAGGCCTAGGACCGCAGCTCCTGCGTGCAGCACTTCACGCTGCCGCCGCCCTTGAGCAGCTCGCCCAGGTCCATCGGGATCGGCTCGAAGCCCCGGTCCCGCAGCGGGTCGAGGAGCCCCGTCGCGCCCTGCGGCAGCAGCACATGACGCCCGTCGCTCACCGAGTTGAGCCCGAACGCCGCCGCGTCCGCCTCCTGGGCGAGCAGCGCGTCCGGGAACAGCCGGCGCAGCACCGCCCGGCTGCCGGCGGAGAAGGCGTCCGGGTAGTACATGATCTCGTCGGCCGCCGCGTCCAGCACACACAGCGCGGTGTCCAGGTGGTAGTAGCGCGGATCCACCAGATCGAGCCCGATGACCGGCAGCCCGAAGAACTCCTGGGCCTCCATGTGCGAGAGCGGGCTGGAGCGGAAGCCGCGCCCGGCCAGCAGATACGAGGCGGTGACGGCGAAGTCCCCCTCGCCCTCGTTGACGTGCTCCGGCTCGTGGACCTCGGTGAAGCCGTGCTCCCGGAACCAGTCCCGGTGGGCCCCGGCCTCCTCGAACCGCTCCCGGTACGCGAACAGCGCGCCGAGCACCCGGCCGCCGATCACCGTGGCGCCGTTGGCGGCGAAGACCATGTCCGGCAGGTCGGGGCGGGGGGTGAGCAGCTCGACGGTGTGGCCGAGGGAGCGGTAGCGGTCGCGCAGGTCCTCCCACTGGGTCTGGGCCAGCGGCAGGTCGACCGGCTTGGACGGGTCCATCCACGGGTTGATGGAGTAGGTGACCCGGAAGTGCGCCGGGGTGCACATCAGGTAGCGACGAGGGGTGGCGTCACGGTTCAATTCGGGCTCCTCGCGAACGGCGGCCGGGGCCGCGGAACGGTGGGATGCGCACGGTCTGTGCGTGAGCCCATGGTGCGCCGTTCGCCACGGATCCGCAGTGAACCGATCGGGTATTTCACCGGACCGCCCGGCTGTGGCCGCTTTTCGGTCAGCGGGCCGGAGAGCGGCAAGACGATACGTATCGGCTCGTGCGGCGGTAGATTGACCGTATGGCACCCACGAAGGCACCCGACTCCAGCCGCCGCAGCGACCGCTCCCGCCGCGCCATCCACGACGCCGCCCTCGCCCTGGTCACGGAGGTGGGCTACCGGCGCACGACGATCGAGGGTATCGCCGCCCGCGCCGGGGTCGGCAAGCAGACCATCTACCGCTGGTGGCCGTCCAAGGCCGCCGTGCTGATGGACGCCTTCCTGGACCTGGCGGGACGGGCCGCCGTGGAGCCCGGGGCCGCGTCCGGGGCGGCCGGACAGTCCGGCGAGGGTGCGCAGGGCATTCCCGACAGCGGTGACCTGGTCGCCGACCTCAAGCTCGTCCTGCGGGCCACCGTCGACGAGCTGAACGACCCCGCGCTGGAGGCCCCCACCCGCGCGCTGACCGCCGAGGGCATCGTGGACCCGAAACTCGGCGCCGAATTCGTCCACAAGCTGCTCGATCCACAGCTCGCGCTGTACGTCGGGCGCCTGCGGGCCGCCCAGGAGGCCGGGCACGTGCGCGCCGACGTCGATCCCCGGGTCGCTCTGGAGCTGCTCATCGGCCCGCTGATGCACCGCTGGCTGCTCAGGACCCTGCCGCTCACCCACGCGTACGCCGACGCGATCGTCGACTACGCGGTCGGCGGGCTCGCCCCCCGGCCGTGACCCCGGACCCGCCGTCCTATCCGTTATGTGGTGACATCGGGCGTGATGGTGCTCACTCGGCGCAGTGGTGCACGGCCCCGCTGGTGAACTCTGGCCACCCGAACCGCAGGATGGTGCGACCATGGACAGGCAACGCTGAGGTGAACTGCTGAGGTGAGGGGATAGATGGGCGCCGATTCCGGCCGTTTCCGCGGCACAGAGAGCAGGATCTCCCAGTGGCTGCGGCGACGTCCCAAATCACCGGGGGCCGAGGCCGACGAGACGGCGAGAGTGGCGCTGCTCCTGGCGGTCGCCGACGCGGGCATGCCGATCGCCCCCGCCGCCCACCCCATCGGATACCGATGTTCGTGCGAACGCATCGGCTGTCCCACTCCCGCCCGGCACCCCGTCTCCTTCGCCTGGCAGACGCAGTCGACCACCGACCGCGCCCAGATCGAGCGCTGGGCCGCCGGCCAGCCGCAGGCCAACTTCATCACCGCGACCGGCATGATCCACGATGTGCTGGACGTCCCGCTCACCGCCGGTCGCAGCGCCCTGGAGCGTCTGCTCGACGCGGGCATCGACGTCGGTCCGGTCGCCCGGTCCGGCGAGGACCGGATGCTCTTCTTCACCGCCACCCGCGGCACCCCCGAGGACGAGGACGAGTGGTGGCCCTGCGAGCTGGACTGCCACCCCGAGACCATGGACGCCCATCCGGGCCTGCGCTGGCACTGCCGCGGCAGCTACGTCCTCCTGCCGCCCGCCCGGCTCCCCGGTGAGCTGGACGTCCACTGGGTGCGCGGCCCCGAGCACGAGCTGCCCGACCCGCTGACCCTCCTGGAGACGCTCACCGACGCCTGCGCGCGGTATGCGGGCAGCGCCGAGCAGAGCGAGCTGGACCACGACGCGATCGCCTGGCCGCTGAGCCGCTGAGCCGCTGAGTGCTGAGCCGCTGTTCGACCGCCTGCCGCGCGGCGTCGCCGGGCCGCCGACGGCCCGGCGGCCCGCGCCGCTATTCGCCCTTCGCCGCTACCAGGCCCGGCAGCCGGTTCAGCATCCGCACCTTGCCGCCGGAGCCCGCGTCCGAACCGGAGCCGGCCCCCGCGGCGCGCGGCGGCACGTGCACCAGCTGGCTGGAGACCCGCTCCTTGGTGAGGCTGCTGTTCACCTCGCCGGTGAGGAGCGCCTTCACGTCCGCCGTGACCTCGGGCCGCAGCCCCTTCGCCGCGGTCTGCCGCTCGAAGTGCTTGCTGCTGAAGAAGACCAGCGCCCCGCCGTCCTCGGTGCGCAGCCCGAGCGGTGCGAACGTGCCCCCCGTCAGCGGCTGGTCGACGTACTGGTACGAGAACCCCGCCCGCCGCGTGGTGCGGCGCGTCTCGCGCCAGCCCGAGGTCGCCGTGGAGGGCACGAACACGTCCGGGGAGCCGTTCTGCAGATAGCCGGCGTACGAGGAGCTCAGGTCCGCGGGCGCGACGGCCAGCTCGTCGCCCGTAGGCTCCACCGGGGAGGCGAGCCCGTCCCCGTCCAGGGTGAACTCCGGCACCTGGGAGGCCGGGAGGACCCCGAGATAGGCCGCCTTCCACAGCGCGTCGGGGCTTGAGCGTACGAACACCACCAGCCAGCGGGTGTCCAGCTTCCCGCCGTCCTGGTCCCGGTTGGAGTCGGTGTCCGCGACGAACCAGCGGGGCCAGCCCGCCTTCTTGGGGATGATGTAGGTGGCGTCGTCCAGCACCAGCGGCTGGTGCGCCTTGTTGCCGTCGGGGTTGTACGTCTGCCGCGCCTTCAGCCCGGCCTGGTTGATCGCGCCGAGCGAACCCGTCACCCGGTCCGCGTCCAGCGCCGGATCGAACGCCTTGTCCGCCGCGTTGTAGGCGTCGGTGAAGTCCTTGAGCGCCTGCGCCGCCTCGGGCTTCTTCGCGCCGGGCAGCACTTCCAGCTCCCCGTGCACCGTCACACAGCCGCTCGCCGTCACGCACAGCACCGTCGCCGTCGCGAGCCCCGCCGTCAGCCGACCCAGCCCAGGGTGTCTCGTCATCCGTTGCTTCTGCGCCTTCTGATCCGTCGCCCGCACTGACCGTCGAAACCCTACCGGGGCGGCGAACGGCGTGCGGGCGGGGACCGGATACAGCGTCCACACCGTGACCTCGGGCCGGTGACCGGTGACCGGAGCCCGGGCCGGCCGGCTCAGACCTGACGCACCGGCACGATCAGCGGCGTGCCCGTGCGCGGGTGGGGGAAGACCTCCACCGGCTGCCGGTAGACCTCGCCGAGCAGCTCGCCGGTGAAGACCTCGTCCGGCGGGCCGAGTTCCGCGATCCGCCCGTCGTGCAGGACGGCGGCCCGGTCCGCGTACGCCGCCGCGAGACCCAGATCGTGCAGGACGACGACCACCGCGTCCCCGACGGCCGCCCGCTCCCGGCAGATCCGCAGCACCAGTTCCTGGTGGCGCAGGTCCAGGGCGGCCGTCGGCTCGTCGAGCAGCATCAGCGGGGCCCGCTGCGCCAGCACCCGGGCCAGCGCCACCCGGGCCTTCTCACCGCCCGACAGCGCGGAGAACGGGCGGGCCGCGAACCGGGTCACCTCGGTGGCCGCCATCGCCGCCGCCACCGCCGCGTCATCCTCGTCCTCCCGCTCCGTACCGGCCCAGGGCGCCCGCCCCATCCGTACGACGTCCTCCACCGGGAACGGGAAGGACAGCACGGCCGACTGCGGCAGCACCGAGCGGCGCAGCGCCAGTTCGGGCGCGGACCACGCGGTGGCCGGGCGACCGTCGATCCGCACCTCGCCGCTCCCGGCGGGCAGATCGGCGGCCAGCGCCGCCAGCAGCGTCGACTTGCCGGCCCCGTTCGGCCCGACCAGGGCGACCACCTCGCCCGCGTGCGCGGTCAGGTCGACGGAGTCCAGCACCTGCCGCTGCCCGAGCCGGACCGACAGAGCGGCGGCCTCGACGGCGGGGGAGCCGACGGCGACGGGCGAGGGCAGCTCCCGGGTGCGTACCGCGAACAGGTCTCTCAGCGTCCTCATGCCCAACCACCTTGCTTACGACGGGTCCTGCGCAGCAGCCAGAAGAAGAACGGGCTGCCGAAGAGCGCGGTCAGCACCCCGAGCGGCAGTTCGGCGGGGGCCGCCACCGTACGGGCCGCGAGGTCGCCCGCCACCAGGACCAGGGCGCCGCCGAGCGCGCTGCCCGGGACGAGGAAGCGGTGGCCGGGGCCGTTCGCCATCCGCAGCAGATGCGGCACGAGCAGCCCGACGAAGGAGATGATCCCCGCCACGGCGACCGCGGCGGCCGTCAGCAGCGCCACCACCAGCACCAGCACGATCCGCAGCCGCTCCACGTCCACGCCCAGGTGCCGGGCGGGCCGCTCCCCGAGCGCCAGGAGGTCCAGCTTGCGCGAGTAGAACGGGGCGATGAGCAGACCGGCCAGCGCGCACGGCAGCACGGCCAGCACCTTGGGCCAGGTCGCCTGGGAGAGCGAACCGAGCTGCCAGAAGGTGATCTGGGTGATCTGCGCGTTGTCCGCGAAGAAGATGAAAAGCCCGATCAGCGCCCCCGCGAAGGCGTTGACGGCGATACCGGTCAGGATCAGCGTCACCACTTCGGTCCGGCCGCCGGAGCGCGAGAGCGTGTAGACGAGCAGCACGGTGATGAGCCCCGCGATGAACGCGAAGACGGTGATGGTCCAGTTGCCGAAGAAGGTCAGGCCGAGCGCGATCGAGGCGACCGCGCCGACCGCGGCGCCCGCCGAGATTCCGATCACGCCGGGCTCGGCCAGCGGATTGCCGAACACGCCCTGCATCAGCGCGCCCGCACAGCCGAGGGACGCGCCGACGAGCAGCGCGAGGGCGACCCGGGGGAGCCGCACGTTCCACAGGACGCTCTCGCCGACCCGGTCCAACTCCCGGCCGCCGAGCCCGATCCGGTGCTGCACGGAGGACAGGACGTCACCGAGCGGGATGGAGTACGCGCCGATCGCCACGGACAGTAGACAACCGGCGAGCAGGGCGAGGGAGAGCGCCGCGGTGAGCAGATACGCCCTGCTGCGGAGGGACTTGGGGGCCGCTTCCGCCGCCCCGTTCGTCCCCTTCGCCTCCTTGCCCGGGGACTTCCCCACCGGCTCGGTGCGTTCCTCGTAGGAGGTGGTCACCGGCCCTCGCCGCCCTCGGCGTACAGCTGCTCGACGATCTCGGTGAGCACCCGGTCGGTGCGCGGCCCGTAGTTCAGCAGCACCCCGTCGTCGACGGTGACGATCCGGCGGTCCATGCCGGCCGGGGTCTCCGCGATGCCCGGGATCTTCACCAGACCGTCCATGCCGCCGACCGATTCGAACCCTTTGGTCATCAGGAGGATCGCGTCCGGCGCGGCCTTGGCGAGCGCCTCGCTGGTGATGGCGGTGAAGTCCTTGTCCAGCCCGGACTCCTTGCCGGCGTCGACCGCGCCCGCCGCCTCCAGCAGCGAACTGGCCCCGGACTCCGCACCGCCCAGCAGATAGACGGAGGCCGAACCGCGCAGGTAGAGGAAGGCGACGCGGGGCTTCTCTCCGCCGGCGGGGGCCGGGATGGCCTTCTGGACGGTGGCGATCCGCTTCTCGGTGCGCTCCTTGAGCTCCGTACCGGCCGCCGGTACGCCGAGGGCCTCGGCGACGGTGTCGATACGGCGGCCCACGTCGTCGAGTCCCTTGGCGGGCTCGACGACGAGCAGCGGGATGCCCGCGTCACGGATCTGGTCGATGGCCTCGGCCGGTCCGGTGCTGGTGTCGGCGAGGACGACCGTCGGCTTCAGGGAGAGCACGCTCTCCGCCGAGACGTCGTGGGCCCGGGTCACCACCGGGAGCCTCGTAGCCTGTTCGAAGGTGGCGGTGATGTCCCGGGCGACGACCTGCTTGCCGAAGCCGAGGGTGAAGACGATCTCGCTCAGCGAACCCGTCAGCGGCACGATCCGGTCGGTGGAGTCGATCGTGACCTTCGAACCGTCCGCCGAGTCGACCGTCACCGGCAACTTCGGTGCGGGCGGGGCCGCCAGCGGCTCGACCCGGTCCGCGTCGGCGGAGCTCTTGGCGGACGCCGGCTTCGGCCCGGCATCGCCCCCTGAGCCGCAGCCGGTCAGGACCAGGGCGAGGGCGACGGCTGCGGTGAGTGCGGCGGCAGCCCTGCCCCGGACCGGTCGAAGGCGGGCCGTCCGTCCGGCGTCCGGGCCCGTCGGGGCGAAGTCCTGCGAGATGCGCACGGGGGCACCGTCCTGTCGATCTGCGGCGTGCGGTGGGTGGTTCGGATGTGTCGAGATGGTGGAGGCGCCGGAGGGGTTCCGACACAGGCTGGGAATACCTTAGGTTAGCCTTACCTATGTATCCAGTCCTCGGAGGGTCGCTCATGCCGTCGTCCAGATCCACCCGCGCGCTCGCCGTCGCGCTCCTCGCGGTGCTGCTGGGAGCCCTGCTCCCCGCCGCCACCGCGCAAGCGGCAAGCCGAACGGTGCAGGGCGGCCGGCTGGACTGGGGCATCAAGTCCTCCTTCCAGAGTTACGTCACCGGGCCCATAGCGAACGGCAGCTGGAGCCTGACCGGCGGCGCGGCCACGGTCGGCGGCAGCCAGTTCCGCTTCCACTCGGCGACCGGCTCCTACGACCCGGACTCCGGGGCGCTCAGCTCCGGCTTCTCCGGCGGCGTGCACTTCATGGGCCACAAGAAGGCCGACGGCGGCAACGAGCTCGACCTCACGATCAGCCGCCCCACGATCAAGATCAGCGGGGGCGGCGGGACGCTCCACGCGGACATGGTCAGCAAGGAGCGGGGGACCGGCAAGGTCTCCAACCGCTCCCAGGTTCCGCTGGCCGAGCTCGGCCTCGGCGGGATCAACATGACGGGCGGTTCCACCCCCATCGCCCTCACCGACGTCCCCACCACCCTGACCGCCGAGGGAGCCTCGGCCTTCGCCGGCTACTACACCGAGGGCACCCCGCTCGACCCGGTCAGCCTCTCCGTCGACACCCAGGGCGCCGCCGCCGAGCCGAAGCCCTCCGTCCCGGACGAGAAGAAGGACGAGGGCGAGAAGAAGGACAAGGAGGAGAAGAAGAACAAGGAGAAGGCGGGCCGCTTCGAGGACGCCGCCGTCGACTGGGGGGTGCGCCGCACCTTCCGCGAGTACGTCACCGGCTCCATCGGCCAGGGCAAGTGGACGCTCGCCGACGGCGCCGAGGACGGCGGAGCCCTGTTCCGCTTCCCGCAGGGCAAAGGAACGTACGACGCGAAGAAGGAGACGCTGGACGCGGAGTTCAGCGGCAGCATCCGCTTCACCGGCGCCCACGACCTCGACCTGAAGTTCGCCGCCATGACCGTCGCCGTCGCCAAGGGCGAGGGCACCCTGTCCGCCGACGTCACCAGCGAGGGCAGGACCACCGAGAACGTCCGGATCGTCACCTTCGTTGCCAAGGACTTCGCGCCGAAGGACGGCCTCGCCGCCCTCACCGAAGCCCCCGCCGCCCTCACCGACGACGGTGCCGAGGCGTTCGGCTCCATGTACAAGGCGGGCACCGTGATGGACCCGGTCTCGCTCGCCGTGGCCGTCGACGAGAAGGCCCGACTGCCCGCGCTGCCCGACCTCGGTAGCGAGCCCACCGCTGCCGCCGAGCCCACGAAGAAGGCCGCCGAGGAGCCCTCCGCCGCACCGGCGGCCGCCTCCTCCGACTCCGGCCCGGGCGCCGGCACCTGGGCAGCCGTCGGCGGCGGTGCGCTGCTGCTCGGCGCGGCCGGAGCGGCGTTCTTCGCCCTGCGTCGCCGCGGGCCCGGGCAGGGGCCCGGCTCCGACGCCACCACGGGCTCCGACGCACCTCAGACCTCCTGACGGCGCCCCGTGCGTGCCTTATGGATCCTCACCCCCTCGCCCCTCGCTTCTCTCCCACCCCCTGTCCCTCTAGGAGACACACCGACATGGCAGCAACTACGCGCCGCCCCATAGCCCTTGCCGCGGCTGTCGCCACGGCCGCCGCCCTCGGCGCCACCGCCTTCGCGCTCCCGGCCGTCGCCGCCGGATCTCCGGCAGCCGGCCCCGCCGCCCCGAAACTGGAGATCGTGGACGGCACGCTGGACTGGGGCATCAAGGAGTCCTTCCGCACGTACGTCGTCAGCCCCATCGCGCAGGGCAAGGTGACCGTCGCGGACGGCGCCCGGCAGGCCGCCGGCAACGGCGCGTTCACCTTCACCGGTGGCAAGGGCTCGTACGACATGGGGTCGCACGCCTCCGAGACCGCGTTCAAGGGCAGCGTCCGCTTCGAGGGCCACCACGGGGTGCTCGACGTCAAGCTGAGCGACATCAAGGTCGGCTCGGGCCGCCAGACCGGCACCATCACCGCCGACTTCACCAGCAAGACGGAGGACGGCACCGTCGTCTCCAAGAACGACGCCCCCATCGCCGCGCTCGACATGACCGCCGCCAAGCGCGGCGGCGGCGCGGCCGGCGAGACGGTCCTCACCGACATCCCCGCCACGCTGACCGCCGAGGGTGTGGACGTCTTCGCCGGCTTCTACGCGAAGGGCGCCGAGCTCGACCCGGTGGCGCTGAAGGTCAAGACCGCGGCGCCGAGCCCGGACCCGTCGGACGACCCCAGCAAGGACCCGTCGGACGACCCGGGCAAGGACCCCTCGAAGGACCCGAGCAAGGATCCCTCCGAGGACCCGAGCAAGGACCCGTCGAAGGACCCCTCCGAGGACCCGAGCGCCGATCCGGCCCCGACCGCCTCCGAGACCGCCGCGCCCGTCAGCGGCCCGGTCGTCGACGGCAATCTCGACTGGGGCGTCAGGGAGAAGTTCCGCGCCTACGTGGTCGGCCCGATCGCCCACGGCAAGATCGTGACGAGCGACGGCGCGTCCGCCGACGGCGACAGCTACCGCTTCACCAGGGCGACCGGCCGCCTCGACGCCGACAAGAACACCCTCGACGCCGCGTTCAAGGGCAAGGTCCGCTTCCTCGGCCACGAGACCAAGGGCGAGTACGTCCTCGACCTGGCTCTCAGCAACCTGAAGGTCGACATCGAGGGCGCCTCCGGCACGCTCCTCGCCGACGTCTCCTCCAAGGACCAGAAGACCGGCAAGGTCAGCAAGTTCACCGGCCTGTCCTTCGCCGAGCTGAAGGTGCCCGCCGGCGCGCTCGCCGCCAAGGGCGGCATCGTGAACCTCAAGAACGTCCCGACGACGCTCACCGCGGACGGCGCCAAGGCGTTCGGCGGCTTCTACAAGAAGGGCGAGGCGCTCGACGCCCTGAACGTCGCGGTCTCCATCGACAAGGACGCCCAGCTCCCGGCCGGCTCCACCGGCGGCTCCGGCTCCACCGGCGGTTCGGGCTCCACCGGCGGCTCCACGGCGGGCGGTTCGACCACCGGCGGCGGCACGGTCGGCGGCGGTTCGGTCGGCGGCTCCGGCTCCCTGGCCGCCACCGGCTCCGACGTCCCGACCGGCGCCCTGATCGCCGCCTCCGGCGTCGTCGTGGCGGCCGGCGCCGGTATCGTGCTCGCCGCGCGCCGTCGCCGCGACACCACCGCCTGACCCACCCGCACCACCCGCACGTCCCCCGGGGCCGTACCGGCAGCACCCGTGCTCGCCGGTACGGCCCCGGGCCGTTCCGCCCGTGCTTTCCGCCCCGGCGCCCGGCAGTGCTTGAATGCCCCCGTGAACGACTACGACGTACCCCGGGGCATCGACGTCCTGCGGGTGTTCTGCGGACCCGACGGCCGGCACGGCAACGCCCTCGGCGTCGTACGCGACGGGAGCGGCCACCCCGACGAGGCCTCCCGGCAGCGGCTGACCCGGCGACTGGGCTTCAGCGAGACCGTGTTCGTCGATGACCCGGAACGCGGCCGGGTGGACATCCACACCCCGGGGCTGCGGCTGCCGTTCGCCGGACACCCGCTGGTGGGCACCGCCTGGCTGCTGGACCTGGAGGTCCTGGAGCTGGCCGTCGGGGACGTGTTCGCGCGCCAGGACGGGGAGTTCACCTGGATCGCCGCCCGCCCCGAGTGGGTCCCGCCGCGCACGCTCCAGCAGTACGCGAGCGCCGCCGAGGTCGAGGCGCTGCCGGGACCGCCGCCCGGCGAGGGCTGGCTCTACGCCTGGGCCTGGGAGGACGAGGCGGCCGGACGGGTCCGGGCGCGGGCCTTCCCGAGGCGGGGCGAAGGCATCGAGGAGGACGAGGCGACGGGGGCCGCGGCCGTGCTGCTGAGCGCACACCTCGGCCGGGCCCTGAACATCACCCAGGGACGCGGCTCCCAGATCCTCACCGCACCCGCGCCGGACGGCACGGTGGAGGTCGGGGGCCGCGTCCTGATGGCCGCCCGGGGCTGAGCCCCGGGCGGCGGCGAACCGTACGCCGGCGGTTACGCGCTGAGCGGGAAGACGTCGCCCAACTCGCGGAAGACCGCGGTGTTCAGCGCGAAGGCGCGCTTGCACTCCTCGATGATGCGCTGCTTCTCCAGGTCGTCGGCGTTCACCGCGTCCAGCAGCTCGCGATAACCCCGCTTGAAGGCGGCGGGGTTGGTGATCTCCTCGAAGACGTAGAACCGGACGCCGTCGCCCTTGCGCTCGAAGCCCCAGGTCTTCTCCGCCTTGTCGCGGATGATCTGACCGCCCGAGAGGTCGCCGAGGTACCGCGTGTAGTGGTGGGCGATGTAACCGGCGGGCCAGGTGCGCGCGCACTCCGCGACCCGGGCCGCGTACGCCGCGGTGGCGGGCAGCGGCTCAAGACCCTCGCGCCAGTCGACCCCGCGCAGGTGCGCCAGATCGCGCTCCAGCTCGGTGGAGCGCATCAGCTCGGGCTGTATGAACGGCCCGGCGACCGGGTCGTCGCGCAGGACCTCCGCACCCTCCTCCAGCGCCCGGTACACGAACCACAGCTGCTCGGTGTAGCGCGTGTATGCGTCCACTCCCAGCCGCCCGCCGAGCAGGTCACTCATGAAGGTCGAGGTCTCGGCCTCGGTGTGCTGCTCGTGCGACGCGGTGCGGATGAGCGTCGAGAAGGGAGTGACGGTGGCGGTTGCGTCCAAGGCGGGCCTCCGGGGACCGAGGGGACGGGAAGTCCAGAAAGAGACGGAAATATCGGCAGGCGATCGCCGCGGCGGCGCGTGCCGGTACGCCGATCCTCCTACTTAGGTTTACCTAAGTCAACTGGTTCCCGACTGCCTGTCGGTAAAAAACTACGGGCAAACAAGGCGGAGGGTGCTGTTATGTGCGCTTTGGGGTGATAGGCGACTGTCGGCGGGGGGCTTACGGAAGGGTGAGGATCTCCGCCCCGGTCTCCGTGACCACCAGCGTGTGCTCGAACTGGGCCGTCCTCTTCCGGTCCTTCGTCACCACGGTCCAGCCGTCCTCCCACATGTCGTACTCGTGGGTGCCCAGCGTCAGCATCGGCTCGATGGTGAACGTCATGCCCGGCTGCATCACCGTGGTGGCGTGGGGGCTGTCGTAGTGCGGGATGATCAGGCCGGAGTGGAACGAGGTGTTGATCCCGTGCCCGGTGAAGTCGCGGACGACCCCGTAGCCGAACCGCTTCGCGTACGACTCGATGACCCTGCCGATGACGTTGATCTGGCGCCCGGGCCGGACCGCCTTGATCGCCCGGTTCAGTGACTCCCGGGTGCGCTCGACCAGCAGCCGCGACTCCTCGTCCACATCGCCGCAGAGGTAGGTGGCGTTGTTGTCGCCGTGCACGCCGTTGATGTACGCGGTGACGTCCAGGTTCACGATGTCGCCGTCGCGCAGCACGGTGGAGTCGGGGATGCCGTGACAGATGACCTCGTTCAGCGAGGTGCACAGCGACTTCGGGAAGCCCCGGTAGCCGAGCGTCGAGGGGTACGCGCCATGATCGACCATGAAGTCGTGGGCGACCCGGTCGAGCTCGTCGGTGGTGACCCCCGGGGCGATGTGCTTGGCGGCCTCCTCCATCGCCTGCGCGGCGATACGGCCCGCGACGCGCATCCGCTCCACGGTATCGGCGTCCTGGACCTCCGGGCCGGTGTACGGCGTCGGAGCCGGCTTCCCCACGTACTCGGGACGCCGGATGTTTCCGGGTACGGAACGGACGGGAGTGATCTCCCCTGGTACGAGAAGCGACTGGCCAGACATGTCAGCGAGTCTAACCAGCGGCCCCGGGGGCACCATGGCGACAAGGAAAGGAGCAGTCGATGGCCCTGTTCAAGAAGCGCACGGTCGGCAAACCGGGCGAATGGTATTACTGCCTGGAGCACAAGAAGGTCGAGGAAGGCCCGGAGTGCCCGGCGCAGAACCGGTTCGGCCCCTACACCTCCCGCGAGGCGGCCCAGCACGCGATGGACACCGCGCGCGACCGCAACCTGGACTGGGACACGGACCCCAAGTGGCACGACGAGGACAAGGGCAGATCAAGCCCGTCCGACGATTGAGGACATCTTTTCAGCCGCTCCGGCGCTGGCGGCCGCACTCCAGCCCCTCCGGCGCTTGAGGAGCGGGGTACGGGGCGGAGCCCCGGGTCACCCCTCCACCCGGGCCTCCCGCCTCCGCACCGCATCCTCATCCGTCTCCGAGTCGTACCGCACCAACTTCGGCAGCGCGGCGGTCAACAGCACCACCGACGCCACGCACGCCACTCCGCCCGTCCAGATCGCCGACCGGGTTCCCGTCCAGCCCGCCATCGCCCCGGCCCGCACCTGGCCCAGCTGCGGGCCGACGCTGTACGAGAGCACCTCGATGCCCGCCAGCCGGCCCCGCAGCTCCTCCGGGATCGTCTGGTTCCAGATCGTCGCGCGCCCCAGCCCGCTCAGCATGTCGCCCGCCCCCGCCACGGCCAGGCAGAGCAGCACCACCCACACACTGGAGAACCAGCCCGCCGCGGCGATCGCCAGACCCCACGCCGCCGCACCGAACACCACGAACAGCCCGTGCCTGCGCACCCGGCTCGTCCAGCCGCTGGTCAGCCCCAGTGCCAGCGAGCCGACCGAGCCCGCCGCGTACATCAGGCCCAGCGACCACTCCGCGTCCAGGTCGTCCGCCAGGAACGGGAAGATCGTGTTCGGGAAGGCGAAGAACATCGCCGCCAGGTCGATCGCGTACGTCCCCAGCAGCACCGGCCGGCTCCACGCGTACCGCGCCCCTTCGACGATCCCGCGCAGCGACGGCTTCTGCGCGTCACCGGCCGGCGGCGCGGGGGTGAGCCGCAGACAGAGCACCACGGAGACGGCGAACGTGCACACCGTCACCCCGTACGCCGTGCCGTGACCCGCGTACGCCACCACCAGACCGGCCAGCGCCGGGCCCGCGATGGCCCCGATCTGCCAGCGCAGCGAGTTCAGCGCGGCCGCCGCCGTCTGCTGCCTGTGCGGCACGATCCGGGCCATCAGGGAGTCCAGCGCGGGCCGCTGGAGCCCGGCGAGCGCGGACACCCCGCCGGCCACCACGTACAGCGGCCACAGCAGAGGCTCCGGCAGCAGGGCGTTCACCAGCAGGATCGCGGCGAGCACCCCGAGCCCCGCCTCGGTGAGCAGGATGACCCGGCGACGGTCCGCCGAGTCCGCGAGCGCCCCGCCGTACAGCCCGAAGACCACCAGGGGCACCAGCTCCACCGCGCCCATCGCCCCGACCGCGAGCGGGGAGCCCGTGAGGTCCTTGATCTGCAGCGGCAGCGCGATGAGCGCCATGAAGCTGCCGAAGTACGTGATCAGGCCCTGCACCCACAGCAGCCGGAAGTCCGGCGAGGAACGCCACGGCGAGAGGTCCGGCAGCAGGCCGCGGAGCCGGGCCGACAGCGGCGAGGAGGGGGTGGGAGGGGTCGCGGGCGACGGGGGTGCTGAGGTCACGAAGGGCCATGATCCGGAGTACCGGGCGTTCCGGGCAAGCCGATATCCCGGCACGGCCGCTCCGGCCGGGATCCGGGTACGCCCCGGGACCGCGTGCTACCAGCGGGCCGGCGGCGGCTGGGTCAGCTGGTCGGCCAGCCGGGCGAGCCGGTCCCGGAAGGTGCGCCGGCCGCCCGCCGGAGGCCTCCCGTTCTCCCCGGCGGCCGCGCTCACCAGGTGCTGCACGATGTCCAGGTCCACGTCGTCCCCGGCGACCACCAGCGACTCGTGCGCCAGGCCGCCGACGTCCGGGTCGCCGCCGTCCAGGGTGAGCACCCGCGCTCCGGCCCGCCGGGCGTCGTGCACCCGCTCCAGCAGCCGGTCGCCCGGCCGCTCCGGCGCGACCAGCAGCAGCGTCTCGCCCCGCCCCGCCGCCGCGATCCGGCCGAGCCCGACCGTCAGATGCGCCGGATCGCCCGCCGCCACCCGGTGCCGTACGAGGGTGGGCGCCAGCTCCGGCAGCCCCGACCAGGCGGACTCGTCGGACAGATGGGCCGCCAGATGCCACGGCTCGTACGCTTCGGTCCCCGCCAGCAGCAGGCCGCCGCCACGAGGGACGACGGAGGTGCGCAGGGCCAGCGCGAACCGGCGGGCGTCCTGCGGCCACCGGGTCCCGGCCAGCACATCGCGGAGCAGGGCGACGCGTACGGCATCCATGGCCCGGCATCCTGCCCGGCCCACCGCCACGGCCGGTCCCGTCGGCCGCCACCTCACCCGAACGGGGGACCGCGCGGGGAACGGAACCGGGTCGGGCGGCGACCGCAAGGGCGGCCTCCCCGGGTACTACCTGGCAGTAGGGTCGGCCCATGACTACACAGGACAGCGGCAGCGCGCCCAAGCCCCCCGCCAAGGACCCCTGGGACCTTCCCGACGTGTCCGGCCTCAGCGTCGGCGTGCTCGGCGGGACCGGCCCGCAGGGGCGCGGCCTCGCCTACCGGCTCGCCCGCGCCGGACAGAAGGTCACCCTCGGCTCCCGGGACGCGGCCCGCGCCGAGCAGGCGGCGGCCGAGCTGGGCTTCGGCGTCGAGGGCGCGGACAACGCGGAGTGCGCCCGGCGCAGCGACATCGTGATCGTCGCCGTGCCGTGGGACGGCCATGCCAAGACGCTCCAGTCCCTGCGGGAGGAGCTGGCGGGCAAGCTCGTCATCGACTGCGTCAACCCGCTCGGCTTCGACAAGAAGGGCGCCTTCGCCCTCAAGCCGGAGGAGGGCAGCGCCGCCGAACAGGCCGCCGCCCTGCTGCCGGACTCCCGGGTCACCGCCGCCTTCCACCACCTCTCGGCCGTGCTGCTCCAGGACGAGTCCATCGAGGAGATCGACACCGACGTGCTGGTCCTGGGCGAGGCGCGCGCCGACACCGACCTCGTCCAGGCACTGGCCGGCCGGATCCCCGGCATGCGGGGCATCTTCGCGGGCCGGCTGCGCAACGCCCACCAGGTCGAGTCGCTGGTCGCCAACCTGATCTCGGTCAACCGCCGCTACAAGGCCCACGCCGGCCTGCGCACCACCGACGTCTGACGGACCCCGCCGCCCCGGGGAGCGCCGGGACCGGCCCCGGGCGCTCCCCGAGGCGGGGCACAACGGGGCATGGGGGACACTGGACGGGACCGCGACCGTTCCCGGCAGGGAGCGCGACCCGTTCCCGACAGGAGCCGACCCCCATGCCCCGCATCGCTCTCTACGCCCTCGTCGTCTGCGTCCTCGCCGTCGTGGCGGCCGTGGTCTCCTTCGCCCAGGGCAGCCTGCTCGGGATCGTGTGGGTGCTCATCGCGGGGCTGTCGTCGAACATGACCTGGTTCTACGTCCGCCGGCACCGGCTGACCACCGCCTCCGACGCGGGCTGACCCCGGCCTCCTGGGCGGGCTGACCACCGCCTCCGACGCGGGCCGGCCTTCACCTGCCTCCCGTCGCCCCTCCCTCCCACCGCGCGCGGGCCTCCGCCAATCAGGTCGTGCGTCCCGCTCCCCGGGCGTGCCCCGGCGAACGGACGCCGTGACGGAGCCGAGCATGTGACGGCCCCGCCACGGCCGTGGCGGAGCAGGACGAGGGAGGCCGCGTGGCAGACGCGAGGGACAACGTTTCGGGGGCGACCGCACAGACCGGCGGCGAGCCCCGGGGCTTCTGGGAAGAGGTGCGCGACGCCGTCACCACCCGGGCGGCGCTCGTCATGCTCGGGGTGCTCCTGCTGCAACTGGGCTTCGCCCTCTCCTACATGGGCGCCTTCCACGCGCCCGAGCCGCACAAGGTGCCGATCACCCTGGTCGCCCCGCCCGCCGTGCAGCGGGACCTGGTGGCCCGCCTCGACGCGCTGCCCGGCGACCCGCTCCAGGTCACCGCCGTCGCGGACCGCGCCCAGGCACGCGCGCGGCTGCTGGACCGGCGCACCGACGCCGCCCTCGTCGTGGACCCGGCCGTACGCACCGACACGCTGCTCGTCGCCTCGGCGGGCGGGCCATCGGCCACCACCGCGGCCACCGAGATCCTCCAGGAGGTCGCCAGGGCGGAGAACCGCACGATCGTCGTACGGGACCTCCGTCCGCCGGCCGCGGGAGACTCGCGGGGCCTGTCGTCCTTCTACCTCGTCCTCAGCTGGACCATCGGCGGCTACCTCGCGGCCTCGGCCCTGAACATGGCGGCCGGCTCCAAGAAGCCCACGCTGCGGCGCACCCTGGTCCGGCTGACGGCGATGCTGCCGTACGGCTTCGTCTCGGGCATCGGCGGCGCGATCATCGTGGGCCCGGTGCTGGACTGCCTGCCGGGCGCGTTCTGGGAGCTGGTCGGCATCGGCACCCTGGTGGTGTTCGCCTCCGGCGCGGTGGGTGTCGCCCTCCAGTCGGTGGCCGGCACGGTCGGCCTCGGCCTCACCATCCTGATCTTCACGATCCTGGGCAACCCCAGCTCCGGCGGGGTGTACCCGTCCTCCCTGCTGCCGCCGTTCTGGAGCGCGATCGGCCAGGCCCTCCCTCCGGGCGCGGGGACGACCGTCGTGCGCAACACCGTCTACTTCGACGGCAACGCCACAACCGCCGCCCTCTGGATTCTCGGCGCCTGGGCCTTCGCCGGTGTCGCCGTGGCGATTCTCGCCGCGGCCCTGCGCGGCTCCCGGGCCGCCAGGACCGCCGCCCCGGACACCGGGCCCACCGCACCGGCGGTCTGACGGAGCGGCCCCGGGCGCCGAGCGGTCAGCCCACCGCGCAGCCCGGGTCCTGCTCGTCGAAGAGGCCCCGCCAGAAGCGGTACAGGTCATAGCCGCAGTACCGCTGGAACTCCTCGACGCCCAGTGCGCGCAGCAGCGCGTGGATCGCGTCGAAGAAGGCGATGTTCACCTCGGGAATCCACAGGATCGCGAACACCGCGATCAGCCCGAACGGCGCGATCGGCTCCACCTGACGGCGGATTCTGTACGAGAGCCAGGGCTCGATCACCCCGTAGCCGTCCAGACCCGGGATCGGCAGGAAGTTCAGGATCGCCGCCGTCACCTGGAGCATCGCGAGGAAAGCCAGCGCGTAGCTGAAGGCGCGCGGCACCCCGTCCAGCGCGTCCAGCCAGAACGGGGCCGTGCACACGATCGCGAACGCCACGTTCGTCAGCGGGCCCGCCGCCGAGATCAGGCTGTGCTTCCACCGCCCGTGGATCCGGCCGCGCTCGATGTACACCGCGCCGCCGGGCAGCCCGATCCCGCCCATGATCACGAAGAGCACCGGGAGCACGATGCTCAGCAGGGCGTGCGTGTACTTCAGCGGGTTGAGCGTCAGATAGCCCTTCGCCCCCACCGACAGGTCCCCGCTGTGCAGTGCGGTGCGGGCGTGCGCGTACTCGTGGAGGCAGAGCGAGACGATCCAGGCCCCGGTGACGAACAGGAAGACCGCGAAACCGGTGGCGTCCGCGAAGCCCGTCCACACCGCCCAGCCCGCGACCGCGGTGACGGCGGCGATACCGAGGAAGACCGGGCTGATCCTCCGGTCGCCGCGGGTGGCTGTGGTGGTCATCGGTGTTCGACTCCTGGGCTGAGGGGGCTGAGGGGGCTGAGGGGGCTGAGAGGACTGGGAGGACTGGGAGGGGCTGGCGCGGCGAAGGGGGCCGGGAAAGGCGATCGTACGGCCCGGCAGGGCGGGAACGTCGGGGACCGGTGACGGAGTTCCACCCTGTCAACGCCGCGCCCCGCTCCGTCACGGACAATGGGCCCGTGCACTACTGCGTCCTCGGCACCACCCGGGCACTCCGCGACGACGGCACGGCCGTCGCCCTCGGCGGGGCGCGGCTGCGCGCCCTGCTCACCGTTCTCGCACTGCGCCCCGGACGGACCGTCCCGGCCGGGCACCTCGTCGACGAGGTGTGGGACGGCGATCCGCCCGCCGACGCGGCCGGCGCGCTCCAGGCCCTCGTCGGGCGACTGCGGCGGGCCCTGGGCCGCGGCGCCGTGGAGTCCGTGGCGGGCGGCTACCGGCTCGCCGCCCCGCCGGACGCCGTGGACCTGCACCGCTTCGAGCGGCTGGCGGGGGAGGGGAGCCGGGCCCTGGAGGACGGCGACGCGGCGGGAGCCCTCGCCGTCCTGCGGGAGGCCCTCGCCCTGTGGAACGGGCCGGCCCTCGCCGATCTGCCTGACCGGACGGCGACCGCGTCCCGCTGGGAGGCCCGCAGGCTCGACGCCCGGCGGGCCGCGCTCGGGGCCCTCCTCGCCCTCGGGAGACCGGGGGAGGCGCTGCCGGAGCTGGCCGTGCTCTGCGACGCCCACCCGCTCGACGAACCGCTCCAGGCCCTGCGCATCGGGGCCCTGCGGGACGCCGGACGCCCCGCCGAGGCACTGGCCGTGTACGAGGAGGTCCGCACCCTCCTCGACGACCGCCTCGGCACCGCCCCGGGCCCGGCCCTGCGCGCCCTGCACGCCGAACTGCTCCACCAGGAACCGGCCGGACCGCCCGCCCCGGACGCCGTGGCGGACCCCCGGGCCCAGCAGCCCCCGGCCCGGCAGCCCTCGGCCTCGCCCGCCCCGGACCCCGCGCCCCGGCCCGCGTCCGGGAGGCCGCCCGCCCACGGGAACCTCCGCGCCCGGCTCACCAGCTTCGTCGGCCGCGACACCGACATCGCCGCCCTGCGCGAGGACCTCGGCCGCGCCCGGCTCGTCACCCTCCTCGGCCCCGGCGGCGCGGGCAAGACCCGGCTGTCCCAGGAGACCGGGGAGGCCGCCGCCGCAGCCTGGCCCGACGGCGTCTGGCTCGCCGAACTGGCCCCCGTCGACGACCCGGACACCGTGCCCGAAGCCGTCCTGACCGAGCTCGGCGCCCGCGAGACCGTACTGCGCGGCGCCGGCGCCGAAGAGCTGCGAGCCACCGACCGCACCGCCGCGGACCCCCTCGTACGCCTCACCGAGCACTGCGCCCCGCGCCGGATGCTGCTCCTCCTGGACAACTGCGAGCACGTCATCGGGGCCGCGGCCGCCCTCGCCGATCAGCTGCTGACCCACTGCCCGCAGCTGACGATCCTCGCGACCAGCCGCGAACCGCTGGGCGTGCCGGGCGAGTTCGTCCGCCCCGTCGATCCGCTGCCCGACCCGATGGCGCTGCGCCTGCTCGCCGAGCGCGGGGCGGCCGCCCGCCCCGGGTTCCGTACCGACGCGGACGAGGAGACCGCCGCCGCCTGCGCCGAGATCTGCCGTCGGCTGGACGGGCTGCCGCTCGCCATCGAACTGGCCGCCGCCCGGCTCCGGATGCTCACCCCGCGCCAGATCGCCGACCGCCTCGACGACCGCTTCCGCCTCCTCAGCAACGGCAGCCGCACCGTGCTGCCCCGCCAGCAGACCCTGCGTGCCGTCGTCGACTGGTCCTGGGACCTGCTGGACGCCGCCGAACGCGCCGTGCTGCGCCGCCTCTCCGTCTTCGCCGGAGGCTGCTCGCTCGCCGCCGCCGAGGAGGTCTGCGCCCTGCCCGCGCCGGCCGACGGCGTCACCGTGGACTCCCTCGACGTCGCCTCCCTGCTCGGCTCCCTCGTCGACAAGTCGCTCGTCGTCGCCGCACCCGGCGGGGACGGGGAGATGCGCTACCGGCTGCTGGAGACAGTCGGCGAGTACGCCGCGGAGCGCCTGGCGAAGGCCGCCGAACGGGACGCCGTCGAGCGCCGCCATCTGACCCACTACCGGGAGCTTGCCCGGATCACCGGCCCGAAGGTGCGCGGCGGCGGACAGCGCGACGCCATCGCGGTCTTCCAGCGCGAGTACGAGAACCTGCGCACCGCGCTCCGCCATGCCGTCGCCGCCCGGGACGAGCACGAGGCGCTGTGCATCGTGCTGTCGATGGCCTGGTACTGGATGCTGCGCGATCTGCGGTCGGACGCACGCCAGTGGAGCGAGTCCGCCGGCTCGCTCGGCCCCGACCCCTTCGCCGCGCCCGGCGTCCGGGCTCCCTCGCTTCTGGAACGGTCCACCGACCGGCCCCCACCGATGGCCGACGAACAACTCGCGGAGGCACGGCGCGGGGTGTCACTGATCCAACTGGCCGGTGTGGACAACGCGATCAGCCAATGGTCGACCCCGGAGGGCAAGGACCGCCTGCGGATCATCGCGGACGCCTACCGGCCGGGCATGCCGCAGACCTGCCGCATGCCCGGAACGTTCTGGCTGTTCGCGATCATGCTCACCGGTGGTCAGGAGCAGCTGTACATCGCGCTCGACGAAACGGTCAGGGCCTCCCGGATGTACGGCGGCGAGTGGGAGTTGGGCTCCGCGCTCCACACCCGTGCCAACCTCCTGGCGAACAGCCCCGCGCGGGTGGGGGACGCGCGCGCCGACGCCGACGAGAGCCTGGAGATCTACACCCGGCTGGGCGACGACTGGGGCGCGGCCGAGGCGCTCTCCGCTCGGGGCGAGGCCAACGAGCGGGCCGGTGACTTCAGCGCGGCGCTGGACGACTACCGGGAGGCCGTGGAGTACGCGCGGAAGATCGGCGCCCAGAGCCAGGCGTCACTGCTGCGGTCCCGCTACGCCGGAGCCCTCATCGAGCTCGACCGCCTCCCGGAGGCCGAGGCCATCCTGCGCGACGTCACCGAGAACGGGCGGGAGTCGGGCCACGAGGCTACGCCGATGGCCCGGATGCACCTGGGATTCGTGCTCGGTCTCCAGGGGCGCGTGGACGAGGCCCGCCAGCAGGCGCATCTGGTCCGCGAGGACTTCACGTCCCGCGATGTCGCCATCTTCGGCGGCTTCATCTACGGCGTGCTGGCCTGGCTGGACAACCTCGACGGCGACCACGCCGCCGCCCTCGACAACGCGCTGACCGCTCTGAGGAGTGCGCGGGAGTCGCTGTCGATGATGGTGGCCCCGCAGATGCCCTCGGCTCATCTGACGGCCATCGCCCAGGCGCTCGCCGGGTTCGGCGGCGCCGACGCGGCGAAGGACGCCGCCCGGCTGCTGGCGTTCCAGGCGACGCTCCTGCCGAAGGGGCATGTGCCCAGCATGATGGAGGCCCGCAATCTGGTGCTCGCCGAGAACGCCGTCCGAGCCCGGCTCGACGACGACGCGATGTACACGGCGGCGTACGAAGAGGGGGGTGGCCTCACCCTCGATGAGGCCACCGCCCTGGCGGAGAAGTACCGGCCGGACCCGTCGGCGGCGTGACGCTTCTTTGCCCCGGTCTCCGCTCAGGCCTTCTTGCGGAACTTGGCCACGGCCAGCGGAGCCATCACCACCGTGATCCCGGCGGCCCAGGCGAGCGTCCACCAGACCGAGTTGCCGACCGGGTCGCCCTGCATGAGCGCCCGCGCCGCGTCCGCGAGGTTGGAGAGCGGGTTGTAGTCGGTGAAGGCCTGGAGCCAGCCCGGCATGGTCTGGGTCGGCACGAAGATCGAGGAACCGAACTGCAGGGGCATCAGCACGAGCATCGCCGTCCCTTGAACAGCCTGGGCCGTCTTCATGGACAGCCCGAGCAGGATGAAGATCCACATGATGGCGGCGCCGAACACCGCCGACAGCGCCACCGCCGCGAGCAGCCCGAACACCGAACCGTTCAGCTCCATGCCGACCGCGAACCCCATGGCGAGCAGGATGAGCATGGCGACCATCAGCCGGCCCAGCTCGACCACGATCTTGGCGATGAGCACCGATGACCGGGCGATCGGCATCGTCCGGAACCGGTCCATCACCCCCTTGCGGAAGTCGTCGTTGACGCCGGTGCCGACGGCCATGGCGATGTTCAGCCCCATCATCGCCATCAGCCCCGGCACCAGGTAGTTCACGTACTCCTGCCGGTTCCCGCCGAGGCTGGCGCCGACCGAGCCGCCGAAGACGTACACGAAGAGCAGGATGAAGATGATCGGCATCAGAAGGACGTCGAACATCGACTCCGGGTCCTTCTTGATCTGGAGCAGATTGCGGCGCGCCAGGGCTCCGATGTGCCGGAGGTTGGCCCGCAGCCCGATCCGACCCTCGTCGGCCACGGCCGCATGCGACGGTGCGGGGCTCGCGGACCCGGCCGGGGCGGGGGTCAGGGTGGTGGTGCTCATGCGGCGACCTCCTGGAGAGCAGGGTCGGAGAGGTGGGCGGCCTTGTCGCCGGTGATCGCGAGGAACACCTCGTCGAGGCTGGGCAGGGCGGTGGAGACATGGGCGAGGGAGAAGCCGCGCACGCCCAGCAGCCCGATGACGGCGGTCAGTTGCTGGTCGCTGAGGATCGGCACGTACAGCAGCCCTTCGTCCGGCACGGCCTGCGCACCGGCGATGCCGTCGAGTCCGGCCTCCCGGATCGCCTGCGCCATCGCGGCCAGCTCCGCCGGGTCCGACGGCCGGATCTGGAGGGTGCGTCCGCCGACCTTGGCCTTCAGCTCGTCGACCCCGCCCCGGGCGATGATCTTCCCCCGGTCGATGACGGTCAGCTCCTTGGCGAGCTGCTCCGCCTCCTCCATGTACTGGGTGGTCAGCAGGACGGTCGCGCCCTCGGCCACCATCCGCTGCACCTCGTCCCAGACCTCGTTACGGGTCCGGGGGTCGAGCCCCGTCGTGGGCTCGTCCAGGTAGAGCACGGCCGGGCTGCCGATCATGGAGGCGGCCAGGTCGAGCCGGCGGCGCATTCCGCCGGAGTACTCCATGCAGGCGCGCTTGCCGGCCTCGGTGAGCGAGAACCGCTCCAGCAGCTCGTCCGCGCGGGCCCGCGCCCTCTTGCGCGGCAGGTCCAGCAGCCGGCCGATCATGTAGAGGTTCTCCCAGCCGGAGAGCTTCTCGTCGACCGAGGCGTACTGCCCGGTGAGGCCGATGGTGCGGCGCAGCTGCCGGGGCTGCTTCACCACGTCGTAGCCCGCGACGACCGCGTGGCCGGCGTCGGGGGTGATGAGGGTGGACAGGCAGCGTACGAGGGTGGTCTTGCCTGCGCCGTTGGGGCCGAGCACACCGAGGACGGTGCCTTCGCGGACGTCGAGGTCCACGCCGTCCAGTGCTTTGGTCTCGCCGTAGTGCTTGACCAGCCCCCGCACCTCGACGGCGTTCCGGCCGCTGCTGGGGTTCTTGTCGATTCGTTCCATGTCCACCATGGGACCAAGGCCCACCGACAGCTCACCGACAGCCCGCCGACACGGCCCGGCACCGGGCTCCGCGCAGGCGACAGCCCGCCGATGGGGGATGTCGGCGGGCTGTCGGTGGTGCGGGAAATGGCTGGTGGGCGCCCCGCCGGGGCAAGACCGGCGGGGCCCGGTGGATCAGTGGAAGGTGTGCTCAGCCGCCGGGAACGTGCCGCCGACGACCTCGTCGGCGAACTCCTTCGCCGCGTCGCCGAGGACCTGGCGGAGATCGGCGTACTGCTTGGTGAAGCGCGGCACCTTGCCGCCGGTCAGCCCGACCATGTCGGTGTAGACGAGCACCTGGGCGTCGGTCGCGGAACCGGCGCCGATGCCGACGGTCGGGATGTGCAGCGTACGGGTGACCTCGGCGGCCAGCTCGGCGGGCACCAGCTCCAGCACGACGGCGAACGCGCCCGCGTCCTGAACGGCCTTGGCGTCGCGCAGCAGCTGCTGGGCGGCCTCCTCGCCGCGCCCCTGGACGCGGTAGCCCATCGCGTTGACGGACTGCGGGGTCAGACCGATGTGGCCCATGACCGGGATGCCGGACTCGACCAGCAGCCGGATCTGCTCGTGGGAGCGCTCGCCGCCCTCCAGTTTGACCGCGCCGACGCCCGACTCCTTGATCAGCCGGGTGGCGTTGCGCAGCGCCTGGACGGGTCCCTCCTGGTACGAGCCGAAGGGCAGGTCGGCGACGACGAGCGCGCGCTTGGTGCCGCGTACGACGGCGGCGGACAGCATGGCGATCTCGTCCATCGTGACGGGCACGGTGGTCTCGTAGCCGAGGTGGACGTTGCCCATCGAGTCCCCGACGAGCATGACCGGGATCCCGGCCTCGTCGAAGACGGACGCGGTCATCGCGTCGTAGGCGGTGAGCATCGGCCACTTCTCGCCGCGCTCGGTGGCGGCGGCGATGTCGTGGACGGTGATGCGGCGGGTGGACTTCCCTCCGTACAGCGCTTTGCTGCTGTCGGCGGGGGAAGCGGCGCCACCCGCGGGGGAGGACTGATTCTGCGCAGCCTGAAGCGACATGGCCAACGGCTCCTTCGTCATCTCGAGGCGCCCTGACGGCGTCCCCGGATCCCTCCCATGGTGGCATCCCGCCCCGCCACTCGGGAAGTGGGCCCGCACGGAGGGCTCCCGGGGCGTTGGGAAAAGCTTTAACAATACGAGACGGTCTCGTATCGAATATAGGGTTAGGGTCGTCCCCATGCCCCTTCCGTCCGGCGCTCCCGCCGCCGCGCCCCGTGTTCCCGAGGCGATCCACCGCCGCCGTTGGTGGATCCTCGCCGTCCTCATGTTCAGCCTGCTCATCGTGGTGCTGGACAACTCGATCCTGAACGTCGCGGTCAAGACCATCGCGAGCCCCGCCCCCACCGGCATCGGCGCCACCCAGAGCGAGCTGGAGTGGGCGATCAACTCCTACACGCTCGTCTTCGCCGGACTGCTGTTCACCGCGGGCCTGCTCGGCGACCGGATCGGCCGCAAGAAGGTCCTCCTCGCCGGCATCCTGGTCTTCGGCATCGGCTCCGCCCTGGCCGCCTTCTCCGCCTCGCCCGGTGAGCTCATCACCTGGCGGGCCCTGATGGGCTTCGGCGCGGCCTTCGTGATGCCCGCCACCCTCGCCGTCCTGGTGAACGTCTTCGAGCGCGACGAGCAGCCCAAGGCCATCGGCATCTGGGCGGGCAGCGTCGGCCTCGGCATCGCCATCGGCCCGATCACCGGCGGGCTGCTCCTGGAGCACTTCTGGTGGGGCTCGATCTTCCTCGTGAACGTCCCCGTGGTCGTGATCGCCCTCATCGCCATGGCCGTGCTGGTCCCGGACTCCCGCGACCCTAAGCCCGGCAAGGTCGACCCGGTGGGCGTCGCGCTCTCCATCGTCGGCCTGGTCCTGCTGGTGTACGGGATCATCCGGGGCGGCGAACTCGCCGACTTCACCGACACCACCGTGCTGCTCTCCATCGTCGGCGGGCTGCTGGTGCTGGCCGGATTCGTCTGGCACGAGAAGCGCAGCAGCCACCCGGCGATCGACATCACGTACTTCCGCGAGCCCGCGTTCGCCGCCGCCGTCGCCGCGATAGCGCTGGTCTTCTTCGCGCTCATGGGCGTGACGTTCTTCTCCGCCTTCTACCTCCAGAGCGTGCGCGGCTACAGCGCCCTCCAGTCGGGTCTGCTGATCGTTCCGCTCGCCGCCGCCCAGATGATCTTCGCGCCCCGGGCCCGGCTGGTCGTCGACCGCTTCGGCGCCCGCGCGGTCTGCATGGTGGGCATGCTGCTCGTCGCTGCCGGACTCGCGTCGTTCGCCCTGTTCGACGCCGGTACGCCGGTGTGGGTGATGTGCCTCGTCTTCTTCGTCCAGGGCACCGGGATGGCGCACATCATGCCGCCCGTCACCGTCGCGGTGATGCAGGCGCTTCCCCGCGAGAAGGCCGGTTCCGGTTCGGCGATCAACAACACCTTCCGCCAGGTCGGCGGGGCGCTCGGCATCGCGGTTCTCGGCTCGGTGCTCTCCACCGTCTACCGGGGCGACATCGAGGGCCACCTCGGCGCGGTCCCGGCCGGGGTCAGGGACGTGGCCGGCGAGTCCGTCGAGGCCACGCTCGGCGTCGCCGAGAAGCTCGGCCCGGTGGCCGGAAAGCCTCTGGTCGCCGCCGCCAACGACGCGTTCATCGGCGCCATGCACGTGACCGCGCTCGGCTCGGCGGCCGTCGCCCTGATCGGCGCCGTCGTCGTCGGCCTGTTCCTGCCCGGCCGGCCCCCGGCGGCGACGGGGACCACCGGGGAATCCCGTCCGGCGGAGAAGCGGCAGAAGCAGGAGGCGCGGGAGGAGCAGGAGGAGCAGCCGAGTCGCTGACGGCCCGGTGGGCCGCCCCGACGGGGCGAGGCCAGTCGCTCCGCGCCTCCCGGGTCGGCGAGAATCGGGCGACGGACGTACGGGAACGGCAGGCGGACGTACGAGGGCGACGGCGCGGCGAGAGGCGGCTTCACGGTGCAAGGCCAGGACGGCGAGCGGGACCGGCGCGGTGCAGGGACCGGGGGCGCGCCGCCGCCCGGGTCGTCGGACGGGCCGGCGGATCCGGAGCCCCGCCGCGGACGGCCCCGCTCCGCAGCGGTGGAGCGGGCGATCCTGGACGCCGTCATCGCCCTCCTGGAGGCGGGCGAACCGCTGGCGGGCCTCTCCATCGAGCGCATCGCGCGCACGGCGGGCGTCGGCAAGGCCACCATCTACCGTCGCTGGTCCGGGAAGGAGGAGCTCTTCGTCGACGTCGTACGCGACATGGAGCCCCCCGAGCCGCCCGTCTCCGGCACCGCCGGACTCGCCGACCTGCGCGTGATGCTGGAGTCGATGCGCACCCGGGGCCTCGCCCAGCGTTCCTCGGTGCTCCTGGTCAACATGTTCGCCCAGATGAAGAGCCACCCGAAGCTGTGGGAGGAGTACTTCGGCCGGGTGATCGCCCCCCGGCGCCTCGCCATGCTGGAGGCGGTGCGGCGCGCGGTGGCCGCCGGGGAACTCCGCGACGACCTCGACGTGGACCTGATCGACGACCTCTTCGTCGGCCCCATGCTCGTCCGCACGGTGCATCGCCCCGACGCGCCGCTCCCCGAGGACCTCGTGGACCGCGTCATCGCCGCCCTGCTCGGAGGGCTCGCCCCCGGACGAGTGTGATCGTTCTGTCACAAGCCGCGCCGGCCCGCCCCGGACCGGAACCCGGCGTCACGCCTGAGTCGTCCTGCTCTCCGTACGGGCTCTCCGTACGGTCGTCGGACATCGGACATCGGGCGGGCCGCCAGGTCGGCGGCCCGGTGGGTCGGGAAGCCGACGGCGGGAAAGACGCCGCTCATCACCTAGGGTCGAAGGCGCGGCGATGTGCAGGGCAAGGCAGTGAGGACAGCGCGATGGTGCAGGCGTACGGAGCGGACACGGACAACGGCACCGCCGAGCAGCCCGGGGCCCGCGGATCCCGCTTCCGGGGCCTGTGGGACAGGCTGAGGAACGACCGGGGCGTCTGGCGGCGCGGGATCGTCCTGGCCCTCTGCTCGGTGCTGCTGACCCTGCTGATGGTCGTCCACGCGCAGATCCCCAACCGGCTCGGCAACCTCGGCAGCCTCATCGAGACGTTCCTGCCGTGGGTCGCGCTCTTCATCCCGGTGCTGCTGGTCCTGGGCCTGCTGCGACGCTCCGCGACCGCCCTGATCGCGCTCCTGCTGCCCGCCGTGGTCTGGCTCAACGTGTTCGGCGGTCTGCTCACCGACAAGTCCGGCGGCGGCGGCGACCTCACCGTCGCCACCCACAACGTCAACGCGGGCAACCCCGACCCCGAGGGCACCGCCCAGCAGGTCGCCGGCTCCGGGGCGGACGTCGTGGCCCTCCAGGAACTCCCTGGCCGGCAGGTCTCCACGTACGAGAAGTCGCTGTCCGGCCGCTACCCGTACCACTCGGTCCAGGGCACCGTGGGCCTGTGGAGCAAGTTCCCGCTGGCCGACACCAAGCCCGTCGACATCAAGATGGGCTGGACCCGGGCGATGCGCTCGACGGTCGAGACCCCGCAGGGCGAGGTCGCGGTGTACGTGGCGCACCTGCCGTCCGTCCGCGTGAAGCTGCACGCCGGGTTCACCGCCAACCAGCGCGACAACAGCGCCGACGCCCTCGGCGAGGCCATCGCCGACGAGCGCGTGGAACGCGTCGTCCTCCTCGGCGACCTGAACGGCACGATGAACGACCGCTCGCTGAACGCCGTCACCGCACAGATGCGCTCCACCCAGGGCGCGGCGGGCGACGGCTTCGGATTCAGCTGGCCCGCCTCGTTCCCGATGGCCCGGATCGACCAGATCATGGTCAAGGGCGTCGAGCCGCTGGCCTCCTGGACCCTGGCGGCGACCGACAGCGACCACCTCCCGATCGCGGCCCGCGTGGAGCTGTGACAACCGTCGGGCAACCGGCCGTTCACCTCGCGGCATAAAACGTCTGCGACAATTTGTTCCAGTCGCATACATAAAGAAGACCCAGCCGTCGCCCGGCGTCCGCACCGAGGCGACGGCTCTTCGTTCTGCCCCTGACCCGAGTGAACGCGAAAGGTCCCCTCACCATGCCCCTGGCCCTCCTCGCCCTGGCCGTGAGCGCCTTCGGCATAGGCACGACGGAGTTCGTCATGATGGGCCTGCTGCCCAACGTGGCGGACGACCTCGGAACGTCCGTGCCCACCGCCGGATACCTCGTCTCCGCGTACGCGATCGGCGTCGTCCTCGGTGCACCGCTCCTCACCGGTCTCGGCTCCCGCGTCCCGCGCAAGAAGATGCTCCTGGCGCTGATGGCGCTGTTCACCGTCGGCAACCTGGCCTCCGCGCTCGCCCCGGACTTCGGCTGGCTGATCGCGGGCCGCCTCCTCGCCGGACTCCCGCACGGCGCGTTCTTCGGCGTCGGCGCGGTCGTCGCCGCCCGGCTGGTCTCCGAGGGCCGCCAGGCGCGGGCCGTCGCGACGATGTTCCTCGGCCTGACGGTCGCCAACATCGTCGGCGTACCCGCGGCGACCCTGCTCGGCCAGCACCTCGGCTGGCGGGCCACCTTCCTCGTCGTCGCGGTGATCGGCCTCGCCGCGATGGCGGCCCTCGCCCGTCTGGTGCCCGTGATCCCGGTCGAGGCCCACCAGGACGTCCGCCGCGAACTGCGAGCCCTCGGCAACCGTCAGGTCGTCCTCGGCCTGCTCACCGCCGTCTTCGGCTTCGCCGGTGTCTTCGCGGTGTACTCGTACCTCTCGGCCATGACCACGAAGGCGATGGGCTTCGGCGAATCCTCCGTGACCCTGGTCCTGGCCCTCTTCGGCATCGGCATGACGCTCGGAGCGCTGGCGGCCGGCCCCCTCACGGACCGCGCGCTGCGCCCGACGCTGTACGGATCGCTCGGCGCGCTCACGGTGGTCCTGGTGGCCTTCCCGTTCACGGTGCACGTGCAGTGGGCGGCGCTGGTGATGGTGGTGCTGCTGGGCGGCGTGGGCTTCATGACGACGACCCCGCTCCAGATGCTGGTCATGAACAAGGCGAAGGACGCCCCGACCCTGGCCTCCGCCTCCAACCACTCCGCCTTCAACCTGGCCAACGCGGGCGGCGCGTGGCTGGGCGGCGTGGCGATCGCCGCGGGCTGGGGCTGGACGTCCCCGGCGTTCGTCGGCGCGGTGCTGGCGGTGATCGGCCTGGCGATCGCGGCGACGGCGGGCCATCTGGACCGGGGGGCGGGGCGGAAGTCCAGGGTGGTGGCGGCCAATCGAGCCCGTCCGGCGCTTGAGGACAAGGCCTCAGCCACGGCGGCCGCCACCCCCGGCCCGTCCGGCACCTCATCAAGCCCGTCCGGCGCTTGAGGACGGAACCGGTACGCCGGACGGGCCGGGCACGCACGTGGGAGCCCGGCCCGTCCGGCGCTCGAGGACAGAGGCGGTCACCGGCGCCCCAGGTGACCGCCCACCCCGCTAGGACGACTCGCGCCAGCGGTTCGTGATCGGCAACCGCCGGTCCTTCCCGAACCCCTTGGGCGAGATCTTCGTCCCCGGCGGATACTGCCGCCGCTTGTACTCCGCCGTATCCACCATCCGCAACGTCTTCGCCACCAGCTCCGCGTCGAATCCCGCGGCCACGATGGAATCGAGCCCCTGGTCCCGGTCCACGTACAGCTCCAGGATCGCGTCCAGAACCTCGTAGTCCGGCAGCGAGTCGGTGTCGACCTGCCCCGGCCGCAGCTCCGCGCTCGGCGGCTTGGTGATCGATGCCTCGGGGATCGGCGGGGTCTGCCCCCGCTCCTCCGCCGCCCGGTTGCGCCACTTCGCCAGCCTGAAGACCGACGACTTGTAGACGTCCTTGATCGGCCCGTACGCCCCGACCGCGTCCCCGTAGAGCGTGGAGTAACCGACCGCCAGCTCCGACTTGTTGCCGGGCGCCAGCACGATCTGCCCCTCCTGGTTGGAGATGGCCATCAGTGTCGTACCGCGCAGCCGCGCCTGGAGGTTCTCCTCGGCGAGACCGGTGAGCTCCAGCGACTCCATGTACGCATCGAACATCGGCGCGATCGACACCGTACGGAAGTTGAGCCCGGTACGCCGCGCCAGCTCGGCCGCGTCCCCCTTGGAGTGGTCCGAGGAGTACTTCGACGGCATGGACACGCCGTACACGTTCTGCGCGCCGAGCGCATCGCACGCGATGGCCGCGCAGATCGCCGAGTCGATGCCGCCGGAGAGCCCGATCAGCACACTGCTGAAACCGTTCTTCGCGGCGTACGCACGGAGCCCGACGACCAGCGCCGAGTAGATCTCCTCCTCGTCGTCCAGCCGCTCCGCGTACCCGCCCGCGAGCTCCGGCTCGTACGCCTCCACGGGCCGGTCGGACAGCACCACATGATCGATCCGCAGCCCGTCGTCCACCACACCCGAAGGCGCGACGGCCTCGGCGGCGGGCAGCTCCAGATCGAGGATCACGCTGCCCTCGGAGAACTGCGGGGCGCGGGCGATGACCTCGCCCTCCTTGTCGACGACGATGGAGTCGCCGTCGAAGACCAGCTCGTCCTGCCCGCCGATCATCGCCAGATAGGCCGTCGTACAGCCGGCCTCCTGGGCCCGCTTGCGGACCAGGTCGAGCCGGGTGTCGTCCTTGTCCCGCTCGTACGGCGAGGCGTTGATCGAGAGCAGCAGTCCGGCCCCGGCGGACCGGGCGGCCGGGACGCGCCCGCCGTCCTGCCACAGGTCCTCGCAGATCGCGAGGGCCACGTCGACGCCGTGGACCCGGACGACGGGCATCGAGTCGCCCGGCACGAAGTACCGGAACTCGTCGAAGACGCCGTAGTTCGGCAGGTGGTGCTTGGCGAAGTTGAGCGCGATCCCGCCGCGGTGCAGCACGGCGGCGGCGTTGCGGGGCGAACCGGCGGGCTGCCCGTAGCGCGCCGCGGCGTGCTCGGAGCGGTCCAGGTAGCCGACGACGACCGGCAGTTCGCCGAAGCCCTCCGCGTCGAGCCGGGCGGCCAGCGCGCGCAGCGCCTGCCGTGAGGCCTCGACGAAGGACGACCGCAGGGCCAGGTCCTCGACGGGATATCCGGTCAGCACCATCTCGGGGAACGCCACCAGGTGGGCGCCCTGCTCGGCGGCGTGCCGGGTCCAGTGGACGATCGACTCGGAGTTGCCGGCGAGGTCGCCGACGGTCGAGTCGATCTGATTCAGTGCGAGGCGTAGTTGAGGCACGTCCGCCAGTGTAATCGTCTTTCTGACGCGATGTCCCGGCGGCCCGGGCAAAATCTGCCCGGGCCCACCGAAACCGCAGGCCAGGGCCGTGCGGCTGACCCTGACCGGCGGTGCACCGCAGGGTCAGGCCCGATACCCGAGGACCGTCATCATCCCCGCCTCCGCGTGGTAGGCGTTGTGGCAGTGGACCATCCACCCCCCGGGTTGTCGGCGTCGAACCGGCACCCCTCCTTGCCAGACCGCGACAGGCCCCAGGGGCCCCGGACCACCGTCACACGCGTTCCACGCGTCGTCGCGCGTCCTCGCCCGTCTTCGTGGGCCGGCCTCGTCGGGCTTCTCAGCCGCGGGAGTAGACCTTCTCCGCCCAGCCCGCGATCTGCTCCTCGGTGAGGTGCTGCGCGAGGTCGGCCTCGCTGATCATGCCGACCAGCTTCTTGTTCTCGACGACGGGCAGCCGGCGGATGCGATGGGTCTGCATCTCCTCCAGGACCGCGTTCACATCGGCCCCGGCCTCAATCCAGCGGGGCGTGCCCTGCGCGAGATCGCCCGCCGTGATCTTCGACGGGTCGTGCCCCTTGGCCACACAGCCGACGACGATGTCGCGGTCGGTGATGATGCCGACCATCCGGTCCGAGTCACCGTCGGCGGAGACGGGCAGTGCGCCCACGTTGTGCTCGCGCATCAGCTGCGCCGCACGGTCGAGCGTCTCGTGGGCCGGGATCCAGCGGGCCCCGCTGTGCATGATGTCTTTGGCGGTCGTCATGGGGGATTTCCTCCTGCGTGCCGATGGCACTGCCGTACGGCCCCGAGCGCACTCATCGTCATCGGCCGGGAGGGCACGCGCGACCGCAATCACCCGTTCGGGTGCGCCGGCGAAAGGACGAAAGCTGACGCACCCGCCGTCGGGGCGGCTCGGGCTCGGGGCTTCGCCCCACGGTCGCTCGGGCTCAGGCCCGGGGCTTCGCCCCACGGTCGGCCAGCATGTCCCGCATCAGGCCCAGCTCGGACTGCTGACCCTCGACCATGCCCCGTGCGAGCCGCTGCTCGGCACGCACGCCACACCGGGACGCACAGGCCTCGGCCATGGCGACGCCGCCCCTGTGGTGGTCGGTCATCAACTGGAGGAAGAACACCTCGGCCCGCTCGCCGTCGAGGCGTCCGAGCCGCTCCAGCTCGGAGCGACTGGCCATTCCGGGCATGAGCCCACCGTCGGCACCGCCCGCGTCATGCCCACCATGCGCGTCCCCGTCTTCACCTGCCGCCATCCACGCCATGGGCTGCTCCCCGCCCGGGGCGACCTTGGGCAGCTCCCACAGGTCGAGCCAGCCGAGCAGCATGCCGCGCTGGTTGGCCTGCGTGTTGGCGATGTCGTACGCGAGGCGCCGTACGTCCTCGTCGTCCGTGCGGTCGCGGACGATGAACGACATCTCGACGGCCTGCTGATGGTGGACGGCCATGTCCCGCGCGAACCCGGCGTCGGCGGAGTCCGGGGCGGGTGCACCGGGCGTGCGGGGCGCCGCCCCGTCCTCACGGGCGGAGGCGACGGCGGCCGCCCCCGCGAAGAGCAGCGCGAGGGCCACGGCGGCCCCGGCCGCCCACCGGACGCGCGCGGTCTTCCGCCGTTCGGCACCAGTTGCCGTGTCCGTTGTGCCGGTCACTGCGGCACCGTCGCCAGCCCACCGGTGCAGGGGGCGCCGGGCTCGGGGGTCTGCGCGCCCTGGACGTACTGGGCGAGGAACTGGTCCACCCGCGGGTCGTCGGCGGAGTCCACGGCGACCTGCTTGCCCCAGGCGCTGAGCACGATCGCGCCCTCCTGGCCGGCGTACGGGCTCATCAGGGTGAACGGGGTCTTCCTGACGCGGTCCGCGAGCGCGGTCACATCGCTGTCGGCGGCCGTCCCGCTGTAGGTGACCCAGACCGCGCCGTGCTCCAGGGAGTGCACGGCGTTGACGTCCGGGAGGGCCTTTTCGTATACGTCGCCGTCGCAGTTCATCCAGGACGCGTTGTGGTCGCCGCCGACCGGAGGCTTCATCGGATAGTCCACCGTGCCCGCCACGTGCTGGCGGCCGAGCTTCGCGGCGTCCCAGGACTTCAGCCCCTCGATGGCCCCGCCCTTGGCATCGCCGTGGGAGCCGCCGTGCCCGTCCGGGTGCTTGCCGTCCTGGGCCGCCGAGGCGTTGTCGGACTTCTCGTCGGCCGCGGAGTTCTCCAGCAGCAGGAACGAGCCGAAAGCGACGAGACCGGCCACGACGGCGGCGCTCAGCCCTATGGCGATGGCCCGGTTGCGGGTGGAGCGCGCGTGGGTGTCGGGGGCCTGCGGCTGCGGGTACCGGGGGTCGAGGCTCATGTCGTGGAGTCCTTCTGCGAAGGGGCCGGGAGGCGGGAGATCGGTCCGTGGACCGAAGCACGCGGACGGGTGCGAAGCCGGCGGGGGAGCAGACCCCGAAGCCGACCGCTGCTCGGTCGCCGATCGTAGTGGGTGGCCGAGTGCTCTCTCTCACACCGTGTGCGTAATCTGGGGGAAATCCCGGGTCGCGATACTGAAGTGTCCCCCTACCCCGGGCGGTGGTGCACGGACCGTCTGAACTGCAAGGATGTGGCAATGGACAAGCAGCAGGAATTCGTCCTCAGGACCCTTGAGGAGCGCGACATCCGCTTCGTGCGGCTGTGGTTCACCGACGTCCTCGGGTTCCTCAAGTCCGTCGCCGTGGCCCCGGCCGAGCTGGAGCAGGCCTTCGACGAGGGCATCGGCTTCGACGGCTCGGCGATCGAGGGCTTCGCCCGGGTCTACGAGTCGGACATGATCGCCAAGCCGGACCCGGGCACCTTCCAGATCCTGCCCTGGCGCGCAGAGGCTCCCGGTACGGCGCGCATGTTCTGCGACATCCTGATGCCCGACGGTTCCCCGTCCTTCGCGGACCCGCGTTACGTCCTGAAGCGCATCCTCGCCAAGACGTCCGACCTCGGCTTCACCTTCTACACTCACCCCGAGATCGAGTTCTTCCTGCTGAAGAACAAGCCGGTCGACGGCACCCGCCCGACGCCGGCGGACAGCTCGGGCTACTTCGACCACACGCCGCAGAACGTCGGCATGGACTTCCGCCGCCAGGCGATCACCATGCTCGAATCGATGGGCATCTCGGTCGAGTTCAGCCACCACGAGGGCGCCCCCGGCCAGCAGGAGATCGACCTGCGCTACGCTGACGCGCTCTCCACGGCGGACAACATCATGACGTTCCGCCTGGTGATGAAGCAGGTGGCGCTGGAGCAGGGCGTGCAGGCCACGTTCATGCCGAAGCCGTTCTCGGAGTACCCGGGCTCGGGCATGCACACCCACCTCTCCCTTTTCGAGGGCGACCGCAACGCGTTCTACGAGTCGGGCGCGGAGTACCAGCTCTCGAAGGTGGGCCGCTCGTTCATCGCGGGCCTGCTGACGCACGCGGCGGAGATCTCGGCCGTCACCAACCAGTGGGTCAACTCCTACAAGCGCATCTGGGGCGGCTCGTCCCGCGCGGCCGGCGCGGGTGGCGAGGCCCCCTCCTATATCTGCTGGGGCCACAACAACCGCTCCGCCCTCATCCGCGTCCCGATGTACAAGCCCGGCAAAACGGGCTCGGCCCGCGTGGAGGTCCGCTCCATCGACTCCGGCGCCAACCCCTACCTCACGTACGCGGTCCTGCTCGCCGCAGGCCTCAAGGGCATCGAGGAGGGCTACGAACTCCCGGCCGGTGCGGACGACGACGTCTGGGCCCTCTCCGACGCGGAGCGCCGCGCGATGGGCATCGAGCCGCTTCCGCAGAACCTGGGCGAGGCGATCTCCCTGATGGAGAAGAGCGAGCTGGTCGCCGAGACGCTGGGCGAGCACGTCTTCGACTTCTTCCTCCGCAACAAGAAGCAGGAATGGGAGGAGTACCGCAGCGAGGTCACGGCCTTCGAGCTGAAGAACCTGCTGCCGGTGCTGTAGCCGCTGGTCAGGGGCGTAGAGCCTGGATGTGAGGCTTCGGGCCGACCGTGTCGCACGGTCGGCCCGAAGCTGTTTCAGGCGTCCTGGGCCGTCTGTGGGCCGTCGGGCGGCGCATCGGCGGCCTCGTACATCCTGTCCACGGCCCTCCTGGTGCGCCCCTCGCTGCTGGGCATGAGGTGCGTGTAGACCCGCAGGCGTCCTGGACGCATCCGTCTCTGCGGGAGGAATCCGATCGTATCGACGGCGCCGAGGAGGTAGTCGACGACAGTGTCGCCGTCGATGACCCACGAGTCGCTCCCGTGGCCGCCGAACGGCGCGCGTTCGAGACCGCCCTGCTCGCCGTCCTTGAGGATTCCGGCCTCGACGAGGACGACGATGCCCTCTTCGACGCCTGGGGTGCTGCGCAGCCTGGGACCGGTGACGACGAAGAGAACCGTTAAGGCTCCGGCTCCGGCAGAGCCGTGAGTGTGCTCGAAGCCACCGGCGAAATGCCCTACGACTTCTCCCCGGTCGGCCTGCGCTGTATGGATCTGGCCGACGGACTGTCACGTGCTCATGGTGGAAGAGGGGGGTGGGAATCCACGGCCTGCAACATAGTCCCGAGGTGGCTCCCGGGGACCTTTGTGCCCACCCCCCTTGACCGCGTACCTCGAAGGTCTGACCGGTCTGCAACCACCAAGCGACCTAGCAAGGGGTGCTGACAACGGCCCGGGCTGCCGGAGAGGCGGCGTTGTCGATCCGTCGCGACGGGGACACTGCCGGCGGGCCGACCTTCAGCCCTGCCTGTACACCGAACTCTTCGGCGGCTGATCCGGAGAGGGGCGCGGGCAGGGCGGGAGCGCTTGAGCTACACCGGCGGGGTTCCCGGTGGGTACGGTGCCGGGCCCGGGGCCGGCGGGAGCTTCGGTGAGCCGCTGCCGTGTTTGCCGTCGTTCAGGAGCTTGCGGGTCGTCAGGCCGTAGATGCCGAACGGCGGGAAGAGGTCGACGCGGCGCGGGTAGTCGCCCTCCGCACACTCCTCGCAGAGCAGGTCGCGGCCGGCGGGGGTCTGTCGGGCGGCGGTGACCGGGGCGTTCCAGCACGCCTCGCATTCGAGGGCGTCCGTCGGGGAGAGAGTGATCATTCGGGCCTCCCTGGTGCTGTCGGTAAGGCCGGGTGAGTGCTGCGCATCAGGTGCCTCCGTCGTGGGTGGGGCCGATGTGGCTGGTGGCGCGCACATAGGTCGGTGCCCATCGGTCGACCCTCATCGGCGGGTCTCCCGCCAGGCGCGGACGAGCCTGGCCGCGTCGGGGCAGACCGCCCCGGTCCGGCAGGCGGTGCAGGTCATCGTGTGGCCGAGCAGGGCGCGATACGCCGTATCGGGGGATTCGGTTGTGGTCACGTTCGCCTCTCTGCTGATCTCGGCCCAGACGTACTCGGCGGCGCGGGTGCGCGTGTGCCCGAAGCGGTCCGCCGAGGCCAGGGCGGCGAGGACGGCCGCGTGGGCGGTCGCGCTCAACTCGGCGGGGAGATCGGCCTCGACGCGGAAGACGTTCAGGTCGGTGGCCAGGCGCGGTTCGGTGCCTGTGGCGGCGGCGAGCATGCCGGTCAGCGCCGCAACCCGCGCTTGTGCAGAGCGCACACTTCTCCCCTGGTGAACCGAATGTCACTCCAAGTGATGCTGAGTATTCAGCTTCAACCTGATGGGTTAGCTTTGTCAACCAGCGACGCCCGTACCGACGCCGAACACACGGAGCTGCTCAAATGCCACGTGATACGCCGTACTTGCAGGTGGCGGACAAGCTGCGTGCTCGCGTGCGAGCCGGCGAGTGGGCCGTAGGGGACAAGCTGCCGTCCCGGGCGCGGTTCGCCGAGGAGTACGGCGTCGGCCAGTCCGTGGCGCAGCGGGCCATGGAGCGCCTGATCATTGAGGGCATCCTCGAAGGCCGCGCCGGCTCCGGTACGTACGTCCGTCGGGCCCGCGAGCGTCGGCGCATGGTCCGCTCACGCCACCGCGAGCAGCGCAACAAGAGCCCGTTCGCCTCGGACATGAGCGAGCTCGACCACGAGGCCGACTGGGAGTGCACCAGCGCGGCCCGCGTTCCCGCGCCGGAGGACATCGCGGAGCGCCTGGCGATCGAGCCCGGCGACCTCTGTGTCGTGACCGACTACGAGTTCCTCGCCGACGGCATGCCCGTACAGCTCGCCAAGAGCTGGGAGCCGATGGCCATCACGGACGGGACGCCCGTCCTGCTCCCGGAGATGGGGCCGCACGGCAAGATCGGCGTCGTCGAGCGCATGCGCTCCATCGGGGTGGGCATCGCCACCGGCATCGAACTGCCCCGGCCCGCCCGCGCGACGCGGGAACAGGCCAATCTGCTCGGCATCTCCATCGGCGACCTGGTCATCGAGATCGAGCGCACGTACTTCGACCGCGAGGGCCGCCCCGTGGAGACCGCCGACATCGTCGTGCCGGACATCCGCTGGGAGATCGCCTACGAGATCCGCGTCGACCAGCCGGATTCCTGAGTCGGGCGCCAAGGGAGCGGGTTCACGGGCGGGCCTGACTCTTCGTCATCCCGCTGTCGGCGGATCGGGGCGCGATGACCGGCGAGCCGGTGAGCAACGGCGCCGGTGAATCGCTGATGAGTGCGGGGGAAGGCGGAGGTCCCGCCCTCACCCGCCCCCCGGGGTCCTGTCTGTCTCCGTCCCCCCGGGGCCTGACCCGGCCTGCCCCCCGCTCACACGAACCCCCGCCCCATCTCGTCCAGGATCTCGTCGATCACCGCCGCCGGTTCCCGGGCCAGGTCCTCCTCGATCCACATGCGCATCGCGATCCGGAGCGAGGCGAGGAAGCCCGCCGCCAGGACGATCGGGCGGACCGGGGCCGAGGGCGGGCCCGGGCGGGCGGCGACCGCTTCGGCCAGGTCGCGTTCCAGGGTCGCGTGGTTGGCCAACTGGCGTGCCAGCAGCGAGGGGTGGCGCATCGCCAGGCGGGTGCGCACCGCCCACTCGCGCTCCGGGGGCGCCACCCGGTCCGCGAACTGGGCCACCGCGGCGCGCAGCGCCGGCCAGGCGGGTTCTTCGGTGGGGCGGTCCCGCACCGTGCGGACCAGGGCCCTGATCTGCTGCTCCTCGCCGTAGAGGAGGGCGTCCTCCTTGTTGGTGAAGTAGTTGGAGAACGTTCTGCGGGAGATCCCGGCCGCGTCCGCCACCGCCTCGACCGTCACGTGGTCGAAGCCGTGCTCCACCGTGAGGCGCAGGGTCGCCTCGTGCACGGCCTGTCGGGTGGCTTCCTTCTTGCGTTCCCGGAGTCCCGGTCCCGCGGTGCTGCTGTCCATGGGGGCATTATCCCCCGGGTCCGAGATTCTTGCGCAGTGGGCAAAATTGCGCAGTGTGCATGTATGGTGAAGTCTTCTCCCTGTACGGGGCCGCGCACGGATGCCCGGCGCCGACGCCTCGTACGGGCCTCTCGTACGAACTTTCCGGAGGTTGCGCGTGAGCGCAGCAGCAGACACCGCCGCCGCCCCGGCCGGGGCCCCCGCCGCCGCACCCATGGACCACCGTCACGTCCTGCGTGCCCTGAGCGGGCTGCTCATCGTCCTGTTCGTGGCGATGATCAGCAGCACCGTGGTCTCGGTCGCGCTCCCGCAGATCATCGGGTCCCTCGACGGCACGCAGTCGCAGTACACCTGGGTCGTCACCTCGACCCTGCTCGCCTCCACGGCCTCCACCCCGATCTGGGGCAAGCTCGCCGACCTGTTCAGCAAGAAGCTGCTGCTCCAGATAGCCATCGGGCTCTTCGTCGTCTCGTCGGTCGCCTGCGGGTTCGCCCAGTCCACCGAGCAGCTGATCGCCTTCCGCGCCGTGCAGGGACTCGGCATGGGCGCGCTCCAGGTGCTCGTGCAGGTGATCATCGCCGCGATGATCAGCCCGAGGGAGCGCGGCCGCTACAACGGTTACCTCGGCGGCGTCATGGCCGTCGCCACCGTCGGCGGGCCGCTGCTCGGCGGGTTCATCACCGACTCTTCCTGGCTCGGCTGGCGCTGGTGCTTCTTCATCGCCGTGCCCTTCACGCTCCTCGCCTCGGTGATGCTCGCCCGCACCCTGCACCTCGCCGAGGTCCGCCGGCCCGACACCAAGGTCGACTACCTCGGCGCCTCGCTGATCGCCGCCGGGATCAGCCTGCTGCTCCTCTGGGTCACCTTCGTCGGCGACGACTTCGACTGGATCTCCTGGCAGTCCGGCCTCATGGTCGGCGGGAGCGTGATCGTCCTGGGGGCAGCCGTTCTCGTCGAGGCCCGGGTCAAGGAGCCCGTCGTTCCCCTCCACGTCGTCCGCCGCCGCGACCCCGCCCTCGCGATCGTCGCCAGCCTCGCCGTCGGCATGGCCATGTTCGGCGGCGCGGTCTTCCTCGGCCAGTACTTCCAGATCGGCCGCGGGTACTCGCCGACCGAGGCGGGGCTCCTCACCATCCCGCTGATGGCGGGAGTCCTCGTCTCCTCCACCGTCGCCGGCCGCCTCGTGTCCAGGACCGGCAAGGTCAAGCCGTTCATCGTCACCGGTGCGGTCGTCCTCGCCCTCGGCTTCCTCGGCCTGTCCTTCGTCGATCACGAGACCTCGCTCGTGATGGTGTCGCTGGGGATGCTCGGTGTGGGCGTCGGGGTCGGCATGTCGATGCAGAATCTGGTGCTCGTCCTCCAGAACACCGTCCCGCTCAGCGAGATCGGCGCGGCCAGCGGGGCCATCACCTTCTTCCGCTCCCTCGGCGGCACCATGGGCGTCTCCGTCCTCGGCGCGGTCCTCGCCCACCAGGTGTCCGCGAAGATCACCGACGGGCTGACGAAGCTCGGTATCGACCCGGCCGTGTCCGGTTCCAGCGGCTCCACCCTCAACGTCGCCGCCATGCCGCCCCAGGTCCAGGGCGTCGTCCGGGCCGCGTACGGGGACGCCACCGGCCACATCTTCCTCATCTCGGCCGGCATCGCCGTGATCGGAGTGATCGCCTCGCTGTTCCTGACGCCCACCAAGCTGCGGGACAGCGTGGATCTGTAGCCCGAGCGGCCTGCGGACCGAACAGCCCGCCTCCGCGCCCAGCCCGGGCGTGGAAGCGGGCTGTTGTACTGTTACGACCCCCGTACGCCACGGGGGCCGACGAGATCGACCGAGGAGGTGGGACCCATTACCGCTGGATCAGGCTGGGTGCTCACCCCGCGCGATCGCGTCGTACGACCGGCAGCAGTGACGGCAGCAGCAACAGCAGCCGACCGGACGGACTAGGACGATCACCGAGCGCCCATCGGATTTCCCGAAAGGCTTCGCTCGTATGCCCGTTCACTCCTCTCGTTCCGACTCTCCCCCTCCCCCTCCCGCTTCCTCTGCCTTCGCCGACACCGTCGTCGCCCTCCGCCGCGCCGGCTGCGTCTTCGCCGAGGACGAGGCCCGCCTCCTCCACCAGGCCGCCGCGTCCCCCGGCGAGCTGTCCTTCCTCATCGGGCGCCGCGCCGCCGGGCTGCCGCTCGAACACGTCCTGGGCTGGGCGGATTTCCACGGTCGCCGTTTCGCCGTGGACACCGGGGTCTTCGTGCCCCGCCGCCGTACGGAGTTCCTGGTGGCGCAGGCCGCCGCCCTCGCGCCCCGCCGGGCCGTCGTCGTCGACCTCTGCTGCGGTTCCGGCGCGCTCGGCGTCGCCCTCGCCGCCGCGACGGAGGCCGCCGAACTGCACGCCTGCGACGTCGAACCCGCCGCCGTGCGCTGCGCCCGGCGCAACGTCGGCGAACTGGGGCAGGTCTACGAGGGCGACCTCTTCGGTCCCCTTCCCGTCGGCCTGCGCGGCCGGGTCGACGTACTGCTGGCCAACGTCCCCTACGTCCCCACCGAGGATGTCGAGCTGCTGCCCGCGGAGGCCCGCATTCACGAACCGCGCGTCGCCCTGGACGGCGGTGGGGACGGGCTCGACGTCATGCGCCGCGTCGCCGCCGAAGCGCCGCGGTGGCTCGCGCCCGGCGGCAGCCTGCTCGTGGAGGCGAGCGAGCGCCAGCGGGACACGGCGGTCGAGGTCCTGCGCGCCGCCGGGCTGAGCCCCCGGGTCCTGGTCTCCGAGGAGCTGTACGCCACCGTCCTCGTCGGGACCGCGAAGGCCTCCGCCGGGACGGCGAAGGCCGCTGCCGCCGGGACGGGCGAAACCGTCGTCGCGACCGCGACCGCGACCGCCGCCGCCGCGGATGGCCCGGTACAGGACTAGGCTCGAAGAGCTGTGACGCGGCGACGTGGCCGCGCCGTGGCGAGGCAACGTACGCAATTCGGTTCGGCTGGCAGGAGAGCACGGGATGACGACCGCGCCGGGGCGCAGAAGCAGTACGTTCACCAGGCTGCTGCGGCACGGATTCACCGACCCGTCCGCCGCCGAGCAGCTCCTCGAACTGGACGCGCTGGCCTCCGTACGGTCGGATCCGGTTCTCCTGGAGGCGCTCGGGGCAACCGCCGACCCGGATCTGGCCCTGCGCGGGCTGGTCCGGATCGTGGAGGCGGGGGAGGAGAGCGAGCGGCAGGTGCTGCTCGACACCCTCGTCACCGCCAAGCCCCTGCGCGACCGGCTCCTCGGGGTCCTCGGCGCGTCGGAGGCGCTCGGCGACCATCTGGCCCGGCACCCGCGCGACTGGCGGGCGCTCGTCACGTACGAGGCGATCGACCTGCACCCCGGCGTCGCCGAGTTCGAGCGCGGGCTCGCCGACGCCGTCGACCCGGACTCGCTGCGGGTCGCCTACCGCCGGTGCCTGCTCACCCTCGCCGCCCGTGACGTGTGCGGGACGACCGGCCTCGCCCAGACCGCCGCCGAGCTGGCCGACCTCGCCACCGCCACCCTCCGCGCCGCTCTCGCCATCGCCCGCACGGCGGCCCCCGAGGACGCCGCTCAGTGCCGGCTCGCCGTCGTCGCGATGGGCAAGTGCGGCGGGCGGGAGCTGAACTACGTCTCCGACGTCGACGTGATCTTCGTCGGGGAGGCGCGCGACGGGGTCGACGAGACCAAGGCCATGCAGGCCGCCACCCGGCTGGCCGCCCACATGATGCGGATCTGCTCCGAGACCACCGTCGAGGGCACCATCTGGGAGGTCGACGCCAACCTCCGCCCCGAGGGCCGCAACGGGCCGCTGGTCCGCACCCTCAGCTCCCACCTCGCCTACTACCAGCGCTGGGCCAAGACCTGGGAGTTCCAGGCCCTGTTGAAGGCCCGCGCGGTGGCCGGCGACCCGGAACTGGGCGCGGAGTACGTCGATGCCGTGTCGCCGCTCGTCTGGGGGGCCGCCGACAGGGAGAACTTCGTCCCCGACGTGCAGAAGATGCGCCGCCGGGTCGTCGACAACATCCCCGCCGACCGCATCGAACGGGAGCTGAAGCTCGGCCCCGGCGGCCTGCGGGACGTCGAATTCGCCGTCCAGCTCCTTCAGTTGGTGCACGGGCGCAGTGACGCCTCGCTGCACAGCGGCTCCACCCTGGAGGCGCTGCGGGCGCTCGCCGAGGGGGGGTACGTGGGACGCGCGGACGCCGCCCAGCTCGACGAGGCGTACCGCTTCCTGCGCGCCATGGAGCACCGCATCCAGCTCTACCGCCTCCGCCGCACCCACCTGGTCCCCGAGGGCGAGGCGGACCTGCGGCGGCTCGGCCGGTCGCTCGGGATGCGCACCGATCCGGTGGCCGAGCTGAACAAGGCCTGGCGACGGCACGCCTCCGTCGTACGGCGGCTGCACGAGAAGATCTTCTACCGGCCGCTCCTGGACGCCGTCGCGCAGCTGGCCCCCGGCGAGTCCCGGCTCAGCGCGAAGGCCGCCGCGATCCGCCTGGAGGCCCTCGGGTACGCCGACCCGTCCGCCGCCCTGCGGCACCTGGAGGCCCTCTCCTCCGGGGTGACCCGCAAGGCCGCCATCCAGCGCACCCTGCTGCCGGTGCTGCTCGGCTGGTTCGCGGACTCCGCCGACCCGGACGCCGGACTCCTCGGCTTCCGCAAGGTGTCCGACGCGCTCGGAAAGACCCCGTGGTATCTGCGGCTCCTGCGCGACGAAGGCGCCGCCGCGGAGAACCTCGCCCGGGTCCTGTCCGCCGGCCGCCTCGCCCCGGACCTGCTGATGCGGGCCCCGGAGGCGGTGGCGATCCTCGGCGACCCGGAAGGGCTCACGCCCCGCAGCCGGGGACACCTGGAGCAGGAGGTGCTGGCCGCGGTGGGGCGGGCCGGGGACGCGGAGTCGGCCGTCGCGGTGGTGCGCGGGGTGCGCCGCCGGGAGCTGTTCCGCACGACGGCCGCCGACCTCATCGGCTCGTACGGCACCGAGGACAGCCCCGCCGAGCAGGATCACGGGGCCCTCGTCGACCGGGTCGGCTCGGCCGTCACCGACCTCAACGCCGCCACGATCGCGGGCGCGCTGCGGGCCGCCGTCCGCGAGCGGTGGGGCGACACCCTGCCGACCCGGTTCGCCGTGATCGGTATGGGTCGCTTCGGCGGGCACGAGCTGAGTTACGGCTCCGACGCCGACGTCCTCTTCGTCCACCGGCCGCGCGAGGGCGTGAGCGACGAGGAGGCGGGGAGGGCGGCCAACGCGGTCGTCTCCGAGATGCGACGACTGCTCCAACTGCCGACCGCCGACCCGCCGTTGCTGATCGACGCCGATCTGCGCCCCGAGGGCAAGACCGGGCCGATGGTGCGCACGCTCAAGTCGTACGAGGCCTACTACCGGCGCTGGGCACTGGTCTGGGAGAGCCAGGCCCTGCTGCGGGCCGAACACATGGCGGGTGACGAGGAGTTGGGGCGCGACTTCGTCGAGCTGGTCGATCCGTTGCGGTATCCGATGGAAGGGCTCGGCGAGGACGCCGTACGCGAGATCCGCCGGCTCAAGGCCCGGATGGAGTCCGAACGGATTCCGCGTGGCGCGGACCCCACGCTCCACGCGAAGCTGGGGCGGGGCGGGCTGAGCGACGTCGAGTGGACCGTGCAGCTGATGCAGATGCAGCACGGGTGGGCGGAGCCGGGCCTGCGCACGACGCGTACGCGCGAGGCGCTGGCCGCCGCGTGCGCGGCGGAGCTGATCCCGGCGGAGGACGCGCAGACGCTGGACGAGGCGTGGGTGCTGGCGGCGCGGGTGCGCAACGCGGTGATGCTGGTGCGGGGGCGGCCGGGCGACACGTTCCCGTCCGATCCGCGGGAGCTGGCGGCGGTGGGACGGTATCTGGGGTACGAGCCGGGGCATGTCGGGGACATGCTGGACGACTACCGGCGGATCACGCGCAGGGCTCGGGCGGTGGTGGAGGAGCGGTTCTACGGGGCGGCGGCCTAGCCGGGAAGGACCGGCGGGCCGGCCAGGAGTGAAGTGCCCCCGCACGCGCCCGTCCGCACCCGGCTGAGGGAACCATGGCGCGCGGGCGGTCTCAGCCGTCGATGTCCATGGCGTCCGGGTCGGCCTCGGCGGTGCTGGGGATCACCTTGATGACCTTGCCGTCCTTGTCGCACAGCTCCGCGCGCAGGATGTGGCCGGGCTGGATGCCCTTCCAGAAGATGACCTCCTGCTGCTGGACGAAGGACGTGGTGCCCAGCGTGTCCACGAGGTCGATGCCGCCGGGGGCGTTGATCACATAGCGGTAGCCGCTGCCGTCTGGCTGTCGCGCCCAGTCCGGCACGTACCCGCCGGGGGAGCGGGTGGTGCTGACGAACCCGGTCTTCTGCAGCAGCTTCTGGTAGTGCCGCAGGCTCACGGGCAGCTTCTCGTTCCAGGGCTTGAATCCTTTGCCGAGGATCTGGTCCGGCGTCCTGCCGTCCCAGCGGTACAGCAGCTCGTTGTCCTTGCGGTAGCGCAGCGGCGGGACGTCGCGCCCCTGCTTCCGGTCCTCGCGCATCGACTTCACCTTGCCCGGGTCGATGCCGTACGTGCTCTCGCCGAAGCCCGCCGCCTCCTGCGGCGTCGGCGTGGTCTCTCGCGGGTGGTTCGCCCGCTCGCCCATGAACGTGCCGTAGTCGTACTCGGCCGCCTCGGAGTCGGTCCCGCCGTCCGACAGCTCCTCGGCGTCGGAGAAGTCCCGCTTGTCGATGTCCATGGGCGTGGTGTGCGGGCTGCCCGCGCGCTGCACGGTGGGCTGTGCGGCCGGCTGGTGGCCGCAGTCCTCGCTGTGCCGGTGCCGGTCCTGCCCGGCGGGCTGCCCGGCCCGCAGCATCTGGACCACGGCGGCGTTGCCCACGGCGCCCTGGAGGGCGAGGAGTCGTTGCGGCGGGGTGCCGGACCCGGCCGGGCCTCTGCGGGCCGCGGCACGTGAGGCCTCGGGATCGTTCGTCCTGGCGTGCTCGCGTTCGCGCAAGGGAGGCTCCTCGGTGACAGGGACGTTCAGCTTTCCGGACCGGACGCTCGCGGTCCAGAAGCCGACGGACAGTCCGCGGGTGGCCTTACGGGCAGCTGGGCGAGGACGGGAGGGGCGGCGCGGCCGACCCTGAAGCCCGCCGCGGTGCGACCCGGGCGAGACCGCGCTGCGGTGCGACCCGGGCGAGACCGCCGGGCGCTACGCCCGACGCGCCCCGGCCGTCTCCGGCTCGTGCTCCGACCCCGCCTCCGGCTCCGGCTCCGAGGACGGGCGTGGCAGGCGGGCGGCGCGCAGTCCGGTCAGCCGGCCCTTCCTCGCCCCGGGCACCCACTTCGGCAAGCGGTGCGGCAGCGAGCCGTACCAGACGCGGGAGACCGCGTAACCGAACGCGAGGCAGGCCATGCCGCCCACCGCGTCCAGCCAGAAGTGGTTGGCGGTGGCCACGATGACGACCAGGGTGAGCGTCGGGTAGAGCAGACCCAGGATGCGGGCCCAGGGCGCCGAGGCCAGGGCGAAGATCGTCAGGCCGCACCAGAGGGACCAGCCGATGTGCATCGACGGCATCGCCGCGTACTGGTTCGACATGTTCTTGAAGTTGCCCGACGCCATCGAGCCCCACGTCTCGTGCACGAGCACCGTGTCGATGAAGTTCGCCCCGTTCATCAGTCGGGGCGGCGCCAGGGGGTAGAGGTAGTAGCCGAGCAGGGCCACACCCGTCGTCGCGAAGAGGACCAGCCGGGTCGCCGCGTAACGGCCCGGGTGGCGGCGGAACAGCCAGATGAGGACGCCGATGGTCACGACGAAATGCAACGTCGCGTAGTAGTAGTTCATCGACACGATCAGCCATGTCACGGAATTGACCGCGTGATTGACCGTTTCCTCGAAGGCGAGGCCCAGGGACTTCTCCGCCGACCAGATCCAGTCCGCGTTGCTCAGCGCCGCCGCCTTCTGCTCCGGGACCGCATTGCGCACAAGCGAGTACAGCCAGTAACTGACCGCGATGAGCAGGATCTCGAACCAGAGCCGGGGGCGGCCGGGCGTCCGCAGCGAGCGGAACCGGGCCCGCCAACCGGTCTTCCCGGAGGCCGGGGAAGCAGTGGCCGGGGAAGCGGTGGACGACGCGGCGGCGCTCTCGGGGGCCGCCTCGGCCGCGATGGGTGAAGAACCGGCCGTCGACCGGCCTTCCTGTGCTGTCACCTGTGTTTCACCCATAGGCAGAGAGTCTTCCATAGAGATTCCTCTGCCCCCGATCATCCTCCGGTCGGGTTCCGGTCGCACGTCCTGCGCCTCAAGGACGAGAAGGGGACCCTGAGCCGCCTGCGGGTCCGGCGGCCGTCGAGCCGCGAACCACCAGCTCGGGCATGAAGACGAACTCACTGTGCGGGGCCGGGGTTCCGCCGATCTCCTCCAGGAGCGTGCGGACGGCGGCCTGGCCCATCGCCGTCACCGGCTGCCGGATCGTCGTCAGCGGCGGGTCCGTGAAGGCTATGAGCGGCGAGTCGTCGTAGCCCACGACCGACAGATCGCGCGGCACGTCCTTGGAGAGCCTGCGGGCCGCCCGGATCGCCCCGAGCGCCATCATGTCGCTCGCGCACACCACTGCCGTGCAGCCGCGCTCCATCAGGGCGGAGGCGGCGGCCTGACCGCCCTCCAAGGTGTACAGGGAGTGCTGGATCAACTCCTCGACCTCGTCCGGCGTGAGACCCAGCTGCTCCCGCATCGTCGCGTGGAAGCCCTCGATCTTGCGGAGCACCGGCACGAAGCGCTTGGGGCCGACCGCCAGGCCGATCCGGGTGTGGCCGAGCGCGGCCAGGTGCGTCACCGCGAGCCGCATCGCCGCCCGGTCGTCCGGGGAGATGAACGGCGCCTGCACCTTCGCGGAGAAGCCGTTCACCAGGACGAAGGGGACGCCCTGGCCGCGCAGTTGTTCGTAGCGCTGCATGTCGGCCGAGGTGTCCGCGTGCAGGCCGGAGACGAAGATGATGCCCGAGACGCCCCGGTCCACCAGCATCTCGGTGAGTTCGTCCTCGGTGGAGCCGCCGGGCGTCTGGGTCGCCAGTACCGGGGTGTATCCCTGCCGGGTCAGCGCCTGGCCGATGACCTGCGCCAGCGCCGGGAAGATCGGGTTCTCCAGCTCCGGGGTGATCAGGCCGACCAGCCCCGCGCTGCGCCTGCGCAGCCGCACCGGCCGTTCGTAGCCGAGGACGTCGAGCGCCGCGAGGACGGATTCGCGGGTGGTCGCCGCTACTCCGGGCTTGCCGTTCAGGACTCGGCTGACCGTCGCTTCGCTGACCCCCGCCTGAGTTGCGATATCGGCAAGCCGTGCGGTCATGGGATGGGACTGTACCGGGCCCGTGTCGGATTGCCCACCGTGCGTGGGGTGGTGCGGAGGAGGCCTTCTGCGTGCTTTCCGGCAACGTCTTGCAAGGACTTGCGGGCCCGGATCGCGTACTGCGGTCGGATCGTCGCACTGCGTCTCCGCCCTGTCCCGCCTGCCCCTGCCAGGGGTCCACGGCTGTCGTCAAGGGGCTTGACGGCAACCTTGAGGACACGCGAATGTAACGATCACCAGGGCTTGCAGAAATCTTCCGCAAGGTCTTTCGGTCGTCTTTCATCCTTGTTACGTTCACGTCGACCCGGCGCCGCGACGGAGCGGTACGGCAGTTGAAGGAGTTCAGATGCGACGTGGCATAACGGCCACCGCCCTGGTCGCGGCCCTGGCGCTCGCGGCGACCGCCTGCGGCAGCGACGACGAGACCGGCAGCAAGAGCTCGGGCGAGCTCTCCGGCACCGTGACCTGGTGGGACACCTCCAGTGTCGGCAGCGAGGACAAGGTCTTCAAGAAGCTGGCCGAAGGCTTCGAGAAGAAGCACCCGAAGGTCGACGTCAAGTACGTCAACGTGCCCTTCGGCGAGGCGCAGAACAAGTTCAAGAACGCCGCCCAGGCCGGCGACGGCGCACCCGACGTGATCCGCTCCGAGGTCGCCTGGACGCCGGACTTCGCCAACCTCGGCTACCTGGCCCCGCTGGACGGCACCGCCGCCCTGAAGAACCAGGACGACTTCCTCAAGCAGGCCGTCGCGTCCACCAAATACGAGGACAAGACCTTCGCCGTCCCGCAGGTCATCGACTCCATGGGCGTCTTCTACAACAAGAAGCTGTTCAAGGAGGCCGGCGTCGAGGCGCCCGCGAACCTGGACGACCTCAAGACCGTCGCCAAGAAGATCAAGGACAAGACCGGCAAGACCGGCCTCTACCTCCGCGGCGACGACCCGTACTACTTCCTCTCCTTCCTGTACGGCGAGGGCGGCGACATGGTCGACGCCGGCTCCAAGACCGTCACCGTGGACAAGCCCGAGGGCGTCGAGGCGTTCAAGGCGGTCAAGGCCCTGGTCGACGACGGCACCGCGAAGACGGACGCCTCGGACGGCTGGGAGAACATGATGCAGTCGTTCAAGAACGGCGACGTCGCGATGATGATCAACGGCCCCTGGGCCGTCGCCGACACCCTGACCGGCAGTGAGTTCACGGACAAGGACAACCTGGGCGTCGCCCCGGTCCCGGCCGGCTCCGCCGCCCAGGGCGCCCCGCAGGGCGGCCACAACCTCGCCGTCTACGCGGGCTCCAAGAACCTCGAAGCCTCCTACGCCTTCGTCGAGTACATGACGTCCGTGGACAGCCAGGCCACCGCCGCCGGCGAGCTGAACCTGCTGCCGACCCGCACCTCCGCGTACGCCAAGAAGGAGGCCGTGGACAGCGAGATCGTCGGCTTCTTCAAGCCGGTCGTCGAGACCGCCGTCGAGCGCCCCTGGATCCCCGAGGGCGGCAGCCTCTTCGAGCCCCTGCGCGTCGAGTACACCAAGGTCCTCACCGGCCAGACCACGCCGGAGAAGGCCGCCAAGGCCACCGGCGACTCCTACCGCAAGCTCCTCGAGGGCTGGAAGTAACAGGAAGGTTGGCCGACTGATGGCTGTCCACACCAGCCAGTCGGTGGTGAAGGCCGCGGGCGAGCACACCGCCCGCGGCCGGAGCCGCGGTACTGGCACCCCACCGCCGACCCCCGGCCGCCTGAGGCGGGCCCTGTCGGTCCACTGGTACGCCTGGGCCATGGTCGCCCCGGTCGTCGTCGTGATCGGCGTGATCATCGGCTATCCGCTGGTCCGCGGCATCTACCTCTCGATGACCGACGCCGACGAGCGGAACGTCGCACGCTCCATCGGGGTCAACGAGATACCCGCCACCTACGAGTTCGTCGGCGCGGACAACTACGTCGACGCGCTGACCGGCTCGCAGTTCCTCGGCACGCTGGGCTGGACGCTGGTGTGGACCGTCTCCTGCGTGAGCATCACGTTCGTCCTCGGCATGTCCCTGGCGAACATCCTCAACCGCCGCATCGCCGGCCGCTCCGCCTACCGCATGGCCCTCATCCTGCCCTGGGCCATCCCCGGCTTCGTCTCCGTCTTCGCCTGGCGCTTCCTCTACAACGAGGAGCGCGGTCTGCTCAACAAGGTCCTCGGCGGCGCGGGCTTCGACGCCGTCCCGTGGCTGAACGACCCGACCTGGGCCAAGTTCGCGGTCATCGCCGTCAACGTCTGGCTCGGCATCCCGTTCATGATGGTCGCCCTCCTCGGCGGGCTCCAGTCCATCCCCTCCGAGCAGTACGAGGCGGCCGAGATGGACGGCGCGACCGCCTGGCAGCGCTTCCGCCACATCACGCTGCCCGGACTGCGCCCGGTCTCCACCACGGTGGTCCTGCTCTCCACCATCTGGACCTTCAACATGTTCCCGGTGATCTTCCTGCTGACCCGCGGCGGACCCGGTGAGGCGACCCAGATCCTGGTGACCCAGGCGTACAAGTTCTCCTTCGAGATCAGCCCGCGCGACTACGCCCAGTCCTCCACCTGGGGTGTGCTGATCCTCGTACTCCTGATGCTCTTCGCCGTGGTCTACCGGCGAGTCCTGCGCTCCCAGGGAGACAACTGGTGACCACCGCGACCGACACCCCCGCCCGGCACGGAGCCGTACGCAAGGTCAGGCTGCGCGGCGAGCGCTCCCCGCTCGCCTCCGTGGCCCTGCACCTCACCCTGATCGTCGCCTCGGTGATCGCGGTCTTCCCGGTGCTGTGGGTCCTGCTGACCTCGCTCAAGCCCGCGAAGTACGCGACCACCACGGACTTCTTCCGCGAGACGACGTTCGTCAACTACACGAACCTGATCCGCGACACCGAGTTCCTCAACTGGTTCGCCAACTCCGTCATCATCTCCGCACTCTCCACGGTGATCGGCGTCTTCGTCGCCGCCACCACCGGATACGCGGTCAGCCGCTTCCGCTTCCCGGGCAAGCGCGGGCTGATGTGGACGCTGCTGATCACCCAGATGTTCCCGGTCGCCGTCCTCATCGTGCCGATCTACAACATCATGTCGACGCTGGGGCTGCTCAATCAGCCCACCGGACTCGTCATCACCTACCTCACCATCTCGGTGCCGTTCTGCGCCTGGATGATGAAGGGCTTCTTCGACACCATCCCGCGCGAGATCGACGAGTCGGGCGAGGTCGACGGCCTCACCCCGTTCGGCACCTTCTTCCGGCTCATCCTGCCGCTGGCCAAGCCGGGCCTCGCGGTCACCGCGTTCTACTCCTTCATCACCGCCTGGGGCGAAGTGGCCTACGCCTCCGCCTTCCTGGTCGGCGACGAGAACCTCACGCTGGCCGGCGGACTCCAGAAGTTCGTCAACCAGTACGGAGCCCAGTGGGGCCCGATGACCGCCGCCTCCGTCCTCATCGCCATCCCGGCCGCCCTGGTCTTCCTCTTCGCCCAGAAGCACCTGGTCACCGGCATGTCCGCCGGAGCCGTCAAGGGCTGACACCGCAGGACACCAGCACCCGCCCGCACCACCGCACCCGTCACGGCGGCGCCGGAAACCCCGACCCGGTCACCGGCGCCGCTCCCCACCCAGACACCCCAGGGACGACATGACCCAGCACCTCGCTGCCCCCTCCACCGGCACGTCCGACGACGCCCCGGGCCACCGCGCCGGCTGGTGGCAGGACGCGGTGATCTACCAGGTCTATCCGCGGAGCTTCGCCGACGGCGACGGCGACGGCATGGGCGACCTCCCCGGCGTCACCGCCCGCCTGCCCCACCTCAAGGACCTGGGCGTCGACGCGGTCTGGCTCTCCCCCTTCTACGCCTCCCCGCAGGCCGACGCGGGCTACGACGTCTCCGACTACCGGGCCATCGACCCGATGTTCGGCAACCTGCTGGACGCCGACGCGCTGATCCGCGAGGCGCACGGCCTGGGCCTGCGCGTCATCGTCGACCTGGTCCCCAACCACTCCTCCGACCAGCACGAGTGGTTCAAGCGCGCCCTGGCCGAAGGCCCCGGCTCCGCCCTGCGCGAGCGCTACCACTTCCTCCCCGGCAAGGGCGCCGACGGCGAACTCCCGCCCAACGACTGGGAGTCCATCTTCGGCGGCCCCGCCTGGACCCGTACGGTCGACCCGGACGGCACCCCCGGCGACTGGTACCTCCACCTCTTCGCCCCCGAGCAGCCCGACTTCAACTGGGAGCACCCGGCCGTCGCCGACGAGTTCCGCTCCATCCTGCGCTTCTGGCTCGACATGGGCGTCGACGGCTTCCGCGTCGACGTCGCCCACGGCCTCGTCAAGGCCGAGGGTCTGCCCGACCTCGGCGCCCACGACCAGCTCAAGCTGCTCGGCAACGACGTCATGCCCTTCTTCGACCAGGACGGCGTGCACGAGATCTACCGCAGCTGGCGCACCATCCTCGACGAGTACCCGGGCGAGAGGATCGCCGTCGCCGAGGCGTGGACCCCGACCGTCGAGCGCACCGCCAACTACGTGCGCCCCGACGAGATGCACCAGGCGTTCAACTTCCAGTACCTGTCCACGGCCTGGGACGCCGCCGAACTGCGCAAGGTCATCGACTCCTCGCTCGACGCCATGCGCCCGGTCGGCGCCCCCACCACCTGGGTGCTCTCCAACCACGACGTCACCCGGCACGCCACCCGCTTCGCCAACCCGCCCGGCCTCGGCACCCAGATCCGTACCCCCGGCGACCGCGAGCTGGGCCTGCGCCGCGCCCGGGCCGCCTCCCTGCTGATGCTCGCCCTGCCCGGCTCCGCCTACGTCTACCAGGGCGAGGAGCTCGGCCTGCCCGACGTCACCGACCTGCCCGACGAGGCCCGCCAGGACCCGTCGTTCTTCCGCGCCGAGGGCCAGGACGGCTTCCGCGACGGCTGCCGCGTCCCGATCCCGTGGACCCGCGAGGGCACGAGTCACGGCTTCGGTGACGGCGGCAGCTGGCTCCCGCAGCCCGCCGGCTGGGGCGAGCTGTCCGTCGAGGCGCAGACCGGGGTGGAGGGCTCCACCCTGGAGCTGTACCGGGCCGCGATCGCCGCCCGCCGGGACCACCCGGGCCTCGGCGCGGGCACGGACGTCGAATGGCTGGAAGGGCCCGAGGGCGTCCTCGTCTTCGCCCGCCCCGGCTTCGTCTGCACCGTCAACACCACCGGCGCCCCGGTCCGCATCGCCGCCCGCGGCCGGGTGCTGCTCGCCAGCTCCCCGGTCACCGTGGACGGCGCCGAGGCCGAGCTGCCCGCCGACACCACGGTGTGGTGGACGGTGTGACACTGCCCGCACCCAGGACCACGGCAGCGCCCCGTCTCTCCGACATCGCCGGACAGGCGGCGGTCAGCGAGGCGACGGTCAGCCGGGTCCTGAACGGGAAGCAGGGCGTCGCGGACTCCACGCGTCAGCGGGTGCTCGCCGCGCTCGACATCCTGGGCTACGAACGCCCCGTACGGCTGCGGCAGCGCAGCGCCGGACTGATCGGCCTGGTGACGCCCGAACTCACCAACCCGATCTTCCCGGCGTTCGCGCAGTCCGTCGAACAGGTGCTGGCCGGACACGGCTACACCCCCGTGCTCTGCACCCAGCTCCCGGGCGGGGCGACCGAGGACGAGCTCGTCGAGCAGCTCGTGGAGCGCGGCGTCGGCGGCATCGTCTTCCTGTCCGGGCTGCACGCGGACACCTCCGCCGACCCCGGCCGGTACGCCGCGCTCACCGAGCGCGGGGTGCCGTTCGTCCTGATCAACGGCTACAACGAGCGCATCAGCGCCCCGTTCGTCTCGCCCGATGACAACGCTGCCGTGACGATGGCCCTCCAGCACCTCGCGGACCTCGGCCACCGCCGGATCGGACTGGCCATCGGCCCGCAGCGCTACGTCCCCTCGCGCCGCAAGCGCGACGGGTTCGTGGAGGCGGCGGTGTCCCTGCTCGGCATGGACCGCTCCGAGGCCGAACTGCTCGTCTGCTCCACCCTGTTCAGCGTGGAGGGCGGCCAGGTCGCGGCGGGCGCCCTGCTGGACGCGGGCTGCACGGGCATCGTCTGCGGCAGCGACCTGATGGCGCTGGGCGTGGTGCGTGCCGCCCGGGGGAGGGGCCTGGAAGTCCCGCGCGACGTCTCGGTCGTCGGCTTCGACGACTCGCAGCTCATCGCCTTCACCGACCCGCCGCTGACCACGGTGCGCCAGCCCGTCCACGCGATGGCGGCGGCCGCGGTGGGCGCGCTCCTGGAGGAGATCGGCGGGAGTCCGGTGCAGCGCACCGAGTACGTCTTCCAGCCGGAGCTGGTGGTACGGGGCTCGACGGCGGCGGTCCGCAACGGCTGACCGCGAGGCGGGAGCGGAGCGGACACGTACAGGAGAGGCACCAGGAGTCGGCCCAGGAAGGGCCGGCGGGGAGTTGTGGCGACTCCGGGTGCCTCTCTCTGCCGTGACCGGCCCGGCCGGCCGGGCGCGTGGGGTCCGACGCCGTGAGGCGGTACCGGAACCCTCGGCCGACCGGACCGGAGTCGAAGGCAACGTAACAGGCCCGCAATATCTTGCGAAAGACCTTGCAGGAAGAAAGCTGCTTCATTTCGTGGATGTGAGCAGCGCGTGTCCAAAGGGTTGACCGGTAGAGGGCGGGCTCGTACGGTCTGCTCGCAGCACGGTTTGCATTCTTGCAGCAAGAACCTTCAGGAGCCTTGAGGGCACGGCGCGTTGCCGAACGAGGCTGCACCGTCACCCGCTTTTCCCCCACCCGCAGGAGGAAAGACATGGCACGCAGACCCCTGTCTGCCGCGCTCGCCCTCGTGGCCGGCGCCGCCGCCCTCGTCATCCCCACCGGATTCGGCGCCGCGTCCCCCGCGCAGGCCGCCGCTCCGGGCGACAAGGACGTCACCGCCGTGATGTTCGAGTGGAAGTTCGCCTCCATAGCCAAGGCCTGCACGGACACCCTCGGTCCGGCGGGCTACGGCTATGTCCAGGTCTCGCCGCCCCAGGAGCACATCCAGGGCGGCCAGTGGTGGACCTCCTACCAGCCCGTCAGCTACAGGATCGCCGGCCGGCTCGGTGACCGGGCCGCCTTCTCCGCCATGGTCAACACGTGTCACTCGGCGGGTGTGAAGGTCGTCGCGGACGCCGTCATCAACCACATGGCGGCGGGCAACGGCACCGGCACCGGCGGCTCCGCCTACACCAAGTACGACTACCCGGGCCTCTACTCCGGCAACGACCTCGACGACTGCCGGGCCCAGATCACCAACTACAACGACCGCGGCAACGTCCAGAACTGCGAACTGGTCGGCCTCGCCGACCTGGACACCGGCGAGGAATACGTACGCGGCAAGATCGCCGGCTACCTCAACGACCTGCTCTCGCTCGGCGTGGACGGCTTCCGCATCGACGCCGCGAAGCACATGCCCGCCGCCGACCTGGCCAACATCAAGTCCCGGCTGACCGACCCGAACGTCTACTGGAAGCAGGAGGCGATCTTCGGCGCGGGCGAGGCCGTCTCGCCCGCCGAGTACCTCGGCACCGGCGACGTCCAGGAGTTCCGTTACGGGCGGAGCCTCAAGCAGGTCTTCCTCAACGAGAACCTCGCCCACCTGAAGAACTTCGGCGAGGGCTGGGGCTTCATGGAGTCCGGCAGGTCCGGGGTCTTCGTCGACAACCACGACACCGAGCGCAACGGCGAGACCCTCAACTACAAAAGCGGCTCGGCCTACACGCTGGCCAACGTCTTCATGCTGGCCCACCCCTACGGCTCCCCGGACGTCCACTCCGGCTACGAGTTCAGCGACCACGACGCCGGACCGCCCGGCGGCGGCCAGGTCAACGCCTGCTACAGCGACGGCTGGAAGTGCCAGCACGCCTGGCGCGAGATCTCCTCCATGGTCGGCCTGCGCAACGCCGCACGCGGCCAGGCCGTCACCGACTGGTGGGACAACGGCGGCGACCAGATCGCCTTCGGCCGGGGGACCAAGGCGTACGTCGCCATCAACCACGAGGGCTCCGCGCTGAACCGGACCTTCCAGACCTCGCTGCCCGCCGGCGACTACTGCGACGTCCAGTCCGGCAGGGGCGTCACCGTCAACGGCTCCGGCCAGTTCACCGCCACCGTCCCGGCCGGCACCGCCGTCGCCCTGCACGCAGGCGCCCGTACGTGTTCCGGGGGCGGCGGCACGCACCCCGACCCGGGCCCCGGCAACGGCTCCTCCGGCGCGTCCTTCGGCGTCAACGCCACCACCCAGCCCGGCCAGAACATCCACGTCACCGGCGACCAGGCCGCCCTCGGCAACTGGAACCCGGCGAGCGCGCCCAAGCTCGACCCGGCCGCGTACCCCGTGTGGAAGCTGGACGTGGCCCTGCCCGCCGGGACCACGTTCGCCTACAAGTACGTCCGCAAGGACGCGGCCGGCAACGTCACCTGGGAGAGCGGCGCGAACCGCACCGCCACTGTCCCGGCCTCCGGGAAGGTCACGCTCACCGCCGACCTCTGGCGCGGCTGACCCGTACCCCCTCCAGCGGGCCGGTGGCAGCGCCACCGGCCCGCAGCCCACCCTCCTGACACCAGCCGAGGAGCACCCTCCGTGTCCCGAACCACCCTCAGGCGAGGGGCGGTGGCCGCCCTGTGCGCGGCGCTGCTGCCCGTCGTCCCGGCGGCCACCGCCGTCGCCTCGCCCCGGCCGCCGGCCCCGCCGTCGGACGCCAAGCTCGCGCGCGAGTCGGCCCGGCACGACCTCACGCGCGAGCAGTTCTACTTCGTGCTCCCCGACCGCTTCGCCAACGGCGACGTCTCCAACGACCGGGGTGGGCTGACCGGTTCACGCCTGGAGCACGGCCACGACCCCACCGACAAGGGGTTCTACCAGGGCGGCGACCTCAAGGGTCTGACCTCGAAGCTCGACTACATCAAGGGCCTCGGCACCACCGCCATCTGGATGGCCCCGATCTTCAAGAACCGGCCGGTCCAGGGCGCCGGCAAGGACGCGTCGGCCGGCTACCACGGCTACTGGATCACCGACTTCACCCAGGTAGACCCGCACTTCGGCACCAACGCCGACCTGGAGAAGCTGATCGACAAGGCCCACGCCAAGGGCATGAAGGTCTTCTTCGACGTCATCACCAACCACACCGCCGACACCGTCGACTACGCGGAGAAGGCCTACGGCTACAAGCCCAAGGGCGCCTACCCCTACCTCGACAAGGACGGCCGCCCCTTCGACGACCGGGACGGCGTCAAGAAGGTCGACGAGGACTCCTTCCCGTACACCCCGGTGAAGACCCCGAACACCGGCAAGAAGGTCCCCTCCTGGCTCAACGACCCCGCCATGTACCACAACCGGGGCGACTCGACGTGGGCCGGCGAGTCCAACGAGTACGGTGACTTCGCGGGGCTCGACGACCTGTGGACCGAGCGTCCCGAGGTCGTGAAGGGTATGGAGAAGATCTACGAGAAGTGGGTCCGCGACTTCGACATCGACGGCTTCCGTATCGACACCGTCAAACACGTCGACCTGGACTTCTGGACCCAGTGGGCCACCGCGCTCGACGACTACGCGGCGAAGCGCGGCCGGGACGACTTCTTCATGTTCGGTGAGGTCTACTCCGCCGACACCGAGGTCACATCGCCGTACGTCACCCGGGGACGCCTGGACTCCACGCTGGACTTCCCCTTCCAGGACGCCGCCCGGCAGTTCGCCTCCCAGGGCGCGCCCGCCGACAAGCTCGCCTCGGTGTACGGCAACGACTACCGCTACACCACCGACAAGGCCAACGCCTACGAGCAGGTCACCTTCCTCGGCAACCACGACATGGGCCGCATCGGGACCTTCCTGAAGCAGGACAACCCGAAGGCCGATGACGCGGAGCTGCTGAAGCGGGCCCGGCTCGCCAACGAGCTGATGTTCCTGGGCCGGGGCAATCCGGTGATCTACTACGGCGACGAGCAGGGCTTCACCGGAGCGGGCGGCGACAAGGACTCCCGCCAGACCCTCTTCGCCTCGGAGACCGCCGACTACCTCGACGACGACCAGCTCGGCACCGGCCGCACGCACGCCTCCGACGCGTACGACACCGGGCACCCCGTCTACCGCTCCATCGCCGCCCTCTCCAAGCTCGCCAAGGCGCACCCGGCACTGCGCGACGGCAGGCAGACCGAGCGGCTCGCGGACGGCTCGGTGTACGCCACCTCGCGCATCGCGGCCGAGCGCCCGTACGAGTACCTCGTCGCCTCCAACAACGGCACGAGCCCGCGGAAGGTCCAGCTGGCCACCGAGTCGGCCGAGATGAACTTCCGTACGCTGTACGGCGGTTCGGGTGCTGTCCGCAGCGGCAAGGGCAAGGAGGTCACCGTCACCGTGCCCGCCCTGTCCAGCGTCGTGCTGAAGGCGGACCGGACCGTGGGCGCCCCCGCCGCCAAGCCCGCGATCTCGCTGAAGGCCCCGGCCGCCGGCGCGACCGGCACCGTCGAGATCTCCGCCGACGTGGACGGCGGACAGCTCAACCGGGTCGTTTTCGCCGCCCAGGCGGGCAACGGCACGTGGCGGACCCTCGGCACCGCCGACCACGCCCCGTACAAGGTCACCCAGTACCTCGACGAGACGGTGAAGGCGGGGACGCCGCTGCGCTACAAGGCCGTCGTCGTCGACCGGACCGGCCGCACCGCCGGCGCTCTCGCCTCGACCACCGCCGGTCAGGCCCCGCCGCCCGGCAAGCCCGTCGCCGTCGAGCGCGACCGCGCCGTCGTCCACTACCAGCGCCCCGACGGGGACTACGACGGCTGGCAGCTCAAGTCCGGTGACAAGAAAGCAGAGTTCATCGGGCGGGACGCGTACGGCGCGTTCGCCTGGATCGACCTGGAGAAGGGGACCGACTCCGTCCAGTACACCGTCGAGAAGAACGGCACCGCCGACGGGCCGCGGCGGACCATCGACCTCGGTGTGACCGGACAGGTCTGGATCGAGCAGGGCAAGGACGGCCAGCAGGCCGAAGGCCCCGGGACCCCGCCGCAGGACACTGCCAAGGCGGTCCTCAACTACCACCGCCCGGACGGGAACTACGACGGCTGGGGCCTGCACACCTGGGCCGGGGCCAAGGAGCCCACCGACTGGTCCAAGCCGCTGATGCCGGTGAAGAAGGACGCCTACGGGGTCACCTTCGAGGTGCCGCTCGTGGAGGGGGCCACCAGCCTCAGCTACATCCTGCACAAGGGTGACGAGAAGGACCTGCCCAGCGACCAGTCCCTCGACCTCGCCACCTACGGCCACGAGGTCTGGATGCTCGGCGGCAGGCCCGGCTACCTCCTCCCGCAGACCGGCGGCGGCGCGGCCCCCGACCTGTCCAGGGCCGAGGCGCAGTGGATCGACGCCGACACCGTCGTCTGGAAGGTGAAGACCACCGACGCGACCAGCCAGCAGCTCGTGTACGCCGAGAAGGGCGGCATCTTTGTCGTCGACGGGGCGCTCTCCGACGAGGGGCGGTGGCTGCGGCTCAACCCGGGCGCGCTGAGCGACGCCCAGAAGGCGAAGTACCCGCACCTGTTGGACTATCCGGCGTTCACCGTCGACGCCCGGGACCGCGACCGCGTCCGGGAATCCCTGCGCGGCCAGCTCGTCGCCACCCAGCGCGCCGCCAACGGGGCCCTGCTCGCCGCCACCGGCGTACAGACGGCCGGAATCCTGGACGACCTGTACGGCAGGAAGGCCGCCTCCGCCCACCTCGGCCCGGTCTTCCGCAAGTCGGTGCCCACACTCTCCGTGTGGGCCCCCACCGCCCGGACCGTGTCGCTCGAACTCGACGGCCGTACCGTCCCGATGAGGCACGACGACCGCACCGGCGTCTGGTCCGTCACCGGCAGGAAGAGCTGGCAGGGCAAGCCCTACCGGTACGCCGTGACCGTCTGGGCACCCGCCGTCCAGAAGCTGGTGACCAACAAGGTCACCGACCCCTACTCCACCGGCCTGACCGCCGACTCCGCCCGCAGCCTCGTCGTCGACCTCACCGACCCGGCCCTCGCGCCGCGCGGCTGGGCCGGTCTGAAGAAGCCCGCCGCCACCCCGCTGCGGGACGCCCAGATCCAGGAGCTGCACGTCCGGGACTTCTCCGTCACGGACCGCACGGCGAAGCATCCGGGTGAGTACCGGGCCTTCACCGACACCCGCTCGAAGGGCATGAAGCACCTCAAGAAGCTCGCCGACTCCGGCACGAGCTATGTCCACCTGCTGCCCGTCTTCGACATCGGGACCATCCCGGAGAAGAAGAAGGACCAGGCCACGCCCGACTGCGACCTGCCCGCCCACGCCCCCGACTCCGAGGAGCAACAGGACTGCGTGAGCAAGGCGGCGGCCAAGGACGGCTTCAACTGGGGCTACGACCCGCTGCACTACACCGTCCCCGAAGGCTCCTACGCCTCCGACCCGGACGGCACCCGGCGCACGGTCGAGTTCCGGCAGATGGTGCAGGGGCTCAACAGGTCCGGTCTGCGCACGGTCATGGACGTCGTCTACAACCACACCGTCGCCTCCGGGCAGGACGACAAGTCGGTCCTCGACAGAATCGTGCCCGGCTACTACCAGCGGCTCCTGGAGGACGGCAGCGTCGCCACCTCCACCTGCTGCGCCAACACCGCGCCCGAGAACACCATGATGGGCAAGCTCGTCGTCGACTCCATCGTCACCTGGGCGAAGGAGTACAAGGTCGACGGCTTCCGCTTCGACCTGATGGGCCACCACCCCAAGGACAACATCCTCGCCGTCCGCAAGGCGCTGGACTCCCTCACGCTCGCCGAGGACGGAGTCGACGGGAAGAAGATCATCCTGTACGGGGAGGGCTGGAACTTCGGCGAGATCGCCGACGACGCCCGTTTCGTCCAGGCCACCCAGAAGAACATGGCCGGCACGGGCATCGCGACCTTCTCCGACCGGGCCCGCGACGCCGTGCGCGGCGGCGGCCCCTTCGACGAGGACCCCGGCGTCCAGGGCTTCGCCTCCGGCCTCTACACCGACCCCAACTCCTCCCCGGCCAACGGCACCCGCGCCGAGCAGAAGGCCCGGCTGCTGCACTACCAGGACCTGATCAAGGTCGGTCTCACCGGCAACCTCGCGGACTACACCTTCACCGACACCTCCGGGCGCACGGTCAAGGGCGCGGACGTCGACTACAACGGGGCGCCCGCCGGATACGCGGACGCACCCGGCGACGCGCTGGCCTACTCCGACGCCCACGACAACGAGACCCTCTTCGACGCCCTCGCCTTCAAGCTCCCGGCCGACGCCACGGCCGCCGAGCGGGCCAGGGCCCAGGTGGTGGCGATGGCCGCCTCCGTCCTCTCCCAGGGGCCCTCGCTCTCCCAGGCGGGCACCGACCTGCTGCGCTCCAAGTCCCTGGACCGCAACTCCTACGACAGCGGCGACTGGTTCAACGCCCTGCACTGGGACTGTCGCGACGGCAACGGCTTCGGCCGGGGACTCCCGCCCGCCGCCGACAACCAGGACAAGTGGTCGTACGCGAAGCCGCTGCTGGCCGCCACCGGCGCCATCGCCCCGAAGTGCGACGGGATCGACGGGGCTTCGGCCGCCTACCGCGACCTGCTCACCATCCGCTCCACCGAGAAGGAGTTCTCCCTGCGCAGCGCGGGCCAGGTGCAGTCGGCCCTGTCCTTCCCGCTCTCCGGCAAGGACGAGACGCCCGGCGTGATCACCATGCGCCTCGGCAAGCTCGTCGTCGTCATCAACGCCGCCCCGGACACCGCCGAACAGCGGCTCGCCGCACCGGCCGGTAGGACGTACGCCCTGCACCCGGTCCAGGCCAAGGGTGCGGATCCTACGGTCAAACGAGCCAGGTACGACGGGGAATCGGCCACTTTCACCGTCCCGGGACGCACGGCGGCCGTCTTCACTCTGCGCTGACCTCCAGCGGCACTACGGTGACGGCAGACGTCGGCAACGGAGCCGCGACAGCCGTCCCGGTCCACCGGACCGGTCCCGCTCTCCCCGCCGGGGGAGGCGGGGCCGGCCCGGGGCGGTCGGTTCGCCGGCGCACCCTGCCCCAGCGTGCGGACGGTGATGATGACCAAGGTGGGATACCTTCCCGAGGAGACGAGCAGCTTCGTCGGGAGGCGGGCCGAACTGGCCCGGCTGCACACCGCGTTGACCACCCGCCGGATGACCACCCTGATCGGCCCCGGCGGCGTCGGCAAGACCCGGCTCGCGCTCCGGGCCGCCCGCGCCGCCGCCGACCGCTACGCGGACGGCGCCTGGTGGGCCGACCTCTCCCCGCTCTACGACGACGGGCTGCTGCTCCCCACCGTCTCGGACGCGGTCGGGCTCGCCGACCACACCCTGCGGATGCCCGTCGAGGCGCTCTGCGAATGGCTCGGCGACAAGCACCTCCTGCTGGTCCTCGACTCCGCCGAACACCTCCGCGCCTCCTGCTCCCATCTGCTGGCCGAGATCCTGACCACCTCGACGCGCCTGACCGTCCTGGTCACCAGCAGGCAGCCGCTCGGCACCCGCGGCGAGCACATCGTCGAGGTGCCGCCGCTCCCGGTCGACGGCGCGCCCGACGCCCTCCAGCTCTTCGCCGACCGGCTGCGCGCCGCCGACCCCCGGGCCGGCCTCGACGCCCCCGACGACGAAGCGGCCGCCGCCGAGATCTGCCGCCGCCTCGAAGGCATCCCGCTCGCCATCGAATTGGCCGCCGCGGGCATCGGCCGGCACAGCGTGGCCCAGCTCGCCACCCGGATCGGCACCCGCTTCGACGCCCCGGGCCTCACCGTCGGCGCGCCCGGCGCGTACAGGGCCTCCGGCTCAGCCGGGCTCCCGGGCGGCCTCGGGGCGTCCGCGGCCCCCGGCACCTCCCGCCTCGACCTCCTCGCCGACGCGACGGCGTGGCCCCGCCGCCACCGCACCCTGCGCACCGCCATCGGCTGGTCCCACGAGCTGTGCACCCCGCTGGAACGCCTGCTGTGGGCCCGCCTCACTCCGCTGCGGACCGACTTCGACGCGGAGGTCGCCCGCGAGGTCTGCACCGGGGGCCCGCTCACCTCCGACGAGGTGGACCGGGCGCTCCAGGGCCTGGTCGCCCAGTCCGTCGTCCAGCGCGACGGCGACCGCTACCGGATGCTCGACACCCTGCGCGAGTACGGCCGGATGTGGCTCACCGAGCTGGGCGAGGTCCGCGCCGCCGCCGACCGGCACGCGAGAAGCCTCCTCGGCCTCGCCCGCCGCGCCCACGACGGCTGGAACGGTCCGGACCAGGTGTCCTGGTACCACAGGGTGTCCGACACCCACCTCGACCTGTGCGCCGCCCTGGAGCACCTGCTCGCCCACGATGTCGGCGGGGCCCAGGAGATGGCGGGCCGGGTCGGCTTCTTCTGGGCCTGCTGCGGCCACCTCTCCGAAGCCCGGAACTACGCCCAGCGGGCCCTGGACGCGGGCCCCGTCGACGGGCCCCACCGGACCAGGCTGCACTGGGTCCTCGGCGTCGCGGCCCTGCTCCAGAGCGACTTCGCGACCGCCGAGAAGTACGGGGCGCTCTGCACGGCCACCGCCCTCTACGACCAGGACGACGAGGGCATGCTCGGCGCGGTCTACCTCTCCGGCCTCACCCAGCTGATGAACGGGGAGCCCGCGGCCGCCCTGGAGGCTGCCGGGCGCGTCCTGCGGATGACCGGGAGCGTGCCCGTGGACTCCGCCCACCGGCTGCGCTGCCGCCTCATCGTCGTCTTCGCGCTCACCGCGCTCGGCCGGCTCACGGAGTCCGAGGCGGCGGCCACCGAACTGCGCCGGGCCTGTGAACGCGGCGGCGAATACTGGACCCGCTCCTACGCCGACTACCAGCTCGCCCTGATCGCCCTGCTCCAGGGCCGCCCGGCGGCCTCCGCCACGCACGCCCGGTCGATGCTCGCGGGCAAGCACCGGCTCCGCGACAGCTTCGGCATCGCACTGGGCCTGGACATCCTGGCCGCGGCCATCGCCGCCCAGGGCGCGGGCGCCCAGGCCGCCCGGGTCTACGGCACCGGGCACGCGTACTGGCGCATGGTCGGCCACCCCCAGCGCGGCACCCCCGAGCTCGGGCCGGTGCGCGAGACCTGCGAACTCCAGGCGCGGGCGGCCGTCGGCGACGAGGCCTATCAGCGCGCCTTCGAGCGCGGCCAGTCGGACAACGCGGAAGTCGGACTCGCCGCCGCACTGCGTACCGAACTCCAGCTCTGACCTGGGCGGGAGGGGGCGTCGTGGGACGTGCGCATGCGCCGGTGGCATCCCCGGGCTACCCGCGCCCGGGCCATTGTGGGTAAGGTTAGGCATGCCTAAGTAGCTGCTTGGGTTCCGCTGACCCTCCCTGGAGACCTCGGATGCGTCTTTCCCGCCCACGCGCCACGCAGTCGACCCGCGCCGAGCGCGTCCGGTCGATCCTGACCGTCGCCCACTCCATGACGGTGGTCAGCGACGGCCTGCACACCGAAGTCCGCCGCCTCGACGGCACGGGCGCGATGGGCCACATCCACCTGCACGCCCCGAACGACGGCAACCACGCGCCCAGCGCCGAACGCGTCCCGACCCGCCTGGAGTTCACGGACATCGCCCCCACCCCCGTACGCGACCGGCTGCGCGCCCGCGTCACGGTCACCGGGCTGCTGGCCGCCCCGTACAGCACCGACACCGAGCAGAGCACCTGCATGGAGTTCGGGCAGGCCGTCCTGGAGGACGCCGAGGGGCGCAGCTTCGTCACGCTGGAGGAGCTGGAGGAGGCGGAGACCGACCCGATCGCCGCGTGCGAGGCGGGCATGCTCATCCATCTGGTGGACGATCACGCCGAACTCGTCCCGCTGCTCCTGCGCCTCGTCCACCCCCGCCCGGAGCGCGGGATGACCCGGGCCGTGCCGCTGGCGATGGACCGCTTCGGGGTGACCCTGCGGCTCGAATACCCGAGCGCCCACGAGGACGTCAGGCTGCCGTTCCCCCGCCCGGTCACCGAGATCGACCAGGCGGGCCCGCAGATCCACGCCCTGCTGGCCGCCGCCCGCCGTGTCTCCCACCGCAACGGACTGCCTGCCTAGGAGGCGGCGCCGGGGGATCTGCGCGGCAGGCGCTGCGCGGGCACGCCCGGCACGTCCGGGGCGAACGCGGAGAGTCGGGCCAGCAGGTCCCCGAACGGGCCGTCCGCCGGCTCCTGGGACAGCACCCGCAGCACGATGCCCGCCATCTCCTGGTCGTACGCGGCGCTGACGGCGGCGAGCGCCGCGAAGTCGTGCACCAGCTGCATCTCCAGCTCGGCGCGCGCGATGCGCCGCCCGTCCAGCCAGATCAGCGCCGTCGACTCGGCGAGCGAGACCCAGGAGCGGACCACCAGCTCCAGCCGCGCGGGCGGTTCACTCACCCCGAGGTGCGTGATGATCTGCTCGTACGCGGCCTGCCGCACCCCGTCGATCATGGCGTTCGCCGTCGAGGAACCGACGGCGGGCCCACCGCGCATCAGCGCCGAGAAGCCGGGGCCGTGCTCGTCGACGAAGTCGAAGAACCGCCCCATCACCCGCAGCAGCCGCGCCCCCAGAGGCCCCTCCAGGGGCTCCAGGAAGCGGGCCGCCAGCTCGTCGGCGGCCCGCCGCAGCGCCGCCTCGTACAGGCTCTGCTTCCCGGGGAAGTAGTGGTACACCAGTGGACGGGAGATCCCCGCGGCGGCGGCGATCTCGTCGATCGACACGTCCTCGGGCGAGCGGCGGCTGAACAAGTCCAGCGCGACGCCGATCAGTTGCTGCCTGCGCTCGTCGACGCCCATCCTGCGCCGCACCCCGGTCGTCATGCGAACAGCCTATCCGGGGGTGGACGCACAGGGTCCAGGGTGTGTCCGCCGGAAGCTCCCTAGAGGTCCAGGACGAGACGTCCGCCCCGGCACCGCGAGACGCAGATCAGCATCGAGTCGCCCCGCTCGTCGTCGGTCAGCAGCTCGTCCCGGTGGTCGATCTCGCCCTCCAGGACCCGCTGCTGGCAGGTCCCGCAGAACCCCTGCTCGCAGGAGTACGCCACATGGGGCAGCTCCGCGCGGACGGCGGCCAGCACGGACTGCCCGGCCGCGACGGGCACGGTGCGCCCGCTGCGCCGCAACTCCACCTCGAACGGCCCGGAACCGGAGCCCGCCGCGTCCCCCGTGGCGGCCGAGAACCGCTCCAGGTGCAGGGGGTGTCCGGCCGGGAGCTCGGCGGCGACGGCGTCCATCAGCGGCTCGGGGCCGCAGCAGTAGACCGCCGACCCCGGGGCGAGGCCGCCCAGCGCCGCCGCGATGTCCGGGTGGCCCGCCTCGTCCTGGGCGACGACCATGACCCGGCCCCCGTCCGCGCCGAGCTTCTCGATCTCCTCCAGGAACGGCATCGACGCCCGCGACCGGCCCCCGTAGACCAGCCGCCAGTCGGCCCCCGACGCGGCCAGCGACCGCAGCATCGGCAGGACGGGGGTGATCCCGATGCCGCCGACGACGAAGACGTAACCCGGTGCCTCGGTCAGCGGGAAGCGGTTGCGCGGCCCGCGCACCTCGACCTCCAGGCCCTCCTGGAGCTGCTCGTGCACCTCCCGCGAACCGCCCCGGCCGTCCTCCACCAGCCGGGTCGCCACCGTGTAGGCCCCGGCGTCCTCCGGGTCGCCGCACAGCGAGTACTGCCGCACCAGGCCGGACGGCAGCACCAGGTCCAGATGGGCCCCGGGCTCCCAGCCCGGCAGGCCGGCGCCCTCCAGCCGGAGTTGCACGACGCCGTCGGCGACCACGGTCCGCCCGGTGATCAGCAGCTTGCGGACCGCCGTCGCGCGCCGCTTCGAGTGGCCCGACACCGGCTCGGGCAGGGCGGGCAGCGGCCACAGCGGGGACCGGGCGATCCGGCGTTTCAGGGCGCGCCGGGTGAGCAGGGCGGCGCCGGAGACCAGCACGACGGTACGGAGACGGGGCAGGGCCACGGGTCAGGCCCCCTTCGCTGTCTCGGCCTCGGCGGCGAGGGCGGCGGGGGAGCGGGTCAGATAGTCGACGGCCTGGGCCGTGCTGCCCTCCTGCGAAGGGTGGTAGGACCGGCTGAGATAGCTCGGGACGGACCGCAGGATCGATCCCGTGCTCGGCAGCGTGCCCTGCTTCCCGCTCGCGTGGAACGCCTTGAAGCTGGCCTTGCCGTCCAGCAGCGTGGGGTCGTTCTCCATGAAGAAGCGGGTACCGCGCTGCCACAGGAACACCAGCGCGGAGAACGCCGCGGCCCAGGTGCGCACGCGCCTCCGGTAGCCGCCGTCCACATGCATGAAGACGTCGAAGGCCACCGACCGGTGCTCCACCTCCTCCGCCCCGTGCCAGCGCAGCAGGTCCAGCATCGTCGGATCCGCGCCCCGGCGGTCCAGCGCCTCGGCGTTGAGGATCCAGTCGCCGAGGAACGCGGTGTAGTGCTCGATCGCCGCGATCGTCGCCACCCGCTCCATCAGCCACCACTTCGACGCCCGCCCCGGCGGCAGCGTCCGGTCCCCGAGCAGCTTCTCGAAGAACCAGTCGACCTGCGCGGTGTAGGGGGTCGGATCGAGCCCCAACTCCCGCAGATGCGGCAGCACATCGTCGTGGGCCTGCGAGTGCACGGCCTCCTGCCCGATGAACCCGATGACATCCTCGCGGAGTTGGTCGTCGTGGATGTACGGGAGGATCTGCCGGTACACGTGGATGAACCAGCGCTCTCCGGCCGGGAGCAGCAGATGGAGCACGTTGATGGTGTGCGTGGTGAACGGGTCGCCCGGCACCCAGTGCAGGGGGGTCTTCTCCCAGGCGAAGGACACCTTGCGGGCCTTGAGGGGCGTCCGCTCCGACGCGACCGCCCCTGGCTGCGTGTTAGACATGGTGTCAATGTACTGACGGGTATGCGGGCGGACCAGAGGCGTGCAGAGACTTTCCGTGCGGCCCGCGGGGCCCCGCGCGATGATTATTTGTATGACGAAACCTGTGCAGGCCCGCTCGTTCGACGCGATCGCTGCTGCTTACGACGCGCACCGCCCCTCCTACCCGCCCGCCCTGTTCGACGCCGTCGAGGAACTGTCCGGAGTCCCGCTCGCCGGAGCCCGGGTCGCTGACGTCGGCGCGGGTACCGGGCTCGGCACGGCCCGGCTGTACGAGCGCGGGGCCCGGATCACGGCGGTGGAGCCGGGCGACGGGATGGCCGAGCAGTTCCGCCGGAGCCTGCCGGACGTGTCCCTGGTCCGGGGCGACGGGAACAACCTGCCGCTGCGGACCGGGTCGATGGACCTGATCACGTACGCCCAGGCCTGGCACTGGACCGACCCCGTCCGTTCGATCCCCGAGGTCCGCCGGGTGCTGCGGCCGGGCGGGGCGCTCGCCCTGTGGTGGAACGACGGCGACCCGGCCGTCGAGTGGCTGGTGGAGCAGGAGAACCGGATGCGGGCCTTCTTCGGTTCCGAGATCCCGGCCGCCCCCGGCATGAGGGCCCGCTTCCGGGCCGAGCTGCCCGACGGGCTGGACTTCCGTACCCGGCAGGTGGCCTGGAGCCGCCGCGTACCGGTCGACGCCCATATCGCCAACATGGCCACCCACTCCGACTTCCTGATCGGCGACCCGGTCGAGGTCCGCGACTTCTTCGACCGTGAGCGGGCCTTGCTGGCCGCCCTGTTCCCCGACGGCGAGGTCGAGGAGGCCTATCTCGTGAGTCTTGCCGTAGCCCATCCCTGAGCCCGTATTCGGGTGCAGGATGGGTCGATGGCGACAGAACCGGAATGGCGAGGCGCACGGCGCGGCGGGGCAACTGCGGTGGTCCTGGCGGGATTTCTGCTCCTGGCCGGGTGCAGTACGGAACCGGCCGACGACGGCAAGGGGCAGCGTCGGCCCACGCCGAAGCCGGCCGCGACGGGCACGCTGGAGCAGCTGGCGAAGAAGGCCGGCTGCGACCCGAACGTGCAGACCGACGCGGCCGAGCTCCGGCAGGCCAACTGCAGGACGGACGAGGGGCGTTACATTCTCACCACCTTCGCCACCGACCGCGGGCAGCGGGAGTGGATCAACGAGGCCAAGGACTACGGCGGCTCGTACCTCGTCGGACGGCAGTGGGTGGCCGTCGGCGAACCGGACGTGGTCGCGGCGCTGCGCGGCCGGCTCGGGGGGACGGTGGAGACCGCCTCGCCTCACCACTCGGGGGACAGTGGCGGAGGGGGGAGCGAGGACGGGCACTCCGGTCACCGCAAGAGCTGACCGCGCAGGTTCACGGGGGCCGCACGCGCCGCGTCAGCGGCAGCGGCGGCCGTCGTTGATGCATCGCACGAGCTTGTTCATCAGCCCGTCGTCGAAGACGTTGATGAAGTCCCCGTGATCGGTGATCGGCTTGTGCAGCTGCTCGGGGAAGGAGTCCACGGCGAAGCCGGGCCCCGGCGGAACGTCGTAGACGATGCGCTGCACCAGCTGCGGTACCGCCCGGAACCCGTTCGGGCACCGCCCGTTCTCCTGGGCGAACGCCACATGGGTGCGGTGGTTGGCGCTGTCGGTGTTCTGCCCGTCCCAGCAGTTCTGGAAGGCGAACGTGCGCACCACCTGGCTGCCCTCGGGGCAGATCGGGTACTTGTCCGTCAGCTGGCGGTCCTCGAATCCGGTGCAGCTCCACGAGGCGTTGGCATTGGCGTCGCCGTTGGTGAACGCTTTCGCGTCCCCCGTGATGATCCGCAGGAAGCGCGGCATCGCGGTGACCCTGCCGACGGGCGAGCCGACGAACTTCAGCGTCACCTGGGACGGGGTCTGGATCTCCCCGATGTTCTGGTCCCGGCCGCCGCCGTCCGCGTTCACGTCGTCCTCGTCCTGCCCGTTCTGCAGGCGCAGGACCGGCCAGTAGTAGGTCGACCGGTCGCCCTGGTTGCGGCAGGTGGTCGCGCCGTCCGCCAGATCGTCGTCGCTCGCGAAGGCGTCGTTGGCCTGGTTGCCGATGTAATCGTGCATATGGTGCGCGCCGTTGCTCACGCCGGGCGCGACGATGACGTTGTCCGGGTTGAACTTCCCGTTCTCATTACGGCCGCAGTCTGTGGTGAAGGTGCCCCGGGACGCGCCGCGGCGCTGGCGGGGCCGGTCGACGTTGGGCTGGACGGACTGGATATCGACGAAATCGGCGGGCTCGGGCCCGTTGCCGCCCTGACCCTGCCCGGGATCCTCTCCCTGGCCCGGGTCCTGCCCGGGATCCTGGCCCTGGCCCTCGTTCTGGCCCTGATTCTGGCCCTGGCCCTGGCCCTGGCCTTGGCCGTCGTCCTGGCCGCCGCCGCCGCCACCGTTGCCGCCGTCGTCGCTATCGCCGTCTCCGTCGCCGTTGCCGGGGCGGCTGTCGTCGGCGCGCAGGCTGCAACCGGCGAGGCTCTCCAGCCCCGCCGGCCGCTCGCCCACGCGCCCGATCGCGATGCCGATGCGGTCGAGGCTGGCCGTCCGCTTGCTGCGCAACGGTCCGAGCACGGCGTTCTCCGCCAGCCCGGGATCACGGGCTATCTGCTCCTTCCGGTCCGCGAACTGCCGGTAGGCGTCGGTGATCTGGGTATCCATCGCCGCGAGTTCGCGGTCGACCTCCCCGCGTGCCTGATCCGGCACCTCGGGCAGTCCGTTGACGGCTTCGGGGCAGTCGATGGTGGACAGCCGGCTGCCGGCGTTCTGCGTCCGGGTGGGCGGAGAACCGGACGGTCCTTCTCCTGCGGAGGCGTAGACATTGACCGCGACCAGCCCACCACCCCCCAGGATCAGGGCTGCGGAGGCGGCGATGGCCCGGTTGGCCAGCGTGGAACGTTTCTTGCGCGATGTGCGTCGCATGGGACTCCTCTGCTTCGAGGGAGAAGCGTGACGTCCCATACGGACGGGGACCCCGATCCGTTCAGCTAGCCCCGACTACCGGGCGAACGTCGCCAGTTGTTCGTCCACCGGGGCTCCCGTGAGCCGGTTGGCCAGGGTCGACAGGGTGTACGCGCCGATGCCCAGGACCACTTCGAGGGCGTTCTGCTCGGTGTAGCCGTGCGCCAGGAAGTCCCGCAGGACCGAGTCGTCCACCGCGCCCGCCGAGGCGAGCACCTCCAGCGTGAACCGCCGTACGGCTTCAAGGCGTTCGTCGGGAAGCGCGGGACTGTCGGGATCGCGCAGGGCGGTGACGAGCGCCGGGGCGGCGTCCAGGGAGGTCAGCTTCGCGGTGTGCATCGCGACGCAGATGTGGCAGTCGTTGCGCGTGGCCATCGTCATGATCAGGACCTCGCGGGAGAGCGGATCCAGGGTGCAGGACTCGAAGATCGCACTGATCTTCAGGAAGCCGTCCAGGGTGTGGGGCGAGGCGGCGAGCCGGGCGACGGCGGCGGGCCGGTAGCCCAGCCGCTCGGTCACCGCCTCCAGGGCGCGCCGCGAACCGGGCGGGGCGGTCTCGGGGGTGAGGTCGGGAAAGGGCATGGCGAACCTCTTCACAGGCATAGGATCGACAACATGGTTGACGAAAAAAAGGTAAACCAGGTTGTCGAACCCCGCAACGGCTTTGAGCTGCCGCTGCTTCTCTTCGCCGGCTTCCGCTCGATCATCGACGCCCTGCACCGGGACCTGGCCGAACACGGGCACCCCGAGACGCGCCCCGCGTACGGCTTCGCCCTCCAGGCGGTGGGGCGCGAGGGCGCGGCCATCAGCGAGATCGGGCGACGCCTCGGGGTCTCCAAGCAGGCCGCGGGGAAGACCGTCGAGAAGCTGGAGGCCCTCGGTTACGTGGAGCGCGCCCCGGACCCCGCCGACGGCCGGCGCACCCTGATCCGCCTCACCCCGCACGGCGTCGACCTGCTGGCCCGCTCCGCCGAGGGTTTCGACCGACTGCGGGCCGAGTGGGCCCGGACGCTCGGCGAGGAGCGGCTGACCGCCCTGGAGCGGGACCTGCGCACGATGGCCCCGGGCGGCGCGTTCCGGCTGGACGCGGCGGGGTGGTTCACCGGCTGAACGAAGGTGGACCGGCTCAGCCGCGGTCCAGATACGCCAGCACCGCCAGCACCCGGCGGTTGTCGTCGTCCGAGGGCGGGAGATCGAGCTTCCCGAAGATGTTCGACGTGTGCTTGGCCACCGCCCGCTCCGTGATCACCAGTTGCGCGGCGATGGCGGCGTTCGAGCGGCCCTGTGCCACCAGCTCCATCACCTCCCGTTCACGCGGGGTGAGGCCGCCCATCGGCCTGTCCTGCGAACGCCGCGACAGGAGCTGGGAGATGACCTGGGGGTCCATCGCCGTGCCGCCCGCCGCCACCCGCCGTACCGCGTCGATGAACTGGTCGGCGTCGAAGACCCGGTCCTTGAGCAGATAGCCGATGCCGCCGTTGCCGTCCGCCAGCAACTCCCTTGCGTACAGCTGCTCCACGTGCTGCGAGAGCACCAGCACCGGCAGCCCCGGCCGGGCCCGGCGGGCGGCCAGGGCGCACTGGAGGCCCTCGTCCGTGTGCGACGGCGGGAGCCGGACGTCGACGACGGCGACGTCCGGCTCCAGCTCGGCCAGTGCTTTGGTCAGTTCGGGCCCGGTCTCCACAGCCGCGGCGATCTCGAAGTCGTACGCCTCCAGCATGCGCACCAGGCCGTCGCGCAACAGGAAGAGATCTTCGGCTAGGACAACTCGCAAGGAATCTCCATGGTCACCATGGTGGGACCGCCCGCGGGGCTGCTGACGGCCAGTACGCCGTCGAATGTACCCAGTCGCCGTTCGATTCCGCTCAGCCCGGACCCCGATCCGATGACCGCACCGCCCTTGCCGTCGTCCGTCACGGAGATCCGGAGCATCCCCTCCGCGTGGTGCAGGTCCACGTAGATCCGCATCGCCTCCGCGTGCTTCACCGTGTTCGTCAGGGCCTCGCTCACCGCGAAGTACGCCGCCGACTCCACCGGGGCCTCCGCCCGCCCCGGCAGCTCCACCGTCACCTCGGAGGCGACCGGCAGCCGCAGGGCCAGCGCCCTGACCGCGTCGCCGAGGCCCCGCTCCGCGAGGACCGGCGGATGGATGCCGCGGACCAGGTCGCGCAGTTCGGTCAGCGCCTCCGCCGACGACTCCCGGGCCATCGCCAGCATCCTCTTCGCCTGCGCCGGGTCCTTCTCGATCAGCACCTCGATCGTGCCCAGGTTCATGCCCATGGCGACCAGCCGGGCCTGCGCCCCGTCGTGCAGGTCCCGCTCGATGCGGCGCAGCTCGGAGGCGGCGGTGTCCACGGCCTCGTGCCGGGTCTCGGTCAGCCGCTGGACCCGCTGCTCCAGCTCCTCGTCCTGGCTCGGCGCCAGCACCGTACGGGCGAGCAGGAAATGCGCCCGCAGCAACGGCCCGGAGGCCCGCATCCCGAAGTGGAAGAGCGCGATCCCCAGGGCCAGGGCCGCGATGCCCGTCGCCTGGCTGTCCACCGGGACGAACCCGTACCAGTACGGATCGTCCCGGAACACCCGCCACAGGCCCGCCGCCAGGACGAGCCCCTCGACCGGGTAGATCATCAGGGCCGCCGCCAGCACCGCCGGCACCGTGCCCGCGGTCATGTCCATCAGCAGCCACAGCAGGTCCCGCCAGGTCGCCGGGTCCTTCAGCAGCAGCGAGGTCCGCTCCACCTGACCGGTGACACCCGACCGCAGATCCTTCGGGAAGGGCCGGTACGGCACCGGGATCCGGACGCCCGACCAGGTCGCCGCCCACAGCCGCCGCTGGTTGGCGTGCTTGCGGACCGCTTCCAGCACCACCGGGGTGGTGAACACCCCGATGCCCAGCAGGATGAAGGAGATCGAGACCACCGCGAGCACGAACAGGGTGATGGACACCGCCAGTCCGACCACGGACAGGAACAGCCCCCGCCCCGCCGCCACCATCGACGGCCGCAGCCGCCCCGAGAACACCTTCATCGCGATCCTTCTCCCTCACCGGAGCCGGGCCGATCCCCGATCCGGATGCCAGTCTCGCCCGGGTCGGCCCCGCCGCGTCAGCCGGTCTGCCACCCGGAGGGGGTGTACCTGGCACCACCCCCGCGTCCGCCCCCTACGCCTCCGCGACCGGGGGCTTCGACGGCTGGGGCGGACCGGCCCCGATTCCTAGATTCGAAGCGTCCCGATCCACTTACCTGACGCTTATCTCCGGGGGAGAGACCACATGAGGCGCAACCTCGCCGCACGCATCGGCGTGTGGAGCACACACCACCGCAAGACGGCCGTTCTCGGCTGGCTGCTCTTCGTCGTCCTCGCCACGGGTATCGGCGGGGCCACCGGCATGGTGGAGATGACCAACGCGGAGAACGGCGCGGGCGAGTCCGCCCGCGCCGAGCAGATCCTCCTCGACGCCGGACTCGACAAGCCCGCCGGCGAACTGGTCATGGTCTCCGCCCCCACCGCCGGGCAGTGGAAGCCGGCCGCCGAGGCCCTCGTCGACGCCGTGCGCAAGACCGGCGAGACGCAGAGCATCGCCCCGCCCGTCCCCTCGAAGGACGGCAAGGACGCCCTGATCACGTTCGAGATGAAGGGCGAGGCCGCCACCTCCTCCGACCGGATCCAGCCCGTCCTGGACGCGGTCGCCGCCGTGGGGGACGACCACCCGGCCGTCGAGATCCACCAGTTCGGCGAGGCCAGCGCGGGCAAGTGGCTCGGCGACCTGCTGGCCGAGGACTTCAAGAAGGCCGAGCTCACCGCCGTACCGCTGGCCCTCGGCATCCTCGTCGTCGCCTTCGGCGCGATCGTCGCCGCCCTGCTCCCGGTCGGGCTCGCCCTCACCGCGTGCATGGCCGCCTTCGGCCTCCTGTCGATCGCCAGCCACCAACTGCACCTGTTCCAGACGACGTACTCGGTGATGTTCCTGATGGGCTTCGCCGTCGGCGTCGACTACTGCCTCTTCTACCTGCGCCGCGAACGCGACGAGCGCGCCGCCGGACGCGACGCCGAGACCGCCCTGCGCATCGCGGCGGCCACCAGCGGCCGGGCGGTCCTCGTCTCCGGCCTCACCGTGATGGTCGCGATGGGCGGCATGTTCCTCTCCGGGCTCCTGCTGTTCAAGGGCTTCGCGCTCGCCACGATCATCGTCGTGTTCATCGCCATGCTCGGCTCGGTCACCGTCCTGCCCGCCCTGCTCTCCTGGCTCGGCGACCGCATCGACGCCGGCCGCATCCCGCTGCTGAACCGCCGCGCCAAGCACGGCCACTCGGGCAGCGGCCGCATCACCGGCCGGCTGCTGGGCCCCGTCCTCGCCCGGCCCCGCACCTTCGCCGTCGCCGCCGTCGTGCTGCTGCTCGCTCTGGCCGCGCCCGCCCTCGGCATGAAGACCGAGTCCCTGGGCCTGGAGAAGCAGTTCGGCTCCGACGCGCAGCTCTCGATCGCCCACAGCCGGATCACCGAGAGCTTCCCCGGCGGCCCCGCCCCGGCCCTCGTCGTGGTCACCGCGCCCGACATCACGGCCCCGGAGGTCGGCAAGGCCCTCGACGGCTTCGAGGACGTCACCGTGCACCGGGGCAAGAACGTCGCCGAGATCGAGATCCCGCTCCCGGGAGGCAAGACCGACCTCACCGAACTGCGGGAGAAGAGCCTGCCCGCCGCGTTCGACGGCACCGGTGCGAAGACCCACGTCACGGGGGAGACCGCCGGATCGGTGGACTTCAACGATCAACTGCGGCGCGGCATCGTCCCGGTCTTCGCCTTCATCACGGCGGTCACCTTCCTGCTGATGCTGTTCTGCTTCCGCAGTTACGTCATCGCCGTGACGTCCATCGTCCTCAACCTGCTCTCCGTGGCCGCCTCCTACGGCGTGATGACCGCCGTCTTCCAGCACGGCTGGGGGGCGTCGCTCATCGGTTCGGAGGGGGTCGGCGCGATCGAGGCGTGGATGCCGCTGTTCGTCCTCGTCGTCCTGTTCGGCCTCTCCATGGACTACCACGTCTTCGTCGTCTCCCGGATCCGCGAGGCGCGCGGCGGCGGCCTGGACAACCGGTCCGCCATCGAGACCGGTATCCGCCGCACAGCCGGGGCGGTCACCGGGGCGGCGGCCATCATGGTCGCGGTGTTCGCGGTGTTCGGGACGCTGTCCATGCAGGACATGCAGCAGATGGGCGTCGGCCTCGCCGTCGCCGTGCTGCTGGACGCCACCGTCGTACGGATGGTGCTGCTGCCCTCCGTGATGCTGCTGCTGGGCGAGCGCAACTGGCGTACCCCGCGCGGTCTTTCGAGGCTGCCGAGCCTGGAGGGCGACGAACCGGCCGAGCCCGTGCGCGACACCGTACGGGTCTGAGACACCCGGGCGGCCCCGGACCACGGTGAGGAGGAACCGTGGTCCGGGGCCGCCGGACGTGCGCTGTGGGGAACGCCCGGGCCGCCGGACGTCCGCTGCGGGGAACCGGCCGGTCAGGGCGTGTACTTGTACCCGACCCGCCGGACCGTCTGGATCGAACGCCGGTACTCCGCACCGAGCTTGCGGCGCAGCCGGGCGACATGGACGTCGACGGTGCGCCCGTCGCCCACATGCCCGTAGCCCCACACCGTCGTCACCAACTGGTCGCGGGTGTGCACCCGGTGCGGGTGCGCCACCAGATGGGCCAGCAGCTCGAACTCCAGGTACGTGAGGTCGAGGGCGACGCCGTCGACCGATGCCGTACGCCGGGTGGCGTCGATCCTGACCGGACCGGCGTGCGACGCCCCCTCGCCGTCGGGCGCCTCGGGCGCCGGCCGCTGGGGCGACGGCGATCCGCCCGGCCGGAGCGGGGAGGCGGCGGCCCCGGCGAGCGCGGGCTGCTGGTCGGCCGGCACGAGCAGCAGGTAACCGATCATCGGCGGCTGGCCGGGCAGGGTGGGCAGAGTGTGCGGCGGGGCCGGCAGCCAGGTGGCCCCGGGCGGGAGGAAGCCCGCCACGTCGGCCGGGGCCGCGACCTCGTCGCGGTCGACCGCGCGCAGCCGGTGCCGGTTCGGGTGGGCGGGAAGGGAGCGGGCGGGGGGATGGGCCGCAGCGGGCGCCGGGGACGCCGCGGTGGCGGCGGACGCGGCGGAGAAGGTACGAGTGTTCGCCATGAGGGTCAGCTCTTTCGCGCGAGGAGTCGTCAGGGACGGACTTACGTCGTACGCGCGGACCGAAGGCCGGGGTGAGCGGCTTTAGTGGGCCTGCGCGTTCCACGCGCGGCAACACACCCGGTCGAAATCATGGTGCTGACGGGAAGGCCAGAACGGTTCGAGGTCGCTGCGACCCGACGCGATGTACTGGAAGCTGGCCATGTGGTCCATTGAAGCAGACATTGCGGCCATGCATCAGAGTCCTCTCGCCCGTCGATACGGACGCTTCGCGTTACGTTCCTCACGCCCGGCCCGCCGCGCCCACGCAGGAGGGGCCCACCGGTGCTCCGGCGGGCCCCTCCTGCGTACGCGGCGTCGGGATCAGACCTGGTCGGCCTTCTCCAGCGCGGTGCAGCAGGTGTCGACGATCAGCCGCGTGACGACGTACGGGTCGACGTTGGCGTTCGGGCGACGGTCCTCGATGTAGCCCTTCTGGTCCTGCTCGACCTGCCACGGGATACGGACCGAGGCACCGCGGTCGGAGACGCCGTAGCTGTACTCGTTCCACGGGGCGGTCTCGTGCAGACCGGTGAGCCGGTCGTCGATGCCCGCGCCGTAGTTCTTGACGTGGTCCAGCGGCTTGGAACCCTCGCCCAGCGACTCGCACGCGGTGATGATCGCGTCGTAGCCCTCGCGCATCGCCCTGGTCGAGAAGTTGGTGTGCGCGCCCGCGCCGTTCCAGTCGCCCTTGACCGGCTTCGGGTCCAGCGTCGCGGAGACGTCGAAGTCCTCGGCGGTGCGGTAGAGCAGCCAACGGGCCACCCACAGCTGGTCGGAGACCTCCAGCGGGGACAGCGGGCCCACCTGGAACTCCCACTGGCCGGGCATGACCTCGGCGTTGATGCCGGAGATCCCGAGCCCCGCCGCCAGGCAGTTGTCGAGGTGCTTCTCCACGATCTCGCGGCCGAAGATCTCGTCCGAGCCGACACCGCAGTAGTAGCCGCCCTGCGCGGCCGGGAAGCCGCCCTCGGGGAAGCCGAGCGGCCGGTGGCCGTCGAAGAAGGTGTACTCCTGCTCGATGCCGAAGATCGGGGCCTGGCCCGCGAACTGCTCGGCGACCGGACGGAGCGCGGCACGGGTGTTGGACTCGTGCGGCGTCATGTCGATGTCGAAGACCTCGCACAGGACGAGGATGTCCTCACCGCCGCGGATCGGGTCCGGACAGGTGAAGACGGGCTTCAGCACCCGGTCGGACGCGTGGCCCTCGGCCTGGTTGGTGCTGGAGCCGTCGAACCCCCAGATGGGCAGATCCGCCACGTCCCCCGACGGCGCGCCGTCCATGATCTTCGTCTTGGAGCGAAGCTTGGCGGTCGGCTCGGTGCCGTCGATCCAGATGTACTCAGCCTTGAACGTCACGGACGCCATCCTTTGCGGGTGCAGCGGTCTATGCAGCGCAGCTTGGCAAGAGGCGATTTCCCGTCCATTGCCCGGATGTGAACCCCGTGTTACCGAGGTTTCCTGCGGTTTTCCGGGCGACCCGGGGGCCTCGGAGAAGCTCCGAGGCCCCCTCGAAGCAGGCTCGACGCCTGCTCGGCGCCCGCTCAGAGACTGCTCTTGAGCAGTGCCGAGAACCCCGCCGCCCGCATCCGGCGCACCAGCTCCTGGCGGCTCGACCCCAGCGCGGCGGCCGCCCGGTCCAGCTCCCAGCCGGCCCCGGCCACGGTCCGCAGCAGATGGCCCCGGCGGATCTGGGCATCGGACAGCCGGAACGTCTTGAGGTAGGCGACCCGCCCCTTGTGGTCGGTGATCGTCTCCCCGATGTGCTGCCCGCCCGAGTCCCGGACGAACGGCGGCAGGAAGCGCCACAGGGTGAAGCACTTCATCCGGTACACCTGGTCGAACGCGTACGAGGTGTCCAGCAGCTCCCGCGCGAACACGGTGTCGTGCGCCTCGGCCCACGCCCGCTCCTGCGCCCGCGCCGCCGCCCGCAGCTCGCCGAGATCCCGGACGTGCTCCCCGTCCGCGATCCGCACCGGGGCCTCGGCCACCGGAGCCCCGTACAGCGCGTACTGGTGCACCAGCTCCCCGTAGAGGTCCTCCACCAGCGAGGCGTGCAGGAGGCGGTAGTCGTCCGGGTGCGGGACGACGAAGGCGGCGGCGAGCGCGTCGGAGACGTACACCATCACCCCGCACTGGCCCGGGTGGATCTCGAAGATCCGCAGCGCTTCCCCGAGCCCGCGCACCGACCGCCCGAGATACGCGTCCTCGGCGCGCGGCGAGAGCCCGTCGCGCAGCGCCGTGCGCGACCACTCCTCCCAGGCGGTCGACGGACCGCCGAAGTGCAGCGCGAGGTACCCCTCCAACGCCAGGTGCAGCGGCAGGAACCGCAGCCGGTCACCGGGCCGCCGCTTGGCCATCCGATGGTGCGGCACCGGCGGCAGCGGAATGGCCCGGGGCCCGCCGCCCCCACCGAACTGGGTCCCGTACGCGGCCGACCGCCGGCCGCCCGCCTCCGGGCTCCGGCCGTTCTCGCCCGACCAGTCGGCGACCAGACCGTGCGGAATGTACGAGAGATAGCGCTCCCGGGGCCCGAGCTCGACGATCCCCGCGCCGAGGCCCTCGTACACCTCGCGGTGCAGCCGCAACCCCTCCACCGGGGCCGCGCGGAGCAGCGGGACGAGCCGGACACCGCCCCACACCTGCGCGGGCCCGGCGGTGAGCCCGGTCAGCTCCAGCCGGTTCACGGTGTCACGCCCTCTCCGGGCACCCGCGCGGTGCGGGCGGCCCTCGGTGCCGACTCCGGCCGGTTCACGGAACCACCCCTTCCCCCGGCACCTTCTCCGGTGAACCGGGCCACCTGCCGGTCCAGATACGCGTACAGCTCCTCCAGCCCCGTGCGCCCCTCCGCGAACCGGGCGATCTCCACCAGCGCGGGCAGATCCTCCGCATCCCGGATCCCGGCCGTCGCCACCCCCGCCGCCAGCCGCCGCACATCGAAACCGTCCGCGTCGTATACGGGGTTGACATGTACCACGGCCGTCCGCCGCGCCGGATCCAGCCGACGCCGCCACACCCGCAGCACCTCGCCCGCCAGGCCCGCCGGGGCGTTGTCCCAGCCGTCCGAGACGATCACCAGCCGGTCCGGGACCGCGCCGTCCGCACCCGGCTCCAGCGCGTCCAGGATCCGCATGCCCAGCGGGGTCGGCCCCCACGGGCGTACGAGCAGCGCGTCGCGCGCGCCCGAGGTCCACAGCCCCCGGTACGCGCCCGGCGCGGCGAGCGCCTCCAGCAGGTAGTGGCAGGCCAGCGCCACGGCGAGCGGCCGCCGCCGCTTCTGCCCCGAACCGGACGAGGAGAAGCTGTCGTCCAGCACCGCGTGCACCCGCCCCCAGCTCCCCGCGTGCCCGCCCGCCGCCCGCCGGGCCGCAGCGCGCAGGGCGCCGGTCAGCTCGGCCCGGCGCTCACCGCGCTGCTCGAAGCCGAGCGACAGCACGTACAGCGCGAGCCGGGTCAGCGGCATCACGGTCAGATCGACGTCCGGCCGCCGGTCGCCCACCACCCGCTGCTCCTGGGTCCGCAGCCGCTCCAGCCGGGTCATCCGCGGGGCGGCCCGCTTCAGGAACACCTCGCGCTTCATCCCGTGCTTGGCGGCGAACCCCTCCGCGACGGTGAACGGCAACTCGGCCACCGCCCCCTGCTCGTAGTGGGCGCGCCGCCAGGCGTCGAGCAACCCGTGCTCGTAACGGGGCAGCCGACCCGGCCGGAACAGAAACGCCCCGACCTCGGCGAGCGGTCCGACCCTCTCGGGACAGGGCAGATGGACGTGCCGGGCGACGGTCTTCAGCCCGGCCCGGTACTTCACCGCGTCATGGCCCAGATCCGGCCGGGCCGCGAGCCACTCCCGCATGATCGCCCGGGTCCGCCGGTTGTTGACCTTGGCGCGGCGCAGCTCGCCGAAGAGCCGGTAGACGCGCGGCGGCGGCAGCAGCGCCAGCCGGGCGGCGACGAGCCGGCCCTCGGTGCGCCGCTCCTCGGCGCTCGCCTCGCCCGCCGTCTCCAGCAGCCGCCGCACGATGAGGGCCGCGTTGTGGTGGTTGATGTCCAGGGCGAGCGAAGCCGCGTACACCCGGCGGTAGTTGACCCGTACGTAGGTGTGCAGGAAGTCCAGGGACAGCTGCTGGTCCGCTGCGCCCGATCGGAACTCGCGCTGTCCGGTCGCGGTGATCGCGGCGTTCACGAAGAGAAGGACGTCCTCGGCGGCGACGAGGTCGGCGGCGGTGTCGGCGGCGGCTTCGGACGTTCGGGCGGTCTCGGGTGCGCTCATGGACTTCCCCCCGGTGGAGACAGAGACGCCGGCCGGGGAATGGAGGCGCGAACAACGAAATCATCGCTTCATAGGCACGTCTCGGGAGTCGCGCCGGAGTCCCGCGGCCGGCTCCGAAAACGTAACGGGACAAGGCCGCTTCCCGCCACCGCATTCGGGCCCGGTGACTTCCGCCGCCGGACCGGGCGGGCGGACGAAACCCCGGCCCTCTGCCCGACCGGCCGCCGCGCCCGGCACACTGGCACGCATGACGACTGCGGACACCACTCCTCCTCTGCGTATCGGCCTCCTCGGCACCGGCCCCTGGGCCCGCAACACCCAGGCCCCCGCGCTCGCCGCCCACCCCGACGTCGAGCTGAGCGGGGTGTGGGGCCGCAGGACCGAGGCGGCGGAGGCTCTCGCGGCCACGTACGGCGCCCGCGCGTACTCCGGCGAGGAGGGAGTCGACGCGCTCCTGGAGGCGAGCGACGCGGTGGCCTTCGCGCTGCCGCCGGACGTCCAGGCCCCGCTCGCGGTCCGGGCGGCGGAGGCGGGCTGCCACCTGCTGATGGACAAGCCGGTGGCCACGACGGTCGCCGGGGCCCGTGCGGTGGCCGGGGCGGCGGAGAAGGCGTCGGTGGCCTCGGTCGTCTTCTGCACGCTGCGCTTCGCGCCCGAGACCTCCGCGTGGATCGCCGAACAGGCGGCGGTGGAGGGCTGGTTCACGGCTCGCGCCCAGTGGCTCGGCTCGCTCTACGCGGCCGGTTCCACCAGCGAGTACGCGGACTCCCCGTGGCGGCGCGAGAAGGGCGGCCTGTGGGACGTCGGACCGCACGCGCTCTCCGTGCTCATCCCGGTCCTGGGCGACGTCGAGCACCTGACCGCCGCCCGGGGACCGGCCGACACCACGCACCTGATCCTGCGCCACACCTCCGGCGCGTCCAGCACGGTCACCCTCGGGCTGAGCGCCCCGCCCGGCGCGGCGGGCGTCGAGATCGAGTTCCGGGGCGAGCGCGGTACGGCGTCGATCCCGGGCTGGGACGGCGCGGAGACCGCGTTCCGGGGTGCGGTGGACGCCCTGGCCGAAGCGGTACGCACGGGGGTGCCGCACGCCTGCGACGCGCGCTTCGGCCTCCACCTCACGGAGCTGCTGGTGGCAGCGGAGACGCAGGCGCGGGCGTAGGCGCAGGGGCTGACCGGCGGAAGCGAGCGGCACAGGCATCGCGGTTCCCGCCGGCTCACCTCGGAGGCGGGGCCCGGCAGAGGCCTCACGGTTTCCGCCGCCTGACCCCGGCGGCAGGACCCGGCACAGGCCTCGCGGCTCCCGCGCGGCTCACTCCGGCGGCAGGGCCCGGCACAGGGCGTCCAACGCCTCCAGGTAGCCGGCCTCGCCGGGCGTCGCGTACCCCACCACCAGTCCGTCCCGGTGGGGGACCTCTGCGGCATCGGCGGCACTGGAGGCACCGGCCGGACGCACGCCACCGGCATGGCGGGCATCCGCCGCCCCCGGGTGCAGATAGTCGGCCAGGCCCTCCACCGCCAGCCCCTGCCAGGCCGCCGCCCGCACCGCCGAACGCTCGGTGCCGGGCGGCAGTTCCACCACCGCGTGCAGCCCGGCCGCGATCCCGGTGACCCGGACGTGGGGGGCCCGCCGCTCCAGGGCCGCCACCAACTGGTCCCGGCGGCGGCGGTGACGCTGCCGCATCCGGCGTACCTGCCGGTCGTACGCGCCCGACTCGACGAAGTCCGCGAGCGTCAACTGCTCGGTGGCGCTGGAGAACTGCTCCCGCTCGCCCTTCGCCGCGACGACGGGGGCGACGAGCCGCTGGGGCAGCACCATCCACCCGATCCGCAGGGTGGGGGAGAGGCTCTTGCTCACCGACCCCACCAGCACCACATGCTCGGGATCAAGCCCTTGAACAGCACCGACGGGCTGCCGGTCGTAGCGGAACTCCCCGTCGTAGTCGTCCTCGACGACGAGACCTCCGGTGGCCCGGGCCCAGTCGACGACGGCCGCCCGCCGCGCGGGGTGCAGCGGCCCGCCGGTGGGGAACTGGTGGGCGGGCGTGAGGAGTACGGCACGGTCGCGGCGGGTGAGCCCGTCGACCCGGGCGCCGTCCGCGTCCACGCCGAGCGGCCGGGTGCCGACCCCGTGGGAGGCGAGCAGCTCGCGGTGGAAGGGCAGCCCGTACTCCTCCGCCGCCCACGGTCCGCCCACCACCTCCGCGAGCAGCCGCAGCCCGTGCGCGGCGCCCGAACAGAGCACGATGCGCTCCGGCGCGGCCCGCACCCCGCGCACCCGGGCCAGATAACCGGCCAGGGCCCGCCGCAGCTCGGGCCGCCCGTGCGGATCACCGGGCCCGAACGCGTCGTCGGGGGCGGCGGCGAGCGCCCGCCGCGCCGAGGCGAGCCAGGCGGTGCGCGGGAACACCGAGGGGTCCGGCTGCCCCTGGACCAGGTCATGGACCGGGCGGGCGGCGCGCTCGGGGGTGCGCGGCCGGTGGACGGGGGTGACCGGGACGGCCCGCTCGGCGACCCGCGTCCCCGAACCCTGGCGGGCGGCGAGCCACCCTTCCGCGACCAGCTCCGCGTACGCGTCGGCGACGGTGTTGCGGGCGAGGCCCAGGTCGGCGGCGAGGGAACGGTAGGGCGGCAGCCGGGTGCCGGGGGCGAGCCGCCCGCTGCGCACGGCCTCGCGCAGCGCGTCCATCAGCAGGGCCCGGCGGTTGCCGGTGCCGGAGAGCTCCAGGGGCAGATCGCTGCCCAGGATCTCCGCGGAATTGACCCATGAATTCATCACAGAAGTGCACCCCGTACCCAGTCGCCCGTCGCCCTAGATTCGTACCCATGACGACGACGGAGATCAAGACGAACGACCGCACCACCACCCCGGCCACCACCGTCCGGAGCAACAGGACGACGGCCCGGCTGGACTTCGCGAAGGCGGCCCCGAAGGCGTTCCGCGCCGTGATCGGCCTCGACGCGGCGGCCCGCGCGGGCCTGGACCCCACCCTGGTCGAACTGGTCCAGATCCGCGCCTCGCACCTGAACCGGTGCGCGTACTGCCTGCACATGCACACCACGGACGCGCGCAGGGCGGGCGAGAGCGAGGAACGCCTGCACATGGTCGCGGTGTGGCAGGAGGCGGAACACTTCTTCACGGACAGGGAACAGGCCGCCCTGGCCCTGACGGACGCGGTCACCCGGATCGGGGACGCCGGGGTGCCGGACGAGGTCTACGACCGGGCGGCGGCCCACTTCGACGAGGAGGGGCTGGCCCACCTGCTGGCCCTGATCTTCACGATCAACACGTGGAACCGCATTGCCCTGTCCACGGCCAAGCGCGCGGGCACGGACGAACGCTGAGCCCGTACGCACCCGCCCCGAGGGCTCACATCAACCGGGGCCGGAGCTCCAGCGCGGACTGCCCGCCCACGGGATCAGACACCACGCCCCAGCGCGTCCCGTACCGCTTCCTCGGTCCGGGCCACCACGGCGCTGCCGTCCTCGGCCGTGATGATCGGCCGCTGAATCAGCTTCGGGTGCTCGGACAGTGCCGCGATCCACCGCTCCCGCGAGCCGGCGTCCCGCGGCCACTCCTTGAGCCCCAGCTCCTTCGCCGCCGCCTCCTGCGTCCGCGTGATGTCCCACGGCTCCAGACCGAGCCGGTCCAGCACGGCCCGGATCTCCTCGGGCGACGGCACGTCCTCCAGGTAGCGGCGGACGGTGTAATCGGCCCCTTCGGCGTCCAGCAGGGTCACCGCGCTGCGGCACTTGGAACAGGCGGGATTGATCCAGATCTCCATGGGGCCAAGGGTACGGGAGGGGTTGCCGAAATAGCCTCTGGCCAGGGGTGATTGTCAGTGGGGAGCAGTAAAATGGAGGCAGTTCGTGAGGGTTCCACCACGCTGCCAGGAGGATGCCGATGGCCGTTGCCACAGTCACGACCGAGCCGCTCGACCGACAGCTCCCGATGCCCTTCCACCCGCCGCTTCCCACCCCGCTGCCGAAGAAGCGACTGCCCGCGGGCCGCCCCCGCGAGTGGTACGTCTCCCACAACCGCCGGCTCAAGGCCATGCGCCTGGCCATCGCCCTGCTCGACAGCGGGGTCTACCAGCCCTCCAGCGCCGGCAACCACCGGATACGGATCACCGCCGAGCGCCTGGGGATCCACCCGCCGTCCGACACCACCTGCCGCATGGTCCGCGCCCTCATCCGCTACGGCCGCTGACCTCGACGCACCGCACTCCACCGCACCGCTGCCCCCGGACCGTCGACCGAGAGGTCCGGGGGCAGCGGGCTGCCCGGCTCCGCCCGTACGGGACCATGGCCCCCGACCGCACGGGAAACAGGGGGGAGGACGTCACCACGGCTGCTGATCTGTGGACCTCGGGCATATCGCTCATCGGTGTCGCGCTGGGCGGTGGCCGGACGGCCTTCGCTCAGCCCGCCACCCAGCGCTCGGCGGAGCGCGTCGAGGAGCGCCGCCGAGCGAGCCGCCTACCGCCGTCCCGCCCCATGCGGTGCGGCACGGGCGAGCCTCGCCGACTCCTGACCGGCGATGACGACGGGTAGGATCCCAGCCCCATGAAGGCACTCATCTCGGTCGACATGGAAGGCATATCGGGGATCGTCCACTCCTCCGAGACGAACCCCGAGCGCTACGACTACCAGCGCGGAAGGGAGTTGATGACGGCCGAGGCGAACGCGGTGATCGCGGGCGTCCTGGACGCCGAACCGACGGCCGAGGTGCGGGTGGCCGACGCGCACGGCACGTTCCGCAACCTGCTGCCGGAGCAACTCGACCGCCGCGCCCGCCTGGTCCGGGGCAAGCCGCGTGCGCTGAACATGCTCGCCGGGCTCGACACGGAGACCGACGCGGCACTGTTCGTCGGCTACCACGTTCGCGCGGGGGAGGGCCCGGGAGTACTGGCGCACACCATGAACGGCGAGATCCTGGACGTACGGGTGGCCGGCCGCTCCCTGGGCGAGATCGGGCTCAACGCCGCCATGGCCGGCCACCTCGGCGTACCGGTCGTCCTGCTCAGCGGCGACGACGCGGCCTGCGCCGAGGCGGCCGACCTGATCCCCGGAGCGGTCACCGTCCCGGTCAAGGAAGCTCTGGGCATGGCGGCCGCGGTGACCCTGCACCCGGAGGAGGCCCGGGACCGGCTGCGCCGGGCGGCGGCGGACGCGGTGTCACGCCGCGAGGAGATCCAGCCCCTGGCTCTCGTGGGGCCGCTGAACGTGGAGGTCGACCTCGCGAGCCCGCACACCGTCGACCTGGCGACGCTCGTACCAGGCGTCTCCCGTACCGCGGGGGCCCGTACGGTCACCTTCACGGCCGCCGATTACGCGACCGCCTACCGCCTGGTCCTGCTGCTCGCGCAGCTGGCCACGATCAAGCCCGCCTGAACGGGCATCCCGTCCTCCTCGGCGGGACAGCCCTCAGGACGTGCCGACGTCGAGTGCCGTCCCGTACAGCCGGGACACCTTCAGCCGGACGACCACCCGCCGCTCGGCCACCAACTGCTCCAGGAACGCGTTCTCGTCCGCGGGCCGCGCGGCCGCAGGGACCATGTCCAGCAGCTCCCGACCGGTCGCGTCTCCTGGGACGCTCGTGATGTCGGAGATCTCGGCCTCGCCCTCCGCCACGGCGAAGGACCACACGTCACCGCCCGGAACGTGCAGGGCGGCGCGCGGGTCGCGCCGCAGCTGCTTGACCTTGACGCGGTCGGCGGTGCTGGAGAACCGCAGGACGCGCGCCGCGGCGTCCCAGTGGTAGACCATGGTGGTCAGGTGAGGATGGCCACTGCGCTTGTTGGTGGCGAGGGTGCCGAACTGCTGAGTGCTCAGCAGTTCGGACAGCTCGCCCTCGGACAGGGTGCGGGGTGCCGGGCCGTGACGCATACCGCATCCAACTCCCCCTGCACCAAAGCTATTCCACGCTGTCCGGACCGCAGAGCACGGCGACCCGGTCCGCCCCGTGTCCGGCGAACAGGTCGCCGAGCACGGCCGTGCCGGCCGGCCCCCTCCACCTCACCGCCGGCCCGGACGCGGCGCACGTCGGTCCGAAAACACCTCGAACACCGCCCGGGTTGCCTCTACGATCACCGGGTGACGACCCAGGTGATCGTGGTGAACGGCGGCTCCAGCTCCGGCAAGTCCGGCATCGTCCGCTGCCTCCAGGCGGAGCTGCCCGACCCGTGGCTCGCCGCCGCGATCGACACGTTCGTCGACTCGCTGCCCGCGTCCCTGCGCACGACGGACGCGGGCATCGAGTTCGCCGAGGACGGCGGCGTGGCCGTCGGCCCGGAGTTCCGGAGACTGGAGGCGGCCTGGCGCGAGGGCGTCGCCGCGATGGCCCGGGCCGGCGCGCGCATGATCGTCGACGACGTGTTCCTCGGCGGCCCGGCCTCCCAGGAACCATGGCGCAAGGCGCTGGCGGGCCTGGACGTCCTGTGGGTGGGCGTCCGGTGCCAGAGCGAGGTGGCCGAGGCCCGCGGGATCGCCCGGGGCGACCGCCCGAGGGGCATGGCCGCAGCGCAGGCGGAGAAGGTTCACCGAGGGGTGTCGTACGACCTGGAGGTGGACACGACCCGCACGGAGTCCCTGGCCTGCGCGAGGACGATCGCGGCCCACACAACCTGACCGACCGACCTGCCCCTACACACCCGGCTGGAGCGAGATGACCGACCTGTGGACCGGCGAGAGAGTACGCCTGCGAGGCATCGAACCCCAGGACTGGGAGGGCTTCCGCGCCCTGGCCCTGCACACCGTGGACGCCCGCAACGCCGACGTGGTCGAACCCCCGCGCTCCGACGAGAGCTTCCGCGCCTGGACCACCGAACGCGCAGCCCGCACCCCGAACCCGTCCTCGTACCAACTGGTCATCGAGACCCGCTTCGAGCACGCATTCGTCGGCGCGGTGTCGGTGGGCGAGACGGACGCCCGCGCGGGCCGCTTCCGTACGGGCATCGAGGTCACCCGCGAACACCGCCGCCAGGGCTACGCGGCCGAGGCCACCGAACTGGTCCTCACCTACATGTTCGCCGAACAGCGCTGCCACAAGTGCGAGGTGGAGGTCTACGCCTTCAACGACGCCTCCCTGGCCCTCTACCGCAAACTCGGCTTCGTGGAGGAGGGCCGCCTGCGCCAGCACGAGTTCTTCGCGGGCGCCCACCACGACGTGGTCCTGCTGGGCATCACGGCGGACGAGTACTGGGCGGGGCGGGCACGGCCCTCGCTGCGGTGAACGGGGCCTGTCCGGGACGACGCCTGCGCCGGGGTCCCACAGCCGGCGCACGGGCACCGAGGACGTGAAGCGGTTCGCACCGAGCCTCTGCCCGACCGCGGCCCGTGGCCGACCGCCGGTCCAGCGCCTCAGGCCGGGCCGTGGACGGAGAGATGGAAGGCGGCGAGCGGGCCCGCGAGACCGAGGCCTGCCAGAGCCGCGGTCATGACAAGGCTCAGGAGGAAGACAAGGACGGCGAAAGCCAGCACGCCGCCGGTATGGCGGCCCACTTGGGCCGACTCCGGAGACTCCGGGTCATAAAGGATCTCCACCAGTTCCGCGGATTCGGCCGTATCGCTCAGGCGTTGGGTCTCTCCCCGTACGTCGGTGAACTCATAGCCTCCGGCCGCGCGGCGGCCCTCGACGAGAATGCCGCGGGTGCGCAGCCGCCAGGTCTCCCGGACCATCTCCCGGCCCGCGCGCACACCGTGGCGGAGCGGGACCGAGAGGGAGCCCAGCAGCCAGCACATCAGCGCCGCGAGCCACTCGCCCGGGCCGAGGACGCCCGCGATCAGCATGGCCGCCGCCGCGAGAAGGTAGAGGGACACGGCGGCACGCGAAGCAGTCAGGCTCCGGTGGCGGGGCGGCTTCACGACCGGTGCCTCGGTGACGAGCAGGGCGCCGTCGGCTCGGGGTTCGCCGGCGTCGCGGACAGGCAATGCCTGCCGGAGTACGCGGGCGAAGGCATCCACGGCGGGTCCGCTGCGGCCGTTCACCATCCAGGACGAGGGTCGGCCCCCTTCCGGCACGGTCGGGACGATGACCAGGCGGTTCCCCTCGACCGTCTCCACCCGCTCGATCGCCGCGACCGGTATATACGTCGTGAGAGTCGGCGTCTCCAGAACCAGCACACCTTGTCGGAGCCGGGCCCCGAAGCGCCGTCGCCGTCCGATGAGCATGGCCGGGGATGCGGTGTCCGAAGCAGCGTTCGCATCGGGAGATGAGCGCGGTATCCCGTTCGAGGCCATGCGGGCAGTCTAGAGAGCTGTCCGCAGGGGTGAGGTCGCGTGACGCAGCGGTCGCCGCACGCCCGCCAGGGATGACGGGGCAACCCCTGGCCGGGTCGTGAGCGGAGCGCGGATGGCAGCCACCCCCTACGCGGCGGACCACCCTCATGGTCGATGACGACGAGCAGCGGGTGCGCCTACGTCAGACCGGCCTGGGCGGCGCAACGGCCTGGAGGTGGTTCGGCTGCCGGTCATGCCTCATGACGCCGACTCCGGTGTGCTTCCCGAGGCCCCGCCCCCGTGAGCGGCTTCGAGCCGCTCCATGTTCTCCTCACCCCACTGCCCGAGCGGTGAGAGGACCTCCAGGAGCGAGTGGCCGAACTGCGTCAGCGAGTACTCCACCTTGGGCGGGACCTGATGATGGACCTCCCGGTGCACCAGGCCGCTCGCCTCCAGCTCCCGCAGCTGCAGGGTCAGCATCCGCTCACTGATGCCGGTCACGGCGCGCCGCAACTCTCCGAAGCGCAGAGGCCCTTCACCGAGCCAGAACAGAATCAGCCCCTTCCACTTCCCTCCCATGACATCGATCGCGGCATCCAGCCCACACGTGTAGCTCCGCCTCTTCATGAGTCCTCCCCTAACAAAAGTGTGGGTACCCGACAAAAATGTCGGTACTTGTAGAACAGTTGGCGTCCCCACAGCATGGAACCGACAGCCCGCGGCGAGCGCAACAGCCGCGTGCGCACGCGGACATGGGCCCGACGCAGGGTTCAGCCGCATCGGCTGCGGACAGGAGCGACACCACATGGCAGGGCACCACCACATTCCCGTGACCGTCGTCGGGCTGGGCTCGATGGGCAGCGCACTGGCCGAAGCGTTCATCGACGCAGGACACCCGGTCACCGTAGGGAACAGGACTCCGTCGAAGGCCGTACCGCTGGTGGACAAGGGGGCCGTGCACGCACGCTCGACGGACGAGGCGGTCGCGGCGAGCGGGCTCGTCATCACCTGCCTGACCACGTACGACGACACGATCGCAGCACTCGGACCGGCAGCTGCCGTTCTCGACGGCCGTGCGCTGGTGGCCCTGAACAGCGGGTCGCCGGCCGGGGCCCGCGAGATGGCGGCCTGGGCGCGCGGGCACGGAGCGCGGTACCTGGACGGAGCGATCAAGAACGTGCCGTCCGCCGTGGGAGCCGAGAGCACCCTTCTCTACTACAGCGGAGATCGCTCGGTCTTCGACGAATTCGCCCCGACGCTGCGGGTGATGGGCGGCGACACCGTCTACCTCGGCGCCGACCCCGACCTGGCCGCCCTGTACGAGATGGCGGTGGGCGGCACCCTGCTGCCGGCGCTCGTCGGCTTCTTCCAGGGCGCGGCGGCCTTGCAGGCGCGGGGCCTGGAGGCCGCCTCCATGGTGCGGTTCAGCGTCAAGTGGTTCGAGATGATCAGTTCGATCCTGCCCGTCTTCGCCCAGGAGATAGACAGCGGCGACTACAGCGATCCGGCGTCCTCGGTGAACCTGTTCCTGGCTGGCGCCGTCCATGACGAGGAGCTCGGCAAGGAGGCGAATCTCGACGTCGAGTGGCACAGGGCCTTCCACGACCTGCTGCGGCGAGCGGTCGACGCGGGCCACGGCGACCACAGCATCTCCGCCCTGACGGAGGTGCTCAGGAACCCCGGCCGGGCGGCATAGCCAAGGGGTTGGGCCGGGTATGGGTAACCGATGGCTACAGCCGGCCTGGACCGCAGGTGTGGAGGGCCGCACGCGGCGAGGGCCGCCACCTCCGGAAGGAGGTGGCGGCCCTCGGTGCCTCAGCCATCAGGCGCAGGTGGGTACGGCCCTCGGCCTAGATGTCGAAGTACAGCTCGAACTCGTGCGGGTGCGGCCGCAGCTGGATCGGGGCGATCTCGTTCGTGCGCTTGTAGTCGATCCACGTCTCGATCAGGTCCGACGTGAAGACGCCGCCCGCCTGGAGGTACTCGTTGTCCGCCTCCAGGGCGTCGAGCACGGCCGGGAGGGAGGTCGGGACCTGCTGGACGTTGGCGTGCTCCTCGGGAGCCAGCTCGTAGAGGTCCTTGTCGATCGGCTCGGCCGGCTCGATCTTGTTCTTCACGCCGTCCAGGCCCGCCATCAGCAGCGCGGAGAACGCGAGGTACGGGTTCGAGGACGGGTCCGGGGCGCGGAACTCGACGCGCTTGGCCTTCGGGTTCGAGCCGGTGATCGGGATGCGCATCGCGGCGGAGCGGTTGCGCTGCGAGTACACCATGTTGACCGGGGCCTCGAAGCCGGGGACCAGGCGGTGGTAGGAGTTCACCGTCGGGTTGGTGAACGCCAGCAGCGACGGGGCGTGCTTCAGGATGCCGCCGATGTAGTAGCGCGCCATGTCCGAGAGGCCGGCGTAACCCTGCTCGTCGTAGAAGAGCGGCGAGCCGCCCTGCCACAGCGACTGGTGCACGTGCATGCCCGAGCCGTTGTCACCGAAGATCGGCTTCGGCATGAAGGTCGCGGTCTTGCCGTTGCGCCAGGCGACGTTCTTCACGATGTACTTGAAGAGCATCAGGTCGTCGGCCGCGGCGAGCAGCGTGTTGAACTTGTAGTTGATCTCGGCCTGGCCGGCAGTGCCGACCTCGTGGTGCTGGCGCTCGACCTGGAGGCCGTTCTTGTCCAGCTCCAGGGAGATCTCGGCACGCAGGTCGGCGAAGTGGTCCACCGGCGGGGCCGGGAAGTAGCCGCCCTTGTAGCGGACCTTGTAGCCGCGGTTGTTCTCGACCGCACCGGTGTTCCAGGCGCCGGCCTCGGAGTCGATGTGGTAGAAGCTCTCGTTCGCCGACGTCTGGAAGCGGACGTTGTCGAAGACGTAGAACTCGGCCTCGGGGCCGAAGTACGCGGTGTCCGCGATGCCGGTCGAGGCGAGGTAGGCCTCGGCCTTCTTGGCGATGTTGCGCGGGTCACGGCTGTACTGCTCGCCCGTGATCGGGTCGTGGATGAAGAAGTTGATGTTGACGGTCTTGTCGCGGCGGAAGGGGTCCACCCGAGCCGTCGACAGGTCCGCGCGCAGCGCCATGTCCGACTCGTGGATGGCCTGGAAGCCGCGGATCGACGAACCGTCGAAGGCCAGTTCCTCGGCCGGGTCGAAGGTCGCTGCCGGGATCGTGAAGTGCTGCATCACCCCGGGCAGGTCGCAGAACCGGACATCGATGAACTTGACGTCGTTGTCCGCTACGTACTTCTGCACTTCGTCGGCGTTCTGGAACATCCAACTCCTCCTACTCCCGGCCCGGGAGGGACGGGGTTGTAGCTCGTGGTGCGGCCAGTGCGGTGGCACACGCTGGACCCGACCATAGGCAGGCTCGATTTCTCAAGCGTGACCCATTTGTTTCGCCCAAGTTAACCGGGGCGGTGGTGGGCGGCATCTCAGCGGCTGTCTCCGCGCGGCTGTTTCCGTGCCCCGCCCGGCCGGAGCCAAACCCGGGCGCAGTACCGTGGACGGGTGGACAACAGGCAAGCAATCGGATCGTGGCTCTCGGGGCCCCGCGCGGCGGCCGAGGAGATGGGCGCCGACTTCGGCTACCGGGGCAAGGGCCTCGGGCTGCCCGAGGAGGGCCCCGGCTCGGTCGCGCCGCTCGGCAGGCGCTTCGGAGCCCTCTTCATCGACTGGACGCTCTGCATGCTGATCGCATACGGGCTCCTCGCTCGCGGTGACCAGCAGGCGGCGGGGAACTGGGCACTCGGGGTCTTCCTCGTGCTGAGCCTGCTGACCGTCGGGACGATCGGCTGCACGCCCGGGAAGCGCCTGCTGGGCGTACGCGTGGTCGCCGATGACGGCGGGCGGCTCGGGTTCGTACGGGTGGTCGTGCGGACCGTGCTGCTGCTGCTCGTCATCCCCGCACTGGTCTGGGACCGCGACGGGCGCGGACTGCACGACCGGCTGTCGCGGTCCGTTCAGGTGCGGATGTGACAGGTGCGGATGTGACAGGTCCGCGTGTGACCTCTCTCCGCACGGCGTGCGGGCGGTGTGACCTCCCCGGGTGACCTCCCCGGTACGGACATGAGAAACGGGGCGGCCCCGGGGACCTTTCACCGGTCCGGGGCCGCCCCGTTTCACGTAGGCAGCGGTCAGCGCATCTTTCCGCCGCGCGGCATCCGCATGCCCTTGGGCATCGGGCCCTTCGGCAGCGGCATGTTGCTCATCAGGTCGCCCATCGCGCGCAGCCGGTCGTTGGTGGTGGTCACCTGCGGGCCGGTCAGGACGCGGGGGAGCTTCAGCATCTTGGTGCGGACCTTCTTCAGGGGCACCTGGCCCTCGCCGTTGCCGACGATGATGTCGTGCACCGGCACGTCCACCACGATGCGGGCCATCTTCTTCTTCTCGGACGCCAGCAGGCCCTTCAGCCGGTTCGGGTTGCCCTCGGCCACCAGGACGATGCCGGCCTTGCCGACCGACCGGTGGACGACGTCCTGGCTGCGGTTCATCGCCACCGCGGGGGTGGTGGTCCAGCCGCGTCCGATCCGGTCCAGGACGGCGGCCGCCGCGCCGGGCTGGCCCTCCATCTGTCCGAAGGCCGCCCGCTCGGCGCGTCGGCCGAAGATGATCGCCATCGCGAGGACGGCCAGGACGAAGCCCAGGATGCCCAGATAGACCGGGTGTCCGATCGCGAAGCCGATGCCGAGGAGGACACCGAACGTGAGGATTCCGACACCCGCGACGACAAGACCGATCTTGCTGTCGGTCCGCCTGGTCATCTTGTAGGTCAGGGCGATCTGCTTGAGTCGCCCCGCGTTCTCGGCGCTGTCCGCGCCTTCAGTTTTTGCCTTCCTCGCCATGTACTGAAGTTTACGTGGCGAGGAAGCGACCTAGGAACGTGGGAGCGACCTGGGAACGTGGCAGCTACCCGGGAACGTGGCAGCTGCCTAGGAACGGTGGTCGGCCACTGCTTCCAGGACGTGCTGGGACTCCACCCGGTCCTTGGCGCGGCGGCGGTCCTCCAGGACGGCCGTCCAGGCGTTGCGGCGGGCGGTGCGCTGGCCGCTGCTCAGCAGCAGCGACTCGACCGCGCGCAGGGCGGTGGTGACGGACGGAAGAGCGTGGGCGCGGACCGGTGCGGCCTGCATGTGGTGTTCCCCCTCGGAATGGATGCGCCCCGGAGGCGCGGATGAGTGCGGGAAGCAGTGACGGCGGCGGCTGCTGGAGTCGCTGCCGCACGTGTACCTAGGGTCACTGCTCGGTGTTACCAGCGCATGACCGGGCGGTCAAACACCAATGAAGCCTTGATTCCGGCGCCGCGCACGTCGAAGCGGTCCGTACGCGCCCCTCACCTGCGGGGAGCGCTCGGACCGCTTCGGTTACGCGGATACTGCTTGGTAGCTTATCGTGAGCGGATTCACACGGCGGGTGCGGCCTGGACGCTCCCGGCGGCGAGACCGCGCGCTTCCATCGCCTGCTGGAAGAGACGGCCCGCGCGGTACGAGGACCGCACCAGCGGACCCGACATCACGCCGGAGTAGCCGATCGCGTCGGCCTCGTCCTTCAGCTCGACGAACTCCATCGGCTTCACCCAGCGCTCGACCGGGTGGTGCCGTACGGAGGGGCGCAGGTACTGCGTAATCGTGATGAGCTCGCAACCCGCGTCGTGCAGGTCCCGGAGCGCCTCGCTGACTTCCTCGCGGGTCTCGCCCATGCCGAGGATCAGGTTCGACTTGGTGATCAGACCGGCCTCGCGGGCCCGGGTGATGACCTCCAGGGAACGCTCGTAACGGAAGCCGGGACGGATCCGCTTGAAGATCCGCGGCACGGTCTCCACGTTGTGCGCGAGCACCTCGGGGCGCGAGGAGAAGACCTCGGCGAGCTGCTCGGGCTCCGCGTTGAAGTCGGGGATCAGCAGCTCGACCTTGGTCGCGCCGGCCTCCCGCTCCGCGGTGAGCGCGTGGATCTGGCGGACGGTCTCCGCGTACAGCCAGGCGCCGCCGTCCTCCAGGTCGTCGCGGGCGACGCCGGTGATGGTGGCGTAGTTCAGGTCCATCGTCACGACGGACTCGCCGACGCGGCGGGGCTCGTCACGGTCCAGCGCCTGCGGCTTGCCCGTGTCGATCTGGCAGAAGTCGCAGCGCCGGGTGCACTGGTCGCCGCCGATGAGGAAGGTGGCCTCGCGGTCCTCCCAGCACTCGAAGATGTTGGGACAGCCCGCCTCCTGGCAGACCGTGTGCAGCCCTTCGCCCTTCACCAGCTGCTGGAGCTGCTTGTACTCGGGGCCCATCTTCGCCCGCGTTTTGATCCACTCGGGCTTGCGCTCGATGGGGGTCTGGCTGTTCCGGACCTCCAGGCGCAGCATCTTGCGCCCGTCGGGTGCGACAGCGGACACTCCGGCTCCCCTTTGCTCTCTGCTGCGTTGGATTCGCGTCGGGTTCGCGTGGGATGCGCGAGCGATGCGCGAGGGATTCGCTTTGGATTCTTCGGCCAACCCCAGGGTACGCCCCTACATCGAACGGCCTTACGTCTGGCCAACCTGCGGCCGACGGGGCCTATTCCCCGGCTGGGCTACTGACCGGTAAGGCCGTGGCTCGTCACGCCGGGGCCGACGCCTTCGGCCGCTCGACCTCGCGCGGTGCGAGGTCCGCGTTCTCCAGGATGTCCCGCAGGTGCTTCTCGACGACCGGCAGGACCTCCTCGATCGTGATCTCCCGGCCCAGCTCGTTGGAGAGGGACGTGACCCCGGCATCCCGGATGCCGCACGGCACGATCCGGTCGAACCAGGTGTTGTCCGGGTTCACGTTGATCGCGAAGCCGTGCATCGTGACGCCCTTGGCGACCCGGATCCCGATCGCGGCCAGCTTGCGGTCCTCGCGGCGCTGGCCCGCGTTGGAGGGGGCGTACTCCGGGCCGTTCAGCCGGGGGTCGAACTCCTCGTCCTGGAGTCTCGGGTCGAAGTCCAGCGAGAGCCCGCCCAGCGCCTGGCGCTGCTCGACCGGGTCGCCGAGCACCCAGACCCCGCTGCGGCCCTCCACCCGGGAGGTCTCCACGCCGAAGTCGGCCGCCGCGCGGATCAGCGCGTCCTCCAGCCGGCGCACGTGCGCCACGACGTCGACCGGACGCGGCAGCTTCTGGATCGGGTAGCCGACGAGCTGGCCGGGACCGTGCCAGGTGATCTTCCCGCCGCGGTCCACGTCGATGACGGGGGTGCCGTCCAGCGGGCGTTCGCTGTCCGCCGTGCGGCGTCCCGCCGTGTAGACGGGCGGGTGTTCCAGGAGCAGGCAGGTGTCCGGTACCCGGTCCTCGAACCGGTCCGCGTGCACCTCGCGCTGCTTCTCCCAGGCCTCCGTGTACTCGACGGCCTGTTCGCCGAAGCCCAGACGGACGAACCGCAGCTCGCTCACCGATGCCTCCCTCTGTGGGCCCCACGTGCCCGGAGGGGTGTCCCCGGGATGACGGTGCCCTGCACTGATCGCGCCCGCATCCACTGTACGACCGTCGCCCGAACGGCCCCCCGGCAGGTGGAACGGCCGCTTCCCGCGTACGCCGGCCGCGCATTCATGTGTCGGGCGTTTCCGTCAGCTCCGTCCGGAATCCTCACACGATCGGATGAACGTGGAGCAAAGGGTGGCTCTGACCGCCCCGGTGGCCGCTAAATTCGCGCCGTTCCCATGAGGGCTGCCCGTCCGGCCCCGAAGGCAGGAGACCGTACAGCTGATGTCGGAACGACCCCCGCAGCGCACGCCCAACCGCCGCCTCGCCTCGCTCATCGCGGAAGCCGGGTTCTCGCACGCCGGCCTGGCCCGCCGGGTCGATCAGCTCGGCCTCGAACACGGCCTCGACCTGCGGTACGACAAGACCTCGGTCACCCGCTGGCTGCGGGGGCAGCAGCCGCGCGGCACCACCCCCGCGCTGATCGCCGAGGTGTTCACCCGGCGGCTCGGACGGCGGCTCTCCGCGCAGGACCTCGGGCTCGACGCCTGCGCACCCGTCTACGCGGGGCTGGAGTTCGCGGCCACCCCCACCGAGGCCGTCGACATCGTCAGCGGTCTCTGGCGCAAGGACTCGGGCACGCACACGGAGCTGCGCAAGATCGCCTTCACACCCGCCGGTCTCGTCGTCCCCAGCCGTGACTGGCTGATCGGCCGGGCCGACGAATGGGTGGCCAGGGACGGCGGAGCCGCCCGCCGGGCCGGGGGAGAGGCCGGGGCCCCCGCACCGGGTCGTACGGACGGGGCGCTGCGCACCGAGGCCCGGACCCTGCCGCGCCCGCCCGCCGGACCGCAGCGGCCCACGCCCCCGGGCCCGGCCGCCACACATCCGCCCGCCGCGCACCCGCCCGCGACGCACCCGTCCGCCGCCGGGACGCACCCCGGGGCCGGTGCGCCGCCCCTGGTCCCGCGCCAGCGCCGGACGGACCGCGGCCCCGGGCAGCGGGTCGGCAGCGGGGACGTCGCCGCGCTGCGCTCGGTCGGCGAGCTCTTCCGCACCCTCGACCACGCGTACGGCGGCGGCCACGCCCGGCAGGCCCTCGTGCGGTATCTGGAGCACGAGGCCGAACCGATGCTCCGGGGAACGTACGGCGAGACCACCGGGCGGCGGCTGTTCGCCGCGGTCGCCGATCTGACCCGGCTGGCCGGGTGGACCTCGTACGACATCGCCGCCCACGGCCTCGCCCAGCGGTACTTCGTCCAGGCGCTGCGGCTCGCCCAGGCCGCCGGGGACCGGGGCTACGGCGCCTACGTGCTGATCACGATGAGCCGGCAGGCGGTCTACCTCGGGCACGGCAGGGAGGCCGTCCAGCTCGCCCGCGTCGCCCAGCAGGGCGTCGGCTCGGCCGCCCCGCCCCTCGTCCAGGCGCTGCTGCACGCGGTCGAGGCGCGCGGCCACGGCGTGCTCGGCGAGGCGCGCTCCTGCACCGCCGCCCTGACCCGGGCCGAACACGCACTGGAGGCCGCGCGCCCCGGCGACGAGGTGCCGCACTGGGCCCGCACCTTCGACGAGGCGCAGCTCGCCGACGAGCTGGGCCACTGCCACCGCGACCTCCAGCAGTGGCGGGTCGCCGCCCAGCACGCCGAGCGCTCGCTCCAGCTGCGCGCCCCGGCGTACGCCCGCAGCAGGCTGTTCTGCCGGGTGGTCCTCGCCTCGGCCCGCCTCGGGCTCGGCGAGCTGGAGCAGGCCTGCCAGCTGGGCGCGGAGGCGGCCCAGCAGGCGGCCGAGATGCGCTCGGTGCGCGCCACGGAGTACGTCCGCGCCTTCGAGCGCAGCCTGGAGCCCTACCGGGACGCGGTCGCCGTACGCGGCTACCGTGACCGGGTCGCCGCCCTCGGCTGACCGCGGGACACGGGGAGGGGCCCGGGGCTCACGCCGCCTCCGGGAGGCCCGGCATCCCCTCGTGCTCGCCCCGGACGCCCAGGTCGGTGAGGATCGCCCCGGCCGCCCGGCGGCCCGAGTGCAGCGCGCCCTGGACCGTGCTCGTGTCGCGGTGGTCGCCGCACACGTACAGCCCGGCCAGCACCCGCACCGGGCGGCGCGGATCGTGCGGGGCCTCCATCGCGGGCACCGCCTCCGGGTCGTGATGGGCCGCCAGCAGCTCCCAGCCGTCCGTCGGTACGCCGTACAGCGCCGCCAGATGCGCCCGCACCGAGCGGTCCAGGTCCGGCGGCGGCGTCCCGAGCACCGTCGAGGTGATCAGCGCCCGGCCCTCAGGCGCGCGCGAGGGGTCCACCTCGCTCATCACCGCGGTGTACGCCACCGGGCCCGACCGGTCGCCGTCCAGCACCAGCGACCTGCCCGTCGGCGGCGGGGCGGGGGCGGTGTGGTGAAGGACCGTCACCGGTCGGAAGGACGGCACCCGCAGTCCGGGCAGCAGCTCGGCCGCCGCCCCCGCGCCGGTCGCCAGCAGCAGGGAGCGGCATCCCAGTTCACCGTGCTCCTTGGTGTGTACGGAGGTGATGTCGGCGGCCGTCACATGCACCCCGGTCCGGACCGTGCCCGGCGGCAGCGAGGCCGCCAGCAGCTCCGGCAGCGCGGCCGACCCGCCCGCCGGTACGCACAGGCCGCCGCGTGCGTAGTCCCGCAGCGCGAGATCGGCGGACCGGCTCGACGTGGTGAGGGCGGGATCGCTGAGCAGTGCGGAGAGCAGCGGGCGCAGGACGCCGTCCACCGTGCGGCCGGGCAGTCCGACGGCGGCCAGCGCGTCGGCCGCCGTCCGCTCCGGGCGGGCCAGCAGCCGGGCCTCCGGCGTAAGGGCCAGCCGGTGCAGCGCCGCGCCT
>NTHE01000022.1 GCA_002551355.1 Streptomyces sp. man185 | reverse complement strand
GGTCGCCGCCGAGGCCGCCGAGGCGCTGGCCGCCGCCCAGGAGGAGGCCACGCGCCGCCGCCGGGAGGCCGAGGAGATCCTCGGCGCGGCCCGGACCGAGGCGGAGCAGGAGCGCGAGCGGGCCCGCGAGCAGAGCGAGGAGCTGCTCGCCTCCGCCCGCAAGCGGGTCGAGGACGCGGAGGCCGAGGCGCACCGGCTGGTCGAGGAGGCGGACGCCCGGGCGACCGAGCTGGTCTCGGCGGCCGAGCAGTCCGCCCAGCAGGTACGGGACTCCGTCGCGGGTCTGCACGAGCAGGCCGAGGAGGAGATCACCGGGCTGCGTTCGACGGCGGAGCATGTCGCTGAGCGCACCCGTAACGAGGCACAGGAGGAGGCGGACCGGGTCCGCGCCGACGCGCACGCGGAGCGGGACCGGGCCTCGGAGGACGCGGTCCGGCTGCGCCAGGAGGCGAACGAGGAGGCGGCCCGGCTCCGGCAGGAGGCGCACGGGGAGAGCGAGGCCGCGAAGGCGCTGGCCGAGCGGACGGTCTCCGAGGCGATCACGGAGTCGGAGCGCCTGCGCGCGGACACGGGCGAGTACTGCCAGCGGATGCGCACCGAGGCGTCCGACGCTCTGGCGTCGGCGGAGCAGGACGCCTCGCGCGCCCGTGCCGAGGCCCGGCAGGACGCCAACCGGATCCGCTCGGAGGCGGCGGCCCAGTCGGACCTGCTGATCGGCGAGTCGACCACCGAGAGCGAACGCATCCGCACCGAGGCGGCCCAGGCCTCCGAGCAGCTCGTCGTCGAGGCCACCGCGGAGGCCAACCGCCGCCGGGCCGAGTCCACCGAGAAGGCGGACCGGATGCTGGCCGAGGCGACGGCCGAGTCCGAGCGGCTGCGCAACGAGGCGGCGGAGCGGCTCGGTTCCGCGCAGGAGCACGCGGCGCGCGCCCACGAGGAGGCCGAACGGCTGCGCAACGAGGCGGAGTCGGCGGCGGAGGAGCTGCGCTCGGGGGCCCGCCAGGAGGCGGACCGGGTGCTGGACGAGGCGCGCGAGGCGGCGGCCAAGCGCCGGGCGGACGCGGCCGAGCAGGCGGACCAGCTCATCAACAAGGCGCGGGAAGAGGCGCTGCGTACGGCCACCGAGGCCGAGGGGCAGTCCGACACGATGGTCGGCGCGGCCCGCAAGGAGGCCGCGCGCATCACCTCGGAGGCGACCGTCGAGGGCAACACCCTGGTGGAGCGCGCCCGGACCGACGCGGACGAACTGCTGGTCGGCGCCCGGCGTGACGCGACGCAGATCCGGGAGCGGGCCGAGGAGCTGCGGGCCCGGCTGGAGAGCGAGATCGAGGAGCTGCACGAGCGGGCCCGCCGGGAGACGTCCGAGCAGATGAAGACCGCCGGCGAGCGCGTCGACAACCTCATGAAGGCGGCGACCGAGCAGCGCGACGAGGCCGAGGCGAAGGCCAAGGAGCTGATGGCGGAGGCCAATTCGGAGGCGAGCAAGGTCCGTATCGCCGCGGTGAAACGGGCCGAGTCGCTGCTGAAGGAGGCCGAGACCAAGAAGGCCGGGCTGATCCGCGAGGCGGAGAAGCTGCGCGCGGATGCCGAGGCCGAGGCGAAGCAGATGGTCGACGAGGGCAAACGCGAGCTGGACGTCCTGGTGCGCAGGCGCGAGGACATCAATGCGGAGATCTCCCGTGTCCAGGACGTACTCGAAGCGTTGGAGTCTTTCGAGACTCCGACCGGGGGCGGGAAACCGGCCGGCGGTTCCGCGGGGGGCGCCAAGGCTCCGGCGGCGGCGGGCACGCGATCGGGGGGCAAGTCGTCCGAACGGTGACCGATCGGCGGTGTCCCGGAGCGGTGACCGATCCGCGGTGTGCCGCGCTTCGTCATGGACATTCAACCCTCTCAGTGGCAAGCACTCCGGGGGTCAGCCACTCAAAAGGGGTGTCATTCTCCAGATCAAACCGGCATCTTCACGCTGACACGCCGCTATGGCCCCTAGGATTCCATCTATCACCTCACCGGTCTCATTCGACAGGAACCCCATGAGTGACCCTTCCTCCCCCTTCGGCTTCGAGCACGTGCGACGTGGCTACGACCGCGGTCAGGTGGACGACCGCATCGCCAAGCTGATCGCCGACCGTGACAGTGCCCTGGCCCGAATCACCTCTCTGGAAAAGCGCATCGAGGAGCTGCACCTCGAAACGCAGAACGCCCAGGCCCAGGTCAACGACGCCGAGCCGTCGTACGCCGGTCTCGGCGCCCGTGTCGAGAAGATTCTCCGCCTCGCCGAGGAGGAGGCCAAGGACCTGCGCGAGGAGGCCCGCCGCGCGGCGGAGCAGCACCGCGAGCTCGCCGAGTCGGCGGCCCAGCAGGTGCGCAACGACGCCGAGTCGTTCGCCGCCGAGCGCAAGGCGAAGGCCGAGGACGAGGGCGTCCGCATTGTCGATAAGGCCCAGGGCGAGGCGAACACGCTGCGCTCCGACGCCCAGAAGGACGCCCAGCAGAAGCGTGAGGAGGCCGACGCCCTCTTCGAGGAGACGCGCGCCAAGGCCGCCCAGGCCGCGGCCGACTTCGAGACCAACCTCGCCAAGCGCCGCGAGCAGTCGGAGCGCGACCTCGCGTCCCGTCAGGCCAAGGCCGAGAAGCGTCTCGCCGAGATCGAGCACCGCGCCGAGCAGCTCCGCCTGGAGGCCGAGAAGCTCCGTACGGACGCCGAGCGCCGGGCCCGCCAGACGGTGGAGACCGCCCAGCGTCAGGCCGAGGACATCGTCGCCGACGCCAACGCCAAGGCCGACCGGATCCGCAGCGAATCGGAGCGCGAGCTGGCAGCGCTCACCAACCGCCGCGACTCGATCAACGCGCAGCTGACCAACGTCCGCGAGATGCTGGCGACGCTGACCGGCGCCGCCGTGGCAGCCGCCGGCACCCCGGTGGAGGACGAGCCCGCCACCCGCGGTGTCCCGGCCCAGCAGACCCGCTGATCCACCGCGGGCACCGCAGTACCCGCCGTACCCCCGTGTGCGCCCGGTTCCGCCCTTGTGGTGGCGCCGGGCGCTCGGGCGTTCTAGCGTGTGCGCATGATCGAGCTCGAGGGACTCACGAAGCGGTTCGGCAGCAAGATCGCCGTCGATCATCTGTCGTTTCAGGTCAGGCCGGGCATCGTGACCGGCTTTCTCGGCCCGAACGGGGCGGGCAAGTCCACCACGATGCGGATGATGCTCGATCTCGACCACGCGACCAGCGGATCGGTGCGCATCGACGGCAAGCACTACCGCGAGCTCCAGGAGCCTCTGAAGTACATCGGGGCACTCCTCGACGCCAAGGCGATGCACGGCGGCCGCAGCGCGTACAACAACCTGCTGTGCCTGGCGCAGAGCAACCGCATCCCGAGCAGCCGGGTCGACGAGGTGCTCGACATGGTCGGGCTGAGCGCGGTGGCGAAGAAGAAGTCCAAGGGGTTCTCCCTCGGCATGGGCCAGCGGCTCGGCATCGCGTCCGCGTTGCTGGGCGATCCCGAGATCCTGATGTTCGACGAGCCGGTCAACGGACTGGACCCCGAGGGCATCCACTGGATCCGCAATCTGATGAAGGCGCTCGCCTCGGAGGGCCGGACGATCTTCGTCTCGTCCCACCTGATGAGCGAAATGGCGCTGACCGCCGACCATTTGATCGTGATCGGCCAGGGCAAGCTGCTCGCCGACACCTCGATGGCGGACTTCATCCACGAGAACTCCCGCAGTTACACGCGGCTGCGCTCCCCGCAGCAGGAACAGCTGCGCGACGTGCTGCACCAGGAGGGCTTCACCCCCGTCGAGACGGCGGGCGGCGTCCTGGAGGTCGACGACGCCACGACCGAGGAGCTGGGCGAGCTGGCGGCCCGGCACCAGGTGGTGCTGCACGAGCTGAGTCCCCAGCGGGCCTCCCTGGAGGAGGCGTTCATGCAGATGACCGCCGGTTCGGTGGAGTACCACGCCCATTCGGAGCGGGATCCGGCGGCGGAACCGCCTGGGGTGGGAGCCGGCTGGGGCGAGACCTGGAACAAGCCCGCCGGCACCGACGGCACCGACGGCAAGGGGGCGTGACGACCATGGCATCGGTACCCGCGGTTCTCACCTCGGAATGGACCAAGATCCGGTCGGTCTCCTCGACCACCTGGACCCTCTTCTGCGCGTTCGCCGTCACGGTCGTGATGGGCGCGGCGCTGAGCGCCCTGCTGAACGCCACGTTCGACGACCTCTCCGAGGCCGAGCAGGCCACGTTCGACCCGACCTTCGTCAGCTTCTCCGGGACCGTTCTCGGCCAGCTCGCGATGGTCGTGTTCGGGGTGCTCGTGGTCGGCACGGAGTACAGCTCCGGCATGATCCGCACCTCGCTGGCGGCGGTGCCCCAGCGCGCGACGTTCCTCCTCAGCAAAATCACGGTGGCCGGTGTGCTGGCCCTCGTCGTCGGGCTGCTCACCAGCTTCGTCTCGTTCTTCCTCGGTCAGGCCATGCTCGGCGACCGGGGCACCGACATCGGCGCGGAGAACGTGCTGCGGGCGGTCGTCGGCGGCGGGCTCTACATGGGGCTGATCGCGATCTTCTCCATGGGGGTGGCGGCGATGCTGCGCAGCTCCATGCTGTCGCTCGGCATCCTGATGCCGTTCTTCTTCCTGGTCTCGCAGATCCTCGCGGCGGTGCCGGGGGCCAAGAGCGTCGCCCGGTACTTCCCCGACCAGGCCGGGTCGAAGATCATGCAGGTCGTCCCGGAGGCGATGGGCACCGATCCGGCGCCGTACGGGCCCTGGGCCGGGCTCGGGATCATGGTGCTGTGGGTGCTGGCGGCGGTGCTCGGCGGCTTCCTGGTCCTGAAGAAGCGGGACGCGTAACGGTCCGCTCGCGCCCTGTGCGCAACTTGGCCGGAACCGTCAGTGCCTGGTTATCCTCCTAACTCTTACGGGGGTGCGCGGCCGGGTGGCCCGAGCCCCGAACGACAGAGTGAGTCGATGGGGCTGGAGCATGATCGAGGCAGTCGGCCTGACCAAGCGCTACGGCGTGAAGACGGCCGTGGACGACCTTTCCTTCCAGGTGCGGCCCGGAGCCGTCACCGGGTTCCTCGGTCCCAATGGGTCGGGCAAGTCCACGACCATGCGCATGATCCTCGGCCTGGACCGCCCCACCGCGGGTCACGTCACCATCGGCGGCCACCCCTACCGCAGCCTGCCGAACGCACCGCGCCAGGTCGGCGCGCTGCTGGACGCCAAGGGCGTGCACGGCGGGCGCAGCGCACGCAACCACCTGCTGTCCCTGGCCCAGCTGGCCGGTATCCCGGCGGCCCGGGTCGACGAGGTGCTGGGCGTCGTCGGCCTGAGGGACGTCGCCAGGCGGCGCTCCAGCGGCTTCTCGCTCGGCATGGGGCAGCGGCTAGGGATCGCGGCGGCGCTGCTCGGCGACCCGCAGGTGCTCCTGTTCGACGAGCCGGTCAACGGTCTCGACCCGGAGGGCATCCACTGGGTCCGCAATCTGATGAAGTCGCTGGCCGCCGAGGGGCGCACGGTCTTCGTCTCGTCCCACCTGATGAGCGAGATGGCCCTGACCGCCGACCATCTGATCGTGATCGGGCGCGGCCGGCTGCTCTCCGACATGAGCGTCACGGACTTCATCTCCGCCAACTCCGCCGACTTCGCCCGGGTCCGGGTGCCCGAGGGCGGCCCCGAGGACCGGCAGAAGCTGACGGCCACGCTCATCGAGGCGGGGGGCCGGGTGCTGTCGGAGCCGGGCGGGGCCCTGCGGGTCACCGGGCTGCCGCTGCCGAGGATCAGCGACCTGGCCCACAAGTGCGACGTACGGCTCTGGGAGCTGTCCCCGCACCAGGCGTCCCTGGAGGAGGCGTACATGCGCCTCACGCAGGGCCTGGTGGACTACCGCTCGACGGACGACGCCAAGGCGGGCCTCGCGGAGCCCGTGCCCCTGGACCCGTACGGCAATCCCCTCGGCGGCCACGCCGATCTGCCCGTCGAGCCGGTGGAGGTGCCGCAGGAGGGCTGGTACGCCCCGCCGCCGCCCGGTCCACGCCCCGCCCCGGACCCCACGCCCCTGCCGACCCCCGCCGCAGAGCCCTCTTCCGCCGCCCCGGCCGGAGAGCAGACCAGCAAGGACCCGAGATGACGACGCCGGCCACCCCGCAGGACCGCCGGCAGGCGCCGGAAGCCGACCTGCTGGTCTCCTACGAGTCGCCGATCCCGATCCGGCCCGCCACCCTCGGTGACGCGGTCGCCTCGGAGTGGACCAAGATCCGTTCCGTACGCGCCACGGTCTGGACGCTCGGCGTGATGATCGTGCTGATGCTGACGATCGGGGTCGGCACCGCGTTGCTGCTGGCGGTGAACGACGGCAACCTCGGGGGCGAGCCGGCCCTGGCCCTCGGCTTCTTCGGGGTGCTGCTGGGCTCGATCTGCGTGATCACGCTCGGGGTGCTGACCATCGGCTCCGAGTACGGCACCGGCATGATCCGTACGACGCTGACGGCGTGCCCGAGCCGGGCCCGGGTGCTCGCGGCGAAGGCGATCGTCTTCTTCTCGCTGGCCTTCGTCGTCACGACGGTGACCGCCGCGGTGGTGGCGGGGCTCCAGACCCTGATCCTGGACGGTGCCCCCGCATCGGTCGGCGATTGGCTGCGCGGCACGGTCGGGGTCGGGCTCTACGTCGCGTCCCTCGGCCTGCTGTCGCTCGGGATCGGCGCGATCGTGCGGCACTCGGCGGGCGCGATCACCATCATGATCGGCGTGGTGCTGCTGCCGCTGGTCCTCGCGATGTTCATGTTCGCCGAGGACCTGCGGGGCCTCCAGCGCTTCCTGGTCGACTACTCGATCCCCAACCAGTTCGGCGCGTTGTACGGCACCACGATGACCGGTACCGGCCCGTCCGGTTGGGAGCCGCTGCCGCTGATGCTGGGCCTGGCCGTCCTGGTTCTGGGCGGGGCGGTCTCGATACTGAACCACCGCGACGTCTGAGGAGCGGGGCGTGCGCTCTCAGTGGCGCGGCGCGTTCCGGGACCGCTGCACCCTGGTGGTGCGGCGGTCCTTCGCGTTCCAGCAGGCCTTGTGCCAGTGCCTGCGGTCGTCGATGCCGCCGAACTCGGGCCAGGTCACGAGGTGCGGGACCCCGGAGGGGATCTCCTGGGCGCAGCCGGGGCATCGGTACCGCTTGCCCTGGGCGCTCGCGCCGCTGACCGGGCGCACCGACCACTCCTCGCCCTGCCAGCTCTCGGTGGCCCCTCCCCCGCCGTACCTGCCGGGCGCCGGGCCGGGTCGTTCGTCGGGACTCTCGCCGCCACGGGGGCGGTTACGGCGCGGGGACACAGGACACCTCACGGGGGCGGATCGGGCACGGTCCGCCCAAGCCTAGAGCCTGGCATTCGGGGCAGCCGTCGGACAGCCGGGCGGCCCGGTACGGCACTGGGGTGAGTTAGCGGAAAATCGCAACAACTTCCCGCGGGACCGTGCCTTTGGCACGTGTCAGACGTTGTTGCCAGTGGGGGAGAAACGCGTCGGCCGCAAGGAGGCAATACGCGATGCGCATCGGAACGTTCGTTCTGGCAGCCCAGTTCCCGGGGCAGGGGCCCGGTGAGGCCCTGCACCGGGCCGTCCGGTCCACCGAGGCCGCGGAGGAGAGCGGGCTCGACTCGGTCTGGCTGGCCGAGCACCACTTCGTGCCGTACGGGGTCTGCCCGTCCGCCACGACGCTGGCCGCGCTGCTGCTCGGCCGCACCCGCAGAATCCGGGTCGGCACGGCGGTCAGCGTGCTGCCCAACCACCACCCGGTCGCTCTCGCCGAGCAGGCCGCGCTGCTGCATCTGACCAGCGGCGGACGCTTCTCGCTCGGGGTGGGCCGGGGCGGTCCGTGGGTGGACCTGGAGGTGTTCGGCGGCGGTCTCGACGCGTACGAGAACGGCTTCTCCGAGGCGCTGGACCTGGTGCTCGACTGGCTGCGGGAGCCGCGCGTCGCGGGACGGGGCGAGCGGTTCGGCTTCCGCGAGGTGGCGGTGGTGCCGCGCGCGGACGAGCTGCTGGAGGGTCCGGCGGACGCGGGGCCCGGCGTTCCGGGGCCCGAGGTCGTCGTGGCGTGCACCTCGCCGAAGACGGTGCGGCTGGCTGCGCGGCAGGCGCTCCCGATGCTGCTGGGCATGCACTGCGGGGACGAGGAGAAAGCTGAGATGGTCGCCCTGTGGCGTACGGCCGCCCGGGAGGCCGGCCATCCGCCCGATGTGGTGGAGGGTGCCGCACATGTGTCCGCCGGGGTGGCCCAGATCGCGGACGGCGCCGGGGACGCCACGGAGATGCTGGTGAAGTCGATGCCGGGCTGGCTGCGCCAGGGACTCGACGCCCATGTCACGGTCGACGGGAGGCACCGCGTGATGCGGGACCCGGTCGCGTACGCGGAACTGCTGTGCGGGCTGCACCCGGTGGGCACGCCGCAGCTGGCCGCCGACCGGCTCGCGGCCACCGCCGAGCGGACCGGGATCACGCGCTTCGCCCTCCTGGTGGAGGGGTCGGGCGATCTCGCGGCGACCGAGGAGAATGTCCGGCGGCTGGGCTCCGATGTGCTGCCGCTGCTCACCTGACCTGCGCATGCCGGTATGACCTCGGGGACAACGGTGGGACATGTGGTGCGGTGGTACGGGAGCTGCCGCCCCGGAGCCAGTTGCACCTCCCGCGGCCCGGAACGGCAGCAGAAGCGTTCAGCAGTCCCGTAGTTCGGGCGACTGGTTGAGCAACTGGCCCCTCACCGAGGTGAACTTGGCCAGTCGGTCGTCGACCGAGGCGTCCAGCGGGAACACCGCGACGCGGTGGCAGTTCTGGAATGCGAGACGCACTCCGAAGTGCCGCTGCAGCGCGCCGCGTATCGCATCACTCGCGAGCGCGCGCAGCAGCTGACCACGAGCCTGCTCGTCCGGCGGCGGCGTCTGGTTGTCGGCGAACTCTCCGCCGTCGACCTTCAGCTGAGCCACCAGCGAGCTGATCATCTCCCATGCGAAGGGCAGGGAGGTCCGGACGCAGTCGACGAAGTCGGCTTCGTCGACCTCGCCTCGCTCGGCCTGTTCCAACAGCGCCGGTGAGACGTCGAGCGACATGGGTTCTCCTCTCGCGACCCCGGACAGTGGCCGGGGCCTTACGGGCAGGGAAGGGGGGCGACGACGCAGCGTGCACGGGCGGCGACCTCCTGCTTCCACGTTAAGCGCGCAGTCGGGGCCGCACCAGGAGATTGGGAACACAACCGGCCAATAACGAAGGGGCGCAAAGAGGGGCAAGCTCGCTCCGCCGTGATGCGGCGTGCCCCGAGGGACAGGAGGCGACGGGTGAGGAAATCGCGTCGGGCCCCCGTCGTCGAGTAGCGTTGCCGACCATGCGTCTCGTCATCGCCCGTTGCTCCGTGGACTACGCGGGCCGGCTCACAGCCCACCTGCCCTCCGCCCCCCGACTGATCCTGGTGAAGGCGGACGGAAGCGTCTCCATCCACGCCGACGACCGGGCGTACAAACCCCTCAACTGGATGTCCCCGCCGTGCACCCTGAAGGAGGGCGCCGACGGCGAGGAGGGCGTCTGGACCGTGGTGAACAAGGCGGGCGAAAAACTGATCATCACGATGGAGGAGGTCCTCCACGACTCGTCGTACGAGCTGGGCGTCGACCCGGGGCTCATCAAGGACGGCGTGGAAGCACACCTCCAGGAACTGCTCGCGGACCGGATCGAGATCCTCGGCGAGGGGCACACCCTGATCCGCCGTGAGTACCCCACCGCGATCGGCCCGGTGGACATCCTGTGCCGGGACGCGAACGGGCAGACGGTGGCCGTGGAGCTGAAGCGGCGCGGCGACATCGACGGCGTGGAGCAGCTGACCCGCTATCTGGAGCTGCTGAACCGCGACCCGCACCTCGCGCCGGTCCGGGGCGTCTTCGCCGCGCAGGAGATCAAGCCGCAGGCCCGGGTGCTGGCGACGGACCGCGGCATCGGCTGCCTGGTCCTGGACTACGACGCGATGCGGGGCATCGAGGACGACAAGCTGCGCCTGTTCTGACCGTCGACGACGAACGACGAAGGCCGGGCGGCTCACGCGGATGCGTGAGCCGCCCGGCCTTCGTCCGTCCTGGGGCCGACCTGCTCAGAGCGCCGGGTCGGTGGCAGCGTCCGACTCGGGCGCGCTCGCCGACTCGACGGGCCCACTGGCGGAGGAGGAACCCTCGGCCGGGGGCGGCTCCGGCCCGTCGGTGGGCGTCTCGGTCGGCGGGGTCGTCGGCGTCTCGGTGGGCGGAGTCGTCGGCGGGGTGGTGGGCGGGGTCGTCGGAGGCTTGGTGGGCTTGGTCGGCTTTCCGCTCGGCGAGGGATCGCCGGACGAACTGCTCTCCCCGCCCGTCGGACCGCCCGTCCCCGGTGACGTGCCGCCCGTCGTGGAGGCGCTCGGGGACGGGGAGCCGGAGGTGCTGGGGCTCGCCGAACCCGAGGGGCCGGGGGTCGTGGACGTCTCGCCGGTGGGGTCACCGGCGGGGGCGGAGCCGTCGTCCGGCTCGTCCGCGGGCAGGCCGTCGTCGGTCGCGTCCTCGGTGGCGGTCTGCTCGGTGGTGACGTTGCGGCTGTCCGGCTCGTCGCCGTCGCCCGAGGTGACGCCGAGCGTGACGACGGTGCCGAGCACCGCGATCAGCAGAGCGCCCGCGCCCGCGGCGGCCAGGTTGCGCCGGGCGCCGCCCAGGACGGCGCGGCCGGAACCCTTGCGCGCGGCGGGGCCCGGCGGCAGCGAGGAGATGACCGTGGGCCGCTCCTCCTCGGCGGTGTCGCGCAGGAACAGCGGCGCACCCGGCATCCCGCCGGGCGGCGTCCCCGGGGCGTCCTGGCGTACGGCGGGCGCCTCGTCGCCCGAGGAGGTCCGGCCGAGGGGGGCGAAGTCGCCGGAGCGGTCCGCGACCAGGGCGAGCGCGCGGCGCCCGGCCACGGCTCCGGACTTGTCGGCGAGCACGCCGCGCATCCCGATCGAGGTCTCCAGCTCGGTGCGGGCCCGGTCCGGATTGCCGGTGCAGAGCGCGAGGACGCCCAACTCGTGGTGGAAGTAGGCCTCCTCGGCGACCTCGCCGGCGATCCTGGCGGCCTCCTGGCCGATCCTGAGCGCCCGCTCCCAGGCTCCCCAGCCCAGACCCGCGGCGAAGGCCGGGGAGGCGCTGCGGGCCAGCAGGACGGCCGCGCTGGCCGCCCCCGCCTCGTCGCCCGGGACCAGCCGGGCCAGGGAGGCGACGATCGCGTCCGCCTCGGCGACGGCCCGCTGCGGGGTGACCGAGGGGTGCGAGGACCACCAGGCGTAGTGCTGGGCGGCGGTCCGGGCGTGGGCGGAGGCGTCGTCCTCGTAGCCGGCCGCCACGAGCTGGGCGAGGACTCCGGCGGCGAGGCGGTAGCGCGGGCCGGCCGGGGAGAGCAGGCCGCAGCCCGCGAGTTCGCCGAGCGCGGCGTCCGCGTGGGTGTCGCCCACGAGGGCCGGCAGATGGGCCTGGTGGGGCACCTCGCCGCCGAGGGCGACGGCGAAGCGCAGGGTGGCGCGGGCCGCCTCGCTGAGCCGGGAGGCGAGCAGCTCGGCGGGCGCGGCGCCCTCGCCGAGACTCGGCAGGGGGACGTCGAGGCCTTCGCCGGCGGGTGCGGTGACGGCCTTGGGCGCGTCGTCCGCGCGTGGCTCGAAGTAGTCGTACTCGTCGAAGGCTTCGGGGGTCTCCCGCAGCCGGTCGCGCTGGACGAGGAGGGAGCCGGCCTGGACGAAGCGGAGCGGCAGGCCCTCGGACTCGAACCAGAGGTCGCCCGCCCAGTTCCGTTCCTCCTCGGTGAGGGGGCGCTCGACGACCTTCTCCAGCAGGCCCAGCGAGGCGCCGCGGCCGAGGCCGGCGAGGAGCACCTCCTCCAGGTGGGCGTCGAGGCCCGGAGTGGTGGTGTCGGGGGTGGCGGCGAGCAGGAAGGCGCACTCGGGGGTCGCGGCGAGCAGTTCGTCGAGGGCCGCTCCGCCGATCTCCAGGTCGTCGACGGTGACGACGGCGCCGACGGACCGGACGAGCGCGAGCAGTTCGTCGCGGTCGGGGCGGTGGCCCGGGGCCTTGTACACGGTGTCGAAGAGGGCGTGCAGCAGATCGGCGCCGGTGCGGCCGCGGCCGTTGAGCCGGACGACCCCGTCGGGGGCCAGGTCCGCGCAGTCGGCGGCGACGGCGTCCAGCAGTGCGGTGCGGCCGGAGCCGGCCTGGCCGATGAGGCGGACGCTGCGGCCGCGCGCCAGCAGGCGGACCAGCCGCTCACGCTCCTCCTGACGCTCCAGGAGGGGCAGTTGCGGGGCGGGCGGGCCGGCGGGCACGGGGGGTGCGCAGGCGCGTTCGTGGTCGGCGCGTTCGGCGGGGGTGCGGCGGACCGGTGCGCCGGGGCCGGAGCCGGGCGGGATGGCCTCGACCTCGCTGCCGTCGACGGGGTTGACCGTGAGCAGCAGGTCGCCGGCGGTCAGCTGGACGACGCGGACCTGCTGCGGCGTCTGCTGGCCGAAGTCGGCGACGCCGGAGTCGCGGGACGGCCGGCGGTGGCCGGGCTCGCCGCCGGAACGGTCATGGTCCTGCCCGTACTCATCGGGTGCCCGGTGTGTCGGGTCCATCGCAAAGTCCCCCAGACGCGTCGTGCGCGGTTGCCCCTCCCGGCCTCACACGCGCCTCGCTGTCGCTTCCGGTCCGGTGTCCGCCCATGGGTTCGTTGTCATTCGGCGGACGGCCGAACCCTAGACCTTGGCACAGTATCCATAAACCGGCGGGGTGCCGCGCCGTCCAGGACGTCACGTTCCGGTGAGGATTGCGTGACTTCTGCCGCCGGACACGGTCCGTCCGCCCGGCGGGTCCTCAGACGCGCGGCAGCGACTCGGCGGCGATGCCGCCCTCGATGGCCAGGATGCGGTGCAGCCGGGTGGCCACCAGGAGGCGCTGCATCTGCGGTGGCACGCCGCGCAGCACGAGGCGGCGGCCGGCCCGTCCGGCCCGGCGGTGGGCCCCCATGATGACGCCGAGTCCGGTGGCGTCCCAGGAGTCCAGCTCGGTCAGGTCCAGCACGAGGTCGCCGACTCCGTCGTCCACGGCGGAGTGCAGGACCGTACGGGCGTCCGCCGCGCTTCGGACGTCGAGGCGGCCCCCGACGACCAGCTCGACGTGGTCGCCCCTGATGTGCATATGCGCTCCCCGGTCGTACTCCGTAGAAAGTCTGGCTGTCTGAATCTGTCTGCCTGCTCTGTCTGCTCTGTCTGTCCGGCCGTTCCGGCGTCGGCCGCCGGCCCTGCCTCTGCCACCACTGACTGCCTCAGCGACAGGGAAGTTGCCGTCTGTAAGCGAACCGATACCGAATTCACTCGGTGGAGTGACTCCGGTTCGTCGGCGGCCGGTCACCGCCAGGTAGGATCCCCGGCTCCCCCGGCCCGGACGGCGGTGGTTCGGGCGGGCCGAGGGGGCGGATCCGATCAGTACGTGTAGAAGCCCTGCCCGCTCTTGCGCCCGATGTCACCTGCGTCGACCATCCGGCGCATCAGTTCCGGGGCGGCGAACTTCTCGTCCTGCGACTCGGTGTAGATGTTGCTCGTGGCGTGCAGCAGGATGTCGACGCCGGTCAGGTCCGCGGTGGCGAGCGGGCCCATGGCGTGGCCGAAGCCCAGCTTGCAGGCGATGTCGATGTCCTCGGCCGAGGCGACGCCCGACTCGTACAGCTTGGCGGCCTCGACGACGAGCGCCGAGATCAGCCGGGTGGTGACGAAGCCCGCCACGTCGCGGTTGACGACGATGCAGGTCTTGCCGACCGACTCGGCGAACTCCCGCGCGGTGGCGAGGGTTTCGTCGCTGGTCTTGTAGCCGCGCACCAGTTCGCAGAGCTGCATCATCGGGACCGGCGAGAAGAAGTGCACACCGACGACGCGCTCCGGACGCTCCGTCACGGCCGCGATCTTGGTGATCGGGATGGCGGAGGTGTTGGACGCGAGGACGGTGTGCTCGCCGACGACCTTGTCGAGGGTGCGGAAGATCTCGTGCTTGACTTCGAGCTTCTCGAAGACGGCCTCCACGACGACGTCCGCGTCGGCCACGGCGTCGAGGTCGGTGGTCGTGGTGATGCGGGCGAGCGCGGCCTCGGCGTCGGCCGCCCCCAGCTTGCCCTTGGCGACGAACTTGTCGTACGAGGCCTTGATGCCGTCACGGCCCCGGGTCAGCGCGGCGTCGGTGACGTCCCGCAGCACGACGTCCCAGCCTGCCTGGGCGGAGACCTGCGCGATCCCGGATCCCATGAGTCCGGCCCCGATGACGGCGAGCTTCCTGGCCACGTTCGCACCCCTTGGTTTCTGTTCGCCCGTGCGCTTGAGTTCACGGCGGTTCACATAACTCTCCGGCGGAGGTTAGTACCCGTCGGGCGCGCTGGGGCGGTGAAGAGATGCGCGTCACGTCTCAGATGACGGACATCACACCGGGACGCGTCATTCGGCTCCGCGCCGCGCGTAGTTGAGGACCTGATCGCTGAGCAGCCCCTCGATCTCGTCGAGGACGCCGAGGGCGTCGTGGGAGACGTCGACGGCCTTGCGGCCCTTCATCATCTCCTGGCTGACGTAGCCGACGAGGGCGTGCTCGATCCAGGCGATCTGGCCGCCGACGAGGAGCGGCAGCGGGTCGTCCTCACTCGCACCGGTGTCCTCGCGCAGGGTGGCGACGACGGCCTGGAGCACCTCCTGCTGGAGGTACCAGAGGCGGGCCTTGAGGGTCGGGGCGTCCTCGATGACGCGCATGAAGTCGGCGAAGCCGTCCATGAGACCGAACTCCGGGGAGACGGCGACGACGGCGGCGCGCACCTCGCGCAGGACGGCCTCGGCGGCGGACTCGCCCCGGTCGCGGGCGCGGACGTACCGGGCGACGCGCTGGGTGACGTGCTTCATCCGGTCGAGGAAGAGGTCCTCCTTGGCCGGGAAGTAGTTGTAGACGGTGTTGACGGAGACATCGGCCAGTTCGGCGATCTCGGCGACGGTCACCGTCACGAAGCCGTGTTCGAGGAACAGCCCGGTCGCCATATCCGAGATGCGCTGCTTGGCCTGGCGCTTCTTGCGTTCCCTGAGTCCCTCAGCCATGCCTCCATCGTAGGACGCACCGCACGATCATGGTGACTCTTAATTTTTGGAGTCATTGCATTTTTGCGCTCGCTCTGTTTTTCTGACCCCATGACCGTCATCAGCACCTCCGGGCTGGCCCGGACCTTCACGACCCCGAGCGGCCCGGTGGAAGCCGTCCGCTGCATCGACCTGACCATCCGCGCGGGAGAGATCGTCGCCCTCCTCGGCCCCAACGGCGCGGGCAAGACGACCACCCTGCGCATGCTCACGACGTTGCTCGCTCCGACCGGCGGGGCCGCCACCGTGGCGGGCCACGACCTGCTCGCGGACCCGGCGGCCGTCCGTGCCGTCTGCGGGTACGTCGCCCAGTCCGGCGGCGTCGACCCGTTCCTGACCGTCCGGGAGGAGCTGGTCACCCAGGGCAGGCTGTACCGGCTGAGCCGGGCGGAGGCGGCCGCGCGCGCCGAGGAGCTGGCCGCCGGGCTCGGTCTGGTCGGGCTACTCGACCGGAAGGCGGCGAGCCTCTCCGGGGGCCAGCGGCGGCGGCTCGACATCGCCATGGGCCTCACCCACCGCCCGGCCGTGCTCTTCCTGGACGAGCCCACCACGGGCCTGGACCCCGGCAGCCGGGCCGACCTGTGGGACCTGGTGCGGAGCCTGCGCGACGACCACGGCACCACCGTCGTCCTGACCACGCACTACCTCGACGAGGCCGACGCGCTGGCGGACCGGCTGGTCATCGTCGACGGCGGCACGGTGGTCGCCGAAGGCACTCCGGCCGAGCTGAGGACCCGGTACGCCGGCTCCCCCGACGCCGCCCTCCAGGACGCGTTCCTGGCAGCCACCGGCCGTCCCGTCACCCCATCCGACCCCGCCCCCGCAGCCGTATAGGACCCCGACCGTGCTCTTCCACGACACCGCGATCATCTTCGGGCGCTACGCCCGGCAGACCCTGCGCTCCCGCTTCCAGATCTTCTTCGGGATGCTGATGCCGCTGCTCTATCTGCTCTTCTTCGGCCCGCTGCTCCAGGACCTGCCGCTCGGCTCCACCGCCGACTCCTGGCAGATCCTGGTGCCCGGTCTGCTCCTCCAACTCAGCCTGTTCGGCGCGTCCTTCGCCGGTTTCGCGATCATCGTCGAGAAGTCGACGGGCGTGGTCGAGCGGATGCGGGTGACCCCGGTCAGCCGGCTGGCCCTGCTGCTGGGGCGGGTGCTGCGCGACGCCCTGCTGTTCACCTTCCAGGCCGTCCTGCTGGTGCTCGCCGCGCTGCTCATGGGGTTGCGCGCCCCGCTGGCCGGCATCCTGATCGGCTTCGCGTTCACCGGGGTGCTGGCGCTCTCGCTGGCCTCCCTCTCGTACGCCCTGGCCCTGCGCGTCTCCACCCCGCAGGAGTTCGGGCCGGTGATCAACGCGGTGACGATGCCGGCCATGCTGCTCTCCGGCCTGATGCTGCCCATCACGCTCGGCCCCGGCTGGCTGGACGTGCTCTCGCACTTCACGCCGTTCCGCTATCTGGTGGACGCGGTGCGGGACGCCTACACGGGCTCGTACGCGACGACGCACATGCTCTACGGGGTCCTGGTCGCCGCGGGCTTCGCCGCCGCGGCCGTGACAGTGGGCACACGGGTCTTCCGACGGGCCGGAGCATAACTACGCTGACCCCATGGTCAATCTGACGCGCATCTACACCCGGACCGGCGACCAGGGCACGACCGCCCTCGGCGACATGAGCCGCACCGCCAAGACCGATCTGCGGATCTCGGCGTACGCGGACGCCAACGAGGCCAACGCGGTGATCGGGACCGCCGTCGCGCTCGGGCAGCTGCCCGAGGACGTGGTGAAGGTCCTCGTCCGCGTCCAGAACGACCTCTTCGACGTGGGCGCGGACCTGTCCACCCCGGTGGTCGAGGACCCGAAGTATCCACCGCTGCGGGTCGAGCAGTCCTACATCGACAAGCTGGAGGCGGACTGCGACCGCTTCCTGGAGGAGCTGGAGAAGCTGCGCAGCTTCATCCTGCCGGGCGGTACGCCGGGGGCTGCGCTGCTGCACCACGCGTGCACGGTGGTGCGGCGGGCCGAGCGGTCCACCTGGGCGGCCCTCGAGGTGCACGGCGAGTCGATGAACACCCTGACCGCCACCTACCTCAACCGCCTCTCCGACCTCCTGTTCATCCTGGCGCGGAGCGCGAACAAGGAGGTCGGGGACGTGCTGTGGGTGCCGGGCGGTGAGCGTTAGGGCCCTCTACCGCCGGTCGGCGGGCTCGCGTTCCGTCACCGCGTCCTTGGGGGCCTGCTTCGGGAACAGCGTGTAGCTTCCGGCGATGATCAGGTTGATCCCGATCACGATGCCCATCTTCTGCTGCCAGGACCGCAGCGAGCTGATCACCCCGTCCGGCCCGACGTACCAGACCGCCGCCTGGAGCAGGCCCAGGGCGACCACCGCTGCGAGGATCCAGCGGGCGGCCGTGCGCCACTCGTGGATCGCGCGGGCCATGCCGTACTTCGGCGGCTTGACCGGCGCCGGGCCGCCGAACCAGCGATGGGCGACCCAGGCGTCCACCTTCTTGATGGTGTGGTGGCCCAGCCCCACCGTGAAGCCGATGTAGACGGCGGCCAGCCCGTGCTTCCAGTCGGGCTCGGCCCCGTTCTTCAGGTCGATGGCCGTCACCACCAGCAGCACGACTTCCAGCACCGGCTCGCACAGCAGCACGGCCGCGCCGAGCCTCGGTTTCCTCGCGACGTACCGCAGGGCGAGTCCGGCGGCCAGCAGAACCCAGAATGCGACCTCGCAGGCCACGACCAGTAGGGCGATCACGGCTCTCTCCTCCCGTTCCCTTCCAGCCTCCCGGCCGCCGGGCGCGAACACGTCGTCGGCAGTGACGAAACGGGACTGCATCCTTCGATGTAGTCGCGGATCGGCCCGCGAAGGGAGGTCCGGGGGCGGCGGTGCGTGTTGGATGGAGGGGTGCTCACCTCGATCCGCCCCGACCGCGACGCGGTGGCCCTGGCCGTCTCCGGGCTGCTCGGGGGGCTGCTCCTGTGGCGGCTGGGCCTCCACACCCAGAGCGGCCACCCCTTCTCCGCGCCCTGGATCACTCTCGTACCGCTGATCGTCATGGCCACGGCCGAACTGCTGCGCCGCAACGCCCCGCGCACGGCGCTGGCGATCGGGGTGCTCGCGCTGGTCGCGGACCAGTTCACCCGGGGCAGCCTCGCCACCGTCCTGATGTTCACCGACGTCATGTACGCGGCCGTGCTCTACGGAACCCCGGCCGCCGCCCGCCGTCTGCCGGTGGCCACGCTCCTGATCACCGTCGCTTCCACGATCGGCTTCCTGGCCTGGTTCCGAAAGCCCGAGGCGCTGCTGATCGGCCTGGTCATCGGGCTGGTCTCCTTCGTTCCCGCCCTCACCGGGGTCAGCGTGCGCAGCCATCGCACCGCCGCCGACAACGCCCGGCTGGCCGCCGCCCAGACCGCGCGGCTCGCCGAGATGGACCGGACGCAGGCGGTGGTCGCCGAGCGCGCCCGGATGGCCCGGGAACTGCACGACATGGTGGCCAACCACCTCTCCGCCGTGGCGATCCACTCCACGGCGGCCCTGTCCATCGACGACCCGGAGACCTCGCGCAACGCCCTGAAGGTGATCCGGGAGAACAGCGTCGAGGGGCTCGCGGAGATGCGCCGGCTCATCGGGCTGCTGCGGGAGGGCGGCGAGGACGGGACCCCGGTCGCGGCCCCGACGCTGGACGCCGTGGACGCCCTGGTCGAGCAGGCGAACGTCAACGGGGCGTCCGGCGGGCTCGTCTGCGCCCTGGAGGACACCCGGACCCCGGGGGCGGGCGCGCTGCCGACGCCGGTCGAGCTGGCCGCGTACCGGATCGTGCAGGAGTCCCTGACCAACGCCCTCAAGCACGCGGCGCCGGGCCCGGTGAAGGTGCGTCTCGGCCGGACCGGGGAGCTGCTGACGGTCGAGGTGACCAGTGTGTTCGGCAGCCGGACCGGTCCCACGGCGCCCGGCTCGGGGGCGGGCCTGGTGGGCATGCGGGAGCGGGTGGCGCTGCTCGGTGGGACGATCTCCGCGCGGGCGGAGCCGGAGGGCGACGGAACCAAGATCTGGCGCGTGCGGGCCGAACTGCCCGTGACGGAGAGGACGATGAGGGAATGACGATCCGGGTACTGGTCGCGGAGGACCAGTCGGCGGTGCGCGCGGGGCTGGTGCTGATCCTCTCCAGCGCGCCGGACATCGAGGTCGTCGGGGAGGCGGGGGACGGTGAGGCGGCGGTGCGCATGGCGCGTGAACTCCGCCCGGACCTGGTGCTGATGGATGTGCAGATGCCGCGCCTGGACGGCGTGTCGGCGACCCGGCAGGTCGTCGCGGAGGAGCTCGCGGACGTCCTGGTGCTGACCACGTTCGACCTGGACGAGTACGTCTTCGGGGCGCTGCGCGCGGGCGCCTCGGGCTTCCTGCTGAAGAACACCGACGCCCGCGATCTGCTGGAGGCGGTACGGACGGTGGCGCGCGGCGAGGGGCTGATCGCCCCGGCCGTGACCCGCCGCCTGATCGCCGAGTTCGCCGGAGCGGGAGCCGGGCGCAACCGGGACACGGCCGATCCGGCCGTACTGGAGGCGCTCACCCGGCGCGAGCGCGAGGTGCTGGGCTGTCTGGGCGAGGGGTTGTCGAACGCGGAGATCGCGCTGCGTCTCTCCATGGCCGAGGCCACGGTGAAGACCCACGTCAGCAGGCTGCTGGGCAAGCTGGAGCTGCGCAGCAGGGTTCAGGCGGCGGTTCTGGCGCAGGAGTTGGGGATCTGAGCCGGTTTCGTCGATCTTTGGTCCAGACCTCTTGACGGTTGGTCCAGACCTTTCTACTGTCACCGAACACACACTGCGGTGAGTACGAGAGCACCCGTACTCAGGGCGGCGCAGGGTTTGCAGTCCACGAATCATCCCCGTTTGTTGGACCTCACCCGAGGAGCACCGTTGAGCACCGATACCCCCCAACGCCGTTCCAGATTCAGATGGATGCCCGCCGTCAGCGGCAGGTCCAAGGTCGTCGCGGCCCTGACCGCGCTCGTCGTACCGCTGGCCGCGATGGTGGGGCTGGCCTCCCCCGCGTCGGCAGCCGCGTCGGCCACCGCCACGTACACCAAGAAGTCGGACTGGGGCAGCGGCTTCGAGGGCCAGTGGACGGTGAAGAACACCGGCACCACCGCGCTCTCCTCCTGGACCATCGAGTGGGACTTCCCCTCGGGCACCTCGGTCGGCTCCGCCTGGGACGCCTCCGTCACCAGCAGCGGCAACCACTGGACCGCCAAGAACCTTTCCTGGAACGGGACCGTGGCGCCGGGCGCCAGCATCAGCTTCGGCTTCAACGGCAGCGGCTCCGGCTCCCCCACGGGCTGCAAGCTGAACGGCGCCTCCTGTGACGGCGGCCCCACCGTTCCCGGTGACAACCCGCCCTCCGCGCCCGGCAAGCCCACCGCCGGCGACATCACCGACACCTCGGTGAAGCTGAGCTGGAGCGCGGCCACCGACGACAAGGGCGTCAAGAACTACGACGTCCTGCGCGACGGCGCCAAGGTCGCCACGGTCACCGGCACGACGTACACCAACACCGGTCTGACGGCGGGCACCGACTACTCCTACGCCGTGCAGGCCAGGGACACCGCCGACCAGACCGGCCCTGCCTCCGCCTCCACCGCCGTGCGCACCACCGGTGGCGGCGGCGAGCAGCCCGGCGGCGACAAGATCAACCTGGGCTACTTCACCAACTGGGGCGTCTACGGGCGCAACTACCACGTCAAGAACCTGGTGACGTCCGGCACGGCCGCGAAGATCACGCACATCAACTACGCCTTCGGCAACGTGCAGAACGGCAAGTGCACCATCGGCGACTCCTACGCCGACTACGACAAGGCGTACACCGCCGACCAGTCCGTCGACGGCGTCGCCGACACCTGGGACCAGCCGCTGCGCGGCAACTTCAACCAGCTGCGCAAGCTGAAGGCCAAGTACCCGCACATCAAGGTCCTCTGGTCGTTCGGCGGCTGGACCTGGTCCGGCGGCTTCGGCCAGGCCGTCCAGAACCCCGCCGCCTTCGCCCAGTCCTGCTACGACCTGGTCGAGGACCCCCGCTGGGCCGACGTCTTCGACGGCATCGACCTGGACTGGGAGTACCCGAACGCCTGCGGCCTGACCTGTGACACCAGCGGCCCGGCCGCGATCAAGACGATGGCCGACGCGATGCGGGCCAAGTTCGGCTCGAAGAACCTGGTCACCGCCGCCATCACCGCGGACGGCTCCAACGGCGGCAAGATCGACGCGGCCGACTACGGCGGCGCGGCCCAGTCCTTCGACTGGTACAACGTGATGACGTACGACTTCTTCGGCGCCTGGGCGGCCAAGGGCCCGACGGCCCCGCACTCGCCGCTGACCTCGTACACCGGCATCCCCCAGCAGGGCTTCACCTCCGCCGACGCCATCGCCAAGCTGAAGGCGAAGGGCGTCCCGGCCAAGAAACTGCTCCTCGGCATCGGCTTCTACGGCCGCGGCTGGACCGGCGTCACCCAGTCCGCCCCCGGCGGCACGGCGACCGGCGCGGCCCCGGGCACGTACGAGGCGGGCATCGAGGACTACAAGGTCCTCAAGAGCTCCTGCCCCGCCACCGGCACCATCGCCGGCACCGCGTACGCCCACTGCGGCACCAACTGGTGGAGCTACGACACCCCGGCCACCATCGGCTCGAAGATGACCTGGGCGAAGAACCAGGGCCTGGGAGGCGCGTTCTCCTGGGAGTTCTCCGGTGACACCACCAACGGCGAACTCGTGAGCGCGATCGCCAACGGTCTCAAGTGATCCCCACGCCGTAGCGCGAAGCACCACCCCCGAAAAGCGCCGGGGAGACGGGTCCGTCCCCCGTCTCCCCGGTTTTCGCTGTGTACGCGCTCCGCTACGCGACGTTCACCCTCTGGCCGGGCGGCGCCGCCTCCAGCCAGGCCAGAAAGCCGGTCAGGGCGTCCTCGCTCATCGCCAGCTCCAGGCGCGTCCCCCGGTGGAGACAGCCGAGCACGACGGAGTCGGACAGGAGCGCCAGCTCCTCCTCGCCCTCCGGCAGCCGGCGGGCGATCACCTCGATCGCAGAACGCTCCAGGCCCCGGCGGGGGCGAGGAGCGTAGGAGAAGACCCGGAACCAGTCGACGCGGTCACCGCTGTAGCGGGCGACCCCGTACACCCAGCCTTTGCCGAGGGAGTCGGGTTCCTCGGACACATCCCAGCGCAGGCTGCAGTCGAAGGTCCCTCCGGACCGCTGGATCAGCCGCCGGCGCAGGCCGAAGACGAACAGTCCCAACAGGACCGTGACGACGACGGACGCGCCCACCCACAACGCGAGGACCATCTCCACCGACCTCCTCGCATCGTCGAGTAACGAACACCGAAACCGTATTGCACCTGCATCGCCTCAGCCGCGACACGGCTGGATTGCTCCAGCTCGGGCCGCGGCTGAGTAAAAACATCTGTCAGTGGGGGTGCTAGCGCACCGCCACCGCGCGCAGTCGGACATCGGCGCGCCGCTGGGCAGCGGCGTCCGCGTCCGACTTCGCGAGCTCCAGCGCCCGCTCGGCGCGCTCGACATCGATCTCGTCGGCCAGCTCGGCGATCTCGGCCAGCAGCGACAGCTTGTCGTCCGCGAACGAGATGAATCCACCGTGCACGGCGGCGATCACGGTGCCGCCCTCACTCGTGCGGATCGTCACCGGGCCCGATTCCAGCACACCGAGAAGCGGCTGGTGACCGGGCATGACGCCGATGTCGCCGGACGTGGTACGCGCGACGACCAGGGTGGCCTCGCCGGACCAGACACTTCGGTCCGCGGCGACCAGCTCGACATGCAGCTCAGCAGCCAAGGGTGGCTCCTCGGGTCACCACCCGGCCGCCCGGCCGGGTGTTGGGTCAATTCTACGGGGCGTGGTGAGGGGGGCGGGACACACCCACCCCCCTCGGTGAGCCGGAGGCTCAGGAGACGCCGAGCTCCTTGGCCTTGGCCTTGAGGTCGTCCAGGCCACCGCACATGAAGAACGCCTGCTCGGGGAAGTGGTCGTAGTCCCCGTCGCAGATCGCGTTGAACGCGGAGATCGACTCGTCGAGCGGAACGTCCGAACCGTCCAGGCCGGTGAACTGCTTGGCGGCGTGGGTGTTCTGCGACAGGAAGCGCTCGACGCGACGGGCACGGTGGACAACGAGCTTGTCCTCCTCGCCCAGCTCGTCGATACCGAGGATCGCGATGATGTCCTGGAGGTCCTTGTACTTCTGCAGGATCCCCTTGACGCGGCTCGCCGCGGCGTAGTGGTCCTGGGAGATATAGCGCGGGTCCAGGATGCGGGACGTGGAGTCCAGCGGGTCCACGGCCGGGTAGATGCCCTTCTCGGAGATCGGACGGGAGAGAACCGTCGTCGCGTCGAGGTGGGCGAACGTGGTGGCCGGGGCCGGGTCGGTCAGGTCGTCCGCGGGGACGTAGATCGCCTGCATCGAGGTGATCGAGTGACCACGCGTCGAGGTGATGCGCTCCTGGAGCACACCCATCTCGTCGGCCAGGGTCGGCTGGTAACCCACCGCGGACGGCATACGGCCGAGCAGCGTGGAGACCTCGGAGCCGGCCTGCGTGAAGCGGAAGATGTTGTCGATGAAGAGCAGCACGTCCTGCTTCTGCACATCGCGGAAGTACTCCGCCATGGTCAGGGCGGACAGGGCCACGCGCAGACGCGTCCCCGGCGGCTCGTCCATCTGGCCGAAGACGAGCGCGGTCTTCTCCAGAACGCCCGACTCGGTCATCTCGTCGATGAGGTCGTTGCCCTCACGGGTGCGCTCGCCGACACCGGCGAACACCGACACACCGTCGTGCAGCTTCGCCACACGCATGATCATTTCCTGGATGAGGACCGTCTTGCCGACGCCCGCACCACCGAACAGACCGATCTTGCCGCCCTTGACGTACGGGGTCAGCAGGTCGACGACCTTCAGGCCGGTCTCGAACATCTCGGTCTTGGACTCGAGCTGGTCGAAGGCCGGGGCCTTGCGGTGGATCGGCCAGCGCTCGGTGATCTGCGCCTCGGCCTCCGGCTCGTTCAGGATCTGACCGAGGGTGTTGAACACCTTGCCCTTGGTGATGTCACCGACGGGGACGGTGATGCCCGTGCCCGTGTTGGTCACCGGGGCCTGGCGGACCACGCCGTCGGTGGGCTGCATCGAGATCGCGCGGACCATGCCGTCGCCCAGGTGCTGGGCGACTTCGAGGGTCAGCGTCTTGCGGGCGCCGTCCTCGGCCGGGTCGGCGACCTCGATGTGGAGGGCGTTGTAGATCTCCGGCATCGCGTCGACGGGGAACTCCACGTCGACGACCGGGCCGATGACCCGGGCGACGCGGCCCGTGGCAGCGGCCGTCTCAACAGTGGTCGTCATTACTTGTCACTCCCCGCGGTCGCGTCGGCCAGAGCACTGGCACCGCCGACGATCTCGCTGATTTCCTGGGTGATTTCGGCCTGGCGGGCCGCGTTGGCAAGCCGGGACAGGCTCTTGATGAGGTCCCCGGCGTTGTCGGTCGCCGACTTCATCGCGCGGCGGCGGGCAGCGTGCTCGGAAGCGGCTGCCTGCAGCAGTGCGTTGTAGATGCGGCTCTCGACGTAGCGCGGCAGAAGGGCGTCGAGGACGTCCTCGGCCGACGGCTCGAACTCGAACAGCGGAAGGATCTCACCCTTGCGGGTGCTCTCCTCGGCCACCTCGTCGAGCGAAAGCGGCAGCATCCGGTCGTCGACCGCGTTCTGCGTCATCATCGACACGAATTCCGTGAAGACGATGTGCAGCTCGTCGACGCCGCCCTCGGCCGTTTCCTTCTGGATGGCCTCGATCAACGGGGCGGCGATGCTCTTGGCATCGGAGTACGCCGGGTTGTCGGTGAAGCCGGTCCAGGAGTCCTCGACCTTGCGCTCGCGGAAGCCGTAGTACGCGACACCCTTGCGGCCGACGATGTACGTGTCGACCTCCTTGCCCTCGGAGGCAAGGCGCTCCCGCAGTCGCTCCGCGGCCTTGATGGCATTGGAGGAATAGCCGCCGGCCAGACCGCGGTCGCTCGTGACGAGCAGAACCGCGGCCCGGGTCGGGGCGTCGACCTCGGTGGTGAGCGGGTGCTTGGCGTTGGAGCCGGTCGCCACCGCGGTCACCGCACGGGTGAGCTCGGTCGCGTACGGCTGGGACGCCGCCACCTTGCGCTGCGCCTTGACGATGCGCGAGGCGGCGATCATCTCCATCGCCTTGGTGATCTTCTTGGTCGCGGTGACGGCTTGGATGCGGCGCTTGTAAACGCGAAGCTGAGCGCCCATCGATCAGCCCTCGCCCAGGAGCTTGCCGTCCGAGGTCTCGAACTGCTGCTTGAAGGCGGCGATCGCGTCGGCGATCGACTGCAGCGTGTCGTCGGACATCTTGCCGCCCTCGGCGATGCTGGTCAGGAGGTCCTTGCGCTCACGGCGCAGGAACTCCAGCAGCTCGGCCTCGAAGCGACGGATGTCCTCGACCGGGACGTCGTCCATCTTGCCCGTGGTGCCGGCCCAGACCGAGACGACCTGCTCCTCCATCGGGAACGGGGCGTACTGCGGCTGCTTCAGCAGCTCGACCATGCGCTTGCCGCGCTCCAGCGAGGCCTTCGAGGCCGCGTCCAGGTCGGAACCGAAGGCGGCGAACGCCTCCAGCTCGCGGTACTGGGCGAGGTCCACGCGAAGCCGGCCGGAGACCTGCTTCATGGCCTTGTGCTGGGCGGAGCCACCGACTCGGGAGACCGAGATACCGACGTTGAGCGCCGGACGCTGACCCGCGTTGAACAGGTCGGACTCCAGGAAGCACTGGCCGTCGGTGATGGAGATGACGTTGGTCGGAATGAACGCCGACACGTCGTTCGCCTTGGTCTCGACGATCGGGAGGCCCGTCATCGAACCGGCGCCCATCTCGTCGGAGAGCTTGGCGCAGCGCTCCAGCAGACGCGAGTGCAGGTAGAAGACGTCGCCCGGGTAGGCCTCGCGGCCCGGCGGGCGGCGCAGCAGCAGGGACACGGCGCGGTAGGCGTCGGCCTGCTTCGAGAGGTCGTCGAAGATGATCAGGACGTGCTTGCCCTGGTACATCCAGTGCTGGCCGATGGCCGAACCGGTGTACGGCGCCAGGTACTTGAAGCCGGCCGGGTCGGACGCCGGGGCGGCGACGATGGTCGTGTACTCCAGCGCACCGGCCTCTTCGAGCGCACCACGCACGGAGGCGATGGTGGAACCCTTCTGACCGATGGCGACGTAGATGCAGCGGACCTGCTTGTTCACGTCGCCCGAGCGCCAGTTGTCGCGCTGGTTGATGATCGTGTCGACGGCCAGCGCGGTCTTACCCGTCTGACGGTCGCCGATGATCAGCTGACGCTGGCCTCGGCCGATCGGCACCATGGCGTCGACGGCCTTGTAGCCGGTCTGCATCGGCTCGTGCACCGACTTGCGGACCATGACGCCAGGGGCCTGCAGCTCGAGGGCGCGGCGGCTGTCGGTCTCGATCTCGCCGAGACCGTCGATCGGGTTGCCGAGCGGGTCGACGACGCGGCCGAGGTAACCCTCGCCGACGCCGACGGAGAGCACCTCACCGGTGCGCTGCACCGGCTGGCCCTCCTCGATGCCGCTGAACTCGCCGAGGACGATCGCACCGATCTCGCGCTCCTCGAGGTTGAGGGCGAGACCGAGGGTGCCGTCCTCGAACTTCAGCAGCTCGTTCGCCATGGCGGAGGGCAGACCCTCCACCTTCGCGATGCCGTCGCCGGCAACGCTGACCGTACCGACCTCCTCGCGCGAGGCCGCGTCCGGCTGGTACGACTGGACAAAGTTATCCAGTGCGTCCCGGATCTCCTCCGGCCGGATCGTGAGCTCCGCCATCTGGGTTCCCTGCTCTCCTTGTTGGGCCCGAAGTTTCTTAAGGGGGTCTGGGGGCCGACCCCCAGGAATCTTCTGCAATTTCTGCACGGCCCAACCGGGCCGCTGGTCTTGCTTGTTCTTGCGCTGTGTCAGCCGGCGATGCGACGGGTCGCCTCGTCGAGGCGATCCGCGACGGTGCCGTTGATGATCTCGTCACCGACGCGCACCGAGACCCCGCCGAGGACCGCGGGGTCCACGTCCAGGTTCAGGTGCATCTGCCGACCGTAGAGCTTCGCCAGGGCGTCGCCGAGGCGCTGCTTCTGCCGGTCGCTGAGCGGCACCGCCGAGGTGACGACGGCGACCATGCGGTCCCGTCGCTCCGCGGCGAGCCTGGACAGCGAGTCCAGCCCTGCTTCCAGGCTACGTCCACGGGGCTGGGTGACCAGGCGGACGATGATCCGCTCGGTGACCGGCTGCGCCTTGCCGCCGAGCAGGCTGCGCAGCAGCTCGCTCTTGGCGGACGCCGTGGCCGTACGGCTGGTGAGCGCGGAGCGCAGCTCCTTGTCGGAGCCGACGATCCGGCCGAACCGGAACAACTCGTCCTCGACGTCGTCGAGGTTGCCGCCGCGCTGGGCCGCGGTGAGGTCTGCGGTGTTCGCCAGCTCCTCGACCGAGTCCACCAGGTCACGGGACTGCGACCAGCGGGACCGGACCAGTCCGGACACCAGGTCGACGGTCTCGCCGCCCACCTGTCCGCTGAGCAGACGCGCGACCAGATCGGCCTTGCTCTCGCCGCTCTGGGCCGGGTCGGTGAGGACCCGGCGCAGGGATACTTCGCGGTGGAGCAGTGCGGTGACCGACGCCAGCTCCTCGGCGAGCTTCGCCGCGTCGACCGACGTGTTGTCGGTCAGCGCGTCGAGACGCTCGCGTGCGGCAGCCAGTGCTTCGCGGCTCGCGCCGTTCATCGGGCGGCCTCGGCCTTCGCCTCGAGCTCGTCGAGGAAACGGTCGACGGTGCCGCTCTGCCGGGCGTGGTCCTGGAGGGACTCGCCGACGAGCTTGCCGGCCAGGTCGGTGGCGAGCTTGCCCACGTCCTGACGCAGCGCCGAGGCAGCGGCCTTGCGGTCGACCTCGATCTGGGCGTGGCCTGCGGCGATGATCTCTTCGCGCTGCCGCTGACCTTCCGCCTTCATCTCCTGGATGATGACGGCACCCTGCTCCTGCGCCTCCTGGCGCAGACGAGCGGCCTCGTGACGGGCCTCGGCGAGCTGAGCCTTGTACTGCTCAAGAACGCTCTGGGCCTCGGTCTGAGCCGCTTCGGCCTTCTCGATGCCACCCTCGATCGCCTCGCGACGCTCGTCCAGGGTCGTGTTGATGGCCGGGAGGAGCTTCTTGTAGAAGACGAAGAAGACAATGCTGAAGCAGATCAGGCCGATGACAATCTCGGGCAAGACCGGCAGCAGCGGTGACTGCGGCTCCTCAGCTGCCAAGTGCAACATGGTGGACCTTTCGTCGAAAACGTATCGTCAGGTCGCCTGGACTACTTCGGGTAGATGAAGGGCGCGACGAAGCCGATGAGGGCCAGTGCCTCGATGACGGCGAAGCCGAGCAGCATGTTCTGACGGATCAGGCCGGCCGCCTCGGGCTGGCGGGCGATCGCCTGCACACCGTTACCGAAGATGATGCCGATGCCGACGCCGGGGCCGATCGCCGCGAGGCCGTAACCGATGGTGCCGACGTTGCCCACAACGGCTGCGAGAGTCTCAGACATGGATCTGTGATTCCTTCTCTTGATTGGCCGGTGGAGATTGCGTCCACCGGACGTTCTAGGGGATGTCCGGGTGGTGACCCGGGTGTCCTCAGTGCGCTTCTTCGAGCGCCTGGGACAAGTACGTGGCGGTCAGCACGGTGAACACGTAGGCCTGGAGCGCCTGGATGAACATCTCGAAGACGGTCAGGGCCAGCGTCACGGCGAACGACGCGGTGGCGTAGACGGTACCGAGCACGGTGCCGAGCATGTACCAGGTCGCGATCGTGAAGACCAGGATCAGGATGTGACCGGCGAACATGTTCGCGAAGAGTCGGACCGCCAGCGTGAAGGGGCGCACGAAGATGTTCGAGACGAACTCGATCGGCGTCAGGATCACATAGATCGGCTTGGGCAGGCCGCTCGGTACGCACAGGTTGCGGATACCGCCGACGAAGCCGTTGGACCGGAACGTCACCGTCATGTAGACGGCCCAGACGAGCAGGGCCAGTCCGACCGGGTAAGCGATGAGCGAGCTCACCGGGAACTGCGCGATCGGGATGATCGCCCAGAGGTTCAGCATCCAGACGAAGAAGAACAGCGACACCAGCAGCGGGACGAAGGGCTCGCCCTTCTTACCGATGATCTCCTTGGCGATGCCCCGGTGCACGAAGTCGTAAAGGGCTTCGGCGACCATCTGCAGCTTGCCCGGAACGACCTTGGGCTTGGAGAAGCCCATCCAGAACAGGGTCAGGATCGCAATCGTCCCGATGATCGCCAGCAGCATCGGCTTGTTGAACTCGACCGGGCCGATCGTGAAGATCGGGTCGAAGATGAACGACCACGCGCTCGGGGCTGGGAATCCGCACGAGCCCTGGAACAGGTGGCAGTCAACCTCGAAGGCGAGCGTCTGGGCGTCAGCAGTCACCAGGAGCTCCTTCTGCATGGCGCATGGATACGGCTACCTCGTTGTATCGGAGCGGCTGGCAGCCGCAGGTCGGCACCGGACTGGTTCTTACGGTGAGGAGGCGGCGGCCGGGCCCGAAGCCTCGCGATGAATCAGGCGACAGCCGTGTTGTCCGCGCCCGCAATACCGCAACCGAGACCGGACGATAGCAGCATGTCGAACAGGGCTTTATCCCGGCCCTACTGGTCATGCTTCCCCTTGGTTCCGCCCGGAGCGTCACTGCTCTCCGCCTCCGGATCGACGTACAGGGTCTTGCTCCTGGCGTGCAGCACCGTCTGCGTGATGATCCATGTGAGCACCGAGACGACCAGCGTGAGGGCGAAGACCTGGAGGTCGAAGAGGGAGGTGTTCCTGATGGCCATGATCAGGCCGAGCAGGACCACGAGCTGGACCGAGTAGACCAGCAGCCCCATTCCCTGGAAGAGGTGCGGCATCGACTTGGCGACCCACTGCAGCGCCAGCTGCCCGAGGGCCATGAAGAGGATGACCACCACGCAGCCCACGACGGCGCCGATCGCCCCCTTGCCGCCGACGACGAGCCCGCCGACGAGCGTGGCGATGGCTCCCACCGCGGCGGTGGGGGTGGCGATGCGCAGTACTTCGCGCATGTCGGACTGCATGGCGGCAGCTCCACTGGTCTGAGAGGAGGAATGGGGCGTCGTCATGGACGAGCGTAGGCCCGGTCCGCGAGGCGGTTTACCAGGCCAAGGGACCGTCTCACTAGGGTCCTTCGGCTCCGTCACCGGGTCTCGTGAACGGTATCACAAACTATTTGATGAGGTCTTTACCTGGAAAGTGTGCCAACTGTCACACATGAGAGTTAGTCCGCGCGTGTGTGCACGACAAGGCGGCGCAATGTCTGGTAATGCACCGCAGCTTCCGAATCGTCAACGGGGGGAGTCGATGGAACGGCGATCCGCGAACCGCGAACGAGCGCCGATCGCGGTAGCGCCGTTGACGCCGGACACCCCGACCGCCACGGGGGCCCGTTCGGGCCCCTCCTCGCCCATCTGAGCTTCTGCCGAGCCCTGTTGGGCCCCGGAGGCCACGAGGGCCGGCTTCTCGCCGTACGAGGGCGAGGAGGAGGGGGCCTGCTCCGCGGCGCGGTGCCGGTAGCGCGGCGGCACGAAGCGGTTGGCCCAGTGCGGGGTGCGCGGGGTGAAGCGCGGCATCAGCAGCAGGACCAGGCCCACCGCGCTCGCCGCCATGATGACGAACACGATCCACATCGACGCCGAGTGCACCGAGTAGCCGACCGTGCCGAAGGCGATCAGGGCCGACCAGAAGTACATGATCAGCACGGCCCGGCTGTGCGAGTGGCCCACCTCCAGCAACCGGTGGTGCAGGTGGCCCCGGTCCGCGGCGAACGGCGACTGGCCGTTCCAGGTGCGGCGGACGATGGCGAGGACCAGGTCGGCGGCCGGGATCGCGATGATCGTCAGCGGCAGCACCAGCGGGATGAAGACCGGGAGCATCGCGTGGGTGGCGCCGCGCTCGCTGCCCTCGAAGATCTGCATGAGGTCCGGGTCGACCTGGCCCGTGATCGAGATCGCGCCCGCCGCCAGCACCAGGCCGATCAGCATCGAGCCCGAGTCGCCCATGAAGATCCGCGCCGGATGCATGTTGTGCGGCAGGAAGCCGAGGCACATGCCCATCAGGATCGCCGCGAACAGCGTCGCGGGGGCCGCCGCCTCGATCCCGTACCCCATCCAGAGCCGGTAGGCGTACAGGAAGAACGCCGCGGACGCGATGCACACCATGCCCGCCGCGAGCCCGTCCAGGCCGTCGACGAAGTTGACCGCGTTGATCGTGATGACGACCAGCGCCACCGTGAGCAGCGTGCCCTGCCACTGGGTGAGGGCGACCGTGCCGACGCCGGGGATCGGCAGCCACAGGATCGTGAGCCCCTGGATGACCATGACGGCGGCGGCGATCATCTGGCCGCCGAGCTTGATCAGGGCGTCGATCTCGAACTTGTCGTCGAGGACGCCGATCAGCCAGATCAGGGCGGCGCCGGAGAGCAACGCCCGTGGTTCGTTGGAGAGTTCGAATACGCCCTGCAGATTGAAGAGGTGGTCGGCGACGATCAGTCCCGCACACAGTCCGCCGAACATGGCGATCCCACCGAGCCGGGGTGTCGGCTCGCGGTGGACGTCGCGCGCACGGATCGCGGGCATCGCCCCGACCGCGATGGCGAACTTACGCACCGGTCCGGTCAGCAGATAGGTCACCGCTGCCGTGACACAGAGCGTCAGCAGGTAATCACGCACGGGCTGCCCCACAGGTTTCGCCGGCCATCTCAGCCCCACACCCTAGTCTCTGTTAGAAGGACTCAACGGTACGGGTGATGGTTCCACGGGTAGCGCCTACCCCGGATAGGGCGGATTCCGCTCGGCCAGTGCCCGGACCTCCGCCGCGATCGGGCTCACATCGCCCGGCTCCCGTACGGCCGCGCCGAACAGGGCCGCGATGCGGGCCATGTCCCCCTCGTCCATCCCCTGGGTGGTGACGGCGGCGGTGCCCAGGCGGATGCCCCGGGACTCCCCGGACGGCAGGGCGCAGGTGTCCAGGACCACACCGGCGGCCGCGAGACGCTCCCGGGCCGTGCGGCCGTCGACGCCGAGCGGGGCCGGGTCCGCGACGACGATGTGGGTGTCCGTGCCGCCGGTGGTCACCTCGAACCCCTCCGCCTCCAGACCGGCGGCGAGCACCCGGGCGTGGGCGACGACCTGGTGGGCGTAGAGCGTGTACGCGGGAGTGGCCGCCTCCCCGAACGCGACCGCCTTCGCCGCCACCGTGTGCATCTGCGCCCCGCCCTGCGTGAACAGGAACACCGCCCGGTCGATCCGCTCGGCCAGCTCCGTACCGCACAGGATCATGCCGCCGCGCGGTCCGCGCAGCACCTTGTGCGTGGTGGCGCAGACCACGTCGGCGTACGGGACCGGGTTCGGCGCCGCTCCCCCGGCGATCAGCCCCATGGGGTGAGCGGCGTCGACGATCAGATACGCCCCGACCTCGTCGGCGATCTCCCGGAACAGCGCGTAGTCGGGGTGGCGGGGATAGGAGATCGAACCGCAGACGATCGCCTTGGGACGGCGGGCGCGGGCCAGGGCGCGCAGCCGGGTGTCATCGATCAGCCCGGTCTCCGGGTCCACCCCGTAGCCGACGAAGTCGAACCAGCGGCCGGAGAAGTTGCCCGGCGCCCCGTGGGTGAGATGTCCCCCGTACGGGAGCCCCATGGCGAGGACCGTGTCGCCGGGGCGCAGCAGTGCGGCGTAGGCGGCGAGGACGGCGGAGGAGCCGGAGTGCGGCTGGACGTTGGCGTGTTCGGCGCCGAAGAGGGCGGTGGCCCGGCGTACGGCGACGCGTTCGGCGGCGTCCGCGTGCTCGCAGCCGCCGTGGTGGCGGGCGCCCGGGTACCCCTCGGCGTACTTGTTGGCGAGCGGGGAGCCGAGGGCGGCGAGAACGGCGGGCGAGGTGAAGTTCTCGGCGGCGATCAGCTGGAGGGCGCACGCCTGCCGGTCCCGCTCCGCGAGCAGGATCCCGGCGATCTCCGGGTCCTGGCGGAGGAGCGCGCCGAAGTCCTGGGGCAGGGCGTCGGGGCGGTCGGGCGCGGGCGGCACGGCCGCGGGTGCGGCGGGAGAGGTGACCGGCATGGGACGGCTCCGGGCCTGGAGGTGGGTGCGCCGGCGAGGGGTGCCGGTGTCAGCTCCAACGTACGCCGGGGCGGGGCGCCGTGCCCGCTGTCGCGGGGCGCCGTACGCCGGTCGGCGCACCGGGGCGGGCGCGCGCGGGCCCGGCGCGTGCGCCGGTCAGTGCGGGGCGCGTACGCCGGTGAGCGCGGTGACGACCGGGTCGAGCGCCTGGTTGATCTCGTCGCCGATGGAGCGGAAGAAGGTGATGGGGGCGCCGTAGGGGTCGTAGACCTCGTCCGCCTCGGCGGTCGGGGCCAGCAGCCAGCCGCGCAGCGCGGCGGCGGCGCGCACCAGGGCGCGGGCGCGCTCGACGACGCCCTCGTCGCGCGGGTCGGGCAGGGTGGCCGGGTCTATGGCCCGTACCAGCCGGGTGAACTCCTTGAGCGTGAAGGTGCGCAGGCCCGCGGAGTGCCCCATGGAGATGACCTGGGCGCGGTGGTCGCGGGTGGCGGTGAGGACCAGATCGGCGCGGATGACGTGCTCGTCCAGCAGCTCCCGGCCGACGAAGCCGCTGGCGTCCGCGCCGAAGTCGGCGAGGACGACCTCGGCGTTGGCTTCCATGGGCGCGCCTTCATGGCCCCAGGTGCCCGCGCTCTCCACGATGAGGCCGCCGATGAGCGGGTCGCCGAGGCGGTCCTCCAGGGCATGGCGGGTCAGCCGCTCGGTGATCGGCGAGCGGCAGACGTTGCCGGTGCTGACGTGGAGGATGCGGAAGGTGTCGGTCCGCCCCGCTATGCCACGCCCCTCGGGGGCGGTCAATTGGCCACCTCGAGGTCGGGGACCACCTTGCGCAGCTCCTCCGCGGAGAGGGCGCCGGCGCGCAGCAGGACCGGGGTGGCGCCGGTGACGTCGACGATGGAGGAAGGCACGATGCCGGGCGTCGGGCCGCCGTCGAGGTAGACGGAGACGGAGTCGCCGAGCATGCCCTGGGCGGCGTCGCAGTCCTCGGGCGAGGGGTGTCCGGTGAGGTTGGCGCTGGAGACGGCCATCGGGCCGACCTCGGTGAGCAGCTCGATGGCGACCGGGTGCAGCGGCATCCGGATGGCGACGGTGCCCCGGGTGTCGCCGAGGTCCCACTGGAGGGAGGGCTGGTGCCGGGCGACGAGGGTGAGGGCGCCGGGCCAGAAGGCGTCCACGAGCTCCCAGGCCTCCTCGGAGAAGTCGGTGACCAGGCCGTGCAGGGTGTTCGGCGAGCCGATGAGGACGGGGGTGGGCATGTTGCGGCCCCGGCCCTTGGCGTCGAGCAGGTCCGCGACGGCCTCCGAGGTGAAGGCGTCCGCACCGATCCCGTACACGGTGTCGGTGGGCAGCACGACCAGCTCGCCCCGGCGGACGGCCGATGCGGCCTCGCGCAGGCCCGTGGTCCGGTCGGTGGCGTCGTTGCAGTCGTATCGCCGAGCCATCAGCCGGCCTCCTGGAGCGGGTGCGGGTACGGGTGGTGGTGCCGGGGGCCGGTCACGGCATGGCCTTGCGGGCGGTGGCGAACCGGGGGCGCTTGTTCAGGTCGGGGTGGTCGGCGGCGTCCGCCCAGCCCCGCTCCTCGGTGAAGATCCACGGGACCTGGCCGCCCTGGGTGTCGGCGTGCTCGATGACGACGAGGCCGCCGGGGCGCAGCAGGCGGTGGGCGGTGCGTTCGATGCCGCGGATGGTGTCGAGGCCGTCCTCGCCGGAGAAGAGAGCCATCTCCGGGTCGTGGTCACGGGCCTCGGGGGCGACGTACTCCCATTCGGTGAGCGGGATGTACGGCGGGTTGGAGATCACCAGGTCGACCTGGCCGTCGAGCTCGGGAAGGGCGCTCAGGGCGTCTCCCTTGTGCACGGTGACCCTGGACCCCTCGGCGTTCTTCCGCGTCCATCTGAGGGCGTCCTCGGACAGCTCCACGGCGTGCACGCGCGAGCGGGGGACCTCCTGTGCGATGGCGAGCGCGATGGCGCCCGATCCGGTGCACAGGTCGACGACGACGGGCTCGACGACGTCCATCGCGCGGACGGCGTCTATGGCCCAGCCGACGACGGACTCGGTCTCCGGGCGGGGCACGAAGACGCCGGGTCCCACCTGGAGCTCCAGGTAGCGGAAGAAGGCGCGGCCGGTGATGTGCTGGAGGGGTTCGCGGGCCTCGCGGCGGGCGATCGTCTCCCAGTACCGGGCGTCGAAGTCGGTGTCGGGCACCGTGTGCAGCGCGCCCCGCTTGACCCCGTGGACGTAGGCCGCGAGTTCCTCGGCGTCGAATCGCGGTGAGGGGACACCGGCGTCGGCCAGCCGCTGGGTGGCCTGGGCCACCTCGGCGAGCAGCAGGTTCATCGCGGTTCTCCGTACGGTTTACGGGTGTGCGGGGCGGGCGGTGCGCTTACGCGTTGGCGAGCTTGGCGGCGGAGTCGGCGTCGACGCATGCCTGGATGACGGCGTCGAGTTCGCCGTCGAGCACCTGGTCCAAGTTGTACGCCTTGAAGCCGACGCGGTGGTCCGAGATGCGGTTTTCCGGGAAGTTGTACGTCCGGATCTTCTCGGAGCGGTCGACGGTGCGCACCTGGCTGCGGCGGACGTCGGAGGCTTCCTGCTCGGCGGCTTCCTGGGCGGCGGCGAGCAGCCGGGAGCGCAGGATGCGCATGGCCTGCTCCTTGTTCTGGAGCTGGCTCTTCTCGTTCTGGCAGGAGGCGACGACGCCGGTCGGCAGGTGCGTGATGCGGACGGCGGAGTCGGTCGTGTTGACGGACTGGCCGCCGGGCCCGGAGGAGCGGTAGACGTCGATGCGCAGGTCGTTGGCGTGGATCTCGACGTCGACCTCCTCGGCCTCGGGGGTGACGAGCACGCCCGCGGCGGAGGTGTGGATGCGGCCCTGGGACTCGGTGGAGGGCACGCGCTGCACACGGTGCACACCGCCCTCGTACTTCATCCGGGCCCAGACGCCCTGGCCGGGCTCGGTCGCGCCGTTGCCGCCCTTGGTCTTGACCGCGACCTGGACGTCCTTGTAGCCGCCGAGCTCGGACTCGGTGGAGTCGATGATCTCGGTCTTCCAGCCGACGCGCTCGGCGTAGCGCAGGTACATGCGCAGCAGGTCACCGGCGAACAGGGCGGACTCGTCGCCGCCGGCGCCCGCCTTGATCTCCAGGAGCACGTCCTTGTCGTCGCTGGGGTCGCGCGGGACGAGGAGGAGGCGGAGCTTCTCGGTGAGCTCCTCGCGCTGCTTCTCCAGGTCCTTGACCTCGGCGGCGAAGTCGGGGTCGTCCGCGGCGAACTCGCGGGCGGTCTCGATGTCGTCGCCGGTCTGCTTCCAGGCCCGGTACGTGGAGACGATCGGGGTCAGCTCCGCGTAACGCTTGTTCAGCTTGCGCGCGTTGGCCTGGTCGGCATGGACCGACGGATCGGCGAGCTTCTTCTCGAGATCGGTGTGTTCACCGATCAGTTCCTCGACCGCCTCGAACATTCGGGGGCTCCTGGTTGGTCTGAGATCTGCGGGCCTGCTGGAGGGCGTACTGCCCGGTGGGGTGTCCGGCGGGGGCTTCCCCCCGGGCACCCGACCGGAAAAAACGCCGGTTCCGACGCCCCCGGGAAGAGGGCGCCAGGAACCGGCGCAGTGGCTCGCTACTTGCTGGCGGAGCCGGCAGCCTTGCCGAAGCGGGCCTCGAAGCGGGCCACGCGGCCGCCGGTGTCGAGGATCTTCTGCTTGCCCGTGTAGAACGGGTGGCACTCGGAGCAGACGTCGGCACGGATGGCGCCGCTGTCGAGGGTGCTCCGGGTGGTGAACGACGCACCGCAGGTGCAGCTGACCTGCGTCTCGACGTACTCGGGGTGAATGTCGCGCTTCAAGGTGTCTCCTAGTTTCGGGAGGGCGCCGGGTCGTCCGCGCGGATTTGCGGGGCCGTGAACCGGGGCCGACGTACCAGTCTGCCAGGACCGGCCGTATCTCCCAAAACCGGGGGCGGAGCGCAGGTATTCCCGCCACGGTCCGCGCACACAGGGTGACCGGTGGGGCTACTCGACGACCTTCGCGGCGTCACCCTTGTCTCCGGCCGACCTCTCGGTGGCGGAGGCGGGGATCGGCCGGTCCTTCTTGAGGGCGGCCCAGACCTGCCGGCCGGCCTTCTCCTGCGGCAGGACCCGGTTCGGGTCGGCCGGGTCGTACTCCACGGGCAGGGTCACCATGTGGACGTTGTCGGCGCCCAGCCCCTTGAGGCCGTTCGCGAAGCCGGTGAGCTTCTTGACGGAGCCGAGGCCGGAGTCGGTGGTGACGGCCTTGGTGGCGGCGTCCGCGAGACCGTAGAGCTTCTTGGGGCTGGAGAACACCCCGACGCTCTTCGCCTGCTCCATCAGCGCCTTGATGAACGCCTGCTGGAGCTGGATGCGTCCCAGGTCGCTGCCGTCGCCGACGCTCTTGCGGGTACGGACGAGTCCGAGGGACTCCTCACCGTTCAGGGTGTGCGTGCCGGGCTCCAGGTTCAGGTGGCTCTTGGAGTCGTCGATCGGGGTCTTCGTGGTGATCTCGACGCCGCCGAGCTCGTCGATGAGCTTCTTGAAGCCGGTGAAGTCGACTTCGAGATAGTGGTCCATGCGAATGCCGGACATCGACTCGACGGTCTTCACCGCGCAGGCGGGCCCGCCGACCTCGTAGGCGGTGTTGAACATCGCCCGGTGCTCGGCCGGGACCTGGTCGCCGGTGGTGTCGCTCTCGCAACTGGGGCGCTCTATCAGGGTGTCGCGCGGTATCGAGACGACGCTCGCGGACTTGTGGCCCTTGTCGACGTGGACGACCATCGCCGTGTCGGAGCGGGCCGCGCCCTCGTCCTCGCCGTACTTCCCGTTGTCGCCGGAGCGCGAGTCGGAGCCCAGCACGAGGATGTCCTGCGAGCCGTCGTCCACGTCGTCGGGACGGTCGGTGCCGAGCTTGGCGTCGATGTCGATGCTGGAGAGGTTGCCGTCGAGCGCCATGTACGCGTAGCCGAGCCCGGCCCCGCCGACGACCACGACTCCCGCCACCGTCCAGGCCGCGACGACCTTGGTGCGGTGCCTGCGGGACGGCTTCCTCCGTCGGCTGCCGGTGCCGCGTATGCGGCCCGTGCTCCTGCTCTGCTCGCTCACGCGTCTCCCTCGTCACTCCTGTTGCCCGTCTGCCCCCTGCCGTGGTGATCCACGCCCGGTCGGCCTCTCCTGTAGGGACGGCCGAAGCACCAAGAAGGGTTGCATATGCGCCGGTGGCCCCCGTCGGCGGACGGGGGCCACAGGCCTTACGGGCGCACGAGCCGTGAGGCGGCGTTCACCTGGGGTTTCGTGCCCGGTGCAGCGAAGTGGTGGGCGGGCCCGGGACCGTGGCCGGTGTGGCCAAGGTCTCGGGCCGGCCCGCTCCGGCCGGGATCAGCCGAAGAGGTTGTAGTTGTTGGCTCCCGTGCCCAGCAGCTTGCGGGCGCCGAAGATGTCGCTGTTGGCCTTGCCGGTGCCCGGGTAGAGGTAGAGCTCCCCGGTCTTCACCCGGACGATGATGTCCGCGTGGCCGTCGCCGGTGAAGTCACCGGTGGTGACCAGGGCGGTGGCCACGTCCCAGGTCCGGACGAGGACCTTGGGTGCGAACGGGGCGCCGGCCTTGCCGGTGCCCTTGAAGAGGTACATCTTGCCGCCGCTGCCCCGGGCGATGATGTCGGCCTTGCCGTCGTTGGTGAAGTCACCGCTGCCGCGGACCATGTTGTAGCTCAGGCCACCGCCGCCGACCTTGGTCCGGGTGGCGAAGGTGCCGTCACCCTTGCCCGGGTACAGCCAGAAGCCGCCGGAGGAGTCGGTCGAGAGGATGTCCGGGTGGCCGTCGCCCGTCAGGTCGCCGGGGGCGAGGATCTGCTTGCGGGTGCCCCAGCCGGTGGCCAGCTGCTTGACGTTCCACTCCTGGGACGCCCTGCTGTACCACTGCCAGTACAGGTTGCCGTCCAGGCCGCGGATGAGGAGGTCCTGCTCGTCGTCCCGGTCGAGGTCCGTCTGCAGCAGGACGTTGATGCCGCCCCAGTCGTCACCGAAATCGTTCTTCTTCATCCCGCTGCCCGTCGAGGCGAACAGGTACAGGGCGTTGTTGGACGCACTGCGCGCGACGAGGTCAGCACGGTGGTCGTAGGTGGGATTCGTGTCGTAGGCCCGCGCGTTGACCGCGGAGGCGTAGGCGGTCATCTTGGCGAAGACGCTGTACGCGCCCTCTCCTACACAGTCCTCGATGCCCCACGACACGATGCCGGCCAGCTTGCCGCCGATCACCAGCGGGCCGCCGGAGTCACCGTTGCACGACCCGGTGGTCTCCGCGTCGGTCGCGCCCGTCTTGCCGGCGCAGACCATGTGGCCCGCCACGAAGTAGTTGCTGCCGTACGAGTCGCGGCATGCCGCGTCCGAGACGATCGGGATCGTCGCCGAGCGCAGGGTCGTGGAGATGTCGTCGCTGGCGGAGGAGGTACGGCCCCAGCCGTAGACCTTCGCCTGCGTGCCCGGCGCGTAGAGAGCGGTGTCGGTGTTCGAGGCCAGGGGCAGCGGCTTGACCGGGAGGACGCGGTCCACGGTCAGCACGGCGACGTCGTTGTCGGCCGCGCCCTCGTTGTCCCGGTACAGCGGGTGGCTCCACTGCCGGTAGGGGAGCGCGACGACCTCGGTGTCGCTCGGCTCGATGGAGGCGTTGCCGACCGCGACGACGCCGTACTCCCCCCAGTTGAGACCGTCCACGCAGTGCGCGGCCGTGGCGATCTTCGTGGGCGCGATGACCACGCCGCCGCAGAAGAAGCCGGTGCCGTCCGGGGCGGAGTACCAGAGCTGCGCCATCCACGGCGCGGCGGAGATCGGCGTCGGCGTACCGCCGATGACCATCGGCGTGGGTGTGGGGCCGTCGCCCCGGGAGAACTCGGCGGGCGGAAGCGCCTTGCGCTCTGCCGCCGCGGCGTCGGCGATCCGCTCACGCAGCACCGAGTCGGGCGGGGAGACGGGCCGTTCGGCAGCTGCCGCGGACAGCGAGGGCGCCGGCTCCTCGGCCTGGGACGTGGACATCGTCAGCGTGGTGCCGACGAGGGCGAGGACGGTGACGGCCGCCGCCGGAACGGCGAGTCTGAGCCGGCGCGCGTGCCGGCCCCCCGTGGTGCGTATGTGCACGCGGTGATCCTTCGGATAGGAACCGGCGGCACGGAAAAGCCCCGCCGGTCGGGAAACGGCGGGGATGCGTGAACTGCGCACAGTGCAGGGCGGATCACCGCAGGGCTCACGCCTCTGCCGTTCCGCCTCGATGGCCCCCCACCTCAACTGGCCCAAATATTACGCGAGTAACAACGGAAGGGGAATGTGCAGAGAAAGAAAAGAAGAAGAAAAGGAAACCGTAACGAAGAAAAAGGACTCCGCCCCTCACCGAAGTGAGGGGCGGAGTCCTGGAAGACCTGTCCGGTCCGACGCGCGGCCGGTCGGTCAGTCGTTGCCGTTTCCGCTGCCCGGCGTCGTCTTCTGGATCTGGAGCAGGAACTCCGCGTTGGACTGGGTCTTCTTCATCCGGTCCAGGAGGAGTTCGATCGCCTGCTGCTGGTCGAGCGCGTGCAGCACCCGGCGCAGCTTCCAGACGACGGCCAGCTCGTCGGTGCCGAGCAGGATCTCTTCCTTGCGGGTGGAGGACGCGTCGACGTCCACCGCCGGGAAGATGCGCTTGTCCGAGAGCTTCCGATCGAGCTTGAGCTCCATGTTGCCGGTGCCCTTGAACTCCTCGAAGATCACCTCGTCCATGCGCGAGCCGGTCTCGACGAGCGCGGTGGCCAGGATGGTCAGCGAGCCGCCGTCCTCGATGTTGCGCGCGGCGCCGAAGAAGCGCTTCGGGGGGTAGAGCGCGGTCGAGTCGACACCACCGGAGAGGATGCGGCCGGAGGCCGGCGCCGCGAGGTTGTAGGCGCGGCCCAGACGGGTGATCGAGTCGAGCAGGACGACCACGTCGTGACCCAGCTCGACGAGGCGCTTGGCGCGCTCGATGGCCAGCTCGGCGACGGTGGTGTGGTCCTCGGCGGGACGGTCGAAGGTCGAGGAGATGACCTCGCCCTTCACCGACCGCTGCATGTCGGTGACCTCTTCCGGACGCTCGTCGACCAGGACGACCATCAGGTGGCACTCGGGGCTGTTGACCGTGATCGCGTTGGCGATGGCCTGCAGGATCATGGTCTTGCCGGTCTTCGGCGGGGCCACGATGAGCCCGCGCTGACCCTTGCCGATCGGGGCCACCAGGTCGATGATCCGCGTCGTCAGGATGTTGGAGTCGGTCTCCAGACGGAGCCGGTCCTGCGGGTAGAGCGGGGTCAGCTTCTGGAACTCCGGGCGGCCGCGGCCGGACTCGGGGGCCATGCCGTTGACCGAGTCGAGGCGGACCAGCGCGTTGAACTTCTCGCGCCGCTCGCCGTCCTTGGGCTGGCGCACCGCGCCGGTGACGTGGTCGCCCTTGCGCAGGCCGTTCTTGCGGACCTGGGCGAGCGAGACGTACACGTCGTTCGGGCCCGGCAGGTAGCCGGAGGTCCGGATGAACGCGTAGTTGTCGAGGATGTCCAGGATGCCCGCGACGGGGATCAGCACGTCGTCATCGGCCACCTGCACGTCGCTCGCGAAGTCGTCGCGGCCACGGCGGCCACGGCGGTCGCGGTAGCGGCCACGACGGCCCCGACGGCCGCCCGCCTCGTCGTCGAAGTCGTCCTGCGGACCGTTGTCGCGGTTCTGCTGGCCCTGGCCGCCCCCACCCTGGCCCTGGCGCTGCGGGCGCTGCCCGCCGCCGCCCTGCTGGCCCTGGTCGTCGCCCTTGCCGCGACGGTCGCGCTGACGCTCGCGGCGGCCCTCACGGTCGCCGCGGTCGCCGCGGTCGCCGCGGTCCCGGCCCTGACGGTCGCCGCGACGGCCCTCGGCCGTGTCGGTGGCCGCCTCGGCCTTGGCGTCGCCCTTCGGCTCGGCCCGCTCCTCGGCCTTCTGCTCGGCCTGGGGCTCCGACTTGGCCTTGACCTCGGTCTTCGCCTCGGCCTTGGTGTCGGGGCTGCCCGCCTGCGCGGTCGCACGACGCCGACGACGCTCGCCCGCGGGCTGTTCGTCGCTGGCCGGCTGACCGGGGATGTCGATCTGCTGCTGGGCGGCCGTGTCCTTCTCGGCGGCGGCAGCGGCACCCTCGTCCCCGGTGCGCGCCTTCGAGGTCGCGCGGCGCTTGGGCTTGCTCTCCGCCTCGGCGGGGGCCTCTGCGGCCTTGGAGGAGGTCTTGGGGGCGGCGGATCCGCCACCCGCCTGCGCCTCCTTGATGACCTCGATCAGCTGGCTCTTGCGCATCCGCGCGGTGCCCCTGATGCCGAGGCCGGACGCGACCTGCTGCAGCTCGGCCAGGACCATGCCCTCGAGGCCGGTGCCGGAGCGGCGGCGCCGTGCGGTGGTGCCAGTGGCAGCACCTTCGGCGGGCGCGGCGCTGTCGACGTTCTTGTCGGCAGTCACGCCCATCAGATCGGTGGTGTCGCTCACGAAGGGTCCTTCCCTGGAGCGGACGTCGGCCTTCTGGCTCGGCGACCGGTTGTGCTGTCCGACTGCGGTCTGTTGATCTTGCTGGATCGCGGACCTTGCCGGGGCGGTGGTCCGCCGGGTACGGCGGAGAGATGAACGTGCGGGGTCCGGCGCGAGATCCCCCTGCTCGGCCCACTCCTGGACGAGCGAGGGGTGTCGTGCCGGTTCCGGAGCGTGCTCGAAACTGCTCAGGCAGGCTGCTCAGGCAGTTGGGGAGGCTCCCGGAAGAATGGTGGTCCCGGAGGGGGACACGAAGCAACGCGCCTCAAAGACGTCGGTTGCAGACTTGAGGTTAACACTACCGGCTCCAACAAACATTCCCCCTCTCGCTCACCGGTAATCACATGCGGTTACGCGGCCAGCGGCAGCACGCCGGCGCCCGTAGCGTCGAGGGCCAGCCGGTTCGCCGCCCAGCCCTCCCCCGCCAGTCGGGCGACCTTGTCGGCCGATCCATCCTCCGTCAGCGCGAGGACCGTGGGTCCCGCGCCGGAGATGACCGCGGGCACGCCGTCGGCGCGCAGGCGGTGCACCAGCTCCACGCTCTCCGGCATGGCCGGGCCGCGGTATTCCTGGTGGATCCGGTCCTCGGTGGCGGCGAGGAGCAGCTCGGGGCGCCGGGTCAGGGCCTCGACGAGCAGGGCCGCCCGGCCGGCGTTCAGGGCCGCGTCGACGTGCGGGACGGTGCGCGGGAGCAGGCCGCGCGCCGTCTCGGTGAGCACCGGGCGGCCGGGTACGAAGACGACGGGCACGACGGAGTCGGCGGGGTCCATCCGGATCGCCCGGGCCGAGCCGCCGTCCATCCAGGCGAGGGTGAATCCGCCGAACAGACAGGCCGCCACGTTGTCGGGGTGCCCCTCGATCTCGGTCGCCAGCTCCAGCAGGGCAGCGTCGTCGAGACGGGCGTCGCCGCCGGTCGTCACGGCGCGGGCGGCGACGATTCCGGCGCAGATGGCGGCGGAGGACGAGCCGAGGCCGCGGCCGTGCGGGATCCGGTTGGCGCAGACGATCTCCAGTCCGCGGGGCTGGCCGCCGAGCAGGTCGAACGCGGTGCGCAGGGAGCGCACGAGCAGGTGGCTCTCGTCGCGGGGCAGGCTCTCGCTGCCCTCACCTGCGATGTCGATGTGCAGCCCGGAGTCGGCGACCCGGACGACGACGTCGTCGTACAGCCCCAGCGAGAGGCCCAGGGCGTCGAAACCCGGGCCCAGGTTGGCGCTGGTTGCGGGGACGCGCACCCGGACGGCGGCGGCTCGGAACGCGGGACCGGCCATCGGTCGGACCACTCCTTGTAAGGCGGCGGGGATGCAGTGCGGTGGATCTGCGGCGGCGGGGTCTGGGGGGCGGGGGCGGTTCACAGTGCGCACCGGGACGTACAGGGGATCCGGTGGCCCGCCCCGCGTTCGCCCACGACGGCTGCCGTACCGCAGCGGACCGTCGGGCGGGTGTCGGGCGGATGGGGTACAGCTTATCGAAGGAAGGTTCTGTCGCGACATAGGGCGCACAGGAGGCGCACGATGCGTGTCGCCCGCCTCCTATGCGCTCTCCGCCTCGGAAAGAGGGCGGTTGAGCTGGGTTGTCGTGGTTGACCGGGTGGGCCGCGGCGGCTGCCGCGGCCGGCCCGGCACCGGGTCAGACGAGGCCGAGCTTCTCGGCGGCGGTGGCCGCGTCGACCGGGACCGTGACCGGCTGCGGGGCGCCCGCGACGGCCCAGTCGGGGTCCTTGAGGCCGTTGCCGGTGACCGTGCAGACGATGCGCTGGCCGGGGTCGACCTTGCCCTCCTCGGCGGCCTTGAGCAGACCGGCGACGGAAGCAGCCGACGCGGGCTCCACGAAGACGCCCTCCTGAGAGGCCAACAGCCGGTAGGCGGACAGGATCTGCCGGTCCGTCACCTCATCGATGAAGCCGCCCGACTCGTCGCGTGCGGCGAGCGCGTAGTTCCAGGAGGCCGGGTTGCCGATGCGGATCGCGGTGGCGATCGTGGAGGGGTCCTTGACGACCTCGCCGCGCACGATGGGCGCGGAACCGGAGGCCTGGAAGCCCCACATGCGCGGGGAGCGGGTCGAGACGCCGTCACCGGCGTACTCGGTGTACCCCTTCCAGTACGCGGTGATGTTGCCCGCGTTGCCGACCGGCAGGACGTGGATGTCGGGGGCGTCGCCGAGCGCGTCGACGATCTCGAACGCGGCGGTCTTCTGCCCTTCGATGCGGACCGGGTTGACCGAATTGACCAGTGCGACCGGGTAGTTGTCCGAGAGCGCGCGGGCCAGCGTGAGGCAGTCGTCGAAGTTGCCGTCGACCTGGAGGATCTTGGCGCCGTGCACGAGCGCCTGGCCCATCTTGCCGAGCGCGATCTTGCCCTGCGGTACGAGGACGGCGCAGACCATGCCCGCGCGCACCGCGTACGCCGCGGCGGAGGCCGAGGTGTTGCCGGTGGAGGCGCAGATGACGGCCTTCGCGCCCTCCTCCTTGGCCCGGGTGATGGCCATGGTCATGCCGCGGTCCTTGAACGAACCGGTGGGGTTGGCGCCCTCGACCTTGAGGTGCACCTCGCAGCCCGTGCGCTCGGAGAGGACCTGCGCCGGTACGAGCGGTGTACCGCCCTCACGAAGCGTGACGACCGGCGTCGTCGCCGTGACCGGCAGCCGGTCCCGGTACTCCTCGATGATGCCGCGCCACTGGTGGGTGCCCTTGCTGGTCATGGGTCCTTTACTCCCCTTCAACACGCATGATGCTGGCGACACCGCGCACGGTGTCGAGCTTGCGCAGCGCTTCGACGGTCCCGGAGAGGGCGGCGTCGGGCGCGCGGTGGGTGACGACGACGAGGGATGCCTCGCCGTCCGAGTCCGGCCGGCCTTGCTGGCGGACCGTGTCGATGGACACGCCCTGCTCGGCGAAGACCGTCGCGACCTGGGCGAGCACGCCCGGCTTGTCGGCCACGTCGAGGCTGATGTGGTAGCGCGTGACGACCTCGCCCATGGGACTGACCGGCAGGCGCGTGTAGGCGGACTCACCGGGTCCGGTGGCCTCGCCCAGTTTGTTGCGGCAGACCGCGACGAGGTCGCCGAGGACCGCGGACGCGGTCGGCGAGCCGCCGGCGCCGGGCCCGTAGAACATGAGCTGCCCGGCCGCGTCGGCCTCGATGAACACCGCGTTGTACGCCTCGCGGACGGAGGCGAGCGGGTGGCTGAGCGGGATCATCGCGGGGTGCACCCGGGCGGTGACCGAGGCCCCGTCGGCGGCGCGCTCGCAGATGGCCAGCAGCTTGACGGTGCAGCCCATCCGGCGGGCGGATGCGATGTCGGCGGCGGTGACCTCGGTGATGCCCTCGCGGTGCACGTCGCCGATCTTCACGCGGGTGTGGAACGCGATCCCGGCGAGGATGGCGGCCTTGGCGGCGGCGTCGAAGCCCTCGACGTCGGCGGTCGGGTCGGCCTCGGCGTACCCGAGGGCGGTGGCCTCGTCGAGCGCCTCCGAGTAGCCGGCGCCGCTGGTGTCCATCTTGTCGAGGATGAAGTTGGTCGTGCCGTTGACGATGCCGAGCACCCGGTTGACCTTGTCCCCGGCGAGCGACTCGCGCAGCGGCCGCACCAGCGGGATGGCCCCGGCGACGGCGGCCTCGTAGTACAGGTCGCGGCCGTACTTCTCGGCGGCGGCGTGCAGGGCCGCGCCGTCCTCGGCGAGCAGCGCCTTGTTGGCGGAGACGACGCTCGCGCCGTTCTCGAACGCGGTGGTGATGAGCGCCCGGGCGGGCTCGATGCCCCCGATGACCTCGATGACGACGTCGATGTCGCCGCGCTCCACGAGCGCGGTCGCGTCGGTGGTGATCAGTGCGGGGTCGATGCCCTCACGCACCTTCGAGGGCCGGCGGACGGCCACACCGGCGAGCTCGACGGGCGCGCCGATGCGCGCCGCGAGGTCGTCGGCGTGCGTCGTCATGATGCGCGCCACCTCTGAGCCGACCACACCACAGCCCAGCAGCGCCACCTTCAGCGGACGCGTACGCATCATCCGACCTCGTTTCTCATACCTAGACTCTCCGGTGATCGGGGGGCGGCGTCGCGGGGCTGGGCACACGCATCTGCGGCGTTGTCGTCAATCACCATGGCTCCGCCATGCCTCAATCCTCCGCCTTGCAGCTGCACGCACCCAGCCCCGCTCCTTCTCCCACCCCCCCAATCGCCGGAGAGTCATGCTCATTGGGGACCAGTCTCACTCACCGGACGGGAGTTTCTGACCCCCGTCCGGATCCTGAGATGACTATTTCATCAGCCGACATCGAGACGCAGGAGATCTTCCTCCGTCTCGCGCCGGACGATCACGCGCGCCTCTCCGTCGCGGACGGCGACGACCGGCGGGCGCAGCGCGTGGTTGTAGTTGCTCGCCATGGAACGGCAGTACGCGCCGGTGGCGGGGACGGCGATCAGGTCGCCGGGGGCCAGGTCGGCGGGGAGGAACGCGTCCTTGACCACGATGTCGCCGCTCTCGCAGTGCTTGCCGACGACCCGGACGAGCATCGGTTCGGCGTCCGAGGTCCGCGAGACGAGCGCGACGCTGTACTCGGCGTCGTACAGCGCGGTGCGGATGTTGTCCGACATGCCGCCGTCGACGCTGACGTACGTCCGCAGCCCCTCCAGGGGCTTGATCGTGCCGACCTCGTACAGCGTGAAGGCGGTGGGCCCGACGATGGCCCGGCCCGGCTCCACGGAGATGCGCGGGGTACGCAGCTTCGCGGCCTCGCACTCCCGCGTGACGATGTCGCTGAGCGCCTTGGCGATCTCGTGCGGCTCGCGGGGGTCGTCGTCGGAGGTGTACGCGATGCCGAGGCCGCCGCCGAGGTCGATCTCGGGCAGTTCGACGCCGTGCTCGTCGCGGATCTCGGCGAGGAGCTGCACCACGCGCCGGGCGGAGACCTCGAAGCCGGCCATGTCGAAGATCTGCGAGCCGATGTGCGAGTGGACGCCGATGAGTTCGAGCCCGTCGAGGGAGAGCGCGCGGCGCACCGCCTCGGCGGCCTGCCCGTCGGCGAGCGCGATGCCGAACTTCTGGTCCTCGTGCGCGGTGGCGATGAACTCGTGGGTGTGGGCCTCGACGCCGACGGTGACGCGGATCTGCACGCGCTGGCGGACGCCGTGCCGCTGGGCGATGTGGGCGACGCGGACGATCTCCTGGAAGGAGTCGAGCACGATCCGCCCGACGCCGGCCTCGACGGCCCGCTCGATCTCGGCGACGGTCTTGTTGTTGCCGTGGAAGGCGATGCGCTCGGCGGGCATGCCCGCGTCGAGGGCGGTGGTCAGCTCGCCCCCGGAGCACACATCAAGATTCAGCCCTTCCTCCTTGAGCCAGCGCACGACGGCGCGGGAGAGGAAGGCCTTCCCGGCGTAGAAGACGTCGGCGTCCGGCCCGAAGGCGTCGGCCCAGGCCCGGCAGCGGGCCCGGAAGTCGCTCTCGTCGAGGAAGTAGGCGGGGGTGCCGAACTCCTCGGCGAGCCGGGCGACGGCGATCCCGCCGACGGTGAGCGCGCCGTCCGCGTCGCGGGTGACGGTACGCGACCAGACCTTCTCGTCGAGGACGTTGAGGTCGGCGGCGGGCGCGGAGTAGTGGCCCTCGGTCAGCACGTCGGCGTGACGGGGTCCTGCGGGGTGTGCGGAGCGGCTCATCGTGTTCGTTCTCTCGGGTCTCTTCTGATCGCGTCAGAGGTGTTCGGGCGCACGGATGCCGAGCAGGGACAGGCCGCCTGCCAGCACCGTCCCGGCGGCTTCGGCGAGGGCCAGCCGGGCACGGTGGGCGGCCGAGGGTTTCTCGTCACCGGCGGGCAGGGGCGGGCAGGAGTCGTGGAAGTCGAAGAACGCGTGCGCGACGGCTTCCAGCTGCCGGGCGACCCGGTCGGGCGCGCGGTGACGGGCCCCGGCGAGCAGGACGCCGGGGTGGTCGGCGATGAGGTCGAGGAGGGGGCGGGCGGCACGGCCGTACGGGGGGTGACCTTCGCCGTACGGGGCGGCGTCGTCGTACGCAGTCGTCGCGGCGGGCTCGGCGTGGCCCCCGCCGTACGGGGCGGGCTCGGCGGTGAAGCCGAGGAGGGCGGCCCCGCGGGTGAGGGCCCGGGCCCTGGCGTGGGCGTAGCGGACCCGGAAGAGCGGATTGGCCTCGCCCTGGACGAGCAGTTCCGGGCCGAGGCCGGGACGGTCGTGCGCGGCGGCCCGCAGGAGCCCCCAGCGGGTCGCGTCGGGCCCGAGCCGCTCCAGCAGCTCCCCCGCGGTGGCCCCGGCGGGGACGGGCCGGATCGCGGGGAGCGGCACGGGGGGCGTCCCGTGCGCGTCGACGGTGACGCCGAGGCGGGCCCAGTCCGGGTCGGGCGCCTCGGCGCAGGTGGTCCGGACCCGGGCGCCCTGGGCGATGAGGAGCCGGCGCACGGCATGGGCGGTGACGGCGGCGCGTACCTCCCGCGCGTGGTGGAACCGGAGGATCTCGTCCCGGAGCGCGTCCCCGTGTCCGTACGCGAGGCCCTGTTGCCGTACGGCGTCGAGCACGGCCCGGTCGCTCTCGGCCGGGGCGTCGAGGGTGAAGCTCAGGAATCCCGGCCCGGTGATCTCGACCCGCCCGACGCCGGGCTCGGCGGCGACGCGTTCGCGCAGGATGCGGGCGACCTCCAGAGCGGGCAGCGCGGCGGGCCCGGCGAGCTGGAGCGCGACGGCGCAGGCGTAGTCGCCGCTGCCGCCGGGCCGGGTCCGCTCCACCCGCACGCGCGCGGGCACGGGCGCGCGCAACGCATCCTCGTCGACCGCGCGGCGCACGGCGTGCAGCACGGTCCGGGAGAGGTCGGCGGGGGTCACGGGTCAAGCGTAGGTGAGAGAGGGGGGCACTCCGCGACCCGGTTTCGCCATCCGGTCAGCCGGACACCCTTTCGCCGCCCCGCCCGGCCGGACGCCGTTTCCCGTGCCGGTCAGCCGGCGGTGCTCCCCGCCCGCCCGGCACCGCGCCGCCCGTCCGCCGAGGGCGCTTCCTCCCCGGTCACCAGCCGGCGCATGATCCGCACCAACTCGCTGGGCTCGAACGGCTTCGCCAGGAACGCGTCGACCCCGGCCGCGACACCCGCGTCGACCTCGTAGGGCGTACAGGCGCTGATGACGGCGATGGGAAGACGGCGGGTCCGGGGGTCGGAACGGAGGCGGGTGGCGGTCTGGAGACCGTCCAGCCGGGGCATCACGACGTCGAGGGTGATCGCGTCGGGACGGACTCTCTCTACCAGGTCCAGGCACTCGACACCATCGGCCGCGGTCACGACCTCGAAGCCCTCCAGCTCGAGATTGACCCTGATCAGCTGCCGGATGACCTTGTTGTCGTCGACAACAAGCACGCGGCCGTACGCCCCTGGCACCCTTCGAGAGTAGGTCGGCCGGAGCGGCGGCGTCCGGGTTTTGTCCACTTCCGCCCCGGTCGGGTGGTCCCAGCTTCCCCGGGCCGCCCGACCGGGAGGAAGAGGCGCGGAAGCACGGCGGAATACCTGTTCACGGACACCCCGTGGGAGCTGGTAGTGTTTCACCCGTCGCAGAGCAGCAGCGCGATACGCCCCCGTAGCTCAGGGGATAGAGCATCGGCCTCCGGAGCCGGGTGCGCAGGTTCGAATCCTGCCGGGGGCACTTCCGGATTGAAGAACCGGACCAGCAGAGGCTGGTCCGGTTTTTTCGTGCGTGCGTCCGTGTCGCACCGCTCCCGCGGCGACCGGGGTGCGGTCCGGCTCGCCCCGGGAGCGGGCGGGTCAGTACTTGCCGTCGACCGGGATCCAGCCGGACCAGGCCTCGGGCTGGTAGAACTTGCCGGTGTCGCCGTCGTAGCGCAGAACTCGCAGCCGTACGTTGCCGGTCTCGCGGTAGTCCTTGTTGCAGGTCGCCCAGGTGTTGACGCCGAGCTTGTTGACGCAGACCTCCTCGGCGCGCCCGTAGTCGGTGTAGACGCCGACGGCCGCGGACATGCCGTCCTTCTTCGTGTCGCCCGCCCAGACGATGTCGCCGTTGTGCTGGAAGCATCCGTTTGAACCGTAGGCGGCGGTCGCGCCGAGGCACGTGCCCGACGGCGGAGCGGCCTTCGCGGATGCCATCGCGTCCGCCGATCCGGTCGTCTGCGTCTCGTCCACCGGGAAGGGGACGTCCGTCCCGGGTTCCGGGGCAGTGCCTTCGACGATCTTCACGTCCGTGGGCATCTGCACTTCGAGGGGGGCCTCCGGAGCGTCGTCGGCCAGCGCCGGCGTCGCGGTGGCGACCGAGAGAGCGAGTGCCGACGCGGCGGCGAGAACGCTCAACTTCGAGCGCCAGTTTTCACGCATACTTCACTACCCCCGCGCCTGACCTCTGTGGAGAGATCATCAACTATCACATGTGAACAGGGTGTGAGCCTAAGAGATCGCTGTGACGGATGGAAGGGGCTCCTGTGACGCACGTGCTCTGTGAGGCTCCTGGTGATGCGCGTCGGCCGTGCGCCCAAGGCGGGTGAGAGCGTAGAAGGGAGGGCGGGCACACAACCGTGTGCCCGCCCTCCCTTCTACGCTCTCACCCGTTCACGAGCGGGTGCTCACGGCAGGGTGGGTGGCTCTGCGGCCCGCTCCCCCTCGGCGACGTCGGCGAACGGGAGGTCGAGGGCGCACTCCGCCGGGATCTCGGCGGCGGAGGTGGCGCACTTCTCGGGGCCCGCCACGCTCTGCCCGTTCAACTCGGGGCCGTCCGCCTGGCGCTTGCCCGTTTCGATCTTCCCTTCCAGGCCGCCCGCGGGGGCCGGCACGGTGGCGGGGGCGGCGGGCCCCTCGGCGTCCGTGGCATCCGGCGAGGACGAACAGGCCGCTGCGCCCACCGTGACGCACAGGACGAGTGCGGCCGAGGCCGCGACGGTACGAAGTCGCATGGAAGTCCCCCCTACGCGGATGCCCGGAGATCCGGATCACCAGTCGATCCACGGTGCCACAGAGGGTGGTTGGGAGGGCGGAGAACAGGTGAAGAAGGCGCACAGAGTGGCTCGTCAGCCGACGGGCAACCCCGGTGCCGGGTAGGCGTCCATGAGGTCCTTCACCTCTTCCCGCACCTTCCTGGTCGCGGTCTCGTCGCCCGTGCGCGCCGCTTCGACGGCCGTGTCGATCCAGGCGGCGACCGTGCCCATCGCGGAGGCGGGGACGCCCCGGGAGGTGAGCGCCGGGGTGCCGATCCGGATGCCGGAGGGGTCGAACGGCTTACGGGGGTCGTAGGGGACGGTGTTGTGGTTGACGACGATGCCGGCCCGGTCGAGGGCCTTGGCCGCGGTCTTGCCGGGGACGTCCCTGTTCGTGAGGTCGATCAGCAGGAGGTGGTTGTCGGTGCCGCCGGAGACCAGGTCGAAGCCGCGGGCGGCCAACTCCTCGCCCAGAGCACGGGCGTTGGCCACGACCTGGTGGGCGTAGGAGCAGAAGCCGGCGGTGGCGGCTTCGCCGAGGGCGACGGCGATGGCGGCCGTGGTCTGGTTGTGCGGGCCGCCCTGGAGGCCGGGGAAGACCGCGCGGTCGATGGCACGGGCGTGTTCGGCGGTGGAGAGCAGCATCGCGCCGCGCGGGCCGCGCAGGGTCTTGTGGGTGGTGGTGGAGACGACGTCCACATGACCGGCGGGCGAGGGGTGCGCCCCGCCCGCGATCAGGCCGGCGATGTGCGCGATGTCCGCGACCAGGACCGCGCCCGTCTCGCGGGCGATCTCCGCGAAGCCCGCGAAGTCGATCGTGCGGGGGACGGCCGTGCCGCCGCAGAAGATCAGCTTGGGCCGTTCGGCCAGGGCCAGGTCGCGGACCTCGTCCAGGTCGACCCGGCCGGTGTCGCGGCGCACGCCGTACCGGACGCCGCGGAACCAGCGGCCGGTGGCCGAGACGTCCCAGCCGTGCGTGAGGTGACCGCCCATCGGGAGGGACATGCCGAGGACGGTGTCGCCGGGCTGGAGGAAGGCCAGGTACGCGGCGAGGTTGGCCGGGGAGCCGGAGTAGGGCTGGACGTTGGCGTGGGCCATCCCGAAGAGGGCCTGGGCGCGGCGGATCGCCAGCGTCTCGACCTGGTCGATGATCTGCTGGCCCTCGTAGTACCGCTTGCCGGGGTAGCCCTCGGAGTACTTGTTCTGGAGCACGGTGCCCGAGGCTTCGAGCACGGCGGCGGAGACGTAGTTCTCACTGGGGATCAGGCGCAGGGTGTCGGCCTGGAGCCGCTCCTCCGCGCCGATCAGGGCGGCCACTTCCGGGTCGGACGCGGTGAGGGCCGGATGGCGTGGCGCGGCGGCGGGGGCGGGGGTGATGGTCCGGGCGGTCATGGAAGAAGTCCTTCCGGGTCGGCCGCTGTACGCGGCGTGGACCCGGATGCCCAGGCGGACGGCTCTCCGGAGATGACGCCCCGGGCGCACCCGGGGTGTGCCGCTTCCTCGTGGTCGGTTCCACGGAGCGCCCCTGCCGGGGCACGCGCCAGTCGCGGCGTTCGGCAGTTTAGGGGGGTGGGGCGCGGGGACGGTGGCCCGACGCACGAAGAGGCCGCCGCGAACGTGCGTGATCGGTGACAGAACGGGGCAGATTCCCGGTGACTTTTCGGCTCGGCGGTGGGGGGACCGTATGGAGTCCGGTGATCGGTATGCGGCTGCGGGGCAGGGAGCCGGCGGGGCAGGGTTCGGCGGGGACGTGCCGCCGCCTCCGGACGGGCCGCCCGCGTTCGGGTCGTCCGGGTTCGGGCCACCGCCCTCCCGTCCACCGACCGTCGGGCCGCCGCCGCCCGGTGCGCCGTTGCGGGCGGTCGCCGTCGCGTTGCTCAATCTGACGGGACTCGGTCTCGGTTACGCCCTGTTGGGGCGCTGGGCTCGGGCCGCCGTGTGCTGGGCGGCCACGGCGGTGCTGCTCCGGGTGGCGTTGCCGGCCGATCCGGACGGGGTGCCCGGGGGCGTGCTCGTCGGGTATCTGCTCGTCCTGGTGCTCGCCGCCGTCGACGGGGGCCGGATCGCCCGGCGTTCGGTGCTGGGCGGGGCGTGGCGGCCCGGTCTGGCGGTGGGGCTGGGCGTGGTGCTGCTGGCCGTGCCGGCGGGCGGGGCAGTGGTGTACGGCTCCGCGCGGGACGAGGCGCGGGAGCAGATGCTCCTGGAGAGGCTGGAGGCCGGGGACGAGCGGGTCGCCACCGCCTCGCAGCAGCCGTTCGGTGCGGCGAAGGGCGAGTACGGTAAGGCCCTCGACGTCTATCGCGCGCTCGGCGAGGACCATCCCGACTCGCGGGCCGCGAAGCTCGTCCCGGACCGCCTGAAGGCGTACTACGACGCCGTCTCCGCCCCGTACGCGAAGAAGCGGCACTGCGAGGCAGTCGCGCCGTTGACCCATCTGCGGACGCTGCCGGACTCGGTGGACGGGAAGCTGCTGGGTGACCTGGCCGCCTGGCCCGACGAGCCGCTCGCCGAGTCGCTGTACGCGTGCGGTGTCTCGCGTCTGGGCGGGTCGGGCGGCGGCAGTGATGGCAGTACGGAGCTGGGCGAGCTGTTGCGCACATTCCCCGATTCCGCCTCCGCGCGGCAGGTCGGGCCCGCGATCGGCGAGCGGATCAAGACCCAGGTCGCGGCGTTGAAGGGGGCCGAGCCGTGTGCGGCCACCCAGGTGCTGCGCGGCCTCGGCGCCACTGCCTCCCGGCTTCCCTCCGAGGGTGTGAAGGCGCTGAGCGCCGATGCCGACGAAGGCGTCGTGGACGGGGTGTACGCCTGTGGCGTCGACCAGTTCAAGGACGAGAAGTTCGGCGACGCGCGCACCACGCTGACCGACTTCGCGCGGACGTACAAGAGCGACGGGCGGGTGCGGCAGGCGCGGAACATCGCGATAGCCGCGGAGATAGCCGAGGACCGGCCGGCCGCGGGCAAGCGGCTGCCGCCGTCGAAGCGGCCCGGCGGGGCCCGGATGGAGCTGGTCATCAGCAATGACGCGCCGAACACGGTCGAGGTGCTCTACACCGGCCCGGTCACCGGCACCGTCAGCCTGCGGGCCTGCGCCGGCTGCGAGCGGTACAGCGCCTCCGAAGGCGCGCGGCGGGCCTGCGGGGCGAGCGGCAGGAGCTACCCGAAGGCGCGGCTCCAACTTCCCCCCGGGGAATACCACTTCCTCTACAAGCACGGCACGGGCGCGACCGCCGGCGTGGACAGCTACTCCTCGGGGTCGAAGGTCCAGCCGGGCTACACGTACACCAGCTGCACCTATGTCATCGAGCGGGATCCGTTCGGGCTGGACCTGCCGCTCCTGCCGGATCCGGTCGAGCCGGTGTTCAGCCCTTGGGACGGGGGTTCCTCTCGATGACCCTGCCGTCCAGTCCGACGGTGAGGAAGGTGCCGCCGCGGGTGTCGGAGACGTAGACGCCCAGCATCCGGATGCGGATCGCCTGCACCCCGGGTCCGAATCGCTCGCCTCGCCTCCCGGGTCCGGATCGTCCTGCGCCCCGCACCCGGATCGCCCCTGCCGCCCGGATGTGGATCGCCCGACACCCGGGGCCTGATCGTCCTGCCTCCCGCCGCGCCCGCCCCTCCTCAGGCCGAGGCGCGTCCGCGGGAGGATGCCGTCTTGTTCGCCGAGGTGCCGCCGCTCGACGACGTCCGCTTCTTTGCGGGGGTCTTCTTCGCGGCCGTCCGGCCCCCGCCGCTCCCCCCGCTTCCGGCGGACTTCTTCGCCGTCGACGTGGACTTCTTCGCGCCGGTGGACTTGGGGGCGGACTTCTTCGCCGTCGACGTGGACTTCTTCGCGCCGGTGGGCTTGGGGGCGGACTTCTTCGCCGTGGAGCCTCCGGAGCGGGTGACCGTCTTGCCGGTCGGGGCGCGGTGCGTGGTCTTCTTCGTGGTCTGTGCGGAGGACTTCCCCGACGTCTTCCCGGCGGACTTTCCGGACGTCTTCTTGATGGGGTGGACGTCGGCGATGTCGCCCTCGTCCTCGCCCTCGTCCTCCGTCCCGGCTCCCTCCTCGCCCCGGGACTTCTTGGCCGCCTGCACACTGTTCTCCAGGGCCGCGATCAGGTCGATGACCTTGCCGCCGCCGGTGTCCTCGGACTCGGCCGGGCGCACGCTCTCACCGGAGGCCTTGGCGGCGATGAGTTCCTCCACCGCCTCCCGGTAGTCGTCGTGGAGGCTGTCCATGTCGACCTCGCCGAGCGTGTCCATCAGGGCGTCCGCCAGGTCGAGTTCGGCGTCGCGGACCGTGACGTCGCCGTCCGGGGCGACGCCCTCGGGGGCGCGGATCTCGTCCGGCCACAGCAGGCCGTGCATGGCGATCACGTCGTCCACGACGCGGAGCATGCCGAGCCGTTCGCGGCCGCGCAGGGCGTACTTGGCGACGGCGACCTTGTTGCTGCGCTTGAGGGCCTCGCGGAGCAGGGTGTACGGCTTGGCGGCCGGGACGCCGTTGGCGGAGAGGTAGTACGCCGCGTCCATCTGGAGCGGGTCGATCCGGTCCGCGGGTACGAAGGCGACGATCTCGATCGTCTTCGCCGTGGGCAGCGGGAGCTGGGCGAGGTCCTCGTCGGTGATCGGGATCATCGTGCCGTCGGCGTCCTCGTAGGCCTTGCCGATGTCGCCGCCGGCGACCTCTTCCTCGTCCAGTTCGCAGACCTTGCGGTACCGGATCCGGCCACCGTCGGCGAGGTGGATCTGCCGGAAGTGGATCGAGTGGTTCTCGGTGGCGTTGACCAGCTTGATCGGGATGCTGACCAGCCCGAAGGAGATCGCGCCGTTCCAGATGGACCTCACCGTTCACCCCTTGCCGACCGCTATGGACTCTCGACCATGAAGGACTCTTTAGCGGTTAAAGACGATTTGGTCTGATTTCGTGTGACTCTTATCGTATGACGCCGATCACCGAGGTGGAGGGGCGACGGGTCTCGCTCAGCAATCTCGACAAGGTCCTGTATCCGGCCACCGGAACGACCAAGGGCGAGGTGCTGCACTACTACGCGGCCACCGCGGGCGGCGTGATCCTGCCCCATCTGCGCGACCGGCCGGTGTCCTTCCTGCGGTATCCGGACGGGCCGGGCGGCCAGCTCTTCTTCACCAAGAATCCGCCCCCCGGTACGCCCGCCTGGGTGGGGACCACCCCCGTCCCCCGGAGCGAGGACCCGGGCGCCCGGCAGGTGGTCGTGGGCGATCTGGCCTCGCTGATGTGGGCGGCGAACCTGGTGGTGGAGTTCCACACCCCGCAGTGGCGTGACGACGCGCCGGAGATCGCCGACCGGATGGTCTTCGACCTGGACCCCGGCTCCCCCGCGACCGTCGTGGAGTGCTGCGCGGTGGCGCTCTGGCTGCGGGAGCGGCTCGCGGCCGACGGGCTGCTCGCGTACGGGAAGACGTCCGGGTCCAAGGGGCTGCACCTGCTGGTTCCGCTGGAGCCGACCCCGTCCGGCGAGGTGTCCGCGTACGCGAAGCGGCTCGCCATGGAGGCGGAGGAGTCCCTCCCGGGGCTGGCCCTGCACCGGATGAAGCGCGCCCTGCGGCCGGGCAAGGTGTTCGTCGACTTCAGCCAGAACGCCGCGTCGAAGACGACCGCCACGCCCTACACCCTGCGCGCCAGGTCCGAGCCCACCGTCTCGGCCCCGGTCACCTGGGACGAGATCGCGGGGTGCCGGGAGGCCGGGGCCCTGGTGTTCCGCGCCGAGGACATGGCCGCCCGGCTGGACCGGCACGGCGACCTCCTCGCCCCGCTGAACGACCCGGAACAGGCACGTCCGCTGCCCGTGTGACACTCCCGGGCGACGTCCGGAGACCCCCGGAGACCCGCTGGGACGTCCCCGGAGGCGGCACGGTTCACAGGGATCCCACAAGGACGTCACGGCCGAAACGTCTTGATGGGGTCATGACCTGGTTACGGGCCGAGGAAAGGCCACAAGTGGCGGGTGGATTGTCGGACCGGTGGTGCACACTCTGCGCAGGCGCTTTCTACGGGGCGCGCCGGGAGGAGTGTGACGGACAGGGCGCGGCACGGGGCGCTCCGGTCCGGGCGCTGCCGTGGTCGTGGGGAGGGGATGGCGTGTTCTCGGGGATCGACGAGGTCGACTGGGCCTCGATGGAGCATGCCTACGGGCCTGCCGACGACGTGCCGGAGCTGCTGCGGGGGCTGGCGTCCGACGATCCGGCGGAACGGGAGGCCGCGCTCGACGGCATGTACGGCGCGGTGCACCACCAGGGCGATGTGTACGCGTGCACGCTCGCGTGCATCCCGTTCCTTTTCGAGCTGATCGTGGCCCCGGGGGTGCAGGACCGGGGCAGCGTGGTCGAACTGCTCACCAGCATCGGCGGCTTCGACCTCGACGAGGACGACGAGGCGGAGATAGACGAGGACGAGATCGAGGGCGCCGCGAACTACGCGATGGCGGCGGCCGCGGTCACCGCGGGCGCGGGGGTGTTCTTCGAGCTGATCGCCGACGAGGACCCCGGGGTGCGGCTCGCGGCCCCGCTGGCGCTCGCCACACTGCACCGGCACCCCGTGCGGGTGCTCGCGCTGCTGCGGGAGCGGCTTCCGGTGGAGCCCGACGAGGAGGTGCGGCTCGCCCTCGTGGAGGCCGCCGGGCGGGTCGCGCTGCGGCACCGGCCGCTGGCGGGACGGGTCGCTCAGTGGCTGGGCCGGCTGGCGTCCCGGGCGCACTCCCCGAGGCTGCGGCTCGCGGCCCTGGCCCAGCTGGCGCGCTGTTCGCCCGACGGGCTGCCCGACGACGTGGTGCCGGTGGTCTCGGGGCTGCTGCGCGAGATGCGTGCGACGCCGGAGGAGTGCGCCGCCCCGGAAGTCGACGCCGCACGGGAGGACATCGCAGCGCGGAAGGGCTCCGCGCCGGGCCCCGGTCGGGCCCCCGACGCGGAGCCGTTCGAAGCGGAGCCGGTGGAAGCGCAACCGGTCGACTCGGAGCCGGTGGACGCCGAGCCCGTCGACGCGGAGCCCGTGACCGCGGCGGAGACCTGCCGGGGCGAGCACGTCACGACGCCGACGCTCGTGGGGCAGCTGCGGTCACTGTCCACCCAGGACAACGCCGGACGCGGCGCTCCCTGGGCCGCGGACCTGCTGCGCACCCTGCACGTCGGCCTCGACGACCGGGTCGGCGACCGCACAGCGCTGCTCGCCGACCAGTTGCGCAGCCCCGACCGTCGGCAGCGCATCGACGCCGTACGGATGAGCGGCGGGCTGATACGGGCCTGGCGCGGCCCGTACGAGGAGTTGGTGGCGCTCGTCGGCGAGCAGCTCTCCGACCCCGAGCCCCGGCTGGCCGAGGCCGCGTCCCATGTGCTGGAGGAGCTGTTCGGCCTCGCCGCGCCGGCCGCGGACGCCCTGGCCGCCCGGCTGGCCGCCGATCCCGGGAGCTGGGTGAAGACCTGGGCCAGCGGTCCGCCCGGGCTCGGCTCCACCGTGAAGGCCCTGGCGCGGCTCGGCGACGCCCGTGCGGTGCCCGCGCTCGCGGCGGCCCTGGAGCTGCCGCAGGTGGCGCACGACGTGGGGTTCGCGGTGGGCCACCTGGGGGCGGTGGCCCGGCCACTCGCCGGGGCGCTGCGGCGCAGGCTCGCGGAAGTGGTTCTGGACGAGGGCGCCTACGACCGGGCGAGCCCGCTGCTGGCCGGGCTGACCGGGCTGCGCGCGGGCGAGGCCGCCCCCGAGGTGCTGCGGGTGCTGCGCGGGGCGCCGGAGTACCGGGGCGAGTGGCTGCGTACGGCGGCGCTGCGGGCGCTGGGGTCGTTCGGGCCCGCAGCACGAGAGGCCGTCCCGGAGCTGCGGGCGCTGACCCGCCGCCCGGGGACGGCCTCCGCGACGGAGGCGGCCGAGGCGCTGTGGGCGGTCTCCGGGGACGCGGAGGCGGTGTTGCCGGTGCTGATCGAGGGCCTCCAGTCGGACCAGGTGCACGACCGGCGGGCGGCGGCGGTGGCGCTGGGGGCCCTCGGGCCGCGTGCCGCGGTGGTCGCGCCCCGGCTGCGCGGGCTGCTGGCGCACGAGGAGCTGTGGCTGCGGGTGGATGCGGCGATCGCGCTGTGGGAGGTGTCCGGCCGGTCGCGGGAGACGACCGACGCACTGCTCACCGCCTGGGAGCAGAGCCGCCATGTCCGGCTCCGGGTGGCAGAATGCCTGGCACGGATGGGGCCGGTCCCGGAGGGGTCGGCCGCAGCACACGTCCTGCGGAGCGAACTCGCCTCCGTACGCCGTCACAACGCGATGGACGGCGGGTACGGCAGTCATGACATCCACGAGGACGAAAAGCTCCTGGCGCTGTGCCGACAGGCACTCCGGGGGACGGGGAAAGGGACCACGACATGATCATTTTCGGTACCAAGGGCTACCTCTACCAGCTGGCCGTCCTGACGATGGTGTGCGGCTGGTGCGGCAACCCTGCGGCGCACACCCTGCGCAAGCGGGTCACGAAGTTCACGCTGTTCTTCATCCCGCTGTTCCCGTTCTCGACGAAGTACGCCACGCAGTGCACGTTCTGCGGCGGGGAGCGGCAGATACCCAAGGAGGAGGCGGACCAGCTGCTCGCCCAGGCCGCGGCCGGGCAGGACGGCAACGCCTACGGTCAGGCCCCGCAGCAGCCCGGCGTCACGCCGCCCGGGCAGAACCCGTACCAGCGCTGACCTGTACCAGCGCTGACCCTGCGGCGAACGTAGAGCCACGCACCGTTACACGGTGGTGCGAACCGGGCATTGCGCGCGGACGTCCGATTAGGGTGTGAGATCGCTGTCGTCGGAAGAGGAGGCGAGCCGTGCGCCCGCACCGCGCCCCGGCGGCGACCCGCACCGCCGTGTCCGCCGTCGCCGCGCTCGCCCTGCTGTCCGGCTGCGGCGCGGCCGGCGGGCTGAAGAGCGCGGGGGACGCGTCGTCTGCCGTCGAGCCCAAGAGCCTCTGGCCGGATCTGCCGCCGGCCTCCGCCGCCCCGTACGACTACGGCGAGGGCGAGACCGCCCGCATCCCGGGGGTCCGGGTGACCGGCGGTGATGTGCGGCGGCTGGACCCGGTGGCCGTGGCTCAGGCCGGTCTGAAGGCGAAGACGGACCGGGACAGCGGCCTGGACGATCTGCCGGACAGCACGGTCCGGCAGATCGAGGCGTGCCGGACCGCCCCGGACGACTGCCCGGTCCTCCCGCCGTACTACCGCGATCTGACCGGTGACGGCAGAGACGAACTGGTGCTCGGCATCCGGATGCCCGACCGGCAGCTCGCCGTGCGCGTCTACATGCCGGACGGGGGCGGGCTGACCCGGATCATGTCCACCTACGACGCCGTGATCAGCGTGGAGCTGGCGGGCCGGGACCTGATCATGCGGGCTCCCTCGGTGATCCCGGGGTACGAGTACCGCACCGCGTGGTCCTGGGACGAGCGGCAGCGCGCGATGCTGGCCACCCGTGACGAGATCCTGCGGACGCCCGAGCACCGGAAGGCCCCGAGGGCGACGCGCACGCCGACGCCCTCCGGCCCCTCCTCCCGTACGCCTTCGGAATTCGCCGCGGAGACGCGATGAGACGTCGGCGCCGGTTCCGCTCGCCCTCCTGGACCGCGAGCCTCACCTGGAAGTCGGCGGTCTTCCTGACCGCCATGTGCTGCACCCTGGCCGCCCTCCTCGGTCTCCTGGTGCACACCGCGGTCACCCGGCAGACGGTCGAGCACGCCCGCGAGAAGGCGCTGAGCCGGCTGGAGGTCGTCACCGACGCGTACGAGGCCGGGGAGCCGCTGCCCCGGGGCTCCGGCATCGACCCGCCGGGCCTGCCCGCCTCGCTGCGCGCACTGGCCGCCGACGGCGAGCGGGGCACCCTCGTCGCGGACGGACCGCACCCGCCGGGCGACCCCGACGGGCAGGGCGGCCCCGCCATGTGGGCGGCGGGCCCGGCGGACGGGCGGGCGCTGGCCACTTGGACGGACTACAGCCACAGTGCCCGCACCATCGGCGGGCTGGACCGGGCGATCATCGGCTCCTCGCTGCTGGCCATCGCCGCCACTCTGCTCGTCGGACTGTTCGCCGTCGGCCGGGTGACCCGCAGGCTCCACCAGAGCGCCCGGGTGGCCCGCCGGATCAGCGCGGGCGATCTCGACGCCCGGGTGGCGGACCCCCGGACCGCGCGTCCGGTCCGCGCCCAGGACGAGGTGGCGATCGTGGCGGGCGCGCTCGACACCATGGCCTCGACCCTCCAGCGCAAGCTCCAGACCGAGCAGCGGTTCACCGCCGACGTGGCGCACGAGCTGCGCACCCCGCTGACCGGTCTGTCTGCCGCAGCCGAACTGCTGCCGCCCGGCCGCCCGGCGGAGCTGGTGCGCGACCGGGTCCGGGCCATGCGGGCGCTGACGGAGGACCTGCTGGAGATCTCCCGCCTCGACGCCCGTACCGAGCAGGTCGACCTCGCCGTTCACGACCTCGCGCCGGTGGCGGAGCGGGTCGTGCGGGCGTCGGGCACCGACACCGAGGTACGGGTGAGCGGCGCGGCGCGGGTGGAGACCGACCGGCGGCGCCTGGAGCGGGTGATCGGCAACCTGGTGGCCAACGCCCATCGGCACGGAGGTCCTCCGGTGGTGCTGAGCGTGGACGGCCCGGTGGTCACCGTGACGGACCACGGCCCCGGGTTTCCGGCGTATCTGCTGGACGGCGGGCCGCAGCGGTTCCGCACGGACGGCGCGGGCAAGGGGCACGGCCTCGGGCTGACCATCGCCCTCGGCCAGGCCCAGGTCATCGGCGCCCGGCTGGATTTCGACAATCCGCCGGACGGCGGCGCGCTCGCCCGGTTGACCCTGCCGGAGTACGTGCGGCTCGGCAACGGCGATGGTGACGGGAATCCCGGTGGTGACGGGGGTCCGGACGGCCCGGACGACCCGGACGGCTCAACGAGGAGCAGCCCTCACGCATCGTGACGCGTTGCAGACCGTGAGTGGCGAATCTAGCGTGACGATCACGAGCCCAGCTCGTGTCCCCCACGGTCCCGTTCCTCATCGCATGGAGGCAGCATGTCCCCCCTGTCCCGCTCCTCGCGGCTTCGCCGGCTCGGTCTCTGCGTCGCCACCGGCACGCTCGCGGCGCTCACGGCCGCCGCTCCCGCCGCGCTGGCGGCCGACCCCCAGCCCGTCGGCCAGCGCGCGGAGGCCACCGCTCCGGACCCGACGTCCGACGAGCTCTCCGCCTCGGCGCTGCAGCGCGAGCACGAGGCGCAGCAGAAGGAGGCCCGCCAGGAGGCGCAGGCCCAGGGCCAGGCGCGGCCCCAGGCGCCCAAGCGGACCTACAAGGGACGGGTCATCGCCAAGCCGTACCTGCTGCTCCGTGACAAGCCGACCCGCAGCAGCCGCGTCGTCGGCTCGGTGAAGTACGGCTCGTACGTCAACATCTTCTGCAAGACGCAGGGCGACCAGGTCGACGGCAACAACCGCTGGTACCTGCTGACCGACGGCACCTGGGCCTGGGGCTCGGCCCGCTACATCGAGAACATCGGCTCCGCGCCGAAGTGGTGCTGACCTCGCGTCACCCGCACCCCGCACATCCGCCCGCCCGCGAAGCCCGGCCCCGTCGCCGCGCGCTTCGCGGGCGGGCGCGTGCGCGCAGGGGGCTCCGGCAGGGGCGGGGACCCGGCGCGAGCCGGGGGCCTGACATGAGCAAAGGTGTGACATAAGGGAAATGCCGCCCACCTCTTGCTACGTTGCGGGGCATGACCGCAACGACGGCGGACGCTCCCCCGCCCGAGCTCCGCCTGCCCAAGCGGCGCGGGGTGGAGCTCGCCCTCCTCGTCGGGGCCGTCCTGATCTCCGTCTTCGGCTATGCGGCGGTCGGCCTCGCCCACGACAGCGCCGTGCCCCCCGATGTCGCCGGATACGGCGCCGGGCTCGGGGCGCTCGCGCTGCTCGCCCATGTGGCGGTCCGCTTCCGGGCCCCGTACGCCGATCCGCTGCTGCTCCCGATCGCCGTCCTGCTCAACGGTCTTGGCCTGGTGCTGATCTACCGGCTCGATCTGGAGACCCCCAGGGACCAGGCCGCACCCACCCAGCTCGTCTGGTCGACGCTCGGCGTCGCACTGTTCACCGCCGTGGTGGTGCTGCTGCGGGACCACCGGGTGCTCCAGCGGTACGCGTATCTCTCGGTGGCCGCGGCGCTCGTGCTCATGACCGTCCCGATCTTCTTCCCGGCGGTGAACGGGGCGAAGATCTGGATCCGGATCGGCGGACTCTCCTTCCAGCCCGGGGAGTTCGCCAAGATCCTGCTCGCGGTGTTCTTCGCCGCCTATCTGGCAAGCAACCGCAACGCGCTCGCGTACACCGGCCGCACGGTGTGGAAGCTGCAGCTGCCCTCCGGCCGGGTGCTCGGGCCGATCGTGGCGATCTGGCTGCTGAGCGTCGGGGTGCTGGTGCTGGAGCGCGACCTAGGCACCTCGCTGCTGTTCTTCGGCCTCTTCGTCATCATGCTGTACGTGGCGACGGGCCGGACCGGCTGGATCGCGGTCGGCCTGCTCCTGGCCGCCGTCGGGGCCTTCGTCGTGGGCTCCTTCGAACCGCACGTCCACAGCCGGGTGCAGGACTGGCTGGACCCGTTCGCCTCGATCGACGCGGGGCAGGGCCCGGGCCAGCTCGCCCAGTCGCTGTTCGCGTTCGCCGCGGGCGGGATGCTGGGCACCGGGCTCGGCGCCGGCCAGTCCATCCTGATCGGCTTCGCCGCCAAGTCCGACTTCATCCTGGCGACCGCCGGCGAGGAGCTGGGGCTGAGCGGTCTGACCGCGATCTTCCTGCTCTACGCGCTGCTCGTGGCGCGCGGCTACCGGGCCGGGCTCGCCCTGCGCGACCCGTTCGGGCGGCTGCTCGCCATCGGCCTCGCCTCGATCCTGGCGCTCCAGGTCTTCGTGATCGCGGGCGGGGTCATGGGGCTGATCCCGCTGACCGGGATGGCGATGCCGTTCCTGGCGCAGGGCGGCTCGTCCGTCGTCACCAACTGGATCATCGTGGCGCTGCTGATCCGGGTCAGCGACGTCGCGCGCAGACCTCACCCGGAGCAGGTGGAGACCGGGGTCATCGCGGCCGCCGGGGAGGAGGACCGGTGATCCGCTGCATCCGGCGGGCCGCCGCCTTCTGTCTGCTGCTGCTCGTGGCGCTGCTCGTCAACGCGGCCCGCGTCCAGCTCTTCGAGGCCGACGAGCTGGACGACAACCCGGCCAACCGCCGCAGCTCCATCGCCCGTTACGACCAGCCGCGCGGCAACATCCTGGTCGGCGACCGGCCCGTGACGGGCAACAAGGAGACCGGCGAGCAGCTCAGCTTCGAGCGCACCTATCTGCACGGGCCGCTGTACGCGCCGGTGACCGGATACGCCTCGCAGACGTACGGCACCACGCTGATCGAGAACGCCGAGGACGCCGTGCTGTCCGGTACGGACTCCCTGCTGGCGCCGGTGCCCTTCTGGAACGAGTTCACGCGGGGGCGGCAGCCGGGCGGCGATGTGGTCACCACGATCAAGGCGTCGATGCAGCAGGCCGCGTACGAGGGGCTGCGCGGGCGGCGGGGCGCGGTGGCGGCCCTGGATCCGTCGACGGGCGCGATCCTGGCCCTGGTCTCCACCCCGTCGTACGACCCCGAGCGGCTGTCCGGGACCGGCTCCGCGGTGACCGACGCGTGGGCCCGGCTGAACGCGGCCAAGAGCCTGCCGATGCTCAACCGGGCCATCCGGCAGACCTATCCGCCGGGCTCCACCTTCAAGATCGTGACGGCGGCCGCGGCCCTGGACGCCCGCGAGGTGACGGACGCCGACGCGGCCACGGACACCCCGTCGCCGTACGTCCTGCCGGGGACGCGGACGACGCTGCCCAACGAGGCGAGAGGCTGCGAGGAGGCGTCGCTGGCGGACGCGATCCGGGTCTCCTGCAACACCGTGATGGCCCATCTGGGGGTGGAGGTCGGCCTCGACGGGATGGTGGAGACGGCGAAGAAGTTCGGCTTCAACGACACCGGGCTGCGCATCCCGTCCGCAGTGGCGCGGAGCGACTTCGACACGGACATGAGCGAGGACCAGCTGGCCCTGTCCTCGATCGGGCAGTTCAACACGACGGCGACCCCGCTCCAGATGGCGATGGTCGCCTCGGCGGTGGCCAACGGCGGGGACCTGCGCCGTCCGCATCTGGTGGACCGGGTGACCACGAACGACGGGGACACCGTCCGGCAGCAGGGGTCGGAGTCGTACGAGCGGCCGATGAACCCGGCGACGGCCGTGCAGCTCCAGCGGATGATGGTCGAGGTGGTGGAGAACGGCACCGGGTCGAACGCGGCCATCGACGGGGTGACGGTCGGCGGCAAGACCGGCACCGCACAGCACGGCGTCGACAACTCCGGTCTGCCGTACGCCTGGTTCATCTCCTGGGCCCAGGCCCCCGACTCCGGTCGCCCCGCCGTCGCGGTGGCGGTCGTCGTGGAGGACGCCGCCGCCGACCGGGCCGACATCAGCGGCGGCGGCAGCGCGGCCCCGATCGCCCGGGCCGTGATGGAGGCGGCGTTGGAGGAGTGACCCGCCCGGCGTCGGGCGGTGCGGGCAGACTGGGGCCATGACGCGTACGACCTCCGCCGTGGCCCTGCGGCGGATCGAGGAGCTGGACCCTGCGCTGCACGCCTTCATCGAGGTCTGGCCGGGCGAGTCGCTCGCCCGGGAGCGGGAGGCCGTGGCGCGGCGACTCCCGCTGGGCGGGCTGCCGTTCGCGGTGAAGGGCCCCTCCGGCATCCGGTCGTACGCGGCCCGCCGGCTGATCGCGGCGGGCGGGGTCCCGGTCGGCGCGACGTCGGTGCCCGGGCCCGGCACCCTCTGGCAGACCTGGGGGCAGGGGGCGCACGGCCGTACGGTCAACCCGTGGCGGGCGGACCGTACTCCGGGCGGATCGTCGGCCGGGGCGGCGGTCGCGGTGGCGGCGGGGATGGTGGAGCTGGCGACGGGCAGCGACGGGGCCGGGTCCGTGCGCATCCCGGCCGCCTGGTGCGGGGTGTTCGGGCTGAAGACGACGAACGGGCGGCTCCCCTCCCCCGACCGGTCCGGGCTGGCCTCTGCCGGGGTGCTGGCGCGGTCGGCGGCCGGGGCGGAACGGTATCTCCGCCATGTCCTGGACGGGTACGAGCCGCCGGCCGCCCCTGCTCTCCCGCTGCCCGCCGTCTACAGCGAGGACCTCGGCTTCGCCGACGTCGACCCGGAAGTGGCGGGCGTCGTCCGGGCGGCCGTGGACCGGCTCGTCGCGGCGGGGACCGTACGCCTGCTGGACGCCGACTGCGCTCTGCTCGACCCGGTGCGGGCCTGGCAGGCGGTACGGGGCGGGGCGCCCGGGGACCCGGAGGCAGTGGCGGTCCGGCGGGCGAACGACGGCCGGCTCGATGACCTCTTCGCCGCCGCGCCCCTGTTGCTGACCCCGGTCACGCCGAACCGGCCGCACGGACACGAGGGTCCGGGCGACCTCTACTCCACCGCCCTGACCTGGGCGTTCAACCTGAGCGGCCATCCGGCGGCCAGCCTGCCCGCCGGATTCACCGGAGACGGCTGCCCGGTGGGGCTCCACCTGGTGGCGCAGCGCGGGGCGGACGTCTCGCTGCTCGGAATGGCCCGCGCGGTGGAGGACACCCTGCCTACCGTGCGGTCATGACCTCCATGGAGACGGAAAGCGGCAGCGGCAAACACGAGTTGGCCCAGGTGAACATCTCCCGGCTCGGTTTCCCGCTGGATTCACCGCGGTTGAAGGACTTCGTCGACGGGCTGGACCCGGTGAACGCGGTCGCCGACCGGGCCGAGGGGTTCGTCTGGCGGCTGCGCTCGGACTCCGGGAACGCCACGGACGTCCCGGTCTTCGGGGACGACTGGATGATCATCAACATGTCTGTGTGGCGGGACGCGGAAGCGCTCACCGCCTTCATGTACGCCGGGCGGCACCGGGAGCTGATGCGCCGGCGCCGCGAGTGGTTCGAGCAGATCCGGGAGGCGATGACCGCCCTGTGGTGGGTGCCCGCGGGGGAACGCCCGACCGTCGCGGACGCCGAGGAGCGCCTGCTCCACCTGCGCGAACACGGCCCGACCGAGCGGGCGTTCACCCTGCGCACCCGCTTTCCGCCGCCGGCCGGGGTGCGCTGATCCACGACGGGCGGACGGCCGGGGCCGGTGGCGGCCCCGGACCCGGTCGCACCCGGCCGCGACGGCTCAGCCGGTCGGCCGCCGGATCTCCTCGCGGATCTCCTCGCGAATCTCGGCGGTCTCGGCCGCCGCCGCCTCCAGGTCGATCGCCGTGGCGTCCTCGACGGCCGTATCGGGACGGATGATCCCCACGGACGCCCCGGTGTTGTCGTCGCCCCAGGCGCACATCGGGATGTTCGCCCTGACGCCGTTCTGGTTCGACTGGAGCACCTGGCACTTCAGCGTGATGTCGTGACCGGCGGGGGTGAACTCCTTCGGGGGGACGGCGACGGTCGCGCCCTGCCCTTCGGCCCCGCCCTCCATCATCTTGCCGCTCATGGCCTCCGGCTCGCTGAACCGCCCGTACATCCCGGAGATCACCAGGGCTCCGCCCTCGGCCGAGCCGTACTGGCCGACGACGGCCTTCGCGTCCCGGACGGACGGGTCGTACATGTCCTCGATCTTCTTGCCCTCGGAGGACGACAGGTCCTGGGCCAGGGTGAACTCGCCGTCCAGCACTTTCTGCCGCAGGACGAGCTTGTGCTCGGCCTCCGGGAACGCCGCGTCGGTGGTCCTCCCGACCAGCTGGGAGACCCCGTAGGTGATTCCGCCCGCCGCCAGGACCGCGCCGGCCACGATCCCGACGATCAGCACGGGCCGCTTCTTCCGCGGCGGCTGCGGTCCTTGGGGCGGCCAGCTCGCCGCGCCGGGAGCGGCCCCGCCGGGTATCCCGGGCAGCTGCCCCCAGCCGGGTTGCCCCCAACCGCCGCCCTGCTGGGGCGGGGCCGTAGGCTGTTGCGGCTGTCCGTAGGGCTGTTGCGGCGGCGCCCCGGGAGCGGCGGCCGGCGGGCCGTAGGGGCTCTGCGGGGGCGTGGGCGGGGGCGGCCCGTACGGGCCCTGCGGCGGGGTGGTCATGCGCTCACGGTACGACACGTTTGCGAACGGAATTTCGACGCGGCAGGCATCGGTACCGGGCCGGGACGGACCGCCCTCCTCCAAGCCGGTCGCCCCGCGCCCCTCACCCCAACGGCTCGCGCCTGAACAGCCATTCCTCCGGGGCCCCGGCCACCCCGGTCGCCGCCCCGACCACTCCCCCGGTGATGGCGCACGTGGTGTCGACGTCGCCGAGCCCCTCCGCGGTCGCCCAGAGCGCCGCCTCCAGGTCGTCCCGGTGGCGGGCCGCGGTCCACAGCGCGAAGGGCACGGTGTCGTCGGCACGGATGCGCTGCCCGTTGCCGAGGAGGTCGGCGGCCTTCCACGGTTGTGTGGTGAACGGCGTCCGGGCCGCGCGCCGCACACCGTCGCGCAACGGCCCTTCGGGCGTCCGGCCGGCGACCGCGTCCAGCGTCAGTTCGCCGCGGGCGGAGAGCGCCGCCGCCACCGCGACGGCCACCGCGCCCGCGACACCGTCCGGGTGGGCGTGGGTGACGGCGGCGGAGAGCGCGGCCTGCTCCACGACCCGGTCCAGGTCCTCGTGGAAGCGGGCGCCGAGCGGCGCGACCCGCATGGCCGCGCCGTTGCCGAGGCTGCCGCCGTCGAAGAGTTCGGGGGCCAGGGTGCGCCAGTCGGCAGGGGACACGAGCAGTTGGGGCAGCAGGAGATGCATGCCGTGGCCGTATCCGCGGGCCTGGTCGGCGTCGAAGGCCAGCGCGTAGCAGAGCGCCAGGTGGTCCTGGTCGACGTGGCCGCGCTCGTCCAGGCAGCGGTTCAGGGCGAGCGCGAGGGCCGTGTCGTCGGTCCAGTGCCAGCGGGGCTCCGGAGGGGTGCGGCGGGCCCGGATCTCGTTCACGGCCTGCCGGGGCTCACGGAAGAGGGGGAACCAGCGCTCCCCGAACGCGTCGCCGAGCGCGAGGGCTTCGAGACTGCGACGGGCGGCCGCGTGACCGGCGGTGGTTGCGGGCGGGTTGGTCGTCATGCCTGCATCGTGGCTGCCGGGGCCCGGTGGCGTATATCCATTACGGGCCCGCGGACCCCTGTTTCTCATCGTTCCGGCGGACGATCTTGTGGGACTCTCCGGGGCCCACGGTGGCTCGCATGACGCTTCTCCCTTCCCGCCTCCACGACGGCGACGGGCCGCTTTCTGCTCCTGCCGCACGGGGCGGGCCGCCCGCCGGCCGACTGGGGCGCCGCGGCACCGCGTCCGACCGGCCGCCACCGGGTGCCGGCGGTGCACCTGCCCGTCCGCGGCCGCAGCGCACCGGCGTCCTCATGGGACTTCGCGACGGTCTGCGCCGACCTGGGCGACACCCTGGCGGCGGCCGGGGCGACGGGCCCGGTGGCCGTGGCGGGGCACTCGTTGGGCGGCGTGGTGGCCGCGGTGTACGCCGCGACGCGTCCGGAGCGGGTGGCCGCGGCGGTGAATCCGGACGGCTTCGGGTGGGGCCGGCCCGATCAGCACCCCGGGGCGCCCGAGGAGGGGGCCCCGCCTCGTACGGGTTCCTCACCCGGTCGGCCGGCGGCAGCTGAAGGCGCGGAGCCGCCCCGGCCCCACCTCGTCCCCGCCGCCCCCGCACCGCGGCCTCTCACGCGGCATCGGCCGCGCCCTCCTCGACCGCCTCCGCGACCTCCGCCACCCGGGCCTCCTCCTCGACGGCGAAGCGTTCGCGGTCCAGTTCCTCGGCTATCTCCTCGTCCCTTGACATCAGCAGGTCGAGGTTGGAGTCGCCGAGTTCGAGGACGCCCATGTCGACGTACGCCTTCTGGAGCCGCGGGCCCCACAGGCCGATGTCCTTGACGCACGGGACGATCCGGCTGAACAGGAGCTTGCGGAAGAGCTGGAGGAACTCGGAGTGCTCCGAGAGGTCCTTCGCCTCCTGCTTGCCGATGCCGAAGTTCTCCAGGACCTCGACACCGCTGAGCCGGTCGCGCATCAGGTAGCAGCCCTCGATGACGAACTCCTCGCGCTCGCGCAGTTCGGCGTCGCTGAGCTGCCGGTAGTAGTCGCGCAGCGCCATCCGCCCGAAGGCGACGTGCCGGGCCTCGTCCTGCATCACGTACGCGAGGATCTGCTTGGGCAGCGGCTTGGTCGTGGTGTCGCGGATCATCCCGAAGGCGGCCAGCGCCAGGCCTTCTATCAGGACCTGCATCCCGAGGTAGGGCATGTCCCAGCGGGAGTCGCGCAGGGTGTCGCCCAGCAGCCCCTGGAGGTTGTCGTTGACCGGGTAGAGCATGCCGACCTTCTCGTGCAGGAAGCGGCCGTAGATCTCGGCGTGCCGGGCCTCGTCCATGGCCTGGGTGGCGGAGTAGAACTTGGCGTCCAGGTCGGGGACGGACTCCACGATGCGCGCCGCGCACACCATCGCACCCTGCTCGCCGTGCAGGAACTGGCTGAACTGCCAGGAGGTGTAGTGCTTGCGCAGCTCGCCCCGGTCCTTCTCCGTCATCTTCGCCCAGTGCGGGGTGCCGTACAGGGTGAGTGCCTCGTCGGGAGTGCCGAGCGGGTCGGTGGGGTCGACCTCCAGGGACCAGTCGATGCGCTTGTTGCCGTCCCACTGCTTGTCCTTGCCCTTCTGGTAGAGGGCGAGAAGGCGTTCGCGGCCGTCGTCGTAGTCCCAGCTGAACCGGGCGGCTCCGGTGGCGGGGACCTGCCAGATCTGTTCGGCCGGCGGAGTGGTGTAGAGGTCATGGGTGGACACGGGCGGCTCCTTCGCCTCGACTGGCTCGACGTGATCGACAAGTTCCATGACTCAGCGGGCAGTTGAGCGCGTGCATCAGCCGCCTCCCCGGCAGGTTCACACGTTGGTAGACATCGGGTCAACAAGTCGCACGGAGTCGTGCGCAAGGGATTGACGGCCTTGCTGACAGGCAGTCTCATAAGGGGCGACCGTCGGCAACTCCCGTGCCCGGCAACCCCTGTGTGAGGTGCTCCCGCCATGACGACCGTCACCGCTCGCGATGTGACCGTGCTCCGCGACGCGCTCGGGCCGCTCCGCGACCGCGAGCAGATCGCCCTGCGACTGCTCGAATCCTCGGCCAAGCACTCCTTCGACCCCGACACCGAACTCGACTGGGACTCGGCCGTCGAGGAGGGCAGGTGGTTCTGGCCGCCGGAGCTGCTCTCGCTGTACGGAACCCCGATGTGGGACCGCATGTCCGAGGAGCAGCGCCTCGACCTGTCCCGGCACGAGGGGGCCGCACTGGCCTCGCTCGGCATCTGGTTCGAGATCATCCTGATGCAGCTTCTGGTCCGGCACATCTACGACAAGCCGGTGACCAGCAACCACGTCCGCTACGCGCTCACGGAGATAGCCGACGAGTGCCGGCACTCGATGATGTTCGGCCGCATGATCGACTGGGGCGGCGCCCCGACGTATCCGGTGCCGCGCGTCTACCACAACCTCGCGCGGGTCCTGAAGACCGTCTCCACCACCCCCGGTTCGTTCGCCGCGACCCTGCTCGGCGAGGAGATCCTCGACTGGATGCAGCGCCTGACCTTCCCGGACGACCGCGTGCAGACCCTGGTGCGCGGCGTGACCCGGATCCACGTCATCGAGGAGGCCCGGCACGTCCGGTACGCCCGGGAGGAGCTGCGCCGCCAGATGGTGACCGCCCCGCGCTGGGAGCGCGAACTGACCAAGGTCAGCTGCGGCGAGGCGGCCCGGGTCTTCTCCGTCTGCTTCGTCAACCCGCAGGTGTACGAGAACGTCGGCCTGGACCGCCGCGAGGCCGTCGCCCAGGTGAAGGCGAGCGGCCACCGCAGGGAGGTCATGCAGACCGGCTCCAAGCGGCTGACGGACTTCTTCGACGACATCGGGCTGCTGAACGGCGTCGGCCGCCGACTGTGGCGAAGCTCCGGTCTGCTGGCCTGAGGTGTATCGCGGGTCAGCGCTTAGGCTCGGTGGCATGACCTCCACCGCCGCAGTCCCGCCGCCCCGGGCGACGTACCGCAGGCTCAGCGTCGAGGAGCGGCGCGCCCAGCTGCTGCTCGCCGCGCTCGGCCTCTTCGCCCACCGGGCGCCCGACGAGGTCTCGCTCGACGAGGTCGCGGTGGCGGCCGGGGTGTCCCGGCCCCTCGTCTACCGCTACTTCCCGGGCGGGCGGCAGCAGTTGTACGAGGCCGCGCTCGGTTCGGCGGCCGACGAGCTGACGCTGTGCTTCACCGAACCGCCGGTGGGCCCGCCGACCGAGCGGGTCGCCCGGGTCCTGGACCGCTATCTGCGCTTCGTCGACGAGCACGACACCGGGTTCAGCGCCCTGCTGCGCGGCGGCAGCGTCGTGGAGACCTCCCGTACGACGACGATCGTGGACGGGGTGCGCCGGGCGGCGGCCGACGAGATCCTGCGCCACCTCGGGCGGTTCGGCGGGTCCGGGGAGCGGCTCGCCGGGCCGAGACTGCGGATGATGGTGCGCAGCTGGATCGCGGCCGTCGAGGCGGCCTCGCTGATCTGGCTGGACGACGGGAAGCAGCCGGCCGCGGCCGAGCTGCGCGGCTGGCTGGTCGACCACCTGATCGCCCTGCTCGCCGCGACCGCCGCCACGGACCCGGAGACCGCGGCGGTGGTGAACGACCTGTTGGCCCTGGAGACCTCCGACGGCCCGGCCGGGCAGCTGGCGGAACGGGTGATTCCGGTCGTCGCGGAGGCGGCACACCTGCTGCCCGCGTCCCCTGCGTCAGACTGACCGGGTGAAGAGCGAGAACACCCCTTTCCGCGGCGGCCCCCTGGACGGCCGGATCCTGCCGATCCTGCTGGGCCCGACCGGCCACCCGCCGAAGTGGTACGAGGTCCCGGTGCCCTCCCCCGACGGCGGCCCCGCCACGGTGTACGCCTACCAGCGGGTCCCGGCCGGCTACACCAAGCGGCTCGGCCTCCAGCGCGGCTGGGTGTACGAGTACGCCCCCGGCGGCCGGGAGCACCGCACGCTCAAGTGGCCCTGGTCCAAGCCGCCGAGCCGGGACTGAGCGGCGGGCGGGGCCACGACTGTGCGGCGGACGGGCCGTCCGCGGGGCCGCAGGCCCTAAGATCGACGGTCAGGCGCCGGGGACGGGCCATCCGGTCGCCGTACAACGGTCACAAGGGGGTGCGCCATGGAGGCGCTGCGTCAGGACGATCCACGCCGCTTCGGCCGCTTCACCGCGCTGGCCCGCTTCGACGAAGGCGCGAGCGCCGTGCGGTACGTGGCCCGGGACACCGCGTCCGGCGAGGTGGCCCTCATCACCGCCGCACGCCCCGAACTGGCCGCCGTACCGGTCTTCAGCCGCCGCTTCCAGGCCGAGGCCCGCACCGCCGAGCGCCTCGCGGGCGGCTGGGTGGCCCCGCCCCTGGGCGCCGGCGATCCGGCGGGGACGCCCGCCGACGGGACGGAACCGCTCTGGACGGCGGCGGGTTACGTCCCCGCACTGCCGCTGGCCGAGGCGATCGGCATCGCCGGTCCGCTGCCCGAGCGGGCCCTGCGGATACTGGGCGCGGGCATCGCCGAGATCCTCTCCCGGGTGCACGCCGCCGGGTCCGTGCTCCAGGGCCTGGCCCCCGGCACGGTGCTGCTGGCCGCCGACGGCCCCCGCCTCACTGCTTTCGGCCCGCTGGGCGCGGCCGCCTCGGCGGAGGCCAGGCCGGGCGGCCAGCTCTCGGTACGGCTGGGCTATCTGACGCCCGAGCAGATCGAGGGCAAGGAGGTCTCGGCCGCCTCCGACCTGTTCGTCCTGGGGCTGCTCCTGGCGTACGCGGCAACCGGGACCACCCCGTTCACGGAGGGTCCGGCCGAGGAGGCCGCTCGCCGGATCGCCGAGGACGAGCCCGAACTCGACTCCGTACCACAGGAGTTGCGCGAGCTGGTCGCGAGCTGCCTGGCGAAGGACCCGGCCGAGCGCCCCACGGCCGGCGCGGTCGCCGCCGAACTGGCCCTGGAGGGCGCGGCGGGCCTCGCCCGGGGCGGCTGGCTGCCCGAAGCGCTCGCGGCGGCGGTCGCGGACCAGGAGGCGCGGGTCCTGGCACTGGAGGTGCCGGAGGAGGAAGCCGGGGCCCCTGCTGCCGGGGAGGCCGAGCAAGCGGACGCGGCCGGGCACGCCGATACTCCTCCCGCTCCTGAGGACGCCCGGCCCGAAGACCCCCGCGCGACCCAGGAGCCGGTGAGCGCGCACGAGGGCCCGGAGCCCGAGGACACCCGGCCGTCGGACGCGCCGGCGTCCCCGGTGGACGCGCCCGCGCCGCCGGTGGGAGCCGCCGTGGCCCCGGAAGCCACGCGGAGCCCCGTGACCCCGGGACCGCAGGACGCCCGGCCGTCGGACGCGCTGGTGCCCGCGTCCGCGCCCCGGGCCCCCGCCGGCGCGCCGGTGCCCGCGTCCCCGGATGACGGGGAGATCGGTGAGGGCGAGGACCGGGGCACCACCCGGTTCCTCAACACCGGGCCACGGCCGCCGCGGAACGACCGCCCGACCACCCAGCTCGCGCTTCCCCACCAACTCACCGCACCCCAGGCCCCCGGCGCCCTCCCGGCGGTCCACCCCGCGCCGCCCGCCCTGCCCTCCGCACCCGTCGCCCAGCAGCAGCCGGGCCACACGTACGGCGGACCCGCCCCGTATCCCGCGGCCGCCCTCCCGGCCGGGCCCGCGGGTCCGGGCGGCCCCGGCGGCGGCCCGATGGTGTCGTTGCCGCTGCCGCCCGCACCGGCCCCGGCGCCCGACCCCGGCGCGAGCCGCCGGACCCTGCTGACCATCGCGGCGGCGGCCGTCGGCGGGCTGATCGTGGGCGGCGGTTCGGTCGCCGCGCTCGGCTCCGGGGACACCGCGGAGGCGACGGACGACAAGCCCGCGCCCAAGCCCCGCCGTACGATCGCGGGGCAGGCCCCCGAGCCGCGCTGGATCTACGCGCACCCGGCATCCGAGTCGGCCCCGCTCACCACCGCCGTCTGGCAGGACAAGCTGCTCGTGGTGACCAGCGAGAGCCAGGCCAGCGCCGTGGACCTGCGCACCGGCAAGCGGCTGTGGCAGCGCGCGGACGCCGCGGAGGGGCAGGCCGCGCTGGCGGCGGGCGCCGATCTGGTCTTCGTGGCGAGCCCGACGGAGTTCCTGTGGCTGTCGCCGGAGAACGGCAAGGTCGTGCACCGCGTGCGCTACACCGACGCCTTCGAGGACCTGCCGGACCTCACCGTCGGGCGGCTGGCCGGGAGTTCCGGGCCGGTCATCTGGTTCACCGGGTCGCACACGGTCACCGTGAAGGCTCCGAAGCCGAAGAAGGGCAAGAAGAGGGGCAAGGACAAGGAGGTCGTCGAGGCCTACTTCTTCGCGTACGACATCGTGCAGCGCAAGGAGCTGTGGCGGACCTCCGTGCCGGCGGGCCGCGACCCCGGCGCCCCCGCCTACCGGGTGGTCGCGGAGCGCTCCGCCGACGTCCTCGTACGGCAGGACGCGGTCAGCCTGACGGCGGCCGAGGTCAAGAAGGGGAAGGGGTCGGTCCGCTCGTTCGACCAGAAGACCGGCGAGCTGCTGTGGACCAAGCAGTACGGCGCGGCCTCCCCCCAAGCGGCCACCGCGGGCGACGAGGACGGGACGCTGTACGCGGCGGTCGGCACGGATCTCCAGGCCTTCGAGGCGGACACCTCCAAGCCGCTGTGGCGCGTCGAGGGCAGCGAGGATTCCGTGTTCGGCACCCCCCTGGTCGCCGGGCCCCTGATTCACACCACCGAACGCAGCCGGCTGGTCGGCGCGGTGGAGCGGGAGAGCGGCCGGCTCGTGTGGCGGCGCTCCACGGAGGTGCCGGGCATCGGGAACGCCCCGTCGCTCACCCTGAGCGGCAGCGAGAAGACCCTGATCGCGGCCGACGCCGTCCAGGTCACGGCGTTCTCGGCGGCCGACGGCGAGCGGCTGTGGAAGTTCCAGGACATCGGGTCGGCCGATGCGAAGGGGGCGACGGTCAGCGCGTGGTACCGGGTGCTCGCCGTCGGGGAGACCGCCGTCGTCCAGCGGGGCAGGTCCTTCTACGCCTTCCCGGTGGCCTGAGCCCCGGGCCCTTCGCCACGAGCACCACGGCCGCCGCCGTCCGGGGGGATCTCCGGGCGGCGCGCCCTTCGGTGCTTGCATCACCTGACGACGAGTGACCGGATTAATGGGATTCGCTCACTTTTGGACGAGCCTGTTGCCGGGCTGCGTCTCCGTAACGGAGGTGATGTCGTGTCAGGCAGGCTCCTGCGCGCGGTCTGCACGACCGCGCTGGCCGCGGCGCTCACGGTCTCCCCCACCACCGCGTCGGCCGAGCCGGGCCCCGCACCGTCCGAGGATTCCGCACCCCTCGCGGAGGAGACGGCCGACCCGGACGCGACGGAGGAAGCCGACGGGACGGACGCGGCGGAGGTCGACGCCGAGACCGCCCTCGCCGCCCCCGAGGCGCCCAAGAGCGTCGTCGCCCTGCTGCGTGAGCTGCAGACCCGCTACCGGGCGGCAGAGGAGGCGAGCGAGACCTACAACGCCACCGCCGAGAAGCTGAAGCAGCGCACCGCGCAGGTGAAGAAGGTGGACGCGGACCTGGCGAAGGCGCGGGCCGCGCTGGAGGTCAGCCGCGGGGACGCAGGGCGGCTGGCCAGGGAGCAGTACCGGGGGCGCACCGAGTTCTCCGCGTTTCTCCGGCTGCTGCTGGCCCACGACCCCCAGCGGGCCTTGGACCAGAGCCATGTCGTGGGGCGGCTGGCCGCCAACCGCGCGGCGACGGTGGACCGGCTCACCGAAACCGCCCGGCGGGCCGACACGCTCGCCGCCGCCTCTCGCAAGGCCCTGGACCAGCAGAAGAAGCTGGTCGCGCGGCAGGAGAAGCAGCGCGATGCCGTGAACGGCAGGCTGAAGGAGGTCGAAGGGCTGCTCGCCACACTCTCCGAGGAGCAGATCGCCCAGCTCGCCGGTCTCGAACAGCAGGGTGTGGACAAGGCCCAGCGCGAGCTGGTGGCCTCCGGGGCGCTCAGCTCCACCCGGCCGCCCACCCGGCAGGGCGGCGACGCCGTGACATACGCGGTCCGGCAGATCGGCAAGCCGTACGTGTGGGGGGCCGAGGGGCCCGATTCCTTCGACTGCTCCGGGCTCACGTCCCAGGCCTGGTCGGCGGCCGGGCGGGGAATCCCGCGCACCTCGCAGGAGCAGTGGAAGGAGCTCCCGAAGGTGCCGGTGTCGGCCCTGCGCCCAGGGGACCTGGTGATCTACTTCCCGAAGGCGACCCATGTGGCGCTGTACATCGGCGACGGCCTGGTGGTGCAGGCGCCCCGTCCCGGCACGAAGGTCAAGGTCTCACCGCTGGCGTCGAACCCACTGCTGGGCGCCGTACGCCCCGACCCGGGCGGCGCGCCCCTGTCCGCGTACACGCGCCCGGAACTCCCCCAGGGCGCCCGCGTCGGCGCGGACACCGGCTACAGCGCGGACACCGCGCCGGACGCCCCGTAGCAACGGCCGCGGAAAGCCCTCGGCGGCCGGACCGGCGGTGCGGGTCCGGCCGCCGAGGCGGTGATCGGGAGGCTCAGGCCCCGGCGACCGAGGCCAGGTACGCGTTCGTCTTCTCGGGCTCGTAGAAGAAGTTCTCGAAGTCCGCCGGGTTGTTGAACCCGTTGGCGAAGCGGTCCGCGACCGGCTGGAGCTGACCGGCGGCGCCGATCAGGTTCAGTACGTGCTCCGGCGGGACGCCGAGCATCGCGTTGGTCCACTTCGTGACGTGTTGCGCGGTCTCCCAGTAACGGTCGAACGTGGACTGCATCCACGCCGCGTCGAACTCCTTCTCACCGTGCTCGATGATCGAGTCCAGGTACGCGTTCGCGCACTTGGAGGCCGAGTTGGAGCCCTGGCCGGTGATCGGGTCGTTGGCCACGACGACGTCCGCGACGCCGAGGACCAGGCCGCCGCCGGGCAGCCGGCCGACCGGCTTGCGGACCGTGGGGGCGTAACGGCCGGCGAGGGTGCCGTTGGCGTCGGTCAGCTCGACCTTGGTGGCGCGGGCGTACTCCCACGGCGTGAACCTCTCCATCAGCTCCAGCGTCTTCGCCAGGTGCTCGGAGGGGTCCTTGATGCCCTGGAAGGCGTCCAGCGGACCGCCCGGGATGCCCTCCCAGAAGAGGATGTCGGCGCGGCCGGAGGTGGTGAGCGTCGGCATCACGAACAGCTCGCCGACGCCCGGCACCAGGTTGCAGCGGACCGCGTCGAACTCCGGGTGCTCGGGGCGCGGGCCCATCCCGTGGACGTACGCCACGGCCAGCGCGCGCTGCGGGGCGTCGAACGGCGAACGGGTCGCGTCCCGGCCGAACATGGACACCAGCTCGCCCTTGCCGGCCGAGACCATCACCAGGTCGTAGGTGCGGGAGAAGTAGTCCAGGTCGGAGACGGCCGCCCCGTGGATGACGAGCTGCCCGCCGCGCTGGGCGAAGGTCTCCATCCAGCCGGCCATCTTCACGCGCTGGTCGACGGACTGGGCGAAGCCGTCCAGCTTGCCGACCCAGTCGATGGCGCGGGAGGAGTCGGGGGCGGCGACGGAGACACCGAGGCCCTCGATCCTCGGGGCCTGGGACTCCCAGAAGTTCAGCTGGTAGTCCCGCTCGTGCTGGAGCGCGGTGTGGAACATGCACTGCGTCGACATGACCCGGCCGGTGCGGATCTCGTCGGCGGTGCGGTTGGACATCAGGGTGACTTCGTAGCCTCTGGACTGCAGTCCCAGGGCCAGCTGGAGCCCGGACTGGCCGGCTCCGACTATGAGTATCTTCCGCATCGCGGCTCTCCGTTGTCTCTCATTCGGGGCGATCTGTGCGATCTACGCGGGGGTGACGTCGAGAGCGTGGCCCACCAGGGCGAGCAACGACTCGACGACCGTGATCCTGTTACGCGCGTCCATGATCACTATCGGCACCTGCGGGGGTACGGTCAGGGCCTCCCTGACGTCCTCCGCCGCGTAACCCGGCGTCCCCTCGAAGTGGTTGACCGCCACGATGTACGGCAGGCCGCAGCTCTCGAAGTAGTCGAGCGCGGGGAAGCAGTCCTCAAGCCGCCGGGTGTCGGCGAGGACGACCGCGCCGATCGCCCCGCGCACCAGGTCGTCCCACATGAACCAGAAGCGCTGCTGGCCCGGGGTGCCGAAGACGTACAGGACGAGGTCGTCCTCCAGCGTGAGCCGGCCGAAGTCCATCGCCACGGTGGTGGTGGTCTTGTCGGGCGTCGCGGAGAGGTCGTCGGTCTCCTCGCTGGCCTGGGTCATCAGCGCTTCGGTCTGCAGCGGCGTGATCTCGGAGACCGAGCCGACGAAGGTCGTCTTGCCGACGCCGAATCCGCCCGCCACCACGATCTTGGTGGCAGTGGGCGCGCGGGTGTGGTCGAGCTGCCAGGCCTGGAGGGACTCCTCGGCCTGGTCGGAAGGCCGTGACGCCTGGCCCCGGGGCCCCTGCTGGCGCGGGGCGAAGAGCGGCGCCTCAGAGACGGCGGAGTCCATTGAGCACCCTTTCGAGCAGTGCGCGGTCGGGCTGACCGGTTCCGTGACCGGTTCCGTACACGCGGATCTTTCCTTGGTCGGCCAGGTCGCTGAGGAGCACCCGGACGACTCCGAGCGGCATCTTCAGCAGGGCCGAGATCTCCGCGACCGTACGCATCCGGCGGCAGAGTTCGACGATGGCCTGGAGCTCCGGCATGACCCGCGAGGCGAGGTTGCCGTTGGTGAGCTCGCGGCGCTCCTCGGGTGCTTCGAGGGCCGCGACGAACGTCTCGACCAGCAGGACGTGCCCGAACCGGGTGCGGCCGCCGGTGAGGGAGTACGGGCGGACCCGGGCGGGGCGCTTGTCGGCCCCGCGGACGGGGAGCCGGGGGGCGGGTTCTGCGGCGGCGGTGGTCACTGGGTGCTCTCCAACGATGTGCGCAGCTCACTGCGGAGTTCGGGGGTGAGTACGTGTCCGGCCCGGCCGACGAAGAGGGCCATGTGGTACGCGACGACGCTCATGTCGCAGTCCGGGGTGGCGTGGACGCCCAGGAGGGAGCCGTCGCTGATCGACATGACGAAGACGCTGCCCCCGTCCATGGCGACCATCGTCTGTTTGACGCCGCCGCCGTCCATCAGCTTCGCGGCTCCGACGGTCAGCGAACCGATGCCGGAGACGATCGTGGCCAGGTCGGCGCTGGACCCCTTGGGCCCGTCCGACATCCCGGCGGCCGGTGCGGCCGCCTTCGCGGTCAGATGGCCGGGGTCGGAGGAGAGCAGCATCAGGCCGTCGGACGAGACGACGGTGACCGAGTGGACCCCTGGCACCTCCTCCACGAGATTGCTCAGCAACCAGTGAAGGTTCCGGGCCTCGGTACTCAGCCCGAATGTGCTGGGCGCAGTCAACTGCGTGCCTCCTCGACTGTGTCCCCCGTCTCTTCGTTCCGGCCGTCCGCCCGGGCGCCGGTCTCTGCGTCCCGTGCGGTCCTTGCGTTACGTGTGTCCTGTGCGGTGCCTGTGGTGTGTGCGTTGGTGGTCTCGTGCCCGGTGCGGTCGGTGGGTACGCCTCCGGGAGCGGCGACGGCGATACCGCCGGTCTCGGCGATCTCCGCCTCGACGTCGCGCCGGCCTTCCTTCGCCGCCTGGTGGAAGCTGCCGAGCCGACGGCGCAGGGCGTCCCGGTCGAGGCTGCCGGTACGCCCGGGGGCGGGGGCCGTGTCGGGCCGAGCCACCTTGGGGGTGCGCTTCGGCAGCCCCTTGTCGGTGATCCGCCCGGCCTCGGGGCGGCGGGGACCGGGAACGGTGTCGGCGGGGGCTTCGGCGCGGGGCGCGGGGCGGAACGCGGGCCCGTCCGGGTCCTGGTCGCGAGGGCCGGTCTCGGCCGGGCGCTCGTGGCGGTCCGGGCCGATGGCGTACGGGTCGGCCGTCGCCGGGGCGGCCGGGCCCGGCAGGGTCTCCGGGGCAGCCGGGGGCTTCGGCAGTCGGACCTGCAGCGTGATCTCGGCGTCCGGCTCGGGGTCCGGCTCGGCGTCGGGTCCGGTTACGGCAGCGGCCTCGGCTTCGGCTTCGGGCTCGGCTTCCGTGAACGGCTGCTGGGCGGACTCTTCCCGCTCCTGCTCCTGCCGCGTTCCGGCGGTGGCTTCCGGGGCCTCGTCGTCGACTCCGGCGTCCTCGCCCGCGGCGCTCTCACGGATCGTCCGCTCGGCGGCGGCGATCATCGGGTCGACGGCGGGCAGAGCCTTCGTCACCGGCTCGGTCACCGGCTCCTGGGCGTTCTCCGCGTCGCGGTCCGACGGGTCCGACGCGGCCTCGGCGAGCGGCTCCGCGGCCGGGTCGGCCGCCGACGGCGCCTCGGGCTCCAGGGCCGGCGTCGCCTCGGCTCCGGCGGGCGTGCCCGGCTCGGGCAGCGCGGCGGGCAGCGGTGAACGGCTCGGCAGGGCGTTGGAGTTGGCCTCCGCCACCGAGCCCGGCAGGTTGAGCGTGGGCGCGTCACCGGGCAGCTGCACAGCGGGCGGCGACGCGGCGGGCAGGGTCTTGGGCAGCAGGGCCTGCGGCAGGACGACGACGGCCGTCACACCACTCCCCTTCTGCTCGCGCAGCTGGACCCGCACTCCGTGCCGGGCGGCCAGCAGCGACGTGACCTGCAGGCCGAGTCCGGCCCCGGTCATGTCGACGTGCCGTTCCCCCGGCTCGAACGAGGCCGGGTCGGCCAGCCTGGCATTCAGCTCGCCCATCCGGACCGTCGACATGCCGATGCCCTCGTCCGACACGGAGAGCATCACCTCGCCGCTCTCCAGCAGCCAGCCGGACAGCTCGACATGGGAGTCGGGCGGCGAGAAGGAGGTCGCGTTCTCCAGGAGTTCGGCCAGCAGGTGGGACAGGTCGTCGGCGGCGAACCCGGCGATCTGGGCGTGCGGCGGCAGGGACTGGATGGTCACCCGCTCGTACCGCTCGATCTCGCTGACGGCCGCGCGCGCGACGTCGACCAGCGGGATCGGCCCGGGGTGGCCGTGACCGTGCTCGGCGCCGGCGAGGACGAGCATGTTCTCGCTGTGGCGGCGCATGACCGTGGCCATGTGGTCCAGCTTGAACAGCGTGGCCAGGCGCTCCGGGTCCTGCTCGCGCTCCTCCAGGCCCTCGATGACGCCGAGCTGCCGCTCGACCAGTCCGAGGGTGCGCAGGGAGAGGTTGACGAAGGTGTGGTTGACCGTGTTCCTCAGCTGCTCCAGCTGGGTGGCCAGCTCGGCGGCCTGCTTCTGGAGTTCGGCCCGCTGGGTGACGAGGGCCTCCCGGCCCGCGATCAGCTTGGACCGTTCGCCGGTGAGGCTCTCGACGCGTCCGCCGAGGTCCTGGTGCAGGGTGGTGAGCCTGCCGTGCAGGGTGTTCATCGACCGTACGACCTGGGCGAACTCGTCGTTGCGGCCGGTGTAGCGGACCGGTTCGGCGTTCTCGGGGTCCTCGGCGAGGCGGGCGGCTCCGATGCGCAGGACGGCGAGCGGCTGGGTGAGGGTGCGGGCGACGGCGGTGGAGACGCCGACGGCGAGCAGGAAGCAGCCGCCGAGCAGCGCGATGCTCAGTTCGAGGGCGGTGACGTCGTCGTCGCGCAGGCCCTCCAGGTGCCGGACCTGGCCCGTGGTCAGGGCGGACTCGACGCTGCGCATCCGGTCGACGCGGGCGGAGAGCGCGGCCTCCAGCTTCTCGGGGCTGACCCCGCGCTCCGCCTCCGAGAGCTCGGGGCGGTCGGTGAGGCGGGTGAGGTACTTCTCCGCGTTGTTGACCTCGGATCCGGTGACGGTGGCGGAGAGCTTGTCGCGGGCCTCCGGGTCCGCCGCCTGGTCGAAGTCGGCGAGCGAGGCCAGTTCCCGGACGCGGGCCTGCTGAGCGGCGGCGCTCAGCGCGTCGCGTTCGCGGTCGGCCCGGGCGACGCCCTCGTCCTGGGTCTGCACGGGCAGCCCGGTGAAGGGGTCGGTCTGCGGGGTCGTGGGCTCGGGGCTCGGCACGGCGAGCGCGGCGAGGAGGAGCCCGCGGGTGGCGGAGGCCTGTTCGGACGCGCCGCCGAGGGTGAGCGGGGCCCGGGTGGCGTCGGCGGCGCGCGGCGGGGTCCTCTCCGCCAGTTCGGCGGCGATGCCGTGCAGCTTGGCGATGAGGTCGGAGTACGCCTGGTGCGCCTCCAGGGCCGAGCCCTTGCCGGTCAGCGCGGAGCGGCGCAGTGAGGGAACCGTCGAGAGGTCGCGGCGCAGGGCCGCGGGGGCCGCCTCGTGGATCTCGTCGATCTGCTGGTCGACGCGGGTGCTGCGGGCGGCGCGGTTCTTCGCACCGTCGTCGCCGTCGGCCTGCTCGTTCCGGCCGTCGGCGATGTACGCGGTGACGGAGTCACGCTCGTCGGCGAGGGAGTGCCCGAGGGTGACCGCCTGCTGGTTCAGCTCAGCGAGGGTGACCAGCCGCTGGGACTCGTTCAGATCGCTGGAGGCCCCGAGCACGGCGGGGGCGCCCGCCGCCACGACGATGACGCCGACGACCGCGACCCCGGCGACCAGTCGGCTGCGCACCCGCACGGTCCGCTTGTCCGCACCGGGCGCCGGAGGCGTCGCCCCGGAACCGTCGCGCGTCGTGCCCTTGCTCCGCGGCCGCTTCTTCTGCACCGGTGCTCGCAATCTTGACTCGTCCACCCTTGAAGCAGAGGTGACGCACGGTCACATGGAAGGGCGCCCCGCTCCTGGTACGGCTTCTGACCATTCCAGCGCTTTTGAGAGGGGGGCGCGCATCAACCGCTCCGCCACTCGAAGGAGTGAACATCACTCTGGAGTTGGCGAACAAGTCTCCCCAGGCGCGCCTCTGACCATGCGTGGACCACCGGGTGGAACTTCCGCTCCGCCTTTGGCAGGATGCCCGCCCGCACGAGGTTCGGAGCCGGTTCTTCCGCCTGGCTCGCCCGCGTTGACCTGCTGGTAAGGGTCATATCCGGTCGCGTGCGGGGGTGGTGAAGGGCTCGTGCAGACTGGCGGCATGCGCATCGAACTCGCCACCGCGCCCGGCAGCCCCGAACGCCCCAACGAGGACTGGGCCTCCGGGACCCTTCCCGCGTCCGGCCAGGGCGGTGTGCTGGTCCTGCTCGACGGCGTCACGCCGCCGCGGGGGGACGACGGTTGTGTGCACTCGGTCCCGTGGTTCACCGCGCGGCTGGGCGGCGCGCTGGTGGAACTGTCCGGTTCCCGCCCCGACCTGACCCTGACCGAGATCCTGGCCGCGGCCATCTCCCGTACAGCCGACGCCCATCGGGTCACCTGTGACCTTTCTCACGTGCGTACGCCTCAGGCGACGGTGACCCTGGCACGTTGGAGCGGACACCGGATCGAGTACCTGGTGCTGTCCGACTCGGTCCTGTTGCTGGAGTCCCGCGACGGCGCGGTCCAGGCGGTTCTCGACGACCGGCTGAACCGGCTCCCGCCGGGCTCGCTCGCCTCCAACGAGATCGCCGATGCCACGGTGCGCAACAAGGAGGGCGGGTTCTTCACGGCCGCCGCCGACCCGTCGGCGGCCTCGCGGGCGGTGACGGGCAGCACCCCGGCGGCCGGGGTACGGGCCTTCGCCGCACTCACGGACGGCGCGGCCCGCTGGACGGAGGTCTTCGGCGAGGGTGACTGGGCGGGCGCGCTGGGGCTGCTGCGGAAGGCGGGGCCCCAGGGGCTGATCGACCGGGTGCGGGAACTGGAACTCGCCGACGCGGAGGCGGGGCGCGTACGACTGGGGCGCGCCAAGACGCACGACGACGCCACGGCGCTCCTGGTGGAGCTGGGCTGACCGGGTAAGGCTGACCCGGATTCGGGGCCGGGTCAGTTCTCGGCGCGGGCGTTCAGCTGGTGCAGGAGCCGGGCCAGCTCGGCGACCTCGGCCCGGTCCCAGTCGGCCAGCTTGCGCACGTAGCGCCCGCGGCGAGCGTCCCGGACGCTGCGGAAGCGGGCCAGGCCGTCGTCGGTGAGGTGGACGAGCCAGGCGCGCCCGTCGGCCGGGTCGGGTTCGCGGGCCACCAGTCCGAGGTTCTCCAGGGAGTGCAGCTGGCGGCTCATGGTGGCCTTGCCGACGCCGAAGTAGGCGGCCAGCTCGGTGGCCCGCTGCCGGCCCGCCGCCTCCAGGCGGACGAGCAGGCCGTAGGCGGCGGGCTCCAGTTCCGGGTGGACCTCCCGGGCCATCTCGCCCGAGCTGGCGCGCGCCCGGCGCAGGAACACGGCCAACTCACGCTCCAGCGCCAGAAACTCGTGGTCGACGCCACGTGCGTCTGGGATGCCCGGCTCCGGCTCGCTGTCGTTCCCGCGCACGTCAGTACCCCTCGTACGGTTTCCTGCCGATGAAAGCTTCCTCCGCGACCGGTCGGCGCCGCAGCTCGGCCAGTATTTCGCAGGAGTGGACCGACGGCGGCGGCCCGGCCCCGGATCCCGGGTTTCCCAGCGCCTCGAACCCCACTATGCACTCGGTGTATACGCACTATGTATAGTCATCGGCGTACCGCACACCTGTGCGGATTTCCCGCACAGAGGAGTGATGTGTCGTGCCCGGAAAGATGCCGTTGTCGAGATGCGGGTTGACCGCGGCGCTGGTGACGGCGCTCACACTGACGCTGGGCGGCTGCTCGATGGACACGACCGCCCCCGGCTCGGCACGCGGGGAGGCCGCCTCCGACGCCAAGGGCGCGTTCGGGCCGGCGGACTGCCGCAAGGCCAAGTGCATCGCCCTGACCTTCGACGCGGGCCCGGGCGAGGACACACCGAGGCTGCTCGACATCCTGAAGGAGAAGAAGGTGCACGCCACCTTCTTCCTGCTCGGCAAGCACCACGTCGTCAAGCACCCCGAGGTGGTGCAGCGCATCGAGGACGAGGGCCACGAGGTCGCCAACCACACCTGGACCCACGAGATCCTGACCGACCGGAAGCCGGACGAGATACGCGCCGAGCTGGAGAAGACGCAGCTGGCCATCGAGAAGATCACCGGCAAGAAGCCCCGGCTGATGCGACCGCCGCAGGGCCGGACCGACGACACGGTCTCGGAGATAGCCAAGGACCTGGGGCTCTCCCAAGTGCTGTGGAGCGCCACCGCCAAGGACTACTCGACGAACGACTCGGCGCTGATCAAGAAGCGGATCCTGGACCAGGCGAGCAAGGACGGCGTCATCCTGCTGCACGACATCTACAAAGGCACCGTGCCCGCCGTGCCCGGGATCATCGACGCGCTCCAGAAGGACGGCTACACCTTCGTGACCGTCCCCGAACTGATGGCCCCCGCCGAGCCGCAGCCGGGCACGATCTACCGCCCCTGAGCGCCCAAGCCGGCCATCACGGCATGCGGAACGGCCCGCCCCCGTTGACTCGGGAAGCGGGCCGTCCGTACCGGTCGCGCACCTGTCGCCGCGTCCGTCACAGCGTGGCGCTCAGGCCGCGGCCGGGATCTTCTCCCCGGCCCTGTCCCCGGTCCTGGCCGAAGCCGGGCTGAGGGCGATCTCCAGCACCTGGCGGACGTCGGTGACCGGGTGGACGTCCAGCTTCTCCAGCACCTCGGCCGGGACGTCGTCCAGATCGGCCTCGTTGCGCTGGGGGATCACCACGGTGGTGATGCCCGCCCGGTGGGCGGCCAGCAGCTTCTGCTTGAGGCCGCCGATAGGCAGCACCCGTCCGGTCAGCGACACCTCTCCGGTCATCGCCACATCCGTACGGACCAGGCGTCCGGAGAGCAGCGAGGCCAGGGCCGTCGTGAGCGTGATACCGGCGCTCGGGCCGTCCTTGGGGACCGCGCCCGCCGGGAAGTGGATGTGCACGCCCCGGTCCTTGAGATCGGCGACCGGCAGCTCCAGCTCCGCGCCGTGCGACCGCAGGAAGCTCAGCGCGATCTGCGCCGACTCCTTCATGACGTCGCCGAGCTGACCGGTCAGGGTCAGTCCGGACGCCCCGGTCTCCGGGTCGGCGAGCGACGCCTCGACGAAGAGGACGTCACCGCCCGCCCCGGTCACCGCGAGCCCGGTGGCCACGCCCGGCACCGCGGTGCGGCGCTCGGCCGGGTCCTGGGCGGACTCGGGCACGTGGTGCGGACGCCCGATCAGGCCGCGCAGGTCCGCGTCGGTCACCGCGAACGGCAGCTCGCGGTCGCCCAGTTCGTGCTGGGCCGCGACCTTGCGGAGCAGCCGGGCGACCGACCGCTCCAGATTCCGTACGCCCGCCTCGCGGGTGTACTCGCCGGCCAGCTTGCGCAGCGCCGACTCCTCCAGGGCGACCTCGTCCTTCTCCAGTCCGGCCCGCTCCAGCTGGCGCGGGAGCAGGTGGTCCCGGGCGATGACGACCTTCTCGTCCTCGGTGTAGCCGTCCAGCCTGACCAGCTCCATCCGGTCGAGCAGGGCCTCCGGGATGGCTTCGAGCACGTTGGCGGTGGCGAGGAAGACGACGTCGCTGAGGTCGAGCTCGACCTCCAGGTAGTGGTCGCGGAAGGTGTGGTTCTGCGCCGGGTCGAGGACTTCGAGGAGGGCGGCGGCCGGGTCGCCCCGGAAGTCGGAGCCGACCTTGTCGATCTCGTCGAGCAGGACGACCGGGTTCATCGAACCGGCCTCCTTGATGGCCCGCACGATGCGTCCGGGGAGCGCGCCGACGTACGTACGCCGGTGGCCGCGGATCTCCGCCTCGTCCCGGACGCCGCCGAGCGCGACGCGGACGAACTTGCGGCCCATGGCGTGCGCTACGGACTCGCCGAGCGAGGTCTTGCCGACGCCGGGCGGCCCGACGAGGGCGAGGACGGCGCCACCGCGACGGCCGCCGACGACACCCAGCCCCCGGTCGGCACGCCGCTTGCGCACCGCGAGGTACTCGGTGATGCGTTCCTTCACATCGGCGAGGCCCGCGTGCTCGGCGTCCAGGACCTCCCGGGCGCCGCGGATGTCGTAGGCGTCCTCGGTCCGCTCGGTCCACGGCAGTTCGAGGACGGTGTCCAGCCAGGTGCGGATCCAGGAGCCCTCGGGTGACTGGTCGCTGGAGCGCTCCAGCTTCTCGACCTCCTTGAGCGCGGCCTCGCGGACGTGCTCGGGCAGGTCGGCGGCCTCGACGCGGGCCCGGTAGTCGTCGGACTCGTCGTCCGGGTCGCCGTTGAGCTCGGACAGCTCCTTGCGTACGGCGTCGAGCTGGCGGCGCAGCAGGAACTCCCGCTGCTGCTTGTCGACGCCGTCCTGGACGTCCTTGGCGATGGACTCGGCCACGTCCTGCTCGGCGAGGTGCTCGCTCAGCCACTGGATGGCGAGCTTCAGCCGGGCGACCGGGTCCACGGTCTCCAGGAGCTGGACCTTCTGGCCGGTGGTGAGGAACGGCGAGTATCCGGAGTTGTCGGCGAGCGCGGAGACGTCGTCGATCTGCTGGACCCGGTCAACGACCTGCCAGGCGCCGCGCTTCTTCAGCCAGCTGGTGGCGAGCGCCTTGTACTCCTTGACCAGCTCGGCGGCGGATCCGGGCAGCGGATCGGGGGCGGCCGTCTCCAGCACGGTCCCCTCGACCCAGAGTGCCCGGCCGGGACCGCTGGTCCCGGCGCCGATGCGGACCCGGTCACGGGCCCGGATGAGAGCGCCCGGATCGCCGTCCGACAGGCGTCCGACCTGCTCGACGGTGCCGAGGACACCGGTCCCCGTGTAGGTGCCGTCGATCCGCGGGACCAGCAGCACCTGGGGCTTGCCGCCGCCGGGGCGGGCGGCCGCCTGCGCGGCCTCGACGGCGGCGCGCACCTCGGTGTCGGACAGGTCCAGCGGCACCACCATGCCGGGCAGGACGACCTCGTCGTCGAGCGGCAGCACGGGCAGGTCGACCGGTGTGAACACCTGGGACTCGTTAGTCATGATCTCCCCTTCGGCAGGCAAGTTGAGCTATGTGGGCTCAATGCTCGTGAGTCGCCGAATGTTCCCCAGCCGCTGTTCGCTCTGAGCGATCAGGTGGCTCGCCCCCCGTGGACCGGCCGTCGCCCCTCTCGCCGGGCAGGCCCCGCACGTAGGGGAGCGCCACCGAGCGGACCGTTGTTCCCCACCCCCGGAGCAGGAAACACACTGGCCTTCACCGCGGGCGGCGGACAGGATGGGCGGGCACCGACTGCTACGACCGGAGACCGGAGAGCCACATCATGCTCGCGAAGGCCGCCCCCGAACCGATGGAATCGCTGCCGACCCGCCTCCCCGACACCCCCGTCGTCCTCGACCGCCGCGAGGGCCCCTTCGGTGAGGTCGTGCTGCGGGAGCGCGGGGAGCACTTCGAGATCATCGCCAACGGCTGCTTCCTGATGGACACCTCCGACGGACGCTCCGAGCGGCTGCTGATCGACGCCGCGCTGGCCGCGCTGCCTCCCGGGCGGACCGGGCCCTCGGTGCTCATCGGCGGTCTGGGCGTCGGCTTCTCCCTGGTGCGGGCCGCCGAGGAGGAGCGCTGGGGGCGGATCACGGTCGTGGAGCGGGAGCAGGCGATCGTGGACTGGCACCTGGCCGGGCCGCTGGACCGGATCTCCGGGCCGGCGCTGACCGACCCCCGGACCGGGATCCTGCACGCGGACCTGGTGGCCCACCTCCGTACCACCACGGAGCGTTACGACGCACTCTGCCTGGACATCGACAACGGGCCCGACTGGACCGTCACGGAGGGCAACGAAAGCCTCTACTCCCCCGCCGGTCTGGGGTCCTGCCGCGACCGCCTGACCCCGGGCGGAGTCCTCGCCGTCTGGTCCGCGCAGCCGTCGCCCGCCTTCGAACGGGCATTGCGGAATGCCGGGTTCAGCGGGGTTAGGGCGGAAGAGGTGGCCGTTGCCCGAGGTGTGCCCGACGTGGTCCATCTCGCACTGCGTGCCCCCTGAACCCCCCTCCCGGTATGCACGGCCCGGCGGTCGCACGGGCCAACCGGCACAAGGCCGACGATCCGGCCGCCCGTCCGGCGGGTCCTCGCGCCGTCGGGGCAACACCCTGCGTAGCCGGGAGCCCTCCGCTGCCTTTACGCTGCTGACCGGCACACGGGATCACCCACGAAATCCACGAGCGAAGACCGTGCCTTGCGGGGGAATGGCTCCCGCGAGAACGGGCAGGGGCGGGGCGATGGAACAGACACACACCACCCACAACGGCGTCGCGGCCACCCCGGGGGCTCAGCGCCGGGTGCTGGTGGTCGAGGACGACGCCACGATCGTCGACGCCATTTCCGCCCGGCTGCGGGCGGAGGGCTTCCTCGTGCAGACAGCGCTGGACGGCCCCGCGGCCGTGGACGCGGCAGAGGCCTGGCAGCCCGACCTGATGGTGCTCGACATCATGCTTCCGGGCTTCGACGGCCTGGAGGTCTGCCGTCGGGTGCAGGCGGCGCGTCCGGTGCCGGTGCTGATGCTCACCGCACGCGACGACGAGACCGACATGCTGGTCGGGCTCGGGGTCGGCGCCGACGACTACATGACCAAGCCGTTCTCCATGCGGGAGCTGGCCGCCCGGGTGCACGTGCTGCTGCGCCGGGTGGAGCGGGCCGCGCTGGCCGCCGTGACCCCGCGCAGCGGGATACTGCGTCTGGGTGAGCTGGAGATCGACCACGCGCAGCGCCGGGTCCGGGTGCGCGCCGAGGACGTCCACCTCACGCCGACCGAGTTCGACCTGCTGGTCTGCCTCGCCAACACCCCGCGCGCGGTGCTCTCCCGGGAGCAGTTGCTGGCCGAGGTGTGGGACTGGGCGGACGCCTCGGGCACCCGTACGGTCGACAGCCACATCAAGGCGCTGCGCCGGAAGATCGGCGCGGAGCGGATCCGTACCGTGCACGGCGTGGGCTACGCCCTGGAGACTCCGGCGCCATGACCTGGCCAGGGCCCGGAATGCGGCCCTTCTCCATCAAGGCCAAGCTGGGCACGCTCGTCGTGGTCTCGGTGTTCATCACGACCGGGCTGCTGATCGTCGCCCTGCGGACCCGGACCGAGTTCCAGTTCATCACCGTGTTCTCGGTGATCGCCACGCTGCTGATCACCCAGTTCGTGGCGCACGGTCTGACCGCGCCGCTGGACGAGATGAGAGCGGTGGCCCGGTCGATCTCGCACGGCGACTACACCCGCCGGGTGAGCGGCGCCGGACGGCGGGACGAGCTGGGCGATCTGGCGCAGACGATCAACCGCATGGCGGACGATCTGGAGGCGGAGGACCGGCATCGAAAAGAGCTGGTCGCCAACGTCAGCCATGAGCTGCGCACCCCCATCGCGGCGCTGAGAGCCGTGCTGGAGAACGTGGTGGACGGGGTGTCCGCCGCCGATCCCGAGACGATGCGCACCGCGCTGAAACAGACGGAGCGGCTCGGCCGGCTGGTCGAGACGCTGCTGGACCTGTCGCGCCTGGACAACGGGGTCGTCGCACTCAAGGCCCGCCGTTTCGAGGTGTGGCCGTATCTGTCGGGCGTACTGAAAGAGGCCAATCTCGCCGCCTCCCAGCGACGCCTGTCGTCGGGTTCGGGCAATCACTCCCGTACGGACGTCCACCTGCACCTGGACGTCTCGCCCCCGGAACTCACCGCGCACGCGGACGCGGAGCGGCTGCACCAGGTGGTCGCCAACCTCATCGACAACGCGGTCAAGCACAGCCCGCCGCACGGCCGGGTGACGGTGCTGGCCCGGCGCGGGGCGTACCCCGAGTCGCTGGAGCTGGAAGTCATCGACGAGGGGCCCGGCATCCCGGAGGCGGAGCGCCACCGGGTGTTCGAGCGCTTCAACCGGGGCCAGGCGCCGTCCCCGCACGGTCCGGGCAGCGACGGCGGTACGGGACTGGGCCTGGCCATCGCCCGTTGGGCGGTCGATCTGCACGGCGGCCGGATCGGAGTGGCCGAATCCGCTCGGGGTTGCCGGATCCAGGTCACCCTCCCGGGAATCCCCGAGCAGCGCGGTTGACGGTCTGGTTGGCATAGGGTCGAACCGGAAGGGCACGTTCATCAGTGTCCTTCCAGCAAGGGACCTCAAGGGGATGCGGTCGCAGGATCGTCTCCCCGGTCCTGCGTACCCGAAGTGCAGTGGAACCTCGCTTGTTTCCCGCCATTTCCTGCGCCGAAACCCGCCCTTCGATGTGATGTGCACGACGAAGCACCGGCCCGGCCTGCAAGGAACGGTTCGGGGGGCGTAGCCTTGATTTCCGCTGTCCATCACCTTGTGAAGCGGAAGAGGGCGGTTGCCGCCGTGTCGTCTCAGTCCCCCAGTAACTCGAGCATCTCGACCGACCAAGCCAGCCCGGGCACCAACCCGGCCGCGGCTTTCGGCGCCAATGAATGGCTCGTCGACGAGATCTACCAGCAGTACCTCCAGGATCCCAGTTCGGTCGATCGCGCCTGGTGGGACTTCTTCGCCGACTACAAGCCGGGTGCCTCCGGCACGGCGGACAAGCCCGCTCCCGGCGCCGGGGCCTCGGGGGCCCCGGTGACCGAGGCTGCCGCACCGGCCGCGTCTGCTCCGGCAGCCGCTCCGGCTCCGGCGAAGGCAGCGCCCGCCGCCGCTCCGGCCGCCCCCGCGCAGCCGGCCCCGGCCAAGGCCGCCCCCGCCGAGGCGAAGCCCGCTCCGGCGAAGCCCGCTGCCGCGCCCGCCACGGCGAAGCCCAAGGCGGACGAGGCCACCGAGGCCCCGGCAGGCCCTGAGTACGTGACGCTGCGCGGCCCTTCGGCCGCCGTCGCGAAGAACATGAACGCCTCGCTGGAGCTGCCGACGGCCACGTCCGTCCGCGCGGTCCCGGTGAAGCTGCTCTTCGACAACCGCATCGTCATCAACAACCACCTCAAGCGCGCCCGCGGCGGGAAGATCTCCTTCACGCACCTCATCGGGTACGCGATGGTGCAGGCCCTCAAGGCCATGCCGTCGATGAACTACTCCTTCGCCACGAAGGACGGCAAGCCGACCCTGGTCAAGCCGGAGCACGTCAACCTGGGTCTGGCCATCGACCTGGTGAAGCCGAACGGCGACCGCCAGCTGGTCGTCGCGGCCATCAAGAAGGCCGAGACGCTCAACTTCTTCGAGTTCTGGCAGGCGTACGAGGACATCGTCCGCCGCGCCCGCATCGGCAAGCTCGGCATGGACGACTTCTCCGGCGTCACCGCCTCGCTGACCAACCCCGGCGGCATCGGCACCGTCCACTCGGTGCCCCGCCTGATGCCCGGTCAGGGCCTCATCATGGGCGTCGGCGCGATGGACTACCCGGCGGAGTTCCAGGGCACCTCGCAGGACACCCTCAACAAGCTCGGCATCTCGAAGGTCATGACGCTCACGTCGACCTACGACCACCGGGTCATCCAGGGCGCCGCCTCCGGCGAGTTCCTCCGCGTCCTGTCCCAGCTGCTGCTCGGCGAGAACGAGTTCTACGACGAGATCTTCAAGGCGCTGCGCATCCCCTACGAGCCGGTCCGCTGGCTCAAGGACATCGACGCCTCGCACGACGACGACGTCACCAAGGCCGCGCGGGTCTTCGAGCTGATCCACTCCTACCGGGTCCGCGGCCACGTCATGGCCGACACCGACCCGCTGGAGTACCACCAGCGCAAGCACCCCGACCTGGACATCACCGAGCACGGCCTCACCCTGTGGGACCTGGAGCGGGACTTCGCGGTCGGCGGGTTCGCCGGCAAGACGATGATGAAGCTCCGCGACATCCTCGGCGTGCTGCGTGAGTCGTACTGCCGCACCACCGGCATCGAGTTCATGCACATCCAGGACCCGAAGCAGCGCAAGTGGCTCCAGGACCGGGTCGAGCGCCCGCGCCCGAAGCCCGAGCGCGAGGAGCAGCTGCGCATCCTGCGCCGGCTGAACGCGGCCGAGGCGTTCGAGACGTTCCTGCAGACGAAGTACGTCGGCCAGAAGCGGTTCTCGCTGGAGGGCGGCGAGTCCGTCATCCCGCTGCTCGACGCCGTCCTCGACTCCGCCGCCGAGGCCCGCCTCGACGAGGTCGTCATCGGCATGGCCCACCGCGGCCGGCTGAACGTGCTGGCGAACATCGTCGGCAAGTCGTATGCCCAGATCTTCCGCGAGTTCGAGGGCAACCTCGACCCGCGCTCGATGCACGGCTCCGGCGACGTCAAGTACCACCTGGGCGCCGAGGGCACCTTCACCGGTCTGGACGGCGAGCAGATCAAGGTCTCGCTGGCCGCCAACCCCTCGCACCTGGAGGCGGTCGACCCGGTCCTGGAGGGCATCGCCCGAGCCAAGCAGGACATCATCAACAAGGGCGGCACGGACTTCACGGTCCTGCCGGTCGCGCTCCACGGCGACGCGGCCTTCGCGGGCCAGGGCGTCGTCGCCGAGACTCTCAACATGTCGCAGCTGCGCGGTTACCGCACCGGCGGCACCGTGCACGTGGTGATCAACAACCAGGTCGGCTTCACCGCCGCCCCGGAGTCCTCGCGCTCCTCGATGTACGCCACCGACGTGGCGCGCATGATCGAGGCGCCGATCATCCACGTCAACGGCGACGACCCGGAGGCCGTGGTCCGCGTCGCGCGGCTCGCCTTCGAGTTCCGGCAGGCGTTCAACAAGGACGTCGTGATCGACCTCATCTGCTACCGCCGCCGCGGTCACAACGAGGGCGACAACCCGGAGTTCACCAACCCGCAGATGTACACCCTGATCGACAAGAAGCGCTCGGTGCGCAAGCTCTACACCGAGTCCCTCATCGGTCGCGGCGACATCACGCTGGAAGAGGCGGAGCAGGCGCTCCAGGACTTCCAGGGTCAGCTGGAGAAGGTGTTCGCCGAGGTCCGCGAGGCCACCTCGCAGCCGGCCGCCCCGCACGTCCCGGAGCCGCAGGCCGCGTTCCCGGTGGCCGTGGAGACGGCCGTCTCCGCGGAGGTCGTCAAGCGGATCGCCGAGTCGCAGGTCAACATCCCCGATTCGATCACCGTCCACCCCCGCCTGATGCCGCAGATGCAGCGTCGCGCGGCCTCGGTGGAGAACGCCACGATCGACTGGGGCATGGGCGAGACCCTGGCCATCGGTTCGCTGCTGATGGAGGGCACCCCGGTCCGGCTCGCCGGCCAGGACACCCGCCGCGGCACGTTCGGCCAGCGCCACGCGGTCCTGGTCGACCAGGTCACCGGCGAGGACTACACCCCGCTGCTGTACCTGGCGGACGACCAGGCCCGGTACAACGTCTACGACTCGCTGCTCTCGGAGTACGCGGCGATGGGCTTCGAGTACGGCTACTCGCTGGCCCGCCCGGAGTCGCTGGTCATCTGGGAGGCCCAGTTCGGTGACTTCGTCAACGGCGCGCAGACCGTCGTGGACGAGTTCATCTCCTCGGCCGAGCAGAAGTGGGGCCAGACCTCCGGCGTCACGCTGCTGCTGCCGCACGGCTACGAGGGCCAGGGCCCGGACCACAGCTCCGCCCGCCCGGAGCGCTTCCTCCAGATGTGCGCGCAGGACAACATGACGGTCGCGATGCCGACCCTGCCGTCGAACTACTTCCACCTGCTGCGCTGGCAGGTGCACAACCCGCACCACAAGCCGCTCATCGTCTTCACCCCGAAGTCGATGCTGCGTCTGAAGGCGGCGGCCTCGTCCATCGAGGAGTTCACCACCGGCGGCTTCCGCCCGGTGATCGGCGACGCGTCGGTCAAGGCCGAGGACGTCCGCAAGGTCGTCTTCGTCTCCGGCAAGCTGTACTACGACCTGGACGCCGAGCGGGTCAAGCGCGGCGACACGGAGACGGCGATCATCCGGCTGGAGCGCCTGTACCCGCTGCCGGGTGCGGAGATCCAGGCCGAGATCGCGAAGTACCCGAACGCCGAGAAGTACCTGTGGGCGCAGGAGGAGCCGGCGAACCAGGGTGCGTGGCCGTTCATCGCGCTCAACCTGATCGACCACCTGGACCTCGCGGTCGGCTCGGACGTGCCGCACGGCGAGCGCCTGCGCCGCATCTCGCGGCCGCACGGCTCGTCCCCGGCGGTCGGCTCGGCCAAGCGTCACCAGGCGGAGCAGACGCAGCTGGTCAACGAGGTCTTCGAGGCCTAGGACCGGTAGCTCCACGAGCTGTTCGCACGTTCACCGGGGACCCGGTTCCGCGCTTGTCGCGGGGCCGGGTCCCCGGCGTATCCGGCGTTTCCGAGGGCGTACGGGCCCCGATATCCTGGCCGCATGTACTTCACGGACCGAGGCATCGAGGAACTGGAGAAGCGGCGCGGCGAGGAGGAGGTCACCTTCGAGTGGCTCGCCGAGCAGCTGCGGACGTTCGTCGATCTGAACCCCGACTTCGAGGTGCCCGTGGAGCGCCTCGCGACCTGGCTGGCCCGGCTGGACGACGAGGACGACGAGGACGCGTAACTCCCGGTCCCAGGGTTGCTAGGAGGCGTCCGCGCCGGCCCTGGCCCGCTCGTACGCGAATCCCAGTACGCCCTGTGCGAGGAGCACCGCGCCGGCCGCCGCCCAGCCGCCGCTGCGGCGTCGCGCGCCCCACAGCAGGAGCGGGAGTCCGGCCGCGAGCTGGACGGCGGCGACGGCCCGGGCGCGGGGGCCGCGTACCCACGGGCCGACCCGGCTGCTCTCGACCGCGTCCAGTTCGACCCGTACGGCATCGCGCCAGCCGGCCCACTCGACGCGCTCCACCTCGCGCTGCACGGCCGCGACGCTGCGCAGCCGGTCGGCGCTCTCGCCCGGTGAGAGCCCGGCGGGCAGCGTCAGTCCGGTACGGGTGAGGACGGCGAGCAGTCCGCGCAGCCGGGCCTCGGCGTTCGCCTCCGGATCGGGGCGGGTCAGCTCCTCCAGCGCCTGCACGTCCAGCACCGGGTCGAGGCCGAGCCGGGCGGCGAAGGTGCGCGTCGCCTCGTCCTCGCCCACCGGGGTGCCGTCGGTCAGCCAGACGTAGCCCACGGGCCGGCGGAACCCGGCGGCGAGGGTGTATCCGGCCCGGTCGGCGTCCCACCACAGGGCGAGCACCGGCCAGGTGGAGCCGACGGCGAGTGCGGTGGCCCAGCCGCCGAGGACCCGGTCGACCGGCTCGGCGTCCTGCTCGGTGCCCCCGGTCCGCCAGGGCTTCCCCTCCGGGACGAGCACGCTCCACTCCTCACCCGCGCGGACCAGCAGCATCTGCTCGCGCAGCAGGTGGGCGAGCGGCCGTACGGTCTCGGGGTCGGCCCGGCACAGCAGGAGGGCCCCGGTGGATGTCGCGTTCATGGCTCACACGCTAGGTCAATTCGGACACATTTGATTGCTTTGCAGGCATGAGGCCGACCACCGCCGGGGCCCGGCGGCCCTTGACTTCACCCATCCGCGATATATCGTGTTCTGGAAGAGACGCGATATGTTGCGTTGCCGCGCTTTCCGGGAGGTCACATCCATGCCTGTGTCGACATGGACCATCGATGAGCCGCGGAAGCTCTCCTTCGACGATCCGGTGGCGGCGCTCCAGGTGCGCATCGTCGACGGCACGGTCAACGTGGTCGGGACCGATGAGCCGGACGCCCGGCTGGAGATCTCCGCGATCGATGGCCCACCGCTGATCGTGACCCAGGAGGACGGTCGGCTCACCGTGGCCTACGAGGACCTGCCCTGGCAGGACTTCCTGCGCTGGTTCGACCCCAAGGGCCGCCGCCGCAGCGCCGTCGTCTCGCTCGTCGTGCCCGCCGCCTCCTCGGTCGAGGTCGGCGTGATCGGCGCCGGGGCCGTCGTCTCCGGCATCAGCGGTCGCACCGAAGTCCGCGGCATCACCGGGGACTCCACGCTCGTCGGGCTGACCGGCGCGGTGCGCGGGGAGTCCGTGTCGGGCAGCCTGGAGGCCCAGAGCGTCACGGGGGACCTGCGCTTCCAGTCCGTGGCCGGGGATCTGACGGTGATCGACGGGGCGGGGGCCTCGGTCCGGGCCGAGTCGGTCAGCGGTGACATGGTGCTGGACGTCGACCCGTCCGGGAGGCCCACGGACATCCGGCTGACCACGGTGTCCGGCGAGATCGCGATCCGGCTGCCGCACCCGGCGGACGCGAAGGTCGAGGCGAACACCGCGAGCGGGGCCGTCTCCAACGCCTTCGAGGACCTGCGGGTCGGCGGGCAGTGGGGCGCGAAGAAGATCACCGGCACGCTGGGCGCCGGAACGGGGACCCTGCGGGCGACGACCGTGTCCGGTTCGATCGCCCTCCTGCGCAGGCCGCCCGCCGAGGACGAGGCGTACGCCGCCGAGCCGACCGGAAAGGTTCTCTGACATGCCCCCCGTATTCGCCCACGGCCGCCTGCGCCTCTATCTCCTCAAGCTCCTGGACGAGGCTCCCCGCCACGGCTACGAGGTCATCCGCCTGCTGGAGGAGCGCTTCCAGGGCCTGTACGCGCCGTCCGCCGGCACGGTCTACCCGCGGCTGGCCAAGCTGGAGGCCGAGGGCCTGGTCACCCATGCCACCGAGGGCGGCCGCAAGGTGTACTCGATCACCGGCGCCGGACGCGAGGAGCTGGCGGGCCGCAGCGCCGAACTGGCCGACCTGGAGCTGGAGATCCGCGACTCGGTCTCCGAGCTGGCCGCCGAGATACGCGACGACGTGCGGGGCGCGGCGGGCCGGCTCCGCAGCGACATGCGGGCGGCGGCGTCGGAGTCCCGGCACGGCACGGCGACGGGGGCCGAGAGCCGCAAGGGCCGGAGCAAGGGCGCCCCGTCCTCCCCCTTCGGCGACTTCGGGGACTTCGGCAATCGGGGCGACCTCGGCGAGAGCGAGGCGTGGCGCACGGCGAAGGAGGAGCTGCGCCGGGCCAAGCAGGAGTGGAAGGAGCAGGCCCGCCGGGCGAAGGACGAGTCCCGGCGCGCCCGCGAGGACGCGCAGCAGGCCCGCCGCCAGGCCAAGGAGGCCCAGGAGAAGGCGCGCGAGCAGATGCAGGCCGCCGCCCGGCAGGTGCAGGAGCACTTCGCCCGGGGCGACTGGCCCTCCGGGGTGCGGGAAGGCCTCGCGGAGATCACCGGCCAGCTCGGCGGCTTCGCCCGGTCCGGCGCCTGGCCCCCGTTCGGCAAGCCCGAGCCGGAGACCGCCCCGCCCGTCCAGGACCCGGATCCCGGTGGGGACTGGGGGCAGGACGTTCCGCCGACCGGCGACCCGGTGCGCGACCTGGACCGCTTGTTGGACCGTTTCCGCGACGGCATCCGGGACGCGGCCCGCGACCACGGGGTGACGGAGGCCCGGCTCGCGGAGGCCCGCCGCCACCTGGGCGCGGCGACGGCGCGGATCGAGGCGCTGCTGACGACGGAGGACGAGGACGGCGAGAAGGCCTGAGGGTGGGGTGGGGTGGTGCAGGAGCTCCACCCCACCGCTCACCCGGCCTGGGCGTGCCCCTGGCCCCCGTCGGCGTCACGGCCGTACAGCGCGCGCTGCACGGCCGCACAGGTCGCTCCGTGCTCGGCGAGAACGTCGGCGACGACCCCCGGCTTCGCCGTGAGGGCCAGGAGCAGGTGCTCCTCGCCGATGGACCGGTCGCCGCGCCCCAGGGCGACCCGTAGCGAGTTCTCCAGGACCGTCTTCGCACCCGAGGTGAAGGGGCGGTGCCCGGACCACCACCAGCGGCGGTTGCCGCGGCCGCGGTCCAGGGCTCCCTCGCCGTGGGCCCCTTCGACCCGGGACACGATCGCGCCGATGTCGATCCCGATACCGGCCAGCGCGTCGGTGTCGGCCTTGGTCAGGCCGCCGCGGCGGCGGGCCTCGGCGAAGGCGGCGTCCAGGGAGGCGCGGCGGTCGTGGAGGCCGAGGGCGGCGACGGCGAACGAGGCCCGGCCGCCCTCCTGTTCCAGCAGCGCGAGCAGCAGGTGTTCCTCGGTGACCGCGTCGGCCCCGGCCCGCTCGGCGTGGGCCACCGCGCCCTTCACGGTGGCGCGGGCCCCTCGGGTGAATCGCTCGAACATCAACGCCTCCCGTACTTCTTGTGCACGGCCTGCCGGCTGACGCCCAGCTCGGCGGCGATCTCCTGCCACGACCAGCCCTGAACACGGGCGCTTCTGACTTGGACGGCTTCGAGCTGCTCCAGCAGCCGCCGCAGCGCGGCCACCGCCCGCAGCCCGACGCGCGGGTCGCGGTCACCGGCGCGTGCGGCCAGATCCGTTGCTTCGGTCATGATGTCAACTTACATTGACATCACCTTCTCGTCAACCAAAGTTGACATCATCGTCGGCCAGGCGCGCGTGCCGCTCGACGTCGTACCGGATGTCGCCGTACCGCAGCTTGGCCCGCTCGATGCCCTCGGGCGTGAATCCCGACCGGGTCGCAACCCGGCAGGAGGCGCGGTTGTCGGTGCGGTGGCCCAGCTCCAGCCGGTACAGCCCGAGCTCGTCGAAGGCCCAGCGCGCGAGCGCCCGCACGCCGGCCGGAGCGACGCCCCGGCCGCGCGCCTCCGGCGTGGTCCAGTAGGAGACCCAGCCGCTGTCATGGGTCCGGTTGACGACGTTGAGGGCCACGCAGCCGAGCGCCTCCCCCTCCTCCCCCACGACGGCCCAGGAGTAGCCGGTGCGCGCCCCCCGCTCCCGCGCACGGTCCGCGATCCAGGCCAGCGCCCCGGACCGGTCGTCCACGGGCCGGTCCGTCTGGCGGTCCATCTCGGCCGGGGCGAAGGCGCGGAGCACCGCCGGGGCGTCGTCGGGCAGCCAGGGGCGCAGCAGGAACCCCTCAGGGGTGGTCAGTTCGTCCATGCGGGCCAGCTTCCCGCACGGTCACCACCACCTCGGCCCCGTACCACGAAAGCACGACGGGCCGCCCCCCGCGCGACGGCTTGCCGAGGACGCGCGCCGGGCCGGTGACGGTGACCCGCCAGCCCCGGGAGGAGGGCGGCAGGGACAGCTCGGTCACCCCGGGACGGGCGGACGCCCGGTAGGCGAGGCGGTAGGTGCGGGTGTCCGCGTCGTACGTGTCGGAGCGGACGGCGCCCGCGACGGCCGGGGCGTACGGGGTCGCCGTCAGCTCCTTGTTCGTACGGAACCGGCCCCGCTCGTCGACGGCGCAGTAGCCGCCGCCGTAGCACCAGACGTACCCCGCCCAGCCGGAGCCGTAGCGGTTCAGCGAGTCGACGGCGTCGCGGTAGAAGCGGCCCATGTTGGGGAGGGCGTTGTTCAGCGGCCCCCACTCGCCGACCACGACCGGCATCCGGTACCGGGCCGGATAGGCGGTGACGGCGGCCTCGTACGCCTCGATCCAGCCCGCCTCCGGGTCGTAGTCCGCGCCCGCCTCCATGGCGGTGTTGTAGAAGTGCGGGGCGTACACGGTCCGCCGGTCCTCGATGCGGCCGAGCCCCGTGGGCACCCCCTCGCCGACGATGGGGGTGGGCTCGACGAAGAGCCAGGTGTCGCGGTCCTTGGCGCGGACGGCGCGGGCGAGCCGGTTGTACATCGGGGTGAGGTGCTGGGCCTCGATCCGGCGGGCGGCGGTCGGCAGGTCCTCGCCCTCGCGCAGCTCCCCCATCGGCTCGTTGATCAGGTCGTAGCCGATGACGGCCGGGTGGCGCCCGAAGCGTGCGGCGAGGACCTGCCACATGGCGGCCTGGGCGCGCTGGAGGTCGGGGTCCTCGTAGAGGTGGGTGAAGGCCCGCTGGACGGCGGGCTGGAAATACTCGGAGAACCAGTCGTCGGGGTTGGGGGTGAACGGGAGCCCATCGGTCCTGGTGGCCCATTCCGGGATGCCCCGGTGCCCGAACGCGGGCCCGAAGACGTCCTGGTGGGCGTCGATGAGGACATGGACGCGGTGTTCGCGCGCCCAGTCCAGGATGCGTTCGATGCGCCGGAGGTAGCGCTCGCTGTACCGGCCGCGCGTGGGCTCCAGATCGTCCCAGAAGACCAGCAGGCGGGCGAAGTTGAAGCCGTTCGCGCGCAGATCGCGGAAGTGCCGTTCGGTGATGGCGCTGAGGGCTTCCTCGCCGCGGTTCGCCTTGTCCTCGACGTTCCAGCCGCGCAGGGTGAGGGTGCGGCCCCGGTCGTCGGTCAGGGGCGGGATGGAACGCTCGTACGTCGACGGGTCGGCGGCCCGGGTGGACGCGGGGTGCGCCGAGGCGGCGGGAGCGAGGGCCCCCGCCGCGAGCACGGACGCGACGACAACTGCTATGAGTGCTCTGCCCATTCGCATGGGCGGCATCCCATCAGCAAAACTGACACTTGTTCAAGTATGCGTTATCGACAAGTTCTTGGTGGATCTAGGAGGTCGGCGTGAGCACGATCTTCCCGAAGAGGTCGCCCGACTCCAGCCGCCGGAACCCCTCCCTGGCCCGGTCCAGCGGCAGCACCGCGTCGATGACCGGGCGCACGCCGGTGGTGGCGCAGAACGCGAGCAGGTCCTCCAGCTCGTCCTTGGACCCCATGGTGGAGCCGACGACCTTCAGTTCCAGGAAGAAGATCCGGGTCAGCTCGGCGTGCGTGGGCCGGTCACCGCTGGTGGCCCCGGAGATGACGAGGGTGCCACCGGGGCGGAGCGACTTCACGGAGTGGGACCAGGTGGCGGCCCCCACGGTCTCGATGACGGCGTCCACCCGCTGTGGCAGCCGGGCGCCGGGCTCGTACGCCTCCAGCGCGCCGAGTTCGACCGCCCGCTCACGCTTGGCCTTGTCCCGGCTGGTGGCGAAGACCCGCAGCCCGGCGGCCTTCCCGAGCACGATCGCGGCGGTGGCGACCCCGCCGCCGGCGCCCTGGACGAGCACGGAGTCGCCGGGCCGCACCCCGGCGTTGGTGAACAGCATCCGGTACGCGGTGAGCCAGGCGGTCGGCAGGCAGGCGGCCTCCTCGAAGCTGAGCTCCTTCGGCTTGGGCAGCACGTTCCAGGTGGGGACGGTGACCTGTTCGGCGAAGGTGCCCTGGTAGCGCTCGGTGAGGATGGAGCGCGGCTCCTTCGGGCCGACGCCGTGCCCGGACTGCCCGATGACGGAGTGCAGGACGACCTCGTTACCGTCCTCGTCGACGCCGGCCGCGTCGCAGCCGAGGATCATCGGCAGCCGGTCCTGCGAGAGGCCGACGCCCCGGAGGGACCAGAGGTCGTGGTGGTTGAGGGAGGCGGCCCGGACGGTGACGGTGCTCCACCCGGGACGCGCCTCGGGGGCCGGGCGATCGCCCAGTTCCAGGCCGTCGAGGGGCTGGTCGGGGTCGATGCGGGCTGCGTAGGCGGCGAACATGGGTCGACGATAGGCGGGGCGGGGGGACCCGCGTAACCGCCTACGCGTGTGACGCACGCCAACCGGGGTGCGCCCGCACCCTGCGCATGCGGCGGCACATCAAGCCCGTGCGGCGGCAGCACCAGCCCCCGGTGGCACATCAAGCCCCTGCGGCGATTGAGGAGCGGGGTCCGGGGCGGCGCCCCGGGGGCTCCGCCCCCAGACCCCCGCTGCTCAATCGCCGCAGGGGCTGGCGGTTCGGGCACCCGCTCCTCGATCGCCGGAGAGGCTTGAGGAGATCGCCGCAGGGGCTGAAACGCAAGGGCGGGGCCCAACCAACAGGCCCCGCCCATCACGCACCGCTCAGCGCCACCTCAGCGCCGAGCCACACCCTCCGCCCGAGCCGCCGCAGCGACCGCCGCGGTGACCGCCGGGGCGACCCGCTCGTCGAACGGCGACGGGATCACGTAGTCGGCGGCCAGCTCGTCGCCCACCACGTCGGCCAGCGCGTTCGCCGCGGCGATCTTCATGCCCTCGGTGATCCGGGAGGCCCGGACCTGGAGCGCGCCCGCGAAGATGCCCGGGAACGCCAGCACGTTGTTGATCTGGTTCGGGAAGTCCGAACGGCCGGTCGCCACGACGGCCGCGTACTTGTGCGCGACCTCCGGGTGGACCTCCGGGTTCGGGTTGGCCATCGCGAAGACGTACGCGCCGGGCGCCATCGAGGCCACCGCCGCCTCCGGGACCGTACCGCCGGAGACGCCGATGAAGACGTCCGCACCCGCGAGCGCCTGCTCCAGCGAGCCGGAGATCCCGGCCCGGTTGGTCAGCTCGGCCAGTTCGCGCTTGACCTCGGTGAGGTCGTCGCGGTCGCGGCTGACGATGCCCTTGCGGTCGGCCACCGCGATGTCGCCGATCCCCGCCTCCAGCAGGAACTTGGCGATGGCCACGCCCGCCGCGCCCGCGCCGGAGATGACACCGCGCAGATCGCCCAGCGTCCGCCCGGAGAGCTTCACGGCGTTGCGCAGGGCGGCGAGGGTGACGACCGCGGTGCCGTGCTGGTCGTCGTGGAAGACCGGGATGTCCAGCCGCTCCTGGAGCTTGCGCTCGATCTCGAAGCAGCGGGGCGCCGAGATGTCCTCGAGGTTGACCCCGCCGAAGGAGGGGGCGAGCCGGACGACGGTGTCGACGATCTCGTCGGCGTCGGTGGTCGCGAGCGCGATCGGCACCGCGTCGACGCCGCCGAACTGCTTGAAGAGGATGGCCTTGCCCTCCATCACGGGGAGGGACGCCTCGGGCCCGATGTCGCCGAGGCCGAGCACGGCGGTGCCGTCCGTCACGACGGCCACGACCTGGGACTTCCAGGTGTAGTCGTGGACGAGCTCGGGGTTGGCGGCGATGGCGCTGCACACTTTGGCCACACCGGGCGTGTACGCCAGGGAAAGGTCGTCCTTGTCCCGGATCGGGACGGTGGACTGCACGGCCATCTTCCCGCCCCGGTGGAGGGCGAAGGCCGGATCGAAGGGCTCGTCGGCCCCGGTGTCCGCTGCGCTCGTGCGCTGGATGCCGCTGTCGGTAGTGCTGTCGCTGCGAGGATTGACGATCTCCGCTGCCATGGTGTTGACCCCTTAAGTCTTCATCGTTTGAGGGTGGCCACTCCTGGTTGAGGAGGGGTGGGCGGGCACCGCGTACGCGCCCTGCACCGAGCGGGTTGGCCCGCCCCGGCAGGGAAGAGGTACGTACGCGCGGGCGCGCCGCACACGCGCCCTGAGCCCCGGATGAGGGGTGTAAACGTCTTTTTTACCGGACGGACGGGGTTACGGACGAGTCCATATCGACGCGGTGACGTGACTCATAGTCGAATACCTGGACAAGTCGGCAAACCGGCATAAATGCCATCCACCAGTCGAGACATGCCGAAGATTCTCCGGCGAGGGGAATGAATCCCCACAGAAGGTCCGGCCCCGAGGTACCGGCCGTTGATGTTCGGGGGTCGCCCGTTATCCGATTTTGACATGGCAGGACCCCTGAATGGGCCAGTCCAAATGGCAGGATGCCGTCATCACACAAGGTGGCGACACTCGAAGGTGCGTGCCAAGCCGCCCACCAGCACCTCACCCTCACCTGCCGGAGGATCCCGACATGACCGCAAGCACCACGCGTCGTACGACCGCGAAGTCCCGGATTGCGGCGATCGGCGCCATCGCGGTCGCCGGCACCCTGCTGCTCACCGCCTGTGGCGACCAGACCGACAGCTCGTCCCAGGAGAGCGGCAGCGGCAAGGAGACCAAGAGCGGTGCGCCGCTGTTCTCCAAGCTGCCGGAGAAGTACCAGAAGTCCGGTGTGATCAAGGTCGGCACGAATGCCGAGTACGCCCCGATGGAGTCCGTGGAGAACGGGAAGATCGTGGGTGTCGACCCCGATCTGGCCGACGCTCTCGGCAAGCAGCTCGGCGTGAAGTTCGAGTTCACCTCGGGTTCCTTCGACGGTCTGATCACCGCCCTGAACTCCGGCCGCCACGACATCGCCATGTCGTCCATCACGGACAACAAGCAGCGCCAGGAGGGTCTGGACGACTCCGGCAAGAAGCTGGGCGAGGGCGTCGACTTCGTCGACTACTTCCTCGCCGGCACCGCCGTGTACACGAAGAAGGGCAACCCGGAGAAGATCAACTCCATCGAGGACCTCTGTGGGAAGGCCGCCGCCGTGCAGCGCGGCACCACGTACGAGGAGGCCCTCAAGAAGCAGTCGAAGGCCTGTACGGACGGTGGCGAGAAGGCCATCAAGATCGAGTCGTTCGAGAACGACACCGAGGCGCAGACCCGCGTCAAGTCCGGCGGTGCGGTCGCCGGGGTCAACGACTACCCGGTCGCGGTCGACCTGGCCCGCAAGGCCGACGGCGGCAAGGCGTTCGAGGTCGTGGGCGAGCAGGTCGACGCCGGCCCGTTCGGCATCGCCGTCAAGAAGACCAACACCGGGCTGCGCGACGCCCTGAAGGAGGCCGTCGACGCGATCATCGCCGACGGTTCGTACCAGAAGGTCCTCGACAAGTGGGGCGCCGGTACGGGAGCGATCGACAAGGCCGCCGTCAACGGCGGCAAGTGACCGGACGCTTCACCGAAGGGCAGTCACGATGACTGACAAGTTCGACAAGACACCCGCCGCCTCACCGGCCGGCCAGGTGTCCGTCTCCAAGGCCGCCACCACGGCCCCGGAGAACATCAAGGCCATTCCCGTCCGCCATGTCGGCCGTTGGATCAGCGGCGTCGTGGTCATCGGCCTCCTCGTCGCCCTCGGATACGCCTTCTCGCAGGGCAACATCCAGTGGCAGGCCGTCGGCGACAAGCTGTTCGACAGCACCGTCGTCGCCGGTGCGGGCCGCACCCTGCTGATCAGCGTCCTCGCGATGGTCCTCGGCGTGATCCTCGGCGTCGTGCTGGCCGTGATGCGGCTCTCGAAGAACCCGGTCACCAGCTGGGTGGCCTGGCTGTACATCTGGTTCTTCCGGGGCACCCCGGTCTACGTACAGCTGCTGCTCTGGTTCAACCTGGCGCTGATCTTCCCGGTCCTGAACATCCCGTTCATCTACAAGGACGAGATGACGGACGTCATGACCCCGTTCATGTGCGCCCTGCTGGGGCTCGCGCTGAACGAGGCCGCCTACATGGCGGAGATCTGCCGCGCCGGCATCCAGTCGGTCGACGAGGGCCAGACCGAGGCCTCGCACGCGCTCGGCATGACCCAGGCGAAGACCATGCGCCGCGTGGTCCTCCCGCAGGCGCTGCGGGTGATCATCCCGCCGACCGGCAACGAGTTCATCAACATGCTGAAGACCTCCTCGCTGGTCTACGCGGTCACGTACAACGAGCTGCTCCGCTCCACCTCGCAGATCGGCTCCACCTCGTACGCGGTGATGGAGATGCTGTTCGTCGCGTCCATCTGGTACATAACGATGACCAGTGTGTTCAGCGTCGGCCAGTACTACCTGGAGCGCCGTTACGCCCGCGGCTCGCTGCGCTCGCTGCCGCTCACGCCGCTGCAGCGCGTCAAGGTCAACCTCGCCGCGTTCAGCAACCGGCCCTCCGGAGGTGCCTCCGCATGACCACCCCCATGGTGAAGGCCGAGGGCGTCCACAAGTCCTTCGGCGCCGCCCACATCCTCAAGGGCATCGACCTGGAGGTCGCCCCGCGTGAGGTGTTCTGCCTGGTCGGCCCTTCCGGTTCCGGCAAGTCGACCTTCCTGCGGTGCATCAACCACCTGGAGCAGATCAACGCCGGCCGGCTCTCGGTCGACGGCGAGCTGGTCGGCTACCGGCAGAAGGGCGACAAGCTCTACGAGCTCAAGGACAGCGAGGTAGCTCTCCAGCGCCGGGACATCGGCATGGTGTTCCAGCGTTTCAACCTCTTCCCGCACATGACGGCCATCGAGAACGTCATGGAGGCGCCGATCCAGGTCAAGGGCGAGGCCAAGGCCGTGGCCCGGGCCCGTGCCGAGAAGCTGCTGGACCGGGTGGGCCTCGGCGACAAGACGAAGAACTACCCCACCCAGCTCTCCGGCGGTCAGCAGCAGCGCGTGGCGATCGCCAGGGCGCTGGCGATGGAGCCGAAGCTGATGCTCTTCGACGAGCCGACCTCCGCGCTCGACCCGGAGCTGGTCGGCGACGTCCTGGACGTCATGCGGGGCCTCGCCGAGGACGGCATGACGATGATCGTCGTCACCCACGAGATGGGCTTCGCCCGCGAGGTGGGCGACGCGCTGGTCTTCATGGACGACGGTGTGGTGGTCGAGTCGGGCCACCCGCGCGACGTGCTGGGCAACCCGCAGCAGGACCGGACGAAGTCGTTCCTGTCGAAGGTGCTGTAGCTCTCCGGGGCCCGTCGCACACGGGAGGGCGGTACGGACTCCGGTCCGTACCGCCCTCCCGCGCGTCCGCGGCCTCAGCCCTTCGGCAGCACCTCCGGGCCGGTCAGCAGGCCCTTCAGCTGCTGCCGGGAGAGCGGCGGTTCCGGCAGCAGGGGCCCCTGGGTGCCGGAGCCCTCGAAGCCGGTGCTGGAGCGTACGAGGAACTGCGAGCCGTCCTGCTGGGTGAGGCGGCCGACCAGCTCGGGCCCCCAGCCGACGTTGTCGTCGCCCTCGTAGTCCATCGAGTCGTGCCACGTCGTCAGCGTCCGGCCGTCCGGAAGCACTTCCCGGACGCAGTGGGTACGGGCCGGCTCCTGGCCGACCCGTACGCACAGGTCCTCGGCCGGATCGGCCGGGCGGCCCGTCTTCCGCTCCACCGCCTCCCGGCTCGCCAGAGTCAGCACGAGGTAGCCCACACCGCCGTCCCTGCGGAAGGCGTAGTGCCCGTCCAGCGGCCCGAGGTACTTGGCGCGGGCCTGTTCGGGCGTCGCGTTCTTGATGAGCACGGCGAGGGAGACCTCCTCGATCTCCCCCACTTCTCCCGGCAGGAGCGCCGCCAGCCGTTCGGCCTTCGTGGGCGCGGGTGCCGACGCCGTCGGGGAGCCGGACGGGCCGGGGGACGCCACCGTGGTGTGCGCGGGGTCCGCATCGCCGCCCGTCCGTGGCAGGGCGAACGCCCCGGCGGCGACCACGGTGAGGGCCGCCGCCGAGACGACTGCCCGGCGGCGCCGGCGGACCCGGGCTGCCCTGGCGTACACCGACGCCGTGGAGAACGCGGGCTTCCCCGCGCCCTCGGCGGCACGGTCGAGCAGTTCACGGACGTCGTTCATACCCATTCCTCCACCATTCCGGTGCGCAGCGCCGCCAGGCCCCGAGCCGTGTGGCTCTTGACCGTGTTCGTCCTCATCCCGAGCGCTTCGGCCGTGGCCTCCACGCTCAGGTCCTCCCAGTAGCGGAGCACCAGCACCGCCCGCTGCCGGGCCGTGAGCCGGGCGAGCGCCGCCCTGACGACCAGCCCGGTGTCCGCGTCGCCCGCGTCCCCCGGGCGGTCGGGCAGTTCGCCGTACGCCCGCTCCCGCCGCCAGAACCTCCGGCGGCTCGCGATGAACGTGTTGACCAGCGTCCGGCGGGCGTACGCCTCGATGTTGTCGAGCCCGCCGTGCCGTCGGCCGCCGAGGACGACCTTGACCAGTGCGCTCTGGACGAGGTCCTCGGCCTCGTGCCGGTCTCCACAGAGCAGATAGGCGCTGCGGAACAGCGCGGCCCGTCTGCCCTCCACGAAGTCGTGCAGCGCCGCGTCGTCATCGGCCCGCATTCCGGCCCCTTTCCGGGATCCGCATCGCCCCGCCCCTTCTCTCCCCGTCTCCTCGGCCCGCCGAGGCGGACCGTCTCACCCTTCCAGTGCGCCGGGGGGCCGGGCAGGTTGCGGACAGCGGCAAAGAGGGAGGGGCGGTACGGGCTCGATGGCCCGTACCGCCCCTCCCTCCTCCGGCTACTTCACCGCGAGCACCAGGGTGTCCGAGGGGGACGCCCAGACCGCGCGCGCCTCACCGAAGCCGGAGGCGATGAGCGTGCGGGCGTGCCAGTCGGCGGAGGGCATGTCGCCGTCCGCGTGCTCGCCGTAGATCGTGAACCGCTCGGCGGTCGGCCCGGCGAGGACCGGGTCCTTCGCGGCGACGGCCCACCAGTCGGCCCAGTCCAGCGCGCCGGCGGCCTTGGCCCGGTCCATCGCGGCGTGCCGGTGGGCGCGTTCGGCGGCGTTGATGCGGGGTGTGGCGGTGTCGATCATGTGGTCGGCGTTCATGAACACCCCGCCGTCCCGGACGAGGCCGCCGAGCTGCCCGTAGAGCGCGGCGAGCGGCTCGGCGTGCAGCCAGTGCAGGGCGGTGGCGGTGAGGACGGCGTCGTACGAGGTGTGGGGCAGCCGGGCCGTCCAGTCCGGGTCCTTGAGGTCGGCGGTGACGAAGGTGACCCGTTCGTCGCCCTCGAAGGTGCCGCGGGCGATGGCCAGGAGCGCGGGGTCGAGATCGACGCCGGTGCTCGTGGCGTTCGGGAACCGCTTGAAGAGCCGGTCCGTGACACTTCCCGTACCGCACGCGAGGTCGAGCACCCGCGGTTCCGGTCCGACGACCGCCTCGACCATGTCCAGCATCACCCGGAACCGCTCCTCGCGGTCGGGCATGTACCACTCCTGCTGGCGGTCCCAGCTCTCCTGCCAGGACTGCCAGTCGGTACCCGTAGCCGTCTCCGTCACGTCACCCTCCACGTAATGCCCGTTCACGTCAACCGACCATTACACTGGCCGGTGCCCCGACTCTAGACCGACGCCGTAAGGACTACAAGTGGAACTGGCCTATTACTCGGACTACGCCGTGCGCCTGGTCAACACCGAGGAGCCGGCCCGTAACAAGGACACGCTCACCTCGGTGGAGGCGGTCCGGGAACTGTTCGGCGCGAATCAGCAGGCGGCTCGGCGGACGACGGACGCGGACGTGACCCGGTTCCGCTCCGTCCGGGCGCGGCTGCGCGCGGTCTTCGAGGCGGCGGACGGCGGCGACGAGACGCTCGCGGTCGACCTGCTGAACTCGCTGCTGCTGGAGTTCCCGGTGAGCCCGCAGATCTCGGGGCACGACGTGCGGGACGAGGACGGCAGGCCGGACTGGCACATGCACCTGGCCGACCATCCGTCGAACGCGACCGCCGGCTACGCGGCCATCGCGGCGATGGGCCTCGCCTTCCACCTCACCGAGCACGGCGTGGACCGCCTCGGCCTGTGCGAGGCGTCGCCGTGCCGCAACGCCTACCTGGACACCTCCACCAACCGCTCCCGGCGCTACTGCTCGGACCGCTGCGCGACCCGGGCGAACGTGGCCGCCTACCGGGCCCGCAAGCGCGAGGAGGCCGAGCGCACCGGCCGCAGCGCGGAGACCGCCCAGCCCACCACGGCCGCCACCGACCGCTGACCCTTCGCCGGGGGCCGGTAGCGGGCCAGCACCCGGGCCAGCACCAGCTCCTCCGGCACGGTCCCGTAATCGGTGCTGTCCCCGCCCGCGAAGGTGTTGTCGCCCCGCACCCACCAGCCGCCGGACCGCCGCTCGGTGGCCCGCTTCACCACCAGCAGGTCCTGCTGGAAGGGGTGGCGCAGGATCACCACATCACCGGGGCGCACGGGCGCTCCGTACTGCACGAGCAGCAGGTCGCCGTGGTAGAGCGTGGGCACCATCGAGGGGCCCGTCACCTCCACGACCCGCAACGGACGCCGCGTCATACGCCCGCCTCCGGAAACCTTTCGCCGCTCCGGCATCTCCGGCACCTCACGCTCCTCCTCCAGCACATCGTCAGTACATCGCCCCGCGTACGGCTCCGTACATTCGGCCGACGGCCCGATTCTCACCCCGGACTTTTGACCTAAGCCCCTGGGGCAGCCACGGAAAGCGGCGCTCCACGGAGTAATGTCCCACCTGAGAAGACGATCACGAGGAGGACAGCTCCATGCTTTCCCGCCTGTTTGCCCCCAAGGTGAAGGTCAGCGCCCACTGCGACCTGCCCTGCGGCGTGTACGACCCGGCCCAGGCCCGCATCGAGGCCGAGTCGGTCAAGGCCGTCCAGGAGAAGTACCAGGCCAACGAGGACGCGGACTTCCGCACCCGCGCCGTCCTGATCAAGGAGCAGCGCGCCGAGCTCGCGAAGCACCACGTGTCGGTGCTCTGGAGCGACTACTTCAAGCCCCCGCACTTCGAGAAGTACCCGGAGCTGCACCAGCTGATCAACGACACCCTGAAGGCGCTCTCCGCGGCCAAGGGCTCGAACGACCCGAAGACGGGTCAGAAGGCCCTGGACCTGATCGCCGAGGTCGACCGGATCTTCTGGGAGACCAAGAAGGCCTGATCCGGACGGGTCCGGTGGACCCGGCCTCCTCGGGCCGGTGAAGCCACTCTGCCGACTACGACCGCACCCGGTCCGCCGGTCACCGATTTCGGTGGCTCGGGGGCCGGGTGCGGTGGTGTGTGCGGGCCGTCCGGTTCGCTCAGGCCGCCGCGCGCTCCGCGAGCGGGCGGCGGCGCGGGGCGGGCTCGGTCAGCGAGCGCGGAGGGAGCGAGGCGGCGGGGTCGGAGGTTCGTCCCGGGTCGGACGATCTCGTCGATCCGGTCGAGGGTCGCGTCGTCCAGGGTGAGCGCCGCCCCCTTGAGGCCACGGCGAGCTGCGGGAGGGTGCAGTCGATGCCCGTCGCGAGTTCGACGAGCTGTTCCACCGCGTCGAGTTTGGCCGCGTTCTCCGCGATCGCCGGATCACGGCGGCGCAAGCCTGGCAAGCTCCACGCCGACAAGGGCTACGACGACAACCACCTGCGACGATGGTTACGCGGGCGAGGCATTACCCACCGCATCTCCCGCAAGGGAGTTGAGTCCCTGGGCCGCCACCGCTGGACCGTGGAACGCACGATGACATGGCTCTCCGGATGCCACCGTCGCTACGAGCGCAAAGCCGACCACTTCCTTGGCCTTCACCAGCATCGTCTGCGCCCTCATCTGCTACCGCAGACTCGCCGAACGAGATGATCTCTAAGCGCTTGCTCAGCCTATGTCAGTCAGTCGAAGTTACTCACCAGAGTCCGAGTCTGTGATCCAGCGCCCTTCGGCGGAGTCGTGCACGTACGCCGGCCTCCCCCTGCTCCCGCTCGTGCGGAACGGCTTCCCGCCGTCCGTGATCCGCACCGTCCCCGTACGGTCCCCGGCGCTCCACTCCAGCTCCAGGTACCAGCGGCAGTCGCAGCCCGCCGTCCGCGCGGAGACCAGCAGCTCCTCGGGGTCGGAGGAGGTGACCTTGTACGGGAAGGAGACGGCCGGGATCTTCCGGACCTCGGCGCCGGAGGCGTCAAGGCCGTCGACGGGCCTCGCGAGCGGGCGTGGCCGGTCGAGGTTCACGGCGAAGTGGCGCGGGGTGACAGCGCCGCCACAGCCGTTGTCCATCCGGTACGCGTTCCACGGCAGCGGCGCGGCGCGGTCGACCACGCGCACGTGCAGGGCATGGAGGACGACGGCGTCG